>NZ_NSET01000021.1 GCF_009192945.1 Xanthomonas maliensis | reverse complement strand
TGAGCCCTGAGCCCTGAGCGCTGGGTCCTGGGTCCTGGGTCCTGGGTCCTGGGTCCTGGGTCCTGGGTCCTGGGTCCCGAAAAACCCTTCGTGCACTGCGCAATGACACCGGTTTACCAGAGCCGGTACAATGCCGGCGACGGGTCCCGAGTCCCCCTCGCTTGCCACCGGAGATGCCCATGTCGCTGTATTGCAAAACCCACTACGCCACCCATCCCGGAGCCGTGGCTGGCGCCAGCAACGACACCTTGCGCGAGCTGTACCTGCTCGACGGTTTGTTCGTGGACGGGGCGGTGACCCTCAAGTACACCCATTACGAGCGCTTCGTGATCGGCGGTGCCGCGCCACGCGAGACGCCGTTGGAATTGCCGCAGCAGACCGAGCCGGCTTCGGCCGCCGGCCACCCGTTCCTGGAGCGGCGCGAACTGGGCGTCATCAACGTCGGCAGCGGTACCGGCACGGTGACCGTCGATGGCACCGTCTACACGCTTGGGCCGAAGGATGGGTTGTACGTGGCGATGGGCAGCGAACAGGTGGTGTTCGCCTCGGCCGATGTTGGCAGCCCGGCGTTGTTCTATCTCGCCTCGACGCCGGCGCATGCGCGCTTCGACACCAAGCAGCTCTCCATCAAGGATGCGGTGGCGCTGGAGCGCGGCGCGCTGGAAACCAGCAATGAGCGCACCATCTACCAGTACATCGTCCCCGCCATCTGTCAGTCGTCGCAGCTGCTGCTGGGGCTGACGGTGCTCAAGCCGGGTAGCGTGTGGAACACCATGCCGCCGCACCTGCACGACCGCCGCAGCGAGGTGTATTTCTACTTCGATCTCGGCGCCAACGATCGCGTGTATCACTTCATGGGCGAGCCGCAGGCGCAGCGTCACATCGTGATGCAGAACAACGAAGCGGTGGTGTCGCCGCCGTGGTCGATCCATATGGGCGCCGGCACCAGCAACTACGCTTTCATCTGGGCGATGGGCGGCGAGAACCTGGATTACACCGACATGCACGTGCTGGACATCTGCCAGCTCAAGTAAGGCTTACACGCCGCCTGCGCGTTTGCCGGCGGCGTCCTCATCGAACGCGACATCACGCATCATCGAACGCGACATCACGCATCAGGAGCGACAAGGCAATGAGCAATCCGTTCAGTCTCGAAGGCAAGGTGGCGCTGGTCACCGGCGCCAATACCGGCCTGGGTCAGGGCATCGCGCTGGCGCTGGCGCAGGCAGGCGCCGACATCGCCGCCGCCGGCATCCAGGCGCCCACCGAGACCGAAGAAAAGGTCAAGGCCCTGGGCCGCCGGTTCCTGGCCATCGAGGCCAATCTGATCAGCATCGAGCCGGTGCAGCGCATCGTCGACGAAACCCTCGCCGGGCTGGGCGGGCTGGATATCCTGGTCAACAACGCCGGCTTGATCCGCCGCACCGATGCGGTGGATTTCAGCGAGCAGGATTGGGACGACGTCATCAACGTCAACCTGAAGTCGGCGTTCTTCATGTCGCAGGCGGCCGGACGCCACTTCATCGCCCAGGGCAGCGGCAAGATCATCAACATCGCCTCGATGCTGTCCTTCCAGGGCGGCATCCGGGTGCCGTCGTATACCGCCAGCAAGTCCGGCATCGCCGGCATTACCCGCCTGCTCGCCAACGAGTGGGGCAACAAGGGCGTGACCATCAACGCCATCGCTCCCGGCTACATGGCGACCGACAACACCGCCCAGCTGCGTGCCGACCAGGATCGCAACAAGGCCATTCTCGATCGCATCCCCGCAGGACGTTGGGGCGAGCCGGCCGATCTCGGCGGCACTGCGGTCTTCCTGGCCAGCCGGGCCTCGGACTACGTCAACGGCGCGATCATCCCGGTCGACGGCGGCTGGCTGGCACGCTGATCGATCATGCGGCGTCCTTCTCCCCGCCGGGAGAAGGTGCCGAACACTTCCCCAACCCAATCGGAGCATCCCCATGAAAATCGCACTGATGAATGAGTTCAGTCAGGCCGGCAAGAATCCGGTGATCCTGCAGCAGCTCAACGACGTGGCCGGCGAGCAGGGCCATCAGGTGTTCAACGTCGGCATGGACGGCGACAACGACCATCGCCTGACCTACATCCACCTGGGCATCATCGCCAGCCTGCTGTTGAACTCCAAGGCAGTGGACTTCGTGGTCGCCGGCTGCGGCACCGGCCAGGGCGCGATGATGTCGCTCAATGCGCATCCGGGCGTGTTCTGCGGCTATTGCATCGAGCCCACCGACGCCTACCTGTTCGCCCAGGTCAACAACGGCAATGCGTTGTCGCTGGCCTTCGCCAAGGGCTACGGCTGGGGCGCGGAAATCAATGTGCGCTACATCTTCGAGAAGGCCTTCAGCGGCGAGCGCGGGATGGGCTATCCGGCCGAGCGTCGCGAATCGCAGGCCGCCAACGCCGGCATCCTGACCCAGGTCAAGCAGGCGACCGCCAAGTCCTACCTGGAGGGCCTGCGCGCCATCGATCCGGAACTGATCAAGCAGGCCATCGGCGGCGAGCGCTTCCAGCAGTGCTTCTTCGACAACGCGCAGGACGCGGAGATCCGTCGCTTCGTCGCCGAGTTGCTGGGCAAGCGCGAAGCCGCTGCCGCTTGAGTGCGGTGGCATACCGATGCCTGCACTCCGCGAGGAATGCAGGCATCGGCATCGGCATCGTCGCCGTGCGCCTGTCCCGTATCGCAGTGCACGCCGCGTGCTGGCGGCGGCGTGCTCCGTGCGCGATGCGGTGAGCGCTGCATGGAGTCTGTCCTGATCGCTGGAGGGTCCTGGGTGCCGCGGGCGTTGGCCAACCCTCCTTGCGCGCAGCGCCGACGTGCGCGTGGCGACTGTTACAAAGCCGCCTCGCTCGTGGGCGCGCCTGGTGAGGCGAAACACCTGTTTGGTTGCGATTGATCCACGCAACACGCCGGGTAGCGGAATCATCACGCGAGCGCGCAGCGGACCCCGCTTCGCGGTGCATCGCGCAGCACCCCCAGCGATCCGGCTCGGAGCCTCTTATGCGTCGATTGTTCATCGGCCTGCTGTTGCTATGCTCCGGCATGGCGCAGGCTACGCCACAGCGTATCTTCATCGCCGGCGATTCCACCGCCGCCGCGTATGGCCCCGAGCGTGCGCCGCAAGCCGGATGGGGACAGATGCTGCAGAGCTGGTTCGATCCGGCGCAGTGGGAAGTGCGCAATCACGCCAAGGGCGGCCGCAGCACGCGCAGCTTTATCGCCGAAGGGCGCCTGGAGGACATCGCCAAACAGCTGCGGCGCGGCGATGTCGTGCTGATCCAGTTCGGCCATCACGATGCCAGGCGCGAGGACGCCAGCCGCTACACCGATCCGCAGGGCGACGACGTCCAGCTATTGCGGCGCTACATCGCGGTTGCACGCGACAACGGCGCCACGCCGATCCTGATCACGCCGGCCGCCCGCCTGCGCTACGACTTCGGTGCGCTGCTCGATACCCATGGCCGCTACACCCTGGCCATGCAGCAATTGGCGAGCGCCGAGCGGGTCGGCCTGATCGACCTCAATGCCAGTTCCAGCGACTGGATTCGCGCGCTTGGCGAACAGGCGGCCAAGCCGTACTTCCTGTTCACCGACAGCAAGGCGGACGGCACCCATTTCAGCCATGCCGGCGCGACCACGGTCGCCTGCCTCGTCGTGCAGGGTTGGATGCAGTTGCAGCCGGCATTGCGGTCGCAGCTACGCCGCGATGCCGATTGCGGCGTCGCAGCCGATGCCGCCGCACAGCGGGCCGCGCAGGCGCATCCCTCGCTGGTCGTACATGAGCGCGACCTGGCGCGGCAGCAGCCTGGACCGCACGGCGGTGCCGGTGCCACCACCGCCTATCCGTTCTTCGCCGACGCGCCCGGTTTGAAGTCGGTGCTGCGCAAGCGGGTATTGCACAAAGGCGCCGGCATCGGCTTGCACCTGCACGACAAGGACGAGATCTATTACATCGTCAGCGGCCGTGGTCTGTACGCATTGGATGGCAAACATTATGAGGTCGGCGCCGGCGATGCGCTGCTGACCCGGCCCGGCAGCAGCCACGCGCTGCAGCAGATCGGCGAAGAGGATCTGGTGATCCTGCTGAGTTATCTGCTGCCTGGATCCTGACGCCCGCTGCCGCCATGCGCATTGCCCACGCGCTCGGTCGGTTCACACCGCCGCTCAGGCTTTGTCGACGCCGTAATGCGCCAAACCCAGCCTGGGCAGTTCGTCCGAGCGTCGGTAATACACCTGCTCCCAGCCATCGACGCGTTGACGGTCGTTCTCGTTCATCGCATCGAGGATGTCCTCGATGCTGAGCAGATCCGGATCTTCCTCGAGGCGCTCGAACACGCCGCCCAGGCCCTCGATCGCCTGCCGCAGTTGTGCCGCGCCGATCGCTGCCAGCGCCTGCACTGCGCTGCTGCGGGTCAGCGTGTCCCAGCGATCGAAGTAGCGTGCATACCCGCTTTCGGTCATATCGGCGTCGAGGCGCGACAGCGCCACCAGCTCGCGCTCGCCCGGCGTCAGCGCTTCCAGATCGCCCCGCAGCGCGCTCAGCCGCGCCGTCGCACGGGCGATCCGTCGGCGCCACAGCAACTCGGGCATATTGAGCAGGCCAGTGTCGGTGGGGGGGGCCAGTGCGGGCCAATTGACGCCGTCGCCGTCGTCGGTGAACTGCCACTGCGCACGTTGCGCCGGGGTCGCCCGCAGCAGCAGGCGATGGGCCTGGATCGGTTCGTCGATCCGCATTCCGTTGGCCAGGGTGAACAGCAGGCGGGTGTCGTCCAGCTCCAGGCGCCGGATCCGCAAGTGCGTCAGGTCCATTGAGCGATGGCGATGTGACCAGGCATGACCTTAGTCCGGGCGAGCGATGGTGTCGAGTCGCGGCGGCCAGACGAGCGCGCCTGCGCTGCCCGCCTGCAGCACGCTCTAGACGTCGCCGTCGCGGCTCCAACCTTCGCCGTTGCCGCGCTGGAGCACCTGATCGGTCGCCAAGACATCGCCTGCCGGTAGCGGCGCTTGCTGCGCAAGCGCGGCGTAGATCGGCGTGAAGTCCGGGCTGGTGGCATCCATCAGCTGCGCGAAACTGTCGATCACGAAGTAGGTTTTCTGGAAGCTGTCGATGCGATAGCGCGTGCGCATGATGCGCTGCAGATCGAAGCCGATCCGGTTGGGCGCGGCAGATTCCAGCGAATACAGCGACTCGCCCTTGGACGAGACGATGCCCGCGCCATAGATGCGCAGCCCCTGCGGGGTGTCGATCAGGCCGAATTCCACCGTGTACCAGTACAGCCGGGTCAGGTTCTGCAGCGCCTCCGGGCCGATGCCGTGCGCCTTGACGCCGCCGCGGCCGTAGGCCTGCATGTAGTCGGCGAACAGGGGATTCATCAGCAACGGCACATGGCCGAACAGGTCGTGGAAGAGATCGGGTTCGGCGATGTAGTCGATCTGCTCGGGACGGCGAATCCACCAGGTCACCGGGAATCGCCGGTGGGCCAGGTGATCGAAGAAGTCCAGTTCCGGCAGCAGGCCTTGCACGCCGACCAGGGTCCAGCCGGTGGTCGCCTGCAGTACCTCGTTGAGTGCGGAGAAGCGCGGGATCTGCGTGGCATCCATGCCCATTGCGTCCTGCGCCTGCAGGAATTCGTCGCAGGCGCGCCCGACCAGCAACTCGCGTTGGCGGCGGTACAAGGTGCCCCAGGTGGCGTGGTCGTCGGCGCTATAGCCCTCCCAGGGCTGCTCGACCACCGCGGTGGTGTAGACCGGCACATAGCCCTTGTCGGTGAGCTGATTCTCGACACGTTGCGGCGCTGCGTTCATGGGAAGGCGCGGATGCGGGACCAGTGGTCACCTTAGCCAAACACGGGCGAAATAGGATTGCGAAAGTTGCGTGAGTCAAGCCGATCGGCGCAATATTTGTGCGTCTTTATCTGCTGCAGAGCAACAATGAGCGAGTCGATCACGCTTGATCGCACCGATCTTCGGCTGCTGGCCCTGCTGCAGCGGCAGGGGCGCAGCAGCAATGCGGAGCTGGCCGCACAGGTCAACCTGTCGGCATCGGCCTGCCTGCGCCGTATCCAGCGCTTGGAAGCCGCCGGCATCATCGCCAGCTATGGCGCGCGGCTGGATGCGCGCGCGCTCGGCCTGGGCCTGCAGGCATTCGTACGCGTGCAGCTGGCGCAGCACGGGCAGCCGGATATCGAACGCTTCGCCGAAGGCGTCCGCGGCTGGGACGAGGTGGTCGCCTGCTGGGCCCTGACCGGCGACATGGATTATCTGCTGCAGGTGCAGGTGCGCGATCTGGAGCACTTCTCGCGCTTTCTGCTCGATCGCCTGCTCAATGCCACTGGCGTGTCCGACGTCAACTCCAGCTTCGTCCTGCGCACGGTCAAGGCGCCGGAAGGATTGCCGCTGGCGCATCTGGGCTAGAGCGGCGCGCTGTGTTTTTCACGCACGCTAGCGTCGTTGCGAAAGGCGTGCGTGCCGTCGCGTGGTTTGATCACGGTTGACGTGTTCGCCATTGCATGCGGACCGGCGAGCGCAAGCGGCTGGCGGCAGGTACGCTTGCTGAAAAAATGATAACGATTTACATTTGCATAACGTCAGCCGCAGTCATGCGGCGTCCTCCTCGTCGAATCGCCAGCCTCCGGGCCAGCCAGCACGTCGCCCGGGCGGGATGCCTTTGCGCGCCGATCGCGCCCGTTACCGACGCGTTGCGTCCGTCCCATCGATGAGAATCCCCATGTTCGCCAAGCCGCTTCCCCTGGCCACGCTGTCTGCTGCGCTGTTGTGCGCGTTGACGATGACCTCGACCGCTGCACGCGCCGATGAGGCGACCGAGGCCAAGACGCTGGATCAGGTCAACGTCAGCGGCAGCATCAGCCGCGCGCAGCCGGCCACCACCACGCGCCTGCCGTTAAGCGTGCAGGAAACGCCGCAGTCGGTCAGCGTGATCGGGCTGCAGCGGTTGGAAGAGCAGTCACTCTTCAGCCTCGACGATGTGATGCGCAATGTCACCGGCGTCAACGTGTCCTTCTACGACACCCAACGGCCGCTGTACTTCGCACGCGGCTTCCAGATCACCGACTTCCAGGTCGACGGCCTGCCGACCTATAGCGGTGCCACCAACCAGGAATACGACACCGTGTTTTACGACCGGATCGAAGTGATCCGCGGCGCCAACGGGCTGCTGACCGGTGCCGGCATTCCGTCGGCCACGGTGAACCTGCTGCGCAAGCGCCCGGGCAAGGTCTTCGATGCTTCGTTCGCGGCCAGTGCCGGCAGCTGGGATTTCCGGCGCATGCAGGCCGACGTCAACGCCCCGTTGACCGACGATGGCCGTTTCCGCAGCCGCGTGGTGGCGGCCTGGCAGGACCGTGATTATTACTACGACCGCTACCACGACAGCAAAATGTCCGGCATGGCGGTGCTCGAGGGCGATCTCACCGACAGCACCACGCTCACCGTGGGCTACCAGCGGCAGGACAACACTCCGGTCGGTTCGACCTGGGGCACGGTGCCGTTCTTCGCTGCCGACGGCAGCTTCGCCCACTTGCCGCGCTCGACCAACCTGGCGCCGAAGTGGACACGCTGGCAGCGCGAGACCAGCACCGCGTTCGCCAATCTGGAACAGCGCTTCGGCGAGGACTGGCTGCTGCGCGTCAACTATGCGCACACCAAGGGCGAGGTGCAGAACCTGCGCGTCTACGGCACCGGCTACCTGGCCGCCGATGGCAGCGGCGTGTTTCTGCGCACGGCCGCTGGCGAAACCGCCGATACCCGCGACGGTCTGGACGTCTATCTGTCCGGCGGTTTCTCCTTGTTCGGCCGCGAGCACGACGTCGTCGTCGGCGGCAGCTGGCAGGATCTGCAAGCCACCACCTATCGGGTCAACCAGGCCTATCCAAGCGATTGGTCGACCTGCGTCAGCGCGACCGGCGTGCGCGAACGCTGCTATTTCATTCCCGATATCCGCCAGTGGGATGGCGATATCTCGGAAGTCACCTATGCGCGCACCGGCGCCCGTTCGGTGGCGCGAACCACCCAGCGCGGCGTCTATGCCTCCACCCGCCTGCGCCTGGCCGACCCGCTGTCGCTGATCGCCGGCGCGCGCCTGAGCACCTGGCAGACCCGCACCCAGGCCTTCAACGCCGCCGGCGGCTATACCGGCACCAGCGGCCGTTACAAGGTCAGCGACGAAGTCACCCCCTACGTCGGTGTGGTCTACGACCTGGTGCCGGAGGTGTCGTTGTATGCCAGCTACACCGAGATCTTCAATCCGCAGAACTACCGCGACAAGGACAACACCTTGCTTGCGCCGGTGGAAGGCTCCAACCTCGAAGCCGGCATCAAGGCGCAACTGCCCGGCGGCCGCGCGATGGTCACCGCGGCGGTGTTCGAGGCCAAGCAGGACAACTTCGCGGTGCGCGACACCAGCCAACCGGAAGGCACGCTGCCGGACGGCAGCTCGGCCTACATCGGCGTGGATGGCACCAAGAGCCGCGGTTGGGAAGTGGATTTCAACGGCGAAGTGCTGCCGGGCTGGACCATCAACGGTGGCTATACCCACGTCAAGGTCACCCGCGCCCCCACCGACGCGATCTACGCCAACCTGCCCGAGGACTTTCTGCAACTGTCCACGCAAGTGCGCCTGCCCGGCGCGTGGGAACGCCTGAGCCTGGGGGGCGGCGTCAGCTGGCAGAGCGCGGTGCGCGGCTTCAACATCGCCCGTCCCTTCGGCGATGGCAGCGGCGCCACCACCCCGGTGACGGTGGTGCAGAACGCCTATGCGCTGGTGCATTTCAACGCCAACTACCGCATCAGCACGCAGTGGACCGCCACGCTGGTGGTGCGCAATGCCTTCGACAAGACCTATTGGGCCAACCTGGACTACCAGAACTACGGCGAACCGCGCTTCGTCAGCCTGTCGCTGCGCTGGCGTTATTGAGGACTGCGGGGTATCGGTACCGCATCGCGGCCAGGGCCGCGCCTACAGGGGCGGTAACCGGGGCGGTCTGTTGCTGCGCTGGCGCTTGCTGAGGGCTGCGCGGGGGACGGTCCTGCATCGCGGCCGGGGCCGCTCCTACGGGGCCGCTCAGGCTGTCGACGATGGACCGAGCCAGCGCGTGGATGCGAAAACACGCCCGCGTTCGTCGGAGCGGCCCCGGCCGCGATGCGTATCGATCAACCCAGCCCGCGGTGCTCTGTAGGAGCGGCCCCGGCCGCGATGCCTTCCGCAGGTGCGGTCAGGCCGCTACCAGCGCCGCGTGGCCGCGCACCACGCGCCACACTTCATCTTCGGATCGTCTTCGGATCGCGCTGCCTTACGGCGCCACGCAGTCCGCCTCCTTGCCGCGCAGCTTGTCCCAGCGCGAACGCTGTTCCAGGCAGCGCTGATAGGCCTGCTGCTTGGCGGCTGTCGCCTGCTCGGCCGCACTGCGGCTGGCATCGCTACGTTGGCTCTGCAGCTGCGCGATCTTGGCGCGCAGCTGCGGCATCGCCGCCATCGCCGCGCGTTCGCCTTCCAGGATCGCCGCCGCGCGCTGGTTGAAATCGGCCGAGCCGATGTCGTTGACCTTGGGACGGATCACCACGTCGGCGCGTTTGAGTTCGGCTTCGCCCAGACGCTGGCCCATGATCGCGATCGACTGGTTGACGGTGCCGAGCAGGTCGCCGGGATTCTTGCCGCTGGCCTTGCTGGAGATGTCCACCGCCACCACGATGTCGGCGCCGAGCTGGCGCGCGGCATCCACCGGCACCGGGCTGACCACGCCGCCATCGACGTAGTGGTACTGGCCGATGCTGACCGGTTCGAACACGCCGGGAATGCTGCTGGACGCACGCACCGCCTGGCCGGCGTTGCCGCGCACGAACACCGTGCGCTCGCCGTCCTCCAGCCGCGTGGCCACTGCCGCGAACGGCTTGCGCAGCTTGTCGATCGGGGTGCCGCCGAGTTGCGCGTTGACGTAGTCCTGCAGCTTCTGGCCCTGCACCAGACCGCCGGAAAACAGCCGCACATCGCGGATGCTGGTCTGGTCCAGCGCCACCGCCTTCTCCTGCATCTGGAAGGCGTCCATGCCGCTGGCATACAGCGCACCGACCACGCTGCCGGCGCTGGTGCCGGCCACCACCGACGGCGCGAAGCCATTGGCTTCGAGCATCTTGATCACGCCGATATGCGCAAAGCCCTTGGCCGCGCCGCCGCCAAGCGCGATGCCGATCCGGACCGGCTTGGCCGTGGCGGGCGCCTGCACCACCGGTGCCGGCGTGGCTGGACGCGGTTCGCCGCCGCAGGCCGACAACAGGCCGAACACGGACAACAGAGCGAGGAGACGGGGACGACGGAGCGCAGTCATGGCAGGGAGCGAAGAGGAAGCGGCGAGGGAGGATACACGCTGCATCGCGCCGCCCGTCGCGCTGCAGCCCTGGCGTTTCATCGGCGGTTGCCGCGCCGGCGGCCGCGATCGCCCAGGTGTCGTGCGACCACGGCCGTCAGGCGCGGCTTACAGCCGGTTGTCGCCGTCCAGCAGGCGGCCCAGGCCGCCCAGCACCGAGCCTTCGCCCCGTTGCTGTCCGCCGGCCTGCGGGGCGGCCTGCAGCATGCGCCCGGCCAGGCGCGAGAACGGCAGCGATTGCAGCCAGACCTTGCCTGGGCCGGTGAGGGTGGCCAGGAACACGCCTTCGCCGCCGAAGAACATGCTCTTCAGGCCGGCCACGCGGCGCACGTCCATGTCCACGCTGGCGTGATAGGCAACCACGCAGCCGGTATCGACATCGAGACGCTCGCCCGCGCCGAGGGTGCGTTCCACCACCGTGCCGCCAGCATGCACGAACACCCAGCCGTCGCCTTCGAGCTTCTGCATGATGAAACCCTCGCCGCCGAACAGGCCGGTAAGGATCTTGCGCTGGAAGGCGATGCCTAGCGAGACCCCGCGCGCACCGGCCAGGAAGCTGTCTTTCTGGCAGATCAGTTGCCCGCCATGCTCGGACAGCCGCAGCGCCACCACGGTGCCGGGGTAGGGCGCGGCGAACGCCACCTTGGCCTTGCCGCTGCCGGCATGGGTGAACACCGTGGTGAACAGGCTTTCGCCGGTGACCACCCGTTTGCCGGCCGACAGCAACTTGCCCATCAGACCGCCACCGCCACTCTGGCCCGCGTGCGAGCCGTCGCCGAATACCGTGTCCATCTGCACGTCGGCGTCCTTGTACATCAGCGCGCCGGCCTCGGCGATGGCGCTTTCGCCCGGATCCAGCTCGACTTCGACGAATTGCATGTCGTTGCCGACGATGCGGTAGTCGATCTCATCTGCGCGAGCGCTGCCGCCGGTCAGGCGACCCAGGCCACCCAATGGCGGAGGCATGCTGCCGTCCCCCTGCAACTCGGCCAACTGGCGGGCCGGGGTCCAGCCATCGAGTCCATCGCGCCAGGCCAAGGCGTCGGGTTGGCGCTGGGCATGCGCCCGCGCGCCGGCCTCGTCGAGCGGGCCGATGCGGTCGGCTTGTCCGGGGGTATGGAAGTACCACTGGGCCATCGGGGCGACTCCTGTCTGGGAGGCCCGAGTCTACGCGTTGCGACCGGCGCGGCGTCCCCTGCCCAAGGTCATGCGTCGCCGACGCGCAGGGCAACGGCCGCGGTACCCGGCGCGCGGTCAGGGCGTCTGGACCGTCGCCCAGCAGCGCTCGCCCGCATGCTGCACCCGCACCGGGCCATCGAACACCGCCGACAGACTGGCGTCGGTCAGCAAGGCCTCGCGCGTGCCGTCGGCCACGACGCTGCCGGCGCGCAACAGGATCACCCGCGCGATCTCCGGCACGATCTCCTCGATGTGGTGGGTCACCAACACCAGGGTGATGCCCTGGCGCGCCAGCGCGCGCATGCTGTCCAGCAGATGCTGGCGCGCCACCAGATCCAGGCCGGTGGACGGCTCGTCCAGCAGCAAGGCCTGCGGGCGATTGACCAGCGCACGCGCAATCAACACCCGCCGGGTCTCGCCGGCCGACAATTCGGCATAACGGCGATCGAGTAAGGGCAGCGCACGCACCATCGCCAGCGCCTCGCGAACGCGCGTGCGCATGTCCTCGCTGACGTCACGATGCGGCGGCACCACGGTGCTGGCGAAGAAACCCGACAGCACTGCCGCTTCCACATCCAGACCGGGCATCTCGGCGAGCAGGCCGCTGAGGTCGCCGGTGACGATGCCCAGTTGCGACCGCAGCCGGTCGACCTGCCAGCGCGATTGGCCCAGCACCTTGACCGCCGGCTGGCCATCGCCGCGCGCCAGTGGGTACAGCTCGCGGGTGATCAGCTTGATGAAGGAGGATTTGCCGCAACCATTGGGACCGAGCAGGGCAGTGTGCTGGCCGAGGGCGATGCGCAGGCTCAGCGCATGCAGGACGCGCACCTGGCCGCGGACCACGCTGGCCTGGTCCAGTTCGATCAAGGGCGGTGAAACAGTGACGGAGGACTCGGTGCTGGCGCTCATGCAGGACATCGACGGACGAGGGGGAACGCATGCGGGGTGAACGACGCATGCTGTCGCAGCGACCCTACGCATCCGCAGGGTGAAGTTTGCCGCCATCGCCCCCATCATGTCTGCATTCGATAGGGGAATGCTGCTGCGTGGAGATGCCGATGTTGTCCGAGCCGATCGTCGACCTGCTGACCTCCGGCCTCGCCGGTCTGGGCGTGTGGGGCATGCTGGTGGTGCTGCTGGTATTCACCCAGCTGACCATCTTTGCGGTGACCTTGTATCTGCATCGCAGCCAGGCCCATCGCGGGGTGGATTTCCATCCGCTGATCGCGCACTTCTTTCGGTTCTGGACCTGGCTGACCACCTCGATGATCACCCGCGAATGGGTGGCCATCCATCGCAAGCATCACGCCAAGGTGGAAACCGAGGACGACCCGCACAGTCCGCAGATCAAGGGCATCGGGCGGGTGTTCTGGCGCGGGGTGGAGCTGTATCGCGAAGCGCGTGCGCAACGCGCCGATATCGAGCAGTACGGCAAGGGCGCGCCCAACGACTGGATCGAGCGGCATCTGTACACGCCGCATGCCAACGCCGGCCCGTTGGTGCTGTTGCTGCTCAACACCGTGATGTTCGGCCTGCCCGGCGTGGCGCTGTGGGCATTGCAGATGGCGTGGATTCCGTTCTGGGCGGCCGGGGTGGTCAACGGGTTGGGGCACTGGTGGGGCTATCGCAACTTCGAATCGGCCGACACCTCCACCAATCTGACGCCCTGGGGCGTGTGGATCGGTGGCGAGGAGCTGCACAACAACCACCACGCCTTCCCGAGTTCGGCGCGCTTCTCGATGCGCCGCTGGGAAGTGGACATCGGTTGGTGGGCGATCCGCGCCTTGCAGGCGGTCGGACTGGCCAAGGTGTTGCGGGTGGCGCCGTCGCTGGATGTGCGGCCCAACATCGCCGTCCCCGATGCCGACACGCTGAAGGCCTTGCTGTCGCATCGCTTCCAGGCCATGACCGACTACCAGCGCAACGTGCTCAAGCCGGCGTTGCGCGAGGAAGCCGCAGCCACCGGCGCCAAGCTGCGGCAATTGCTGCCGCGCCGGCTGCGCAAGGGCCTGGTCGACGACGGCCGCTGGCTCAAGCCCGATGCGCGCGCGCAGTTGCAGCAGTGGGTGGCGCAGCGCCCGCGCATGCGCACCCTGGTGGAGTACCGCGCGCGTCTGACCGCGGTGCTGGAGGCGCGCAGCCACGATGCCTCCGAACGGCTGAAGCAGCTGCAGCAGTGGTGTCACGAGGCCGAGGCCAGCGGCATTGCCGCGCTGCAGGCGTATGCCGCGCGTCTGAAGGGGTATGCGCTGAGTGGTTCCTGAGCTTGCGCGCGCACGGCGGCGGGTGCCGCGGCTGGTCATCGCGCTGCTGGGGATGGGCACGCTGGTCGGGGCGGCCCAGGCGCAGGTGCAGGACAGCCAGCAGTATCTGCAGCGCATGGATACCGATGGCGATGGCCGGGTCAGCCTGGACGAATACCTGGCCTGGATGAGCTATGCCTTCGACCAGCTCGATCGCAATCACGATGGCGTCCTGCAGGGCGACGAATTGCCAGGACGGCGCGGCAAGCCGATCACGCGCGAGGCGCACCGTGCCACGCTGATCGCGCGCTTCGCCCGCCAGGACGCCGATGGCGACGGCTATCTGAGCGCACGCGAACTGCTGGCGCCACCGCGCTGAGCGGTGGTCTTCGCGTCCGCCTGACGCGGCGCGCTGCAAGCTCGCGCGCATGCTCACTCTCGACCAGGTCAGCCGGCGCTACGGATCGACCCTCGCCCTCGACCAGGTCACGCTGAGCTTCGCCAGCGGCCGCACCACCGCCTTGATCGGTCCTAGCGGCGCCGGCAAGTCGACCGTGCTGCGGATGCTGGTCGGCCTGGAATGGCCCGATCACGGCAGCGTGCAGGTGCAGGGCGAGCCGCTGCAGCGCGATCGGCTGCAGGCGCAGCGCCAGCGCATCGGCTACGTCATCCAGGAAGGCGGTCTGTTTCCGCATCTGGATGCGCGCGCCAACGCCGCGCTGCTGGCACGCACGCTCGGCTGGTCGCACCAGCGCATCGAAGCGCGCTTGCAGGCGCTGTGTGCGCTGTGCCAGCTGCCGTTCGATCTGTTGGCGCGTTATCCGGCCGAGCTGTCCGGTGGCCAGCGCCAGCGCGTGGGGCTGATCCGTGCGCTGATGCTCGATCCGCCAGTGCTGTTGCTCGACGAACCGTTGGGCGCCCTGGATCCGATCGTGCGCCACGAACTGCAGGCGCAGATGCGCGCGCTGTTCGCGCAACTCGGCAAGACCGTGGTGCTGGTGACCCACGATGTCGCCGAAGCGGCCTACCTGGCCGAGACGCTGGTGCTGATGCGCGGCGGCCGGGTGTTGCAACAGGGCAGCACGCGCAGCCTGCTGGAACAGCCGGTGGACCCGTTCGTGCAACGTTTCCTCACCGCCCAGCGCAGCCTCGCCGAGGCCACCGCATGAGCGTGCGCTGGTGGCTGGCCATGCTGGTCTGCGTCTGCAACGCCGCTGTGGCCGCCACACCGGTCACGGTCGGCTCGAAGAACTTCACCGAGGCGGTGATCCTGGGCGAGATCGCCACTGCCGCCGGTCGCCAGGCAGGCGTGGACGTGCGCCATCGCGCCCAGCTCGGCGGCACGCGCATCCTCTGGCGCGCGCTGGAGAGCGGGCAGATCGATGTCTATGCCGAATACACCGGCACGCTGGCGCAGGAGCTGCTGCAGCTGCCCAAGGCCGACCAAGCGCAGCTGCGCGCCGCGCTGGACGCTCGGGGATTGGCGATGACCGGGTCGTTGGGATTTGCCAATACCTACGCCTTCGGCATGCGCCGCGAGCAGGCGCAGGCGTTGGGGATTGCCACGCTGTCGGACCTGGCCCACCATCCGACGCTGAAGATCGGCGTGAGCAATGAATTCATGCAGCGTGCCGACGGCTGGCCCGGCGTGCGTCGCGCCTATGCCCTGCCGCAGACCGCCACCGGGCTGGATCACGACCTGGCCTATCGCGCCCTGTACAGCGGTTCCATCGACGTCACCGATCTGTACAGCACCGACGCCGAAATTCCGTATTACCGCCTGCAGGTGCTTGCCGACGACCGTCACTACTTTTCCGACTACCAGGCGGTGTTCGTCTATCGCAAGGACCTGGTCAGCCGTTCGCCAGCGATGGTGGCCAGCTTGCAGCGTCTGCAAGGCCGCATCGACGCGGCCACCATGCAGCGGCTCAATGCGCAGGTGAAATTGCAGCACCAGCCCGAGGTCACCGTTGCGGCGCAATGGCTGGGCGTGCGCGCGACCGCTGCCAGCAATGGGCGAGTTGCGCGCTTGTGGCAGCACACGCGCGAGCATCTGGCGCTGGTCGGTCTCTCATTGGGGCTGGCCTTGCTGCTGGCATTGCCGTTGGGCGTGCTGGCGGCGCGGCGGCCGTGGCTGGGGCAATGGGTGCTATCGCTGACCGGTGTGTTGCAGACGCTGCCGTCGCTGGCAGTCTTCGTCTTCATGATTCCGCTGTTCGGCATCGGCGCACGCCCGGCGATCGCCGCCCTGTTCCTGTACAGCCTGTTGCCGATCGTGCGCAATACGCATGCCGGTCTGACCTCGATTCCACGCGAGCTGCGACAGACCGCCGAGGCGATCGGACTGCCGGCGTGGACGCGGCTGTGGCGGGTGGAGCTGCCGCTGGCCCGCCGCACCATCGTGGCCGGTATCCAGACCGCGGCGGTGATCAATGTCGGCACGGCGACCCTGGGTGCGTTGATCGGTGCCGGCGGCTACGGTCAGCCGATCCTGACCGGCATTCGCCTGGACGATATCGGCCTGATCCTGGAAGGTGCGGTGCCCGCGGCACTGCTCGCGTTGCTGGTGCAGGCGCTGTTCGAGGGCCTGGAGCGCTGGGCGACGCCCCGCGGCCTGCGCATCGGTCGCGACCGCGTGCCTGCCTGAGGCGAACCGGGCGCCGGCATGCGGCGGTCGTGTCTGCGCATGCCGCGCGCTCGTGCCTCAGGGCTGCCCAAGCGCCGCCACCGCCGCCTGCAGCGCTGGTGGTTGCACATGCAGATACGGCGCGATGCGCAGTCGGCCATGGCGGCGCGTGCAGATGACGCCCTGCGCGCGCAGTCGCTGTGTCGCCGCGTCCAGTTGCGCGGCTGGCGGCTGCAGTGCGGTCAGATGCGACGCATGCTGCGGCGTGCGCCAATCGGCCAGGCCTGCTGCCTGCAAGGCGGCGTCCCACTGCGCGGTGAGTTCGCCCAGCGCCTGCGCGATGCGCGGCGGTTGCCAGGCAGCGATCTGCTGCAAGGCCACCGTTGCCATGGCGATGCGCAGAGGATCGGCGACGCCGCCAGCATCGAAGCGGCGCGCGCCCTGGCGATAGGCCGGCATGCGCTCGAGCGGAAATTCCCAACTGCTGCCGGCATCGCGGCCGATCCAGTGCTCCTCGAGCGGCAGCCCGTGCGTGCGCCAGCGCGGTGCGACCCACAGCCATGCCAGTCCCATCGGACCGAGCAACCATTTGTGACCGACGCTGACCACGAACGCCGGACGCCAGCGCGCCAGGTCGGGCGACATGACGCCCAGACTCTGACTCAGATCCAGCACCAGCGCCGCTCCGCGTGCATGCACTGCAGCGCTGATACGGTCCAGGTCCAATCTGCGCCCATCCAGCCAGTACACCTGCGGCAGGCTGACGATCGCCAATGCAGGCGCTTGTTCGATCGCCTGCACAACGGCATCGCTGAGCTCGGTGTCGCGTGGCGTCGGCACTGCCAGCAACTGCGCCTGCTGCTCGCTGCAGCGGCGCTGCCAGATCAGCAGATTGGAGGGAAACTGTCCTTCCAGCAGCAGCACCGTACTGCCGCGTGGCAACGGCAGATTGTGCGCGGCGATGGCCAAGCCATGGGCGGCCGAGGGCTGCAGTGCCAGCGCCTCGGCGTCGCCGTCGAACAGCAGCGCTGCCAGCGCACGCAGCCGTTCGATATCGGCCATCCACGCGTCGAATGGCAGACGCCACGGCGCGGAAAGCGCGTCGATGGCCGCGTGTGCGATCGTTTGCACCGCACGCAACGCCGGTCCGCGCGAGGCCGCATCCAGATACAGCACATCGTCGGGAATGGCAAAGGCTTGCTGGCGCGACGGCCAGGGAACGGGATCGGGGAGCAGGCTGGACAGCAAGGTCGTCATCGGCACAGCTTACGCGTACTGCTTGATGACACGGTGGCCAGCGTGCCCACACGGCACGTTCACGTGTGCTGGCCAAGCATACGTCGATGTCTGCAATCCCACCCCTGTCGGTCGACCGCCAGCCACGGCATCTGCCTCTGCTGGAGCGGTTCGCCCAGACCCGGGCATTGAGCGACCACCTCGCCGCGCCGTTGAGCGCTGAGGATGCGATGGTGCAGAGCATGCCCGATGCCAGTCCGAGCAAATGGCATTTGGCCCATACCAGCTGGTTCTTCGAGCGGTTCGTGCTGCAGACCGATCCTGGCTATCGGGTTTTCGATCCGGCGTGGGACTATCTGTTCAACAGTTACTACCAAAGCGTGGGCCCGATGCATGCACGCGCGCGCCGCGGTGTGCTGTCGCGCCCCTCGCTGCAGCAGGTGCGCGACTATCGCGCCCATGTCGATGTGCAGATGCAGCGACGCCTGCAGGAGGGCGATCTCGATCCCCAGGCCTGCACCATCGTGCAACTCGGCATCCAGCACGAACAGCAGCACCAGGAGTTGCTGCTGACCGACATCAAACATGCGCTGTGGAGCAATCCGCTGCAGCCGGCATATCGAGAGACCGCCGCTGCGCCTGCCAGTCGCGCGTGTCCGCTACGTTGGCAGTCGCGCGAGGAGCGCATCGTCGAGATCGGTGCGCCCGCCTGGCCGCAGGCCGAGGACTTCGCCTACGACAACGAATCGCCGCGTCATCGCGTGCTGGTGCCGGCGCATGCGCTGGCCAGCCGGGTGACCACCAACGCCGAGTACCAGCAGTTCATCGACGATGGCGGCTACCGCAACGCCGGCCTGTGGCTCAGCGATGGCTGGGCGATGGTGCAGGCGCAGCAGTGGCAGCATCCGTTGTACTGGGACAACGAGGGCCGAGAGTTCACGCTGTCCGGTTGGCGTGAGCGCGATCCGCATGCACCGGCCTGCCATCTCAGTCTGTTTGAGGCCGATGCCTTCGCGCGCTGGGCCGGCGCGCGCCTGCCTCGCGAGGCCGAGTGGGAACAGGCAGCGGCAGGCGTAACGGTGCAGGGCAACTTCGTCGATAGCGACGTGCTGCATCCCTGCGCCGCGCCTGCCTTGGATACCGGCCTGCAGCAGCTGTTCGGCGATGTCTGGGAATGGACCGGCAGCGCCTATCTGCCGTATCCGGGGTTTGCACCCTGGCCTGGGTCATTGGGCGAATACAACGGCAAATTCATGAACGCGCAATGGGTGCTGCGCGGTGGCAGTTGCGCCACCCCAGCCACTCACATGCGCGCCAGCTATCGCAATTTCTTCCCCTCCGATGCGCGTTGGCAGTTCGCCGGCGTGCGCCTAGCCAAGGATCTGTCGTGAACGCAGCCGCCCATGCCGTGCAACGCGCCCACGCGGCGCTCACCGATCTGCGCCCGCAGCCCGATGACATCACCGCCGATGCGCTGGCCGGGTTGTCGCAAACGCCCAAGACGCTGCCGTCCAAGTATTTCTACGACGCCCGCGGCTCGCAGTTGTTCGAGGACATCACCCGGCAACCAGAGTACTACCTCACCGGTACCGAGTTGAGCCTGCTGGAGGCCAGCATGCCGTCGATCGCGCAGGCGATCGGCGCCGGCGTACACGTGGTCGAGTACGGCAGCGGTAGCGGCCGCAAGACCGAACTGTTGCTGCAGGGATTGCGCGACGTGGTGGCCTATACGCCACTGGAGATCTCGCGCACGGCGCTACTGGACAGCACGGCGCGGCTGTCCCAGCAATTCCCGCAGATCCAGATGTTGCCGGTGTGCACCGACTTCACCCGGCCGCTGCGTCTGCCCGATGCGCAGCGGGCCGCGCGCCGGCACCTGGTGTTCTTCCCCGGTTCGACCCTGGGCAATTTCACCGAACCGGCCGCCATCGCGCTGCTGGATGCGATGCGCCAGACCATGGGGCAGGACGGCTGCGCGTTGATCGGCATCGACCTGGACAAGGACACCGCGCTGATCGAGGCCGCCTACAACGATGCGGCCGGTGTCACCGCGGCGTTTACCCTGAATCTGCTGGCGCGGCTGAATCGCGAGATCGGCAGCGATTTCGATCTGGAGGGGTTCCGCCATCGTGCCGTGTATGCGCGCGCGCGGGGCCGCATCGAAACCTTCCTGGTCAGCCAGCGTGCGCAGACGGTGCGGGTTGGCGGGCAGGAGATTGGCTTCGACGACGCTGAGGCGATGCAGGTGGAATACAGCTACAAGTACACCGATGCGCGCTTTGCCGAACTGGCCGCTGCCGCCGGCTTGAAGGTCACCCATGGCTGGAACGACGCCAAGGACTGGTTCGGCCTGCGCCTGCTGCGCCCGCTCTGAGCGCGACGACTCCGCGCACGTCCGCCGGTCCGGACCCTGCACCGGCCACGATTGCCGCGACCATCGTTCGGCTGCTCGCCCATCGCGAGGCCGGACGCACGGCATGTCCTTCCGAGGTTGCGCGTGCTATCGCGGACGACCCGAAGCGCTGGCGTGCGTTGATGCCGCAGGTCCGCCTGGTGGCGGCGACATTGCGCGCTCAGTGCATCATCGTCGTCACCCAGCGGGGCAAGCCCGTGGATCCTTGCACTGCGCGCGGTCCGATCCGGCTTGCACGCGGTTCGCATTTCCCTTACTGATCGAGCGCCGCTGGGTATCTGCAGCAAGCGGCGCCGATCCAAACCAAGAGCGGCTCTAAGGATGGCGGCAATATTGCCCTGACCCAGACAAGCCGACGCGCCGTTGCGATGCATCCGCACGCCACATTGCGCAGGCACGTCTCTGCCCGCGCGGTCGGTGCTGCCGCCGACCGCGCACTGCATCAGGCGACCTGGACGATATGCAGCGCCTTGGGGTTGCGCCACTGCGCCAACAGCCGTGCCTGCCGCGCCTGCGCTTCCTGCAGATGCGCTTCCTTGACGTGACCATAGCCGCGGATGTGCTCGGGAACGCTGGCGATCTGCACCGCCAGCGTCAGGTTGTCCGCATCCAGCCGTTCAAGCAGGGTGTCCACGATGGTTGCGTAGTCGGCGATCAACTGCCGCTCGCTGCGGCGCTCGGCGGTGTAGCCGAATGGGTCCAGCTTGCCGCCACGCAGGAACTTCAGGCGTGCCAATAGCTTGAACGCCGTCAGTACCCACGGGCCGTACTCGCGCTTGCGCAGGTGTCCGTGCGCATCCTTGCTGGCCAACAACGGCGGTGCCAGATGGAAGCGCAGCCGGTAGTCGCCGTCGAACTGCTGCTGCACGCGCCGCAGGAAGTCGCCACGGGTATACAGCCGTGCCACTTCGTACTCGTCCTTGTAGGCCATCAGCTTGAAGCCATAGCGGGCCACCGCGGCGGTCAATGCACTGCTGCCGGGCACGCGCTGGTGCTCGTGCGTGCGCACGCGTTCGACCAGGGCGCGGTAGCGCTGTGCGTAGGCCGCATCCTGGTAGTCGGTGAGGAAGGCCACGCGGCGGGCAATGGCCTCATCCAGCGATTGCGCCGGCAGTTCGTCGTCCAGGGCCGTGGCGCGGTCGCCATCGTCCGGCGTGCCGCCTTCGGCCTGTTGCGCAAGTGCGCGCGGTGCGCTCTGGCCGGCCAGGTCGTGTTGTTCCCAGCTGCCCGGCGCGCGCGCTGCCGGTGTGTCGGCATGCGTGTCGGCGTGCACGCCGGCGAGCGGAATGCCGGCGGCGCGATGCACTGCCGGCAGGTCGATCGCCGCCAGCCGTCCCCAGGCGAAGGCCTGCTGGTTCATCGCCACGGCCGCGCCATTGAGTTCGATCGCGCGCATCAGCGAGGCATGCGACAACGGCACCAGTCCCTGCTGCCAGGCATAGCCGAGCACGAACAGATTGCTGGCGATCGCATCGCCGAGCAATGCGGTCGCCAGTTGCGTGGCGTCCAGCAGCAAGGGCTCGCGACCGCCGAGCGCAGTGCGTACGCCGGCGATGATCTCTGCAGCCGGGAACTGCAGATCCGGCTGGGAAGTAAAAGTGCCGGGCATCGCCTCATAGGTATTGAGCACAACCTCGGTCCGGCCATCGCGCACCTTGGACAACGCCCAGTAATCGTTGACCACCACCATGTCGCAGCCCAGCACCAGATCCGCCTCGCCGGCGGCGATGCGCACCGCATGGATGTCCTGCGGCTGGCGCGCGATGCGGATATGGGTGGTGACTGCGCCGCCCTTTTGCGCCAGACCGGTCTGGTCCAGCACCGTCGCACCCTTGCCTTCCAGGTGCCCGGCCATGCCCAGCAGCGCGCCGATGGTCACCACGCCAGTACCGCCGACGCCGGTGATCAAGATGTTCCAGGGGCGCTCCAGCGCGGTGCGCGGCTGCGGTGCAGGCAGGTGTTCCAGCAGTGCACCGGCGGTCCGCCGCTGGCCCTTGCGCAGGGTGCCGCCATGTACGGTGACGAAGCTGGGGCAGAAGCCACTGACGCAGGAATAGTCCTTGTTGCAATTGGATTGATCGATCTCGCGCTTGCGGCCGAATTCGGTCTCCTTCGGCAGCACCGACACGCAGAAGCTCTTTTCGCCGCAGTCGCCGCAGCCCTCGCACACCAGCGAGTTGATCATTACTCGCTTGGGCGGATCGACCAGTTTGCCGCGCTTGCGACGGCGGCGCTTCTCGGTGGCGCAGGTCTGATCGTAGATCAGGATCGACACCCCCTTGATCGTGCGCAGCCGCTGCTGCACCGCGTCCAGTTCGCTGCGATCGTGGAAGGCCACCTCGCTGGGGAACAGATCGCGCCGACGCGTCCATTTGCCGATGTCGTCGCTGACCACCACGATCTCGTGAATGCCCTCGGCACGCAGCTGATGGGCGATGTCGGGCACGCTTAGCGTGCCGTCCACCGGTTGCCCGCCGGTCATCGCCACCGCATCGTTGTAGAGGATCTTGTAGGTGATGTTGACCCCGGTGGCGACCGACTGGCGAATCGCCAGCGAGCCGCTGTGGAAATACGTGCCATCGCCCAGGTTCTGGAACACATGCGGGGTATCGGTGAACGGCGCCTGCCCGGACCAGGTGACGCCTTCGCCCCCCATGTGGGTGAAGGTGTCGGTGGCGCGGTCCATCCAGGTCACCATGTAGTGGCAACCGATGCCGGCGAGCGCGCGCGAACCTTCCGGCACCGCGGTGGACGTGTTGTGCGGACAGCCGGAGCAATAGTGCGGCACGCGTGGGAACGCCGCACGCGGCAAGGCCATCTCTGCCTCCTTGGCGTCCATCCAGCGCAACCGCTGTTCGATCGATTCGGTGGTGAAAAAGCGCTGGATGCGGCGGCCGATGACGCCGGCGATGGTGGCCGGCGTCAACTCGCCGGTGGACGGCAGGATCCAGCTGCCGTGCTCGTCGTATTTGCCGACGATGCTCGGCCGCGGTCCAGCACTGGTCGGCCAGTTGTAGAACAGCTCCTTCATCTGCCGCTCGATGAAGGCCTTCTTCTCTTCCACTACCACGATATCTTCCAGCCCCTGCGCGAAAGCGCGGATGCCGTGCGGTTCCAATGGCCAGGTCATGCCGACCTTGTAGACGCGAATGCCGATCCGTGCACAGGCCTCGGCATCGAGGCCCAGATACTCCAGCGCCTGCAAGACATCCAGATAGCTCTTGCCCGTGGTGACGATACCAAGCCTGGCCTGCGGCGAATCCAGCACCACCTGATCGATCTGGTTGGCGCGCGCGAACGCCTGTGCGGCGGCCACCGCATAGCGGTGCAGGCGCATTTCCTGGTCCATCGGCGGATCGGGCCAACGGATGTTGAGTCCGCCCGGCGGCAGCGCGAAATCCTCCGGCAGCACGATGCGGCGCGCGAACGGATCGACCTCGACCGAGGCAGACGACTCCACCGTCTCGGCGATGGTCTTGAAGCCGATCCAGCGCCCGGTGTAGCGGCTCATCGCCCAACCCAGCAAGCCCATGTCCAGGATGTCCTGCACACCGGCAGGATTGAGGATGGGCATCATCGCGCTGACGAATTCGTCTTCCGACCCATGCGGCAGCGTCGAGCTGCGGCAGGCATGATCGTCGGCCGCCAACGCCAGCACGCCGCCATAGGGCGAGGTGCCAGCGGCGTTGCCGTGCTTGAAGACGTCGCCGCTGCGGTCCACGCCCGGGCCTTTGCCGTACCACATGCCGTACACGCCCTGTACCTTGGCGCCGGGGAACAGCGGAGTCTGCTGGGTGCCCCAGACCATCGTCGCCGCCAGGTCCTCGTTGAGGCCGGGGGTGAAGGTCACCTTGGCGGCTTCCAGATAGCGACGAGCACGCCACAATTCCAGGTCGAGCCCGCCTAGCGGGCTGCCGCGATAGCCGCTGACGAAGCCGGCGGTGTTCAAGCCCTCGGCGTTGTCGCGCCACTGCTGCATCAACGGCAAACGCACCAGCGCCTGTACGCCGGACAGATAGATGCGCCCGTGCGTGCGTTGGTACTTGTGCTCCAGCGTGTAGTCGGCATCCACGACGCCTTCTGCGTCCGACACGTGCGCGGAGGCGGGCGAGGAAAGTTCAGCAGTACTGGTCATGGCATGCCCGAGAAGGGTGGCTGGAAGCCGGGGGAAGCCCCTGTGGCGCAGGCATTCTAGCAGCGGCATCGAGGCTGCCCACGCTTGTGCGGATGCGTCGCCGCGATAGTCCGGTTAGGATGACCGCGGGATGGGTCGTTGCTGTCAGGGGATACAACAGTGAAAAGCAAGTCTGCATGGGCCGTTGCATGGGTCCTGTTGGTGGGCGCGGCTGGTATGGCGCACGCGCAAGCACAAACGCACGCGCACGGCTTGCCCAAGCCGAAGGAGTTTTATTTCGACGAGGATCGCACGACCGCCAAGGCGGTGGTGGCTGTGCCGGGGCAGGGCGATGTCGTGGTCGATCGGCTTGCGGCGATGGTGCAGCGCGATGGTCGCGCCGCCGAGCCACGCGCGCAATTGGCGGCGATGGCCTACGCCGGTGGTCGCACCCAGCTGGGCGATGAGCTTTATCAAGCTGCGATCAGCCAGGCTGCGGTCGGCAGTCAGATCTACCGCAGTATCGTCTGGAACTATGGCTGGGATCTGTTGCGGGCCGACCAGCCCGACAAGGCGTTGCAGCAGTGGGCGATCCTCGCCAATGGCCGTCCGGCGACGCCGGAGTGGTTGCCGACGACGCTGGCGCTCGGCCTGTGGCGTGCCGGCCGCAAGCAGGAAGCGGTGGAATGGTATGCGGCCGCAGTACGGACCTGGCCGGATCGCTGGGGCACGACCGCCAGCTATGCCAGTCTGCTGCCGGACTGGCGCGACGCCGAGCGTGCCACGCTCGCCGAGGTGTTCGCTGCATGGCAGGCCAATCCGCCGGCGTTTCCGTAACGGCGAACGTCTGATCGGGCCGGGCGGGCGGCTAGCGCAACGACGATAGGACCGTCGGTGCGCTGCGCCCTCGCGCGCGCAAGCATGATGGCGGTCACTTCATCGCAGTGAACTGTGCAGCGCAACGGCACGGTCCATGCATGGACCTGCGGTGCACTGCACACACCGCCGTCGCGCAGTTCGCTCGCACACACGGTTGCGCCAGCGCTGCGCGCACGTGCTGTGCGTGACCAGCATCGTGCGATGCTGCACGCTCACTGGACAGGTAGCGTGGCGATTCATGGCGGTGGATGCATTTGCGTCGATCCTGGCGATGTTGGGCTTGGGATTGCTGTTCGCGCGCTTGCGGGTGTTGCCCGACAACAGTGCCGATGTGCTCAATCGTGTCGTGCTGTATCTCTGCCTGCCGGCGTCGGTGCTCACCTACGTGCCGCGCTTGCATCTGGATGCCTCGCTGGGCGGACTGATGGCCACGCCCTGGTTGCTGACGCTGTTGCTGCTGCCCTTGCTATGGGGCGTTAGCCGCTTGCTGCGCCTGCCTCGGCAAGCCTATGCAGCCCTGCTGATGTGCGTGGTGTTCACCAATTCCAGCTTCATCGGTTTTCCGATGGTGCGTGCGCTGCTCGGCGATCACGCGTTGCCGTATGCAGTGGTCTACGATCAATTCGGCACCTTTCTGCTGCTGTCCACGGTCGGGCTGGTGATCCTGGCCCGCTATAGCGGCGACGCGCCACCGAGCGCACGCATGATCCTGCAACGGATCACGCGCTTTCCGCCGTTGTGGGCGTTGTTGGTGGCCGTGACGGTGATGCCCGAACAACCGCCGGCATGGATTGCCACGAGCCTGAAGACGCTGGCCGACGCCATGTTGCCGCTGGTGATGTTGGCGGTGGGGCTGTCGCTGCAACTGCGCCTGCCCGCCGAAGACCTTGCGCCGCTGGCGCTGGGATTGCTGTTCAAACTGGTGCTGATGCCGGTGCTGGCGCTGCCGCTGTCGTGGGTGCTGGGACTGCGCGGGCCCATGTTGCAGACCAATGTGCTGGAATCGGCGATGCCGACCATGATCACCGCGGCTGCGTTGGCGATCTCGCATCGGCTGGCGCCGCGCCTGGCCGCCGCGATGGTCGGTTACAGCATCCTGCTGTCGTTGCTGACCTTGCCGGCCTGGACCTGGCTGCTGGCGCACCTGCCAGCGTAATTGCGTGCCGGCAGCATGCCAGCGAGGCCGCGGACACGGGCTGGCGGGCGAGGAACGCGCTCGGCGGGTCCTCTGTTGCGGGCGGGCGTCGGAGCGGACGGTCATGGCCACTGCAGCATCTCAAGCGCTAGCAATGGGCCGAGGCCCCGGTTCGCGTCGCCAACGGCGAGCTCAAGGGACGGCGCGCCCACCACGCCGAGGACCACTGCCACCGGTAGACGCCTGCCATGCCGCACGCCAGGCGGCGCCTGCATCGCTGCAGTGACCGGCGAGCGCTCGAACGTTGGTCCTCCAGCAACGGCTTCGCCGCCAGGGGCATTGCCCGCGTGTGACCGACCGTGGCCGTCGTCGGGGAGCGGCAGGCACGTGCGGGGTGCTCGTTAACCGTATCGACTACTTCCTCACCCGATCGCGGTGTACGCTGCCGGCTTGCTCCCGGAAGCGAGGCGTGCATGAAGACAGTCTTGGTGGCCGGCTCCAAGGGCGGCGTGGGCAAGACCACGATCGCCACCAATCTGGCCGCGCACGCGGCGTTGCAGGGCCAGCGCACGGTGCTGGCCGATGCCGATCCACAGGGCTCCTCGACCCGCTGGGCCGAGCGCCGCGCCAGCCTGGAGAGCGCGGTGCTGCCGATCGATGCCACCCGCCGGCGCAACTGGCAGGCCGCCGTTCCCGATGGCACCGACCAGGTGGTCATCGATGCCCCGGCCGGCGCGATGGCCGAGGACCTCAGCGGGTTTCTCGATCACGTCGATGCCATCGTGGTCCCGGTATTGTCGTCGGCACTGGACATCGAAGCGGTGGTCGGCTTTCTGAACACCCTGGCCAAGGTACCGCGCGTCCACCAGCGCAAGCTGCCGGTGGGACTGGTGCTCAACCGGGCGCGCCCGTGGACCCAGACCTCGCAGCAGGCAGCCGAGATGCTGGCCGGCTGGCCTTATCCACTGGTGGCCCAGCTGCGCGACACCCAGGCCTACGTGGTGATGGCCGGGCTGGGCCGCAGCCTGTTCGACTACCGCTCGGCGCAGGTGCGCGACCACCAACAGGACTGGGAGCCGCTGTTGAAGTGGCTTCGCAAGTCCTAATACCGGATTGTTCTCATGCGCGAATTGATCTTGTTGCGGCACGCCCACGCCGAACCGGCCGATACCGGTCAGGCCGATTTCGACCGTCCGCTGTCGCCCCACGGCCTGGCGGAGGCGGAGGCGGCCGGGCGCTGGCTGCGCGACCAGCACCTGGTCCCGGACCGGGTGCTGTGCTCGCCGGCGCGGCGGGCGCGCGAAACGCTGGAAAGCGTGCTGGAGCTGACCGGCTACATCGAGCAGCGCCTGGACGAGCGCATCTACGACGCCACGCCGGGCACGCTGGCCAGCGTCGTGGACGAGCATCGCGAAGCCGAGCGCTTGTTGCTGGTCGGCCACAATCCCGGGCTGGAGCGGCTGGCAGCCTTGATGCACAGCGGCCAGACCGGCGACTACCGCGGCATGCCGACCGCCTCGATCGCCTTGCTGGCGCTGCCGTTGGATGCCGCGATCGAGCCGGGCATCGCCCGCCTGACCGCTTTCTGGTGGCCTTGATCCGTGCGATGGCGTTGCCAGGCCTTGGGCTGGCTGACGCTGGTCGTCGCGCTGCCCGGCGTGGCGCAGCACAAGATTCCGTTCGATCCGGCGCAGTCGCGCTTCGGTTTCGAGATCCGTACCCGCTTCGGGCAAAAGATCGAGGGTCTGTTCCCGCGTTTCGAAGGTGACCTGCTGGAACTGCCCGATGGTCGCCACCAGGTGCGCCTGCGCATGTTCACCAGTCAGGTGGAGATCCCGGGCAAGGCCCGCTACACCGCCTGGATGCGCGGCGAGGACTTTTTCGACGTGCAACGCTACCCGGTGGTCGAATTCGACTCGGTGCCGTTCGATCCGGACTTGTCCAAGCAGGGCGGTGATCTGCTCGGCAAGCTGACCATTCGCGGAATCACCCATGAAGAGACCTTGCACGTCATCCCGGCCGAATGCCCGCGGCCGGGCTATGATTGCGACGTGATCAGTCGTGGTACGGTCCTGCGAGGACGTTATGGAATGGATGCATGGCAGGTGGCCCTGGGCGACAGGGTAACCTTCGTGCTGCGTGCCCGTTTGCAGGAGGCACGTCGCCCGTGACGTTTCTTTGGAGGGTGTTGGTGCTGGCAACGGTGTTGCTCGGCACAGGATGCGCCGGGCTGTCGCAAAGCGAGCGCAACCGTGCGGCCGGGATCGCGGCCGCTGCCCGCGGCACCGTGGTCGACTGCTCGCGGGCCGACCGCTGCGCCCAACCCTCGCCGCTGCGCGCGCTGGGCGGCCAGGCGATCACCGACTCCACGCCCAGCGTACCGCGGCACTACGCCACCATCGTCGACCATGGCGAAGAATCCCTGGTCGCGCGGCTCAATCTGATCCGCAGCGCCACCCGCAGCATCGACCTGCAGACCTACATCTTCGACAAGGACGACAGCGCGCGCATGGTGATGGACGCGCTGGTGGCGGCAGCGCAGCGTGGCGTCAAGGTGCGCGTGCTGATCGATCAGCTGTCGGCCATCGCCGACCTGCAGATCCTCGGCGCGCTCGCCAGCACCCACGAAAACCTGCAGCTGCGCATCTACAACCCGACCTTTGGCAAGGTCAAACTCAATTACTTCGACTATGCCGGCAGCGTGCTGTGCTGCTTCCGCCGCTTCAACCAGCGCATGCACAACAAGCTGCTGGTGGTCGACGACGTGCTCGGCGTGGTCGGTGGGCGCAACTACCAGAACGACTATTTCGACTGGGATGGCGAGTACAACTTCCGCGATCGCGACGTCATCCTGGCCGGGCCGGAGGTGCGGGCGATGGCCGCCAACTTCGATGCGTTCTGGCGTGCTCGCCGCAGCGTGCCGGCCGAACGGCTCAACGACGTCGGCCGTCTGCTGCTCGAGCAGGGCGCCCCGGCCATGCCGCCAGCGCATTTCGAACGCCCGGAGCGGGTGGCGCGGGTGGATGCAGAAGCCCGCGATCCCGGCTTCGTGCGCGCGGCGTTCGTTGCCCCCGCCTTGCCGGTACAGCGGGTGCAATACGTGGCAGATCTCCCGCAGAAGCATCGCAAGGAGCATCCGGCGACCGCCGTGCATACCGCGCCGGAGCTCGATAGCCTGATCGCCGGTGCGCAGCACGAGGTGCTGCTGCAGACCCCGTACCTGGTGCTGTCCGATCCGGCCCAGGCGATCTTCCGCGACCTGCGCAAGCATCCACAGCCGCCGCGGGTCGTGGTGTCCACCAACAGCCTGGCGGCGACCGACAATCCCATCGTCTACGCGCTGTCGTACAAGTTCAAACGCCGCAACCTGCGCGAACTGGGCTTCAATATCTACGAATACAAGCCATTTCCGTTGGACGCTCCGGTGGACTACGCCAGCCTGGTGTCCGATCCGCTCGAACCGAAGCAAGGCGATGATGGCGGTCGCCGCGAAAATCGTCTGATCGGCGGCAGCGCGGCCGGCAATGCCATCCGTGGCAGCAGTGGCAGCGGCGGCGGCCGCAACCCAGGCGGCAGTGCGGTCGACCGCCGCGTGCTGCGCACCGAAACCCGGCCTTCGTTCCTGGGCACGCGCGCGGTCAACCGGCCATTGCCGGTGACCCGTACCGGTGCGCGCATGGGCCTGCACGCCAAGTCGTTGGTGGTCGATCGCCGGATCGGCGTGATCGGCACGCACAACTTCGATCCGCGCAGCGAGAACTACAACACCGAGGCGGCGGTGGTGATCGACGATGTGGCCTTTGCGCAGGCATTGGCGGCCAGCATCGAACGCGATATCGAGCCCGGCAATGCCTGGACAGTGGCGCCGCGCGAGAAGCCGCCGGTCCTCAGTGGCTTGAACTACAGCGTCGGCAAGGTCTCAGAAGCCCTGCCGGTGCTGGATTTCTGGCCGTGGCGTTATGCCACCAACTACGAGTTCCAGCCGGGCCCGGACTGCCCGTTCCCGCTCAAGCGGCAGGATCCGCAGTTCCGCAAATGCTATGTCGCGGTGGGCGATTTCCCGGAAGTGAATGTCGGCCCGAAGTGGCTGCTGGTGCGCATGCTGACCGCCTTCGGCGCCGGCTTGGTACCGATTCTCTGACGCGGCAACGCCAGCGGGCGCGCCCAATCCCTGCCCGGACGCATCGGTGCCGCTGCCGCAGCGCAGTCATCGGCACGCCGGGGTTGAATCGCAGCCCGCGCTTGCCGATGCTGTCGTCCGACTCCCCCCGGCCCGAAGCGTGCCCATGATCTTTCGCGAACCCGTCGACCTTGTCGCGCTCAATGCCGCCAGCCGCAATACCCTGATCGAGCATCTGGGCATCGTCTTCACCGAGGTCGGCGAGGACTGGCTGCGTGCCACCATGCCGGTCGATACGCGCACCCACCAGCCTTATGGACTGCTGCACGGCGGCGCTTCGGTGGTGCTGGCAGAAACGGTGGGCAGCAGCGCGGGCAACCTATGCGTGGATATGCGCCAGCAGATCTGCGTCGGGCTGGAGATCAACGCCAACCATCTGCGCGCAGTCCGCGACGGGGTGGTGACCGGGACCGCGCGCGCGGTGCACGTGGGCCGTACGACCCAGGTGTGGGACATCGTCATCGACAACGCCGTCGGCAAGCGCGTCTGCGTCTCGCGGCTGACCCTGGCAGTCGTGCCGCATGGCCACGGTGGATGAACAGCGGCAGCGCCACTGGTGGAACAGCGCCACCCGTCGCCGGCACTGCGCGGGGGCCTGGCTGCTGTCACAATAGGGCAGCCTTCCCCGCTTCGGTCCTGTGTTTCGAATGAGCGAGTCATCCCTGCCCGCCACGCGCGACGCCGGCGGCGCGCCGCGTTGGTGCCGTTACCTGTACCGGGTGCCGTTGCTCGCGGTGCACGTGTTCATCGGTCTGCCGATCACCATGCTGTGCATCGTGGTACCGCCGCTGGCCGGTCTGCGTATCGGTGCCGACGACACCTTGCGCGATGGCATGACCCGCTGGTGGCAGGGCACGCTGATGCGCATCTTCGGCTTCCGCCTGCGTCGTTTCGGCACGCCGTTGAAGGGTGCCACCCTGTTCGTGGCCAATCACGTCGGCTGGGTCGATATCTCGGTGCTGCACAGCCAGCAGGTGATGGGATTCGTCGCCAAGCGCGAGATCGCCGGTTGGCCCTTGGTGGGTTGGCTGGCGGCCAAGGGACAGACCATTTTCCACCAGCGTGGCAATACCGAGTCGCTGGGCGGTGTGCTGCAGGAAATGCTGCAGCGCCTGCGCAGCGGCCAGGCGGTCGGCGTCTTCCCGGAGGGACGGACCCGTGCCGGCAGCGAAGTCGGCCCGTTCCATGCGCGCATCTTCCAGGCCGCGGTCGAGGCGGGCGTGCCGGTGCAACCGGTGGCGGTGCGCTACGGCACCCGGGGCAATGCGCAATCGATCGTCGCCTTCGGCGAGCGCGAAAGCTTCGTCGGCAACCTGCTGCGCCTGCTCGGCGAGCCGGCGCGGCTGGCCGAGGTGCACTTCCTGTCGCCGATTCCTGCGGGCGACGTGGATGGGCGGCGCCGGCTGGCGGAGATCTCGCGCCAACGCATCATCGCGGCGATGGAGTCCTGAGCAGGCGATGTGCGCCGTCGCCGCCAGCGCTGTCCCGCCATCCTGGCCGCTCAACGCATGAACGCGTCCGACTACCAGCCGCCGCGCTGGCTACGCAACCCGCATGTGCAATCGGTGCTGGGCAGCAGTGCCCTGCGACGCCTGCGCGGGCTGCAGTTGCTGGCGGCCAGCGGCGCGCGCACCGAGGAGCATATTCTCGATGGCGGCGATGGCGTGCGGCTGCAGGGCTGGATGAGCGTGCCGCCGGGCGATGCGCCGGTACGCGGCACGGTACTGCTGCTGCATGGCTGGGAGGGCAGCGCCGATTCCAACTACATGCGGTTGACCGCTGCGCGCCTGCTCGGCCTGGGCTACCAGGTGTTCCGGCTGAATTTCCGCGACCACGGAGGCACCCACCACCTCAATGTGGATCTGTTCCACTCCGATCGCATCGACGAGGTGGTCAACGCGGCAGGCGACCTGTGGCGGCGTTTTCCCTCCCCGCAGCTGCTGGCGGCCGGCTATTCGCTGGGCGGCAACTTCGCCCTGCGGCTGGCATTGCGTGCACCGGCCGCCGGCTTGCCGCTGGCGCGGGTAGCGGCGGTCTGCCCGTTGCTGGATCCGGCCGCGACCATGGACCAGTTGGAAAAGGGGCCGCAGTTCTACGATTGGTACTTCCGGCGCAAGTGGCGCGAGTCGCTGCTGCGCAAACGCAAGCTGTTCCCCGACCAGCATGGCTACGACGATGCCACCTTAGCGCTGGACATGCGCGGGCTGATGGCCTGGCTGGCCGAACAGCACACCGGTCATGGCTCGCTGCAAGCGTATTTCGAGAGCTATTCGATCGCCGGCGAGCGCCTGGCGGCGCTGCAGGTGCCGGCCGACATCCTGATGGCCGAAGACGATCCGGTGATCCCGTTCGAGGATTTCGCCGGCTGGCGGTTGCCGCCGTATGCCACCTTGGAGATCGCCCGCTGGGGCGGGCATTGCGGCTTCCTGGAGAACGCCCGCGGCGATGGCTTTGCCGAACGCTGGGTGGCCGAGCGGCTGGCGGGCGCGACCTAAATCGCGGGGAAATCGGCGCACCGCCGCGGCTCGGTACAATAGGCGTTTGTCCGGGACACGCCGCCGCCATGCAAGACTCGATTCTCCAAGCCCTGCGCCGCAATGCGGCCGACGACGCCGTCGCGCTGGCGCGCGAGTGGGTCGCCAGCGCCCCGGAGCTGGCCGATGCGCACCGCTGGCTGGGCCTGGCGCTGCAGCAGCAAGGCCAGCCGGCGCTGGCGCTGGCCAGCATCGAGACCGCGCTGACGCTGGCCCCTGAAAGCGCCGATCTGCATCTGCAACGTGCCGGCCTGCTGCTGGCCGGGCGCGAGGTGGCCGCTGCCGATGCGGCACTGGCCCGCAGTACCGCACTCGATCCCAATCAGTTCCCTGCGTATGTGATGCAGGCGCACCTGGCGGTGGCGCGTGGCGATCTGGAAGAAGCCGCGCGACTGAGCCGTACCGCCGCCCGGCTGGCACCGGAGCATCCGCAATTGCTGGCGGTCGATGGCGTGGTGGCGATGCGTCGCGGCGACAGCGATACCGCGCTGGCGCTGCTGACCCGTGCAGCCGAGCAGTTGCCGGACGATCCGCGGGTGATGTTCGCGCTGGGGTTTGCCTACCTGCAAAAAGAGCATCACGCCTTTGCCGAGCGCGCGTTCGAGCGGGTGATCGAACTGAGTCCGCCCGGGACCGCGCTGCGTGCCTTCATCGCTCAGCTGGCCCAGCGCCAGGGGCGCCTGGACGATGCCTTGGCGACCATGGAAACGGTGCTGGCCCAGGCGGATGGCGATCTGCCGGCAATGCGCCGGCTGGCCGGCGAGATGGAGTTGCAGGCCGGCCGGCCCGACCGCGCCGTGGCCCAGCTGCGGTTGGCGCTGGCCCATTGGCCGGCCGACCGGCGCACGCTGCAGGCGCTGCTGATGGCGTGGGAACGGCTGGGTGCGGTCGATGATGCCCGCGACACCCTGGATGCGGCGCTGGCCACCGTCAGCAGTGCCCACGACCTGTGGCTGGCGCGGCTGGCGGTCGAGCCAGTGGGTGGGCCGGAGGCGCAGGCGGTCATCGAGCGCTGGCTGTTGGCCATGCCCGAGCATCTGCCGGCATTGGAAGCGCTGATGCGGGTGCACGACATGCAGGGCGATGCCGCCGCCGCCGAGACGGTGGCGCGCCAGATCGTGGCGGTCGAACCGGGCCGCATCAGCGGCGAGGAACGCATCGTCGAGGCGCTGCTGGCGCGCGACCCGCCGGCGGCGATCGCCTGCGTGCAGTCGCTGCTGGAGTCGCTGCCGGTCCCGCAGCAGACCACCCTGCGGCCCTGGCTGGGCCAGGTGCAGGACCGTGCCGGCCAACCGGATGCGGCCCTGGCCACCTGGCTGCAGTTCCATCGCGAGCAGGCCCCGCACCGCCTGCCGCTGCCGCCGCAGGCGGCCAAACAGCCGGCGCAATGGCCGCCGCTGGGCACCATCGCCGAGACCGAACAGGCGCGTCCGCTGCTGGTCTGGGGCATGCCGGGCTCGCATGTGGAACGCCTGGTGGCGGTCATGGAAGCGGCCACGCCGCTGGTGCGCAGCGATCGCTATGGCACCACCCCGCCGGCCGATGCCCTGCAGAGCTACCGCACCGTCGAGCAACTGGCGTCGGGCGAACTGGCGCCGTTGGCGCTGGTGGAAGGCTGGCGCGCGCAGCTGCCGCGGCGCGGCATCACCGATGGCAACGTCATCGACTGGTTGCTGTGGTGGGATAACAGCGTGCTCACCGCTTTGCGTCCGCATCTGCCCGAAGGGCGGCTGGCGATCGCGCTGCGCGATCCTCGCGACATGCTGCTGGACTGGCTGTCGGCCGGTGCGCCGGCGCCATTGGCGCTGCAGTCGCCGCAGCAGGCGACCGACTGGCTGCTGGTCGCGCTGGACCAACTGGCCGTGTTGCACGAGCGCGATCTGTACCCGCACCGCATCCTCCGCCTGGACGGCATCGAGAACGATCCGCAAGGCATCGCCGATGTCCTGCAACAGGCCTTCGGGCTGCGCTTTCCGCTGGTGCCGCCGCGCGGCCCGGCGCGGCTGGCGTCCGGGCGCTGGCGCGACTACCGCGGCGTGCTCGGTGCGCAGTTCGACCTGCTCACGCTGATGGCGGTGCGCTTCGGCTATCCGCAGGAGTAGCGCCGTCATCGCGGCGGCGTGGCGGCGCGCGCAACGCTCTGCGTTGCAGCGTTCCGCCCAGGCCGCTTTCGCTGTCGCCGGCGGACGGGCACCCTGGTCGCCCTCGCTTTCGTCCATCCACGGAGTTTCTGCATGCGCCTGATCAGCCACAGCTTCGACAACGGTGCCGCCATCCCGGTGGAATTTGCCGCCGGCAGCCCGGAAGGCTTCGCTCCCAACCGCAATCCGCACCTGGCCTGGAGCGAGGTGCCGGCCGGCACCGCCAGCTTTGCGCTGTTGTGCCTGGACCCGGACGTGCCGACCGTGCCGGAGACGGTGGGGCGCGACGATCTACAGATTCCGGTCGAGCAGCCACGCACCGATTTCGTGCATTGGGCGATGATCGACCTCCCCGCAAGCGTGCATGAACTCGCCGCCGGCAGTTGCAGTGACGGCTTCGTTGCCAAGGGCAAGCGCCAGCCGGCCGGACCGGCCGGTGCCCGTCAGGGTCTGAACTCCTATACCGACTGGTTCGCGGGCAATGCCGACATGGCCGGCGACTATCTGGGCTATGACGGCCCCTATCCGCCGTTCAACGATCTGCGGCTGCACCGCTACTTCTTCCGGGTGTTCGCGCTGGACGTGGCGCGACTGGAGGTTCCGGCCCGTTTTACCGCTGCCGACGCGCTACGCGCCATGCACGGTCATGTGCTGGCCGAAGCGACGCTGCACGGCACCTACACGCTCAACCCGACCGTGCGCTGAGAACGGCTGACAAAACGACCGCGCAACCGCCAGGCGCGGGCGCGGCGTTGCTCGAAATCGGCATGTACCACCCGCACACGTGGGCTCCCGTGCACCGTCCATGCCCGCCTGCCGGCTGCGCGCTGCGTTTTGTTCGCCACTCCAGGCCTCGCCCGGACGCCGCCGGTCAGCCGCTGGCTTCCAGCATCTGGTCGAGCACGTAGACCGGCGCGGCGTCCTGACCGGGCGCCGGTGGATAACGGGTCACCCGCAGCAAGGTGCGAATGCCGTCTTCGTGTTCGAACCCCTCGATGCGGCCGTCGTAGATCTGCCACGCCGGTTCGCCGGCGGAAGACGCCGGGGCCTGTTCGCGCAGTTGCAGGCAGCGCCGCGCGGGAGCGTCGGGGCAGGGCACGGTGGCAGCGGCCACTTCGATCAGCAGCGTCTGGCCGGGGCCATGCTGGCTGGCGCTGGTGGGGGTGCCGGCGAACACCAGCCGGGTGCCATCGCTGCGGGTCAGGGTCAGCTGGGAGTGCTCGGCATCGGCGGTCATCGCCACGGCAAAGCGGCCGGACAGCAGGGCGCTGGCAGCCTGCTCCTGGGCCATCCGGCGCTGCTCGGCGCAGGCCCGTTTACTGGAGACCACTCGGCCAATCTGGACCTGCCGTTCGGCCAGCGCATAGGGCGCGCCGAGTGTGTTGCAGGTGTGGCTGACCTGGATCCGTTGGTCGGTGAAGTCCAACTGCAACGGCGGCACGCCGGCCACGAACAACCGCTGCAAGGCGCTGCCATGGGCGTCGCTGGCGTGCTGCAACTGCCAATGCCGGGCCTGCAGCGTGCCGCGCAGGGCGTCGGTGTCCGGCCCGGGCGCCATCGTTGCGGCCGTCGCGGCCGCTGGCGCACGGCCGTCCTGGGCCGGCGTGCAGGCCGCGATGCCGGTCGCCAGCAGGGGCGCAAGATAGGCCGAACGCATCGCGGACTCCGACGAGCGAGGCCGCTAGTGATACCGCGCCACTTCCCGGCGGGCAATGACGGCCGTCACTGCCCGCCGCATTCGCCGCTCAGGCCGCGGGCAGCCACAGCAGCAGCGCTGCGCCGAGCACCAGCCGGTAGATCGCGAACGCGGTAAAGCGGTGTTGCTTGATATAGCCCAGCAGCCACTTCACCACCACAAAGCCGGTCACGGTGGCGGCCAGGAAGGCCACGCCGACGTCGGTCCAGTTCTCGCTGCCGATGCCGCCTTCCTTGTACATCTCCAGCAGCGCATAGCCGCTGGCGGCGAACATGGTCGGGATGCCCACCATGAAGGCGAAATCCGCTGCCGCCGAGCGCTTGCTCAAGCCCAGCAGCATCGCCAGGAAGATCGTCGATGCCGAGCGCGAGGTACCGGGGAAGACGCCAGCCACGACTTGCGCCAGGCCCACCGCGATGGCGACCTTCCAGGTCACCAGATCGCGCTCGGGCAGCTTGCTGGCGAAGTGTTCGGCCACCAGCATCCACACGCCGCCGATCAGCAGCGCCCAGGCGACCGGTTGCAGGGTTTCGGGCAATTGCCAGCCGGCCTTGCGTACCGCCAGCCCGACCACCGCGGTCACCAGGAACGACACGCCGACCTTGAGCACATAGTCGCGGTTGGCGCGCTCGCCCAGGCCCGTGGCCAGGGTCCACAGCTTCTGTCGCAACGCCAGGCAGATGGCCAGGATGGCGCCGGCCTGGATGACGATGTTGAAGAAGTCCGAGCGGCGTCCGAGCCATTGTTCGGCGATCAGCAGATGGCCGGTGCTGGAGATCGGCAGGAATTCGGTGAGGCCTTCGAGGATGCCTAGGAGCAGGGCAGAAATCAGGTCGGACATCGGGCTGAAGAGGAATGGGGGAGCGCAGAGGATAGTGCATTGCGACATGCACCATATAGGTGCAGTATCGGTAGCAGTAGCACCTAAGTGGTGCTTTCAGCATGCTAGCGATCTCGAGCGACACCAGCAGAATCAAGGGCTTGTGAAATCCGCAGGCTTGGCACGGTCCCTGCTGTCATCCCGCCCACGAGCCACTTCACTCTACCTCCGAGGTTTCTTCCGATGTCCGTGGAAAACGTTGAAAAGCTGATCAAGGACAACAAGGTCGAGTTCGTCGACCTGCGTTTCGTCGATATGCGCGGCGTGCAGCAGCACGTGACCTTTCCGGCCAGCATCGTCGAGCCGGCGCTGTTCGAAGAAGGCAAGATGTTCGATGGCAGCTCGATCGCGGGCTGGAAGGGCATCAACGAGTCGGACATGGTGTTGCTGCCCGATGCCGACACCGCCTACCTGGATCCGTTCTACGCCGATCCGACCGTGGTGCTGACCTGCGACATCCTCGATCCGGCCACCATGCAGTCCTACACCCGCGATCCGCGCGGTATCGCCAAGCGCGCCGAGGCCTATCTGAAGGCCTCCGGCATCGCCGACCAGGCGTTCTTCGGTCCGGAGCCGGAATTCTTCATCTTCGATTCGGTGCGCTTCGCCAACGACATGGGCCACACCTTCTTCCAGGTGGGTTCGGAAGAAGCGGCCTGGAACACCGGCACCAAGTACGAAGGCGGCAACAGCGGCTACCGTCCCGGCGTGAAGGGCGGTTACTTTCCGGTGCCGCCGACCGACTCGCTGCACGATCTGCGCGCGGAAATGGTCAAGACGCTGGAGCAGGTCGGCATCGAGACCGAAGTGCACCACCATGAAGTGGCCACCGCTGGCCAGTGCGAGATCGGCACCAAGTTCTCCTCGCTGGTGAAGAAGGCCGACGAGTTGCTGACCACCAAGTACATCATCAAGAACGTCGCCTACCGCAACGGCAAGACTGCGACCTTCATGCCCAAGCCGATCGTCGGCGACAACGGCAGCGGCATGCACGTGCACCAGTCGCTGGCCAAGGGTGGCAACAACCTGTTCTCCGGCGACGGCTACGGCGGCCTGTCGCAGCTGGCGCTGTGGTACATCGGCGGCATCTTCAAGCATGCCCGTGCGATCAACGCGTTCGCCAACTCCGGTACCAACAGCTACAAGCGCCTGGTGCCGGGCTTCGAAGCGCCGGTGATGCTGGCCTACTCGGCCCGCAATCGCTCGGCCTCGTGCCGCATTCCGTGGGTGTCCAACCCGAAGGCGCGCCGCATCGAGATGCGCTTCCCCGATCCGTTGCAGTCCGGCTACCTGACCTTCACCGCGTTGATGATGGCCGGCCTGGACGGCATCAAGAACCAGATCGATCCGGGTGCGCCCAGCGACAAGGACCTGTACGACCTGCCGCCGGAAGAAGAGAAGCTGATCCCGCAGGTGTGCTCCAGCCTGGACCAGGCACTGGAAGCGCTGGATCAGGACCGTGAGTTCCTCAAGGCCGGTGGCGTGATGACCGACGACTTCATCGATGGCTACATCGCGCTGAAGATGCAGGAAGTCACCAAGTTCCGCGCGGCCACGCATCCGCTGGAGTACCAGCTGTACTACGGCAACTGAGTTCCACCGCGGCGGTGGTGGAGGTTTCCCCTCCCACCTCTCCCACCGCCGCACATGTTCGATGACCGACGGCGTGAGCCGGCGGTCGAAGAGAAGTTGAGAGAGACCGGATCGCGCTGCGCGGGCCTGACCTCTCCCACGAGGCGGATGCGCCGCATCCGTCGGGGTCTGCGCACGTCGCGAACGTTCGGATGCCGGGGTTGGCATCCAGGTGAATGACACCGCCGGTTGGCGCAATGCCGGCCGGTTCCTTCCACCATTCGGGGTATGCGCATGAAATTGATCACCGCCATCATTCGGCCGTTCAAGCTCGACGAGGTCCGTGAGGCCTTGTCCGCTGCCGGCGTGTCCGGTATCACCGTCACCGAGGTCAAGGGCTTCGGGCGGCAGAAGGGCCACACCGAGCTGTATCGCGGCGCCGAGTACGTCGTCGACTTCCTGCCCAAGATCAAGATCGAAACGGTGGTCACTGACGACCGGCTGGACGCGGTGGTCGAAGCGATCCAGAACGCGGCCGGCACCGGCAAGATCGGCGACGGCAAGATCTTCGTGACCGCGATCGAGCAGGTCGTGCGTATCCGCACCGGCGAAATCGGCGCCGATGCACTCTGAGTCCATCCTCCCCGGAGTCCTTATGAAGACAGGTCTTTTCGGCGGGTGGAAAGCCCGCTTCTACAGCGTCTGCCTGCTGATGCTGGTCAGTGCATTGCTGGCGCTGGCCGCTGGCAATGCGTCCGCACAATCGAGCGCCCAGCTCACGCCGTTGCCGACCGAGCCGGTCACCACCGAACCGCTGCCGACCGCGGCGCCGACGCCGGCCCCGGTCGCTGCCGCGCCGGCGGCTCCGGTGGTGGAGAAGGGCGATGTCGCCTGGATGCTCACCTCGACGTTGCTGGTGCTGCTGATGGTGGTGCCGGGCCTGGCGTTGTTCTATGGCGGCATGGTGCGCGCCAAGAACGTGCTATCGGTGCTGATCCAGGTCGCGGTGGTCTTCGCGCTGTTGACCGTGCTGTGGGTGATCTACGGCTACAGCCTGGCCTTCTCGGGCGAAGGCGCATGGGTCGGCAATCTCGACAAGGCCCTGCTCAAGGGCGTCACCATCGAGAGTCTGGCCGCGACCTTCACCAAGGGCGTCAGCCTGCCCGAATACGTGTTCGTGGCGTTCCAGGCGACCTTCGCCGGCATTACCGGCGCACTGATCGTCGGTGCCTTCGCCGAGCGCGCCAAGTTCGCCGCGGTGCTGCTGTTCTCGGTGATCTGGTTCACCTTCGGCTACCTGCCGTTGGCGCACATGGTCTGGGCGACCGGTGGCTATCTGTTCGGCCTGGGCGCGCTGGATTTCGCCGGCGGCACCGTGGTGCACATCAATGCCGGGATCGCCGGCTTGATCGGTGCGTACTTCGTCGGCAAGCGCGCCGGCCTGGGGCGCGAGGCGATCAAGCCGCACAACGTGACCTTGACCTTCGTTGGCGCCTCGTTGCTGTGGGTGGGCTGGTTCGGCTTCAATGCCGGCTCCAACCTGGAAGCCAATGCCGGTGCGGCGCTGGCCTTCCTCAACACCTTGCTCGCCACCGCCGCCGCCATCCTGGGCTGGTCGCTGACCGAGAAGATCGTCAAGGGCAAGTCCTCGGCGCTGGGCGTGGCGTCGGGCATGGTAGCCGGCCTGGTCGGCATCACCCCGGCCTGCGGCACGGTCGGCCCGTTCGGCGCCATCGTCATCGGCCTGGCCGCCGGCGTGCTGTGCGTGTGGGGTGTGACCGGTCTCAAGCGCCTGCTGGGCGCCGACGACAGCCTGGACGTGTTCGGCGTGCATGGCCTGGGCGGCATCATCGGCGCGATCCTGACCGGCGTGTTCTCGGCTGCGTCTCTCGGCGGCCAGAAGGGCGGCGACTACGACATGGTCCACCAGGTCGGCATCCAGGCGCTGGGTGTGGCGATCACCGTCGGCTGGATTGGCGTGGTCTCGGTGGTCGGCTTCCTGGTGGCCAAGCTGGTGTTCGGTCTGCGGGTGACCGAAGAGGCCGAGCGCGAGGGCCTGGATATCACCTCGCATGGCGAGGCCGCCTACGAGTCCTGAGCCTGTCTGCCCGCGGCCAAGGTCGCGGGCGCTTCACGGCCTGCCCGGCATGTCGGGCAGGCCAGCCCGGCGCCACGCGCCCGGCCAACGCAACGCATCGAGGTGCCCGCATGACCTGCCCCACGCCTAGCGCCGATGCGGCCGGCCGTCATTTGGTTCGCGCCGGGCACCGCGTCGCTTCGCATGTGGCGACCGACGCGCCTGGTTTGCTGGTTTGCACTAAATTGGTGCAATGACGATGACGCCTTCTACTCCCACGCTCGACAGCCTCGGCACGCCGGTGGCCTGGGCCGATCGCGACGGTCGCGTGCGGGGCGTGAATCCGGCGTTCGCGCGCTGGCTGGGCGTCAGCGCGCGGCGGCTGGTGGATCAGCCTTTGGCGGCGCTGGAGGTCCAGGGCGATGCGCTGGCGCGTTTCCTGCTCAACGATGAGCGCGACGTGCTGCGTCTGCACCGGCTGGCGCTGAGCCTGCCCAACGACACACCGCGCTTTGCCGAGGGCTGGCTGTCGCGGCTGGACGACGGCGGTTGGTTGCTGGAAATCCATCCCGTCGACGAGTTTCCCGCGCTGGATCCCACCCATGCCTTGCCCAACGCGCTCGGTGCCGCGCTCAAGGGGCTGGCGCATGAGCTGCGCAATCCACTGGCCGGACTAAAGGGTGCGGCGCAACTGCTGGCGCGGCGGGCGGCGGGCCGCGACGAGGACGAACGCGAGCTGATCGAGCTGATCGGCGCCGAGATCGAACGCCTCAACACCTTGCTCGAACGCCTGCTCTCGCCCACACCGCTGCGCCCGCACGATCGGCTCAATATCCACGTGGTGCTTGAACGGGTGCTGCGTCTGGCCGAGGCCGAGGGTGGCTGGTCGGTGCAGGTGCAGCGCGATTACGACCCCAGCATCCCCGACATCCTCGGCGATGGCGATCGCCTGACCCAGGCGGTCTGGAACCTGGTGCGCAACGCCTTCCAGGCCGGTGCCAGCCGGGTGACCTTGCGCACCCGGGTCGAGCACGGCCAACGCATCCGCGATCGCGTGCATGCGATGTCGTTGCGGCTGGAGATCGTCGACGACGGTGCCGGTGTCCCGGAAGAGTTGGCCGAGCATCTGTTCCTGCCGCTGGTCAGTGGTCGTGCCGAAGGCAGCGGCCTGGGGCTGGCGCTGGCCCAGCAGGTCGCGCGCGAACACCACGGCACGCTGACCTACCGCTCGCGCCCAGGCCATACCGTCTTCACCCTGCTGCTGCCCGAGCTGGCGGGCGATCACGACAAGGAACACGCGCATGCCTGAGACCGCCGCCCACCGCATCTGGGTCGTCGACGATGACCGCTCGGTCCGCTTCGTGCTGTCGACCGCGCTGCGCGATGCCGGCTATGCCGTGGATGGCTTCGAGAGCGCTGCCGCGGCCCTGCAGGCATTGGCGATGCGTCCCACGCCGGATCTGTTGTTCACCGATGTGCGCATGCCGGGAGAAGACGGGCTGAGCCTGCTCGACAAGCTCAAATCCAGGCATCCGCAGCTGCCGGTCATCGTGATGTCGGCCTACACCGACGTCGCCAGTACCGCCGGCGCCTTCCGCGGTGGCGCGCATGAATTCCTTTCCAAACCCTTCGATCTCGACGATGCGGTGGCCTTGGCGGCGCGCGCCTTGCCCGATGCGGATGCGGAAGCGAGCGACGAGGACGGGCCGGGATCGCTGCCGGCCGAAGGCTCGGCCGCGTTGATCGGCGACACCCCGGCCATGCGCGCGCTGTTCCGCGCGATCGGCCGGCTGGCGCAGGCACCGCTGTCGGTGTTGATCAACGGCGAGACCGGCACCGGCAAGGAACTGGTCGCACGCGCCTTGCACAGCGAGTCACCGCGCGCGCGCAAGCCGTTCGTCGCGCTCAACACCGCCGCGATCCCGGCCGAGCTGCTGGAAAGCGAATTGTTCGGCCACGAGACCGGCGCCTTCACCGGTGCCACCAAGCGCCACATCGGCCGTTTCGAGCAGGCCGATGGCGGCACGCTGTTCCTGGACGAGATCGGCGACATGCCGTTGCCGTTGCAGACCCGTTTGCTGCGCGTGCTGGCGGAAAACGAGTTTTTTCGGGTTGGCGGGCGCGAATTGATCCGCGTCGACGTACGGGTGATCGCCGCCACCCACCAGGACCTGGAAGCGCTGGTCGAACAGGGGCGCTTCCGTGCCGACTTGCTGCACCGGCTGGACGTGGTGCGGCTGCAGCTGCCGCCCTTGCGCGAGCGCCGCGGCGACATTGCCCAGCTGGCGGAGAACTTCCTGGCCATGGCCGGCCGTAAACTCGATATGCAGCCCAAGCGGTTGTCGGCCGCTGCGCTGGACGCACTGCGCCACTACGATTGGCCGGGCAACGTGCGCGAACTGGAAAACGTCTGCTGGCGGCTGGCAGCGTTGGCGACCGCTGACAGCATCGATGTGGTGGATGTAGAGGCGGCATTGACGCGGGGCGGGCGACGCACACGCAGCGGCCGTGGCGAAGAGCAGTGGGATGCCTTGCTGGCCAGCTGGGCCGCGCAACGGCTGAGCGAAGGCGCCCAAGGCCTGCATGCCGAAGCCCGCGAACGGCTCGACAAGACCCTGCTCGAAGCTGCGTTGCACCTGACCCAGGGCCGCCGCGCCGAGGCCGCCGCGCGCCTGGGCCTGGGCCGCAACACCGTCACCCGCAAGCTCGGACCGGGGCGCAAGCGACGCTGATCGCGCGCGGCGTGCAGTGGCGGCAGCGAGCCCTTGCCTCCTAGGTGGCCGGCTCAGCCAGTCGCCGGCGATGCCGCGGTTCGCTGCAGCCCACCACGCAACGGCGCGGTGCCGAGGAGAGGCTGCTGTCGCGCTGCACAGCGTTGCGCCGTTCGTGCGCCAGACGGATACGCCGCCATCTGCATCGGCGTGTGCCGGCGTAGATCATGGATGTGCAGCAGTGTGGTCACCCGCGCAAGGCGCGTCAGCAGTAATGAGCGCGGATCGATCATCCACGCGCTGACCGCTGACCGCTGACCGCTGACAGGTCGTGGCATCGCAAGCGCTTCGGTCGCTGCCAGCAGTCGCAGCGCCTGCCAGGACCGCGCCACCTTGCCATGACGCACTTGCCGTGACGAACAGCGGTATCGGGCCATGCGGTCGCGCCATCCACGCGTGGCAGCCATCCGTCCGACCGCAGTCATCGGCGCGCACGCGAACTCCTGCAGCTTGCATGACGCACGACAGCAAGGCAGTTGCGCGGGGCGGCGTTTAGACTGGCGCGCCCGGCCGTGTCTTCATGAGACTTGTACGGCCGCCCCTCTAGCGTGGCCCTATCCAGGAGATCGTCGATGCATCACCGGTTGTATGCGCTCATCGCCAGCACGGCCGTGCTCGCTGCCTGCAGCAGCACGCCACCTGCACCGCCGCCGCCACCTGCGCCCACGCGCGTGGTGCCGGCACGCGCGGTGCAGCAGGCCGAGGCGGTGCTGGCATCGGCCTCCGGCAGCTTGGTGAGCGGGCGGGTCGTACTGGTGCCTGCGCTGCATGGCATCCGCGTCACCGGTACCGTCGGTGGACTGCAGCCGGGCGCGGTTGCCGGCTTCCATGTGCACGAGCGCGGCGATTGCAGCGCTGTCGATGCCAGCAGCGCCGGTGCGCATTTCAACCCGACCGGCGCGCCGCATGGCCGCGCCGGCAGCAGCGCGCATCATCTGGGCGACCTGGACAATCTCCGCGCAGACGCCGAAGGCGTGGCGCATGTGGACATGATCGTCGCCGGCATCAGCCTCGGCGATGCGGCCGCTGGCGACGTGGTCGGCAAGTCGCTGGTCGTGCACGCCGACGCAGACGACTATCGTAGCCAGCCCAGCGGCAACGCTGGCGCGCGCCTGGCCTGTGGTGTCATTCGCGTCAGTCGCTGGGCCGCTGCATCTACACCGCCCTGAGCCGGGCATCCCCTGGCCGCCGCGGTGGCCGCTTCCACAGGAGTTTTCCATGCGCATCGTTAAGACCACTCTGTTTCTGGCCACGGCACTGGCCTTGACCGCGTGCAAGCGCGAGGAACCGGCAACACCCGAACCGTCGCCCGCGCCGCAAGCCGGGATGCCGGCCGATGCCGCCCATGGTGGCGAGCACGCGGCGGCGATGGTGAGCGAGGCCACCGCAAGCACCACCGCGACCGCCGAACTCAAGCCAACCCAGGGCAATGAGGTCAAGGGTACGGTGACGTTCAAAACCGTCGATGGCGCATTGCGCGTCACTGGCCAGCTCAGCGGCCTGAAGCCCAATAGCGAACACGGCTTCCATATCCACGAGAAAGGCGATTGCAGCGCGCCGGATGGCAGCAGCGCCGGCGGTCATTTCAATCCCGCGCAAACCGACCATGGCATGGTCAGCAACGATCCGCACCACGGCGGCGACATGCCCAACATCAAGGCGGATGCGCAAGGAAATGCCAGCATCGACGGACCGGTATCGAGCAACGTCAACCTCGGCAAGGCCGACCAATACGATATCGCCGGGCACGCGGTGATCGTGCATGCCGATCCGGACGACTACAAGACCCAGCCGACCGGTAACGCCGGTGGTCGTCTGGCCTGTGGCGTGATCACCACCGACAACGCGCCTGCGCCGACCCGCTGAGGCCATCAGCTCCGGACAACTGCGTGCGGCGCCTGCAGCAGCAGGCGTCGCGGCGGCCGGATGCGCGCTGACAGCGATGCACACGCGTCGATCGATGGCTGCTTGCAGCGCATCGGCACGCGGCCGCCAGCCTCAATCGTTTGGCCACAGACCAGGCGTGGCCAGCTCCAAGATGTCCGTCGGGATCGCGAACGTAGAGGCTGTGGCCACCGGCCGGCCAATGCGTACGGCCCTCGATCGCGATATGGCAGGCGGCCAGATGCGCTTCCCAGGCCTTCAGTGCATCGCTGGCGATCGCCAAGGCGTAGTGCTGATGGCCGCTGCCATCGTGCGGCGGAATCGTCCCGCCCGGTAATTGCACCGTTGTCGTCGTGCTGCCGCGTAGGAATAGCAACAACACCTGACCTGGCGCGATGGCATAGGCGGCCATGCGCGCATCGCGGTGCATCGGGCGCAGACCCAGCACGTCAGCGTAGAACGCGCAGGCCCGTTCCAGCTCGGCCACATACAGCCCGGTCTCCAGCACGCCTTGCAGGGCAGGTGCGCTGGCGACCGGTGCGGATGTCATGCTGCAAGTGTCATGCTGTCAGCGCCTGGCGCGGATTCTGGCCAGGCGGGACGTGCACGTACAGCACTGGCAGGCCGTGCGCTTCCAGCACCGCGGCCATCTGGCGCTGACGCGCGAGATAGTGCTCGTAGACGCCGCGCAGGCGATCACAATCGGCGCGATCGTGTGCGTAGTAGTCGCACCAGTCGGCTGGATCGAGCAGGGCGATGCGGACCTCGTCATCGTGATAGCGCAAGACCGGTTCAGGCCCTTGTTGCAGCCATTCTTCGCTGCGCGGAGCCAGCAGTGCGGCCTCGATCAGCGGCCACAACGGTGCCAGGCCCTGATTGTCGTATTGCATGGACACCATCGCCGCCAGGTCGTGCACCGTCAGATAGCGCGCGTGTTCGATGCGTGCGCCGAAGCTCTCCTGCGCCAGCAGCGCGGTGTCGGCCTGCGCCATGCCTTGCGCCAACAGCAGCTCTTCCATCGCCTCGCTGACGGTCGCCAGCGTCTGCGGCTCGCCGCTGAGCAGGAACGGCAGCACCCGCAGATTGCCGCCGGCCAGCGTCGCTTCGGCCTGGAACGGCAGCGGAACCTCGCCCTGTGCATCGGCACCAAAGGCCAGCACGCGCGGGCCATCCTCGCTGCCGGGTGCGCGTGCGCGCAATTCGTCCAACCGGCGATGCAGTGGCCAGCCCGGGCGCAGTACCTCGGCCGGATCGAAATGCGCCAGAGCCACGCTCAGCTCCAGGTCGCGCACCTCTGGAATCCACTGCGCCAGGTCGCGGCCGATGCGCTCGGCCAGCATGCCGGCTTGCGCCGGTGCCAGGGCAGCGCGCTCGGGTGCGGTTCCGCCCGTCAGTTCCAATGCCAGGACACCCATGGCGGTCATGCCGTGTTCGGTCTTGCTCATGATTTGCGGTTGGCCCATCACCGGCTCGCAGCTACACTGCGGCCATTATGCCTGTCCGTCCTGTGCAGGCCATGTCCCGAGTCCTTCATGCCTGGTCAACCGATGCCCGCAGCCCGTCCCGTCGCCATCCTGGGCGGCGTCCGTATCCCGTTCTGCCGCCAGAACACCGCTTACGCGGACGTCGGCAACCTCGGCATGTCGGTCCGCACGCTGGGCGCCCTGGTCGAGCGCTTCGGCCTGCATGGGCAGCAGTTGGGCGAAGTGGCGATGGGCGCGGTGATCAAGCATTCGTCGGACTGGAACCTGGCGCGCGAAGCGACGCTGTCGTCCGGTCTGTCGCCGCTGACGCCCGGCATCACCTTGCAGCGCGCCTGCGGTACCAGCCTGGATTCGATCATCACCATCGCCAACAAGATCGCGTTGGGCCAGATCGATTCGGGCATCGGCGGCGGTTCGGACACCACGTCCGAAGTCCCGATCGTCTACGGCAAGAAGCTGCGTGCGCGTCTGCTCGCCGCCAATCGCGCCAAGACCACCGGCGACAAGGTCAAGGCCTTGCTGCGCGGGTTCAAGCCTGGCGAGCTCAAGCCTGAGTTTCCTGGTGTGGCCGAACCACGCACCGGCAAGAGCATGGGTGATCACTGCGAGGACATGGCCAAGGAGTGGAACATTTCGCGCGATTCGCAGGACGAGTGGGCAGTGGCCTCGCACCACAAGCTCGCTGCTGCTTATGAGCGTGGGTTCTTCGATTCCCTGATCGCCCCGTTCCGCGGCGTCTCGCGCGACAACATCCTGCGCGCAGACACCTCGCTGGAAAAGCTCGCCACCTTGCGTCCGGCATTCGACAAGATCTCCGGGCGCGGCACGCTGACCGCGGCCAACTCCACGCCGTTGACCGATGGCGCTGCCGCGGTGCTGTTGGCCAGCGATGCCTGGGCGCAGGCCCATGGCCACACGCCGATGGCCTATCTGCGCGATGCGCAGGTCGCCGCAGTGGATTTCGTCCACGGCGAAGGCCTGCTGATGGCGCCGACCATCGCAGTGCCGCAGATGCTGGCGCGCCATGGCCTGACGCTGCAGGATTTCGACATCTACGAAATCCATGAAGCGTTCGCCGCCCAGGTGCTATGTACGCTGCGTGCCTGGGAAAGCGAGGATTACTGCCGCAACCGGCTGGGCCTGGATGCGCCGCTGGGCCGCATCGATCCGGACAAGATCAATCCGCTGGGCTCCTCGTTGGCCACCGGCCATCCGTTCGCCGCCACCGGCGCGCGCGTGGTGGCGACCGCTGCCAAGCAGCTGCAGGAGCGTGGCGGTGGGCGTGCGCTGATCTCGATCTGCACCGCCGGCGGCATGGGCGTGGTGGCAATCGTCGAGCGCTGAGGCGGCGTCGCTGCAGCGCGATTGCGCAGCGGTATATCGGGCTTGGGCAAGCGATCGGCTGCCGCGCATTTCTCGGCACGCGCACGCGCGTGTCCGCAGGTCGGCGATGCGGTGCGTGGCTCGGCAACGTTGAACTGACTACACGCACGGTGTAGCGAGCGTGAACGCGGTGCGTGGTCAGCATGCCGTATTTCGATCGGACGCCACGAGGCGCCGAGCGCGCTTGACCGATCAGCGACGAGGCCTGTTTGTGCGACGCCAAGGTCTGCGAGTGGACCACGACGATGTGACATTTACGCGCGCCCTACCGCCGCGGAGGGGCCGCTGTGTTCGGCTGCCTCTCGCCACCGCTGCGCACCACGGGGGGGCGAGCAGCGGCGTCGGCGATCACGGCAGGCGATCGTCCGGCGTCAGCGGATCGATCGGAGCGGTCGGCCCAAGCTGCACGATCGGCGCGGGCCCCGGATGCTGCGGCAGGACCTCGTGTACCGGCTCCCCACGTGCGGCACGCAGCGCATTGGCGTAGCAGTGCTGCGCCGACAGCAAGTCGCCAGCGGCGGAGAAGCCATGGCCCAACTCTTCCCAGGCATCGCTACCGGCGCCATTGGCGATGGCGCGGTGCAGGAATTCTTCGGCCTGCGACCACTGCTGCTGATGGCGTGCCAGCCGCGCCAGGGTCAGCAGCAAGCCGGGGCTGTCCGGGTACTGGGTCAGCCAGCGCTGCGCGCTGGCGCGGCGCGAATCGTATTTCTCCAATGGCAGCAGGCCGTACAGGCGCACCAACGATTCGTCCCACTGCGCATCCAGCGCCTGTTCCAGGCTGTGGACGGCAGCATCGTCCCAATGCAGCATGGCGGCGCGCTGGGCGTAGGCGGCCACCACGGCCGGCTGCGTACGCAAGGTCTTGGGCAAGGCTTCCCAGCGCTCGGCCAGCGCATTGGCATCGCTCGCCTGGGCCAGCGTCTGCTCGGCCAGCGTGGTCTCCAGCGCGGCATAGGCGGCTGGCGACAGCACCGCCTGCTGGCGCAGCGCGCCGAGCTGACCATAGGCTTCGTCGGCGCGCCCGATCTGGGTCAGCGCATGCGTGCGCAACAATAAACCGCGCGCCGGCAGTGGCTGTGCGGCGGCACTATCCAGCGCATTGATCGCATCGACCGGACGCTGTCGCGCCAGCAAGCGTTCGCCCTGCAACAGGGCATGGGCGGTGGCATCGCGTTCGGCCAACTGCTGGGCCAGCGCATTGGCGGCGGCTTCGTCGCCACGGGCGTCGGCCACGCGCACCGCACTGGCCAGTGCGATTCCGCTGACTTCTTCATCCTCGCTGGCGTTGACCAGCAAGCGTTCGGCACGCTGCCATTGTCCGTGATCGGCGGCGCGCAGGCCCTCGAGCAAACGCGCGCGGCCTTTCTTGCGACGGTACTTGCCCCATACCCGGAACGGCAGGCTGACCAGCGTCCAGAGTAACCACAGCAGCAACAGGCCGATGACCAGGATCAGGACCGCCTGCGGCATCGCTGCGCGGTAGTCGTTGCCGCCGACGCTGATCACGACCGTGCCCAGGTCATAGGTGGTCTGGTGTGAGAGCCATTGCGCGGCCAGCACGCCCAGTGCCACGGCGATCAGCAGGATCAGAACGGTACGCAATGCTTTCATCGGGTGGATCTCCCTTCACGCATGGCCTGCAATTGCTGCAGGGTGGTGCCCAGTTCCGGCAGGGACGGGCGCGGCGATGCCTGTTGCGCAGCGCGCAGACGCGCGCGAATTTGCCGCCGTTGCGGCGTCTCCGGCCATAGCCGGGTGGTCCAGGTGTCCACCCGGCGCAATGCCCGCGCCAGGCCGTCGGCGTCGCCGCGTTCGGCCGCTGCGCGGGCCAGGCTGATTTCGATCTGCAAGGCGTCGCGCGCTGCCGCGCGATCGCCTGCGGTCAGCAGGTTCTGGCCCCGGCTGGGATGGATTTCCACCAGTGGCGCCAGTGCTTTCTGCCACCAGGGTTGGGTGGCCAGGCGTTGTTGCTCGGTCTGCTCGGGCAGTCGCTGCAGGTCGTTGGCCAACTGGTCCAGTGCCTGCCCCAGCTGCGCCTGCGGCCCCGGACCCAGCTGGTCCAGTGCATTGCGCTCCTGTGCCAGGGTCTGCCGCAGATTGAGATAGCCCGGATCGTCGATGCCATTGAGCGCACCGCTGGCCAGCGCATAGGCGCGGCGTGCACCGTCCGCATCGCCGGCGATCGCCAGCCGTTGCTGGCCGAGCCGCAGCAGTGTTTCCACCTCATCCAGCCGCAAGGCCTGCGCACCGTGTCGATTGGGATCGGACAGCCGCTGCACGCTGTCTTCCAACAGGGCGCTGCGCTGGCTCAGGCCGAGCATTTCGTCGCGCAGAACACGGTTGGTGGCGGCGGCATCCTGCAGGCGCTCGTTGGCCAGCCGCTGGTCGCGACGCAAGGTCGACAGCAGTTGCTGGGTGTCCTCCCAGCGCTGTTGCTGCGCCTGCGCGTCTTCCGATTGCGCGAGCTGATAGCGCTGCCAGCCGCGCCAGCCCAGATAGCCTGCCGCGCCCAACAGCACCACGACGACCGCAAGCAGCCACCAGGCCAGGGGAACGCGGCGCGTGCGAGCAGGCGATTCGGTCATGCGGGGGCATCCTCGTGCGGTCACGGCAGGCGCGGGCGCGTGCCATCCGGTACAGCATGGCGTGACGCAATGCACGCCCGCAAGCTGCGCTCGGGTCCGCAGTTCAGCAAGATCGCGGCGGCGTCACGATCGCCGCCGCCGCACGGGCCAGCTGCAGTGGCAACGGGCCCTCTGCCCGCTGTACGTCGACGAAGCCAAGCTGATGCGCGTGTGCACAGAGTCGATCGCTGGACGCCACCAGTGGGCGCTGCTTCAGCGCCTCGGCCAGCGGCGCCGGCAACTGCTGCAGGACCTGGGTCAATGCCTCGCCACTGCTCACCGCGACCACGCAACGGGGCAGTGCCTGTTCCAGTGCGCGCACGGCCGTGTGGCGCAGGTGCAGCGGCTGACGGCGATACACCTCGGCGCGCAGGATGTACGCGCCACGCTGCTCCAGTGCCGGCGCCAGCAGGCCACGTCCTCCGGGCGCGGTGACCAGCCCAACGCTGGGCAACGGCGCCTGCAGCAGCGACAAGGCCAGCAGGCCTTCGCTGTCCATGCGCGTGGGCCGGACCACCTCGGTCACGCCGACGGCCTGCAGCGCGCGCGCCGTGCCTTCGCCGACGCTGATCCACTGCGACTGTGGCGGTCGTTGCAACGGAATCAGCCGATGCGCCGCGAGCACGGCCGCAGGGCTGGTGAACAGTACCAACGGTGCCGCCAGCGCCTGCTGCAGCGCTGCGCGCGCTTGCGGCGTCTGCAGCGTCTCGATTCGCCAAGGCGACATGGCCAGCACGCGGGCTCCCAGCCGGGCGGCGGCACGCCGCAGCGGCGCGTGCTCGCCGCTGGAGCGCAGCGAAATCAGGGTCCAGGCGCTGGCGGGTGCTGACGTGGGATCGGTCATATGGCGATTATGCGCATGTGCCGGCACGGTGCAGCTTGCACGCGCTTGGAGACACCGCCGCCGCGGCAACCACGGCGACGGGAGTGGCTTGGGCTTGCGCAAAGACCAGGGGTGGGAAGGGTAACTTCTTGAAATCCCCGCGGTTCCGGCGAGCATCGCGGCATTGCCAGCGAACCGGAGTGCCCGCGTGATCACGTCCTACGTCATCAACATGCAACGCAGCGGCGAGCGCATGCGCGCCATGGCCGCGCGCATGGACGCACTGGGATTGCCGTACGAACGGCTGCCAGCGGTCGATGGTGCCGAACTGACCGATGCGCAGGTGGCCGAGTTCATCGCCGCACGGCCATTGGAAGGCTCCGGCGACAGCTTCAGCAGTGGCCCGCGGGTGTGGACCCGGGCCAACATCGGGTGTTTCCTGAGCCATTACGCGGCCTGGCAGATCGCCGCCGACGCCGCGGCGCCGTATACGGCCATCTTCGAAGACGACATGCACCTGTCCGATGTGCTGCCCGCGTTGCTAAAGCAGACGCAGTGGCTGCCCGGCGGCTGCAGCGTGGTGCGGCTGGAGCCGTCCTACAACCGGGTGCGGCTGGGAGCCAAGGTGACCGACGTGGCCGGCCGCGCGCTGCGGCGGGTGGAACCGTCCCCGCATCAGCATTGCTGGCCGGTCTGCGCCGGTGCGCTGATCCTCAGCCGCGAGGCCGCGCGACGCCTGCTGGCCGCCGAGGCGCGCTGGCACACCATGGCCGACATTTTCCTGTTTGGCTGGAACGAGTCGCCGATGGCGCGCCAACTGCAGACCTATCAGCTCAGCCCGGCCGCCTGCATCCAGGACAAGTTTTTCCACGCCGCACCCGAACAGATCGTCTTCACCAGCACCATCGATGCGCCGTTGACCGCTGTTCAGAAGCAGCGCAGCGCGCATTGGAAAGCCAAGGCGACCGCGGCGTTACGGCTGGCCCAGGGCTACCGCAAGGTGCCGTTCGCCCCCTGAGCGCGGCGTTGTCACCGGCTGCGGCGGCGAGCGCTGCCACACAACCGTCATGCAGTGCACAAGAGGTTGACTACAGGAGTACGGCATCATGCCCGCCCCATCGTCGCCTGCCGTCCTTGCCGAATGTCCGCTTCCTCGCTTGCGTCCGCCCTGCAATCCCTGCAAACCCAGTTCGCCGCCATGCCGCCGGTCCTGTCGATGGGCGTGGCCGTCGATGGCCTGCATGCCGGAGCACTGCGACTGCGTGCTCCGCTGCAAGTCAACGTCAACGACAAGGCCAACGCCTTCGGCGGCAGCCTGGCCTCGCTGATGACGCTGGCCAGCTGGGGATGGCTCACCCTGCAGCTGCAACTGGCCGGGCATCCGTCCGAGGTCTACGTCGCCGATAGCCAGTTGCGCTACGTCGCGCCGGTCTACGAAGACCTGGTGGCCGATGCGCAGCCGGCCGAGCCGGCCGGCTGGGACAGGTTTCTGGCGACCTTCCGCCAGCGCGGCAAGGCGCGCATCGACATGCGTGCGCAGATCGCAGTGGCCGCCGGTGCCGCTGCCGCAACCCTGAGCGGACGGTTCGTGGCCTTCCCGAAGCGGTACGATGCGCCCTGAGATCGGGGGGAATCGGTATGCGTGGGTTGATCGGATGGATGCTGTTGCTGGGGCTGGCGACAGTGAGCGGGATCGCCACGGCTGGCAGCCGTGCACAGGCGCGTGCGCTGGAGCAGACCCAGTCCGCCTATGCCGCGGCGATTCGCTGGAGTGACTTCGACGCCGCCCAGGCCTTCATCGAGCCGGAGTATGCGCGGACGCATCCGCTCAGCGATCTGGAGCTCTCCCGCTATGCGCAGGTGCAGATCTCCGGCTACCGCGAAGTGCGGGTTGGCGAGGATCCGGCCGGCAACCTGCGGCGGGAGGTCGAACTGCGGGTGATCAACCGCAATACCCAGGCCGAGCGGACGGTCCGCAGCACCGAGATCTGGCACTGGGACGCGGAGGGCAAGCGCTGGTGGCTGCTCAGCGGGCTGCCCGACCTGTGGCAGGGCCAATAACCCCAACTGGTGGTCGCGCAGGCCAGCTGTGCGACAATTCCCGCCCGCTTCATCGACCCTGACCCCGTGAATTTCGAAGAGCTGCAGGCCTTTGTCGGCCGCAACCCCATGCTGTCGCTGGCCCTGGTGGGCCTGACCATCGCCATCATCGTCACCGAGGTTGCGCGTCTGTTCCGCGGCTACCGTGCGCTCAAGCCGGCCGAGTTGACGCGCCTGATCAACAGCGAGAACGCGCTGGTGGTCGACGTCTCGCCCAGCGCCGATTTCGAGAAGGGCCACATCGCTGGCAGCCGCAACCTGCAGATGGCCAAGTTCGATCCGGCTGCCAAGCCGCTGGCGGCCGCCAAGGCCTCGCCGGTGGTGGTGGTCTGCCGTAGCGGCACCACCTCGGCCACGGCTGCCAAGACCCTCAAGAAGGCCGGTTTCGAACAGGTCTATTGGCTGGATGGCGGCGTTGCCGCCTGGCAGGCCGCCGAACTGCCGCTGGTCAAAGGGCGCGCCTAGTCGCCTTGTGCGGCCCTGCCGCAGCCCCCATTGGGGACGTGAGATACTGCTTCTTTCACGTCCGCATCACTCACCGCTGTATCCATCGCACCGTTTCTGGAGTTTGGAATGTCCGACGAAATCATCAACGGCGCCGCTGCGCCTGCCGACGCCGCCGCTGGTCCCGCCTTCACCATCGAGAAGATTTACGTCAAGGACGTGTCCTTCGAGTCGCCGAACGCCCCGGCGGTCTTCAACGACGCCAGCCAGCCGGAGTTGCAGCTGAACCTCAATCAGAAGGTGCAGCGCCTCAACGAAAACGCCTTCGAAGTCGTGCTGGCGGTGACCCTGACCTGCACCGCCGGTGGCAAGACCGCCTACGTGGCCGAAGTGCAGCAGGCGGGCGTGTTCGGCCTGGTCGGCTTGGACCCGCAGGCGATCGACGTGCTGCTCGGCACCCAGTGCCCGAACATCCTGTTCCCCTACGTGCGCACCCTGGTCAGCGATCTGATCCAGGCCGGCGGCTTCCCGCCGTTCTACCTGCAGCCGATCAATTTCGAAGCGCTGTATGCCGAGACGCTGCGTCAGCGTTCGCAGCAGGGCGACACCTCGCTGGCCGATTCCGAGCCGGCCGGCAACGCCTGAGCCTTGCCTGATCGACGAATGAGCGATTCGAAAGCCAAGATCGCCGTTCTCGGCGCCGGTTCCTGGGGCACGGCCCTGGCGGCGCTGATCGCCCGGCACGGTCATCCGACCGTGCTGTGGGGACGCGATGCGGCGATGGTGCAGACCATCGACCGCTCGCACGAGAATTCCCGCTATCTGCCCGGCATTCCCTTGCCCGACAGCCTGCGTGCGACCACCGACCTGGCACAGGCGCTGGATGGCGCCGGCTGGATCCTGGTGGTGGTGCCCTCGCATGCGTTCACCGAAACCGTGCGGCTGGTGGCCCCGCTGCGGCCGGCCGATGCCGGCGTTGCGTGGGCGACCAAGGGCTTCGAGCCAGGCTCAGGGCGCTTCCTGCACGAGGTCGCGCGCGACATTCTCGGTCCCAGTGTGCCGCTGGCGGTGGTCACCGGTCCGTCCTTCGCCAAGGAAGTCACGCTTGGCCTGCCCACTGCGATCACCGTGCACGGCGACGATGCGAGCTTCGCCCAGGTGGTGGCCGACGCGATGCACGGCCCGACCTTCCGCGCCTACACCGGCGATGACATGGTCGGCGCCGAACTCGGTGGCGCGATGAAGAATGTGCTGGCGGTGGCCACCGGCGTGGCAGACGGCATGCAATTGGGCCTCAATGCCCGCGCCGGCCTGATCACCCGCGGTCTGAACGAAATGCTGCGCTTGGCGGCGGCGATCGGTGCACGCCCGGAAACCCTGATGGGCCTGGCCGGCCTCGGCGACCTGGTGCTCACCTGCACCGGCGATCTGTCGCGCAACCGCCGTCTGGGATTGGCGCTGGGGCGCGGACAGAGCCTGGCCGATGCCGTGCGTGAGATCGGCCAGGTCGTCGAGTCGGTGCAGACTGCCGACGAAGTGATGCGGCAGGCCGAGCAGCACGGCATTGAATTGCCGATTTCCAATGCGGTGCGCGCGGTGTTGCATGGCGAACTATCGCCGGAAGCCGGCCTGAAGGGACTGCTGGCGCGCGAGCGCAAGCCCGAATACCCGCAGACCTTGTTTACCTGAGCGCCGGCCGGCGCCGTGGCCGCGATCTCACCAACGCCCGGCATGCCGGGCGTTGCTGTGTGTGGGCCTGACGACGACATGCCGATGCGGACGCGGCGTCCGATAGCGCGTCAGACCCCGTGCGGCTTGTCGCGAGTACTGCAGTGACGGTGTTGCGATGGCGCCGAGCACACGCCGCTGCGTTCGCGCGATGTAGGAAGCGGTCAATGCAGTTGCTTCGACCACGCGTGTTCGAGTGCGTGTGTCCGTGCAGCGGTCCGGTTCATCGCAGCGAACGCTGGTGAGAAGGGCCAAAGAAAGAAGCCCGGTCGGGGGACCGGGCTTCCAATGCAGCGCGGGAGAGAGGTCGCGCTGCAGTTACTCCATCATCGTCTTACCAGCTGAAGCGCGGGCCAACCGACCATTCCTTGTTGCCATCGCGGTCCATCCGGATGTCGCCGTTAATGCCCCAGTTACGGTTCAACTTCACCTGCGCGCCCAGACGGCCGTAGACCGTGCTGTCCAGGTCGATGCCGCGCTTCTTGGAGAAATCTTCGTAACCGGCCAGCGCGTACACTTCGAAGTGCTCGCCGAAGGCGTTACGCAGACCGGCTTCGACGCTGTAGCCGTCGAAATTGATGTTCGGGGTGTCCAGATCCAACTTGCGGTAGGCGACACGGGCCACGAAGTCGGTGCTGGTGGCGATCTCGTGGTTGAAGCCCACGCCGACGCCCCACTGCTGGAAGTCCGAGTCGGTGTTTTCGAACAGGTTGTTGTTGTTGTCGGCGTTCTGCTTGCTGTAGTCGCCGAAGACATGGAAGTTCGGAGCAACGGCATAGGAGGCCTTCACGCCCCAACCGTCGGCGTCGCGGCCATCGGTCGGCGTGCGCACATAGTCGCCTTCGACGAAGTTGTAGGACAGATTTTCTGCGGCCGAAGCCGCAAACGGCAGCGCTGCGAGAAGGCCGAGGGCGAGCAGAGAAGTCTTCATGATCGAGATACCTGTACTTATTGGTTTGGGCCGGCGCTGTGGCGAATGCCGTTCGCTGCCGAGATGTAAATTCTCCGTTATGCGCTGGAACACGGCCTGAATTTTGAACTGTCTGGTGCATGAATCATCGCGCCAGGTTCAGTTGCGCTTCCAGGTCTCAACAAGCCTTTCGCAACGCGGTGCCGCTCACCAGTGTCGGCGTCGGTGCTCGCTTCGACAACGATCAATCGCCGCATTTGGCTTGATTGAACGAAACGAACAGGCGACCCGCGTCGACGAGCTACACGCGGCAATCAGATACGCTGCAGACCTACCGATCGGGCAGCAGCAGGGCGAGTCATAGGGCAAGCCGAGGGCCTGCGTGATCCAGTAAGTCGTGCTGCGTCGCCCAAGCCTGAGGCCCCAGCTGGCGCGCCTGAGCATGCAGAAGACGACGTACTGGAACCGGTAACGCAATGCCGGCGGTCGTTGGAGCAGGTCATTGCATTGCGCTTCTGCGGCTGTCACGAACGTCGATCACTGCCACGAGTGCTCATTGCACCTACTCTGATACCGGCTTTTTGCCAGTGGCGCGGGTGAAATGATGCGCTGTGCTGCGTCGGCGTGGTACCTGCAGTTCTCGAAGCAGACCCAAATGAAGGCAGCTCTCCAACGAGTACCCGTCTGCCTGCTGCCACCGTGTCACAGAGCTTCTGGTTCGGCTCCGGTAACTACTTCGCATTGGCGACACCACCTGGCATCTCGGCTGGTGTTCCAGTGACGAATACGGATCCGACGCACGCTACGGGCGCTATTCCTTCGATTTGGCGCAGACCGAGGGATTGCCGTATCGGCAACGGCAGCGAATGGCATGCGTGCGTTGAGCGAGCACGCGCCTGGGCCGGCGGTAAGCTGTTGTTGGGCGTCTCCGTACTTGCTGGCACGATCCAAAATACCCAGATGCAATGGGGCACGCTACCGGTACCGCGTGCCTGGTAATCGCATTGCGCTTGCTGTCTTCCAGGCGCCGTTCGAGATCGCTGCAATCGCGGTCGATCCTAATCTGTCGCTGTCGCTACCATCGCGCCCTCTGCATTGCGGCGCTGCGACCAACGTTTGTAGTCGAGCGGCGACATGCCGATGAGTTGCGAGAAGGCGCGGCGGAATGCGGTGTCGTCGGTGTAGCCGCACTGGGAGGCCACTTGTTTGATGCTGGCGCCGGGAGTGTCCAGCAGCATGCAGGCGGTTTCGATCCGCACGCGGGTCATGAAGGCCTTGGGGGATTCATTGACCAGTTCCTTCAAGCGGCGGTGCAGGGTGCGCTCGCTCAGGTGCAGCGCCTTGGCCAGCGCTTCGGCGGTCAATCCCGGCTGGGCGTGACGGACGAGTTGTTCGGCCTGCAGCAACAGCGGATCGGCGGTGTTGACGAAGCCGCGCGGTGCATAGACCACTTGCGGCAGCGATTGGCTGTCGGCCACCGAGATATCCGACGCCAGCTTGGCGACATCCGCGCCGGCATGGCGGCGGATGACATGGAGGGCCAGATCGACCCAGGACAGCGGCCCGCCGGTGGTCACGATGCCGTCCTGTTCTTCGACCGCGGTACCCCAGGCGACCAGCGCGTTGGGAAAGCGCCGTTTGAAGGCGTGATGCAGCCACCAGGTGGTGGTACAGCGCCGGCCATCCAGCAGGCCGGCCTCGCCCAGGATGAAGGTGCCGGCGCATGCGGCGCCAACGGTGACGCCTTGGCGGTGGCAATGCTGTAGCCAGGCGGCGGCGCGTTGGATGGAGGGCGACAGCGGCGGTAGGCCATCGGGGCCCAAGGCCATGCCGGTGACCAGCACCACATCGCAGTGCGCCGGATCCGGAAATGCGCCGTCGACCGGAATCCGACGGCCTTGCGGGTCGTGCAGGGGCTGGCCGTCTGCGCTGACGATGCGTGTCTCGAAGCTCAGGCCAGTGGGCAGCACCAGTCCCTGGGTCGCTTGCTCTGGCGGCGCACGCAAGGCCTGCTGGGTGATCCAGAACAGGTCGGACAAGCCGGCGATCGCCGACAGCAAGCTGCCGTCGACCGCGACGATGGCAATGCGCATGCGCTGTTCCGGAGAGTGAAGGGCTGGTGGCGAAGTTTGCATGGCCTCTGTCTGCTTTGCCATCTGATGCCGAGCGCAACCGCTCCCTAGACTGCCTCCCCATCGAAGACGGCGAGTGGTACCCATGACCTTCCTGCGCGGCCTTTCTCTCCCGCGGCAACACCTGCGCAGCTGGATGGCTGCACTGTGGCTCGGCCTGAGCGTGAGCAGCGCGCAGGCGCTGGCCGCCGAAGGCAGCGACCGGATCGATCGCATCGTGCTGGTGCATGGCGCCTTCACTGACGGCTCGATCTGGGCGCCGGTCATCAGCCGCTTGCAGGCGATGGGGTATCGGGTGACGGCCGTGCAGATTCCATTGCAATCGCTGGCCGACGACGTTGCCCACGTCGCGCGTGTCTTGCGTCGGCAGGACGGGCCAGTGCTGCTGGTCGGCCATTCCTGGGGCGGGGCGGTCATTACCCAGGCCGGTAATGCAGCCAATGTTGCAGGACTGGCGTATCTGTCTGCGCTGGCACCGGACAGCGGCGAATCGGTCGCCGGCCTGTTGCAGCGCTTGGGGACGCCCATGCAGGGTTTGCAGCCGGATGCGGACGGTCTGGTGTGGCTCGACGATGCCAGGCAGTTCCGGCAGCAACTGGCCGCTGATCTGTCGCCCGCGCGCGCACGCGTGCTGGCCGCGGTGCAGCAGCCGATTGCCGCGCAATGTTTCACCGCACCGGTGACCCAGGCGGCCTGGCGTCACAAGCCCAGTTGGTATCTGCAGACCGAAGACGATCAGGCGCTGCCGTTGGCCGCGCAACATGCGATCGCACGCCAGATGGGCGCTCACGTGCTGCGCCTGCCCAGCAGCCACCTGTCCATGCAAGCGCATCCCCGCGCGGTCGCGGCGTGGCTCGATCGAGCCGCCCGGCAGGCTGCGCATCCGGCATCGCCGCAGACCGCGCACTAACCCCTCCACCCACGCATGAGGCATCTTGATGAAGATCTTGCACATTGATTCGAGCATTCTTGCCGCCGACTCGGTTACCCGCGAGTTGACCGCCGCTACCGTCGCCAGGCTGCGGACGGCCCATCCTGCCGCCAGCGTGACCTATCGCGATCTGGTTGCCGACCCGATCAACCATCTGACCGGCGCGATCGCCGCTGGCTTTCGCCCCACCGGCGTGGACCACTTCGACGCGGCCACGCTTCGCGAACATGCAGTCTCGCAAACGCTGCTCGACGAATTCCTTGCCCACGACGTTCTCGTGATCGGTGTGCCGATGTACAACTTCTCGCTGCCCAGCCAGCTGAAGGCCTGGCTGGACCGGCTGGCCCAGGTCGGGCGCACCTTCAAATACACCGAAACCGGGCCGGTGGGGCTGGTTGGGGGCAAACAGATCCTGCTGGCATCAGGACGCGGTGGCTTCTACGCCGAGGGGCCGCTGACAGGAATGGACTTCCAGGAGCGCTACCTGCTCGCCTTCTTCCGTTTCCTGGGAATTACCGAGGTCCAGGTGGTGCGAGCGGAAGGGGCTTCCAAGGGACCGGCGGTCAGGCAGGCCGGGCTGGAGCGCGCGCACCTGGCCATCTTCGATGCGCTGGCGCAGTTCCAGGCGCGCTGACCCCTGCTTCCACCTGAGCGGAGACCATCATGCTCTTTGCCGTGACCTTGACTTATCTTCGCCCCGCGCCACAGATCCAGTTGCAACTAGACGCTCACAAGCAGTGGCTGCAACGCTACATCCAGGCAGGAACCATCCTCGTTGCCGGCCCGCTGCACGCGGAGGTGGGCGGTTTCATCCTCGCCCACGCCCCGGAGACGATGCAGGTGCGCGCGATGCTGGCACAGGATCCGTTCGTCATTCACCGCTTGGTTGAGGTCGACATCCAGGCCTGCGAGCCGGCGATTCGCGCGGTCGAATTTCCCGCTGCCTGGGCAGGGGCCGCCAAAGCCGTCCAGCCGCTCTGAGCAGCGTACCCCCAGCGCCCCGCGTCCGGCCCTAACCATGCCACCACATGGCGCAAACAGGCCGGTTGCGAGGATGCTGCCACCGAGACGGTGGAGTGGAACGTGGCGAAGAAGAAGACGGTGGCACGCTACCTGGCCGAGACCCTGGAAGCAGCAGGCGTGGCGCGCATCTGGGGTCTGACCGGCGACAGTCTCAATGGTCTGACCGATGCGCTGCGCGAGATGCAGACCATCGCGTGGATGCATGTGCGGCATGAGGAGGTCGCGGCATTTGCCGCCGGCGCCGAGGCCGCAGTGACCGGCCAACTGGCGGTCTGCGCCGGTAGCTGTGGCCCAGGCAACCTGCACCTGATCAATGGTCTGTTCGATTGCCATCGTAGCCGTCAGCCGGTGTTGGCGATTGCCGCGCATATTCCCTCCTCGGAGATCGGCCTGTCCTACTTCCAGGAGACCCATCCGCAGGAGCTGTTTCGCGAGTGCAGCCATTTCGTCGAATTGGTGACCAACCCGGCGCAGCTGCCGGAAGTACTGCACCGCGCGATGCGCACCGCCATCCTGCAGCAGGGCGTGGCGGTGGTGGTGCTGCCCGGCGATGTCGCCCTGCTGGAGGTGGACAAACACCTGCCGGTGGCGTGGCCGCCAGTGCGCGCGCCACGCCTCTTGCCTGCGGCCGACGACGTACAGCAACTGGCCGAGCTGCTGCAGCAAAGCGAGGCGGTGACGCTGTTGTGCGGGAGTGGCTGTGCCGGCGCGCATGATGCAGTGGTGGCGCTGGCCGACACCTTGGGCGCACCGATCGTGCATGCCTTGCGCGGCAAGGAGCATGTGGAGTGGGACAACCCCTTCGATGTCGGCATGACCGGGCTGATCGGCTTCAGTTCCGGCTATCACGCCATGCTCAATTGCGACACCTTGTTGATGCTGGGCACCGATTTCCCGTACCGACAGTTCTATCCCAAGGATGCGACCATCGTGCAGGTGGATCGCGATCCCGCCGCCTTGGGGCGGCGCACGCCGCTGCAGCTGGGCATCGTCGGCGATGTCGGCGAAACCATTGCGGCGCTGCTGCCGCAGTTGCAGCGACGCGAGCAGCGCGGCTTCCTCGACAAATCGCTGGCGCATTACCGTAAGGCGCGCGAAGGATTGGACGATCTGGCGGTGCCGTCGGCGCCGGGAGAGCCGCTGCATCCGCAATTCGTCACCCGCCTGATCAGCCAGATCGCCGACGAGGACGCGGTGTTCACGTGCGATGTCGGCACGCCCACGGTGTGGGCGGCGCGCTATTTGCGCATGACTGGACGCCGGCGTCTGCTGGGATCCTTCAACCATGGTTCGATGGCCAACGCGATGCCGCAGGCGTTGGGGGTGCAGGCCGCCTGCCCGGGCCGGCAGGTGATCTCGCTTTCCGGGGACGGCGGCTTTGCGATGCTGATGGGCGATTTCCTCTCGCTGGCGCAATTGAAGTTGCCGGTCAAAGTGGTGGTGTTCAACAACGCATCGCTGGGCTTCGTGGCAATGGAGATGAAGGCGGCCGGCTATCTGGATACCGGCACCGATCTGCAGAATCCGGACTTTGCGGCGATGAGCAATGCCATGGGTATCCTGGGCATCCGCGTGGATGACTCCGAGCAGTTGGAGCGTGCGCTGCGGCAGGCGTTTGCGCATTCGGGCCCGGCGTTGGTGGACGTGCGTATCGCCACCCAGGAGTTGGCGGTCCCGCCGGCCATCAAACTCGAGCAGGCCAAGGGCATGGGCCTGTACCTGCTCAAGGCCGTCATGAGCGGGCGCGGCGACGAAGTACTGGAGCTGGTCAAAACCAACCTGCGCTGATTCAGTTGCGCGCGCGCACACTGGAAGGCCCTCTTCAGGCCGCTTCGCCTATGCCCCGTTCGCTGCTACGGCAACTGCTGCTGATCTGGATGGTGGTCGTGGCGGCCTGCGTGGGCGTTGCCAGCGTGTTGTATGGGCTGTATCGCCAGACCGAGGGCGTGCGGCTGGAGGAGGCGCGACAGCAATTGCACGGGCAATGCGAGCGGATCGTCCAGCGCTATGCCGGTGCCAGCGAGGCGGCCCGCAAAGGTGACGATGGGGTAGGCCTGGCAGCGGTGGTGGTGCACTTGGTGCTGGCCGATGCCCCTGGTGTCGAAGGCGGTGTCTGGGACCTGCACAAAGGCTTCGTTGCCTATGCGTACCCGACCTACGACGGCAGCGATCACAAGACCGATATTCCTGCCGCCGAATGGCTCACCATCGTCAACACGGCGCGGCAGAGCGTGAGCGGGAAGAATGCGACACAGTACCGTCGCGATGGTCGCCGCGAGGTACTGTTGATCAGCGCCTGCCCGCTGGCATCCAACAGCGCGGCATGGACGATGACGCGGGTGCCCGCCAGCACGGCCGATGCCTGGCGGCCGTTGGTCGTCGGCATGCTGCTGATCTTCGCGATGGTGACCGGCTCGGCGATTGCGTTGGGTGTGGTGGTGCGACGCTGGAGCCAGCGCTTGCAGCGCATCCAGCAGGCGTTGGCCGCCGACAGCGAGACGCCGCATATCCCGCCGACAGGTGCGCCCGAGCTGGATCGGCTGGGCGCGGCGGTCAACGACTATGCGCAACGCAACGCACAGGCGTTGGCCCAGACCCGCCGTCTGGCCGACGAGCTGTCACGGCACGAACGGCTGGCCGCGCTCGGGCGGATGACGGCCACCGTGGCGCACGAGATCCGCAACCCGATTGCCACCATGCGCCTGGCAGTGGAGAACGAGATCGCCCAGCGCGACGCCACGCCCGACACTGCGGCGCATGCCGAGGTCATGCTGGCGCAGATCCGTCGCCTGGACGGGGTCGTCGAGAGCCTGCTCGGGATGGTGCAGCCGATCCGTCTGCAACTGGAGACGGTGGTGGTGCAGGAGTGGTTGGCAGGGCTCTTGGAGCCGGGCACGTTGCCACCGCAACTGCCAGCGCCGCACCTGCAGCTGCCGGCGGCGCCGCTGCGCTGGATGCTGGATCCGCAGCAGCTGGGGCGCGCGCTGCACAATCTGTTGCGCAACGCCGTGCAGCATGCCGATCCGGGCAGCGAGGTGACGCTGCAGGCGGCAGAGGCCGAAGGCATGTTGCAGCTGCAGGTCTCCAATCATGGCGCGGCGATCGCCGAGCCGATCGCCGCGCATCTGTTCGAGCCGTTCGTCAGCGGGCGCAGCGACGGCAATGGCCTCGGCCTGGCGCTGGTGCGCGAGATCGCGCGCGCGCATGGCGGCCAGGTGCGCTATGCACATCGCGACGGGCTCACCCATTTCATCGTGGAGTTGCCATGGCGCGCATCCTGATCATCGACGACGATGCGGCGTTTCGCGCGACCCTGCAGGCCACCTTGCGCTCGCTTGGCCACACGGTGGTCGCCGCCGACAACGGGCCGGACGGATTGGCGCGACTGAGCGAAGGCGGCATCGACATGGCGTTCGTGGACTTCCGCATGCCGGGCATGGATGGCATCGACGTGCTGCGTGCGCGCCTGGACGATGTGCAGGCGCGCCAGGTGCCGCTGGTGATGTTGACCGCCCATGTGTCCAGCGGCAACACCATCGAAGCGATGACGCTGGGCGCCTTCGATCATCTGGTCAAGCCGGTGGGCCGCGCCGACATCATCGAGGTGGTGCAACGCGCGCTGCTCAGTCGCGCCGATGCCCAGGCCGCGGCGACAGAAACGCCGTCTGCGCCGGCCGAAGATGACGATGCGCTGGTGGGGCACAGCCCGGCGATGCGCACCGTGCACAAGCGCATTGGATTGGCGGCTGCGTCCGATCTCCCGGTGCTGATCACCGGGGAAACCGGCACCGGCAAGGAATTGGCGGCGCGCGCGCTGCATCGCGCCAGTCCACGCGCAAGTGCGCCATTCGTTGCGGTCAATTGCGCGGCCATTCCGCTGGAGCTGATGGAAAGCGAGTTGTTCGGCCATCGCAAGGGTGCCTTTTCCGGCGCCAGCAGCGACCGTCTCGGTCTGATTCGCGAAGCCGATGGCGGCACGCTGTTTCTGGACGAGATCGGCGACATGCCGTTGCCGATGCAAGCCAAGTTGCTGCGGTTCCTGCAAGAAGGCGAGGTGACGCCGTTGGGCGGCAGCGGCCCGCAGAAAGTCGATGTGCGGGTGCTGGCCGCGACCCATCGCGACCTGGCGGCCTGTGTGGCCGAGGGACGCTTTCGTAGCGATCTGCGTTACCGCCTCAACGTGGTGCCGATCGAACTGCCGCCGTTGCGCGAGCGTGGCCAGGACATCCTGCTGCTGGCGCAGCACTTCCTTCGCGCCGATACGGCGCGTGCGCAGAACCTGTCGGCGGCTGCGCAGGAGCGTCTGCTCGCGCACAGCTGGCCGGGCAACGTGCGCGAGTTGCGCAATGTCATGCAACGCAGCCAGGTGCTGGTGCGCGGCGGCTGCATCGATGCGGCGGACCTGGACGAGGCACTGGCCGAGGCCAGCGAGTCGCCGCCCGCTGTCGCGTCGGAGCTCACCGGGACGCTGCCCGAGGCAGTCGCCCGGCTGGAAAAGCAGATGATCCAGGCGGCCTTGGCGCAGAGCCAGGGCAACCGCGCCGAGGCGGCGCGCCGGCTTGGAATCCATCGGCAACTGCTCTACCGCAAGCTGGAGGAATACGGCCTGTGACGGGCTGCTGCAGGTGTCTCCAAAGCAGACAGATTGGATGAAATGCAGACGGTTCCGTCTCCTGGGAAGCCTGGATAAGTCCTTTTAAAACAATAGGTTAGTGGTTGGCACGGATGCTGCTTTGGTATTGGCACGCGGCCCCTTCCCGCCGCGCTGGAGACATCCCCATGATGCGTCAGACCGTTCTTGCAATTGCCCTGGCTTGCACTATCGGCGCCGCCGCCGCGCAGGTTGGCGCCCCGCCGCCGCCGCCGGCTCCCAATGGCCCGATCGGCGGCCCTCCGGCCCCGCCGACCCCAGTCGCTGCCACGCCTGTCAGCGTGAGCGGCACCGTCGAGCGGTTCATGCTCAATCCCAATGGCGACGTCGATGGCCTGTGGCTGCGCGACGGCACCCAGGTTGGGTTTCCCCCGCATCTGTCCACCGAGGTGAAGGCGGCGGTGCGTGCCGGCGACAACGTGTCCGTGCAGGGCTTCCGCCTGGGTAATCTGCCGGTGCTGCAGGTCAGCTCGATCCGTTCCAGCCGGAGTGGCCGCGAAGTGGTCGATCGCCCGCCCACCTTCGGCGCGCCGCCGCCGCCGCCGCCGACCCCGGGTCAGCTGACCCCGCTGCAGTCCGACGGCACGATCCAACGCCTGGTCTATGGGCCTGCCGGCGAGGTCAATGGTGCGCTGGTCAGCGACGGTACGGTGGTGCGGATGCCGCCCCACCTGGCGTTGCAGTTCTCCGATCTGCTGCGCGTGGGCGCGCCGCTGAGCGCGAATGGCTTCGGCGTCGCCACCCCGGACGGCCGCGCGATCGAGGCCACCCAGCTGGGGCGTGACCGCTCCTCGCTGCGTGCGCTGTTCACCGCGCCGCGTCCGGACGGCCCGCTGCCGCCACCGCCGGGCGCTCCGGTCCCGCCGGCCGGTCGTTGAGTCGCACTGCACGCTTCCCGTTGTTCGTATCTGCCGCCGGCCACGCACCCGCGTGGTCGGCGGCCCGACCGGCATCGCCGGTTCTTTTCGGAGTATTCCATGCATTGGGTCGATCCTGATTTTCTCCCCGAAACCCGTGGCACGCTGGCGCGGTTCCTGCTCAATCCCAAGGCCGATATCGATGGCCTGCTGTTGGCCGATGGCACCGAAGTCCACACCCCGCCGCACCTGTCCCAGGCCTTGCACGCGGCGCTCGCGCCAGGTGCACGGCTGACCGTCCGCGGGCTGAAGCCGCGCGGTGTCGACATGCTGGTGGCGTTGGCAATCGATCCGGAAGGCGGCGCGCGCATCGTCGACGACGGTCCGCATGCGGTGCACGGCAAGCCCAAGCCCAAACCGCCGGCCCCCCCGGCGGGCAAGCCGCAGCGCACGCGCCACGCCGGCACCATCGCCCGCCTGTTGCATGGGCCGCATGGTCACGTGCATGGCGTGTTGCTGGACGACGACGTCACGGTGCGCTTCCCGCCGCATGCCGGTGAGCAGTTCGCCCGCCAGTTGGAAGTCGGCAAGTCCTTGACGGTGGATGGCGACAGCAAGGACACGCCTCACGGTGTGCTGATCCACGCCCATGCGTTGGGCGGCAAGACCGGGACGCCCACCGCGATCGCCGCGCCACGCGGCCCCGACGGCAAGCCGAAACCCAAACCCAAACCGAAGCACTAGGAGCCCGCACGATGTCGCCGCCGCGCTGCCGTTACCAGCCGATCGCCCCCGTCGCACCCTCGGTGCGCGCATGCTGCTGGACGCAGCGCGGCCCACGCAGGGCTGATTCATGAGCCGGCGCACGTCGCGCGCGCCGGGCACGCGGGCGTTGGAGGCGCTGCATTTCAGCGTCGCCGACGTGCAGGACGGGCTTGGGCCGTTCCTGAGCGTGTTTCTGCAATCCAAGGGCTGGTCGGTGGCGGCAATCGGTACGGTGATGAGTGCCGGCGGCATCGCCGGCATGCTCGCCACCACGCCGGCCGGCGCATTGGTCGACGCCACCCGTCGCAAGCGCGCGGTGGTACTGGTGGGATGCGTGGCGATCCTGTTGACCACCGCGCTGATCTGGCTGCAGCCCAGCTTTACCGGCGTGGTCGCAGCGCAAGTGATGGCGGCGCTGGCGGCGGCCGGCATCGGCCCGGCGCTGACCGGCATCACGCTGGGACTGGTGCACGCGCGCGGGTTCGATCATCAGCTGGCGCGCAACCAGGTCGCCAACCATGCCGGCAACGTGTTGGCAGCGGTGCTGGCCGGATGGCTGGGATGGCGCTTCGGGTTCGCCGCGGTGTTCGTGCTGACTGCGGTGTTCGGTGTCCTGGCCATCGTCGCGGTGCTGCTGATTCCGGCCTCGGCGATCGATCATGCGGCCGCGCGTGGATTGGGGCAGCATGCAGGGGATGCTGCCGTGAGCGGATGGCGGGTGCTGCTGACTTGTCGGCCGCTGGCCGTGCTGGCGGTGACGCTGGCGCTGTTCCATCTTGGCAATGCGGCGATGTTGCCGCTGTACGGCATGGCGATTGTCGCTGCGCATGCCGGCGACCCCAGTGCGTTGACCGCCACCACGATCGTGGTGGCGCAGGCCACGATGGTGGTGGTGTCCCTGGTCGCCATGCGCTGGATCCGTCTGCACGGGCATTGGTGGGTCTTGCTGGTGGCGTTTCTGGCGCTACCGTTGCGCGCGCTGGTGGCCTCGTCGCTGATCCACGCCTGGGGCGTGTTTCCGGTGCAGATCCTCGATGGTGTCGGCGCCGGCCTGCAGGCCGTGGTCGTGCCGGCGATGGTGGCACGGCTGCTGCAGGGCACCGGACGCGTGAATGTTGGACAAGGCGCGGTGATGACGGTGCAAGGCATCGGGGCGGCGCTGAGTCCAGCTTTCGGTGGCTGGCTGGTGCATCTGTATGGCTACCGGACGGCCTTCCTGGCCTTGGGCACGATCGCCCTGCTGGCTGCTGCCCTGTGGGTCGCCTGTCGCGGCATGCTGCTGGATGCCGCGCGCACGCCCACGCCCGCGGTGGCCTGAGGGCGCGTTCAACGGCCGCCGGCGAAGTCCCATTGGCGCCACGCCTCGAACACCATCACCGCCACGGTGTTGGACAGATTGAGACTGCGGTTGTCCGGGCGCATCGGCAGGCGCAGCCGATGGTGTGGCGGGATCGCTTCCAGCACCTCGCTCGGCAGGCCACGTGTCTCCGGTCCGAACAGGAAGGCATCGCCATCGGCGAACCGCGGCGTGTCGTAGCGCACCGTGCTGCGGGTACTGAGGGCGAACAGCCGCGTGGGCGCGATGGCCGCCAGCGCGGTGGGCAGGTCGGCATGCACCTGCAACTGAGCGTATTCGTGATAGTCCAAGCCGGCGCGCTTGAGCTGCTTGTCGCTGAGGTCGAAGCCGAGCGGCTCGATCAGGTGCAGGCGCGCGCCGGTATTGGCGCACAAGCGGATCACATTGCCCGTGTTGGGCGGAATTTCCGGTTGAAACAGGATGACGTCGAGAACGGGAGCAGGCATGCGCGCAGTGTAGCGGCGCGCATGCCGTTAGCGGCCGATGCTGGCGCCGATCAGCGCTTCCAGTTCGCTCGGCGACGGCTGCAGGTGCGGCACCGGCAGTTTGACGATGACCTGGCCGACCAGCGCACCGAAGGTGGCGGCTGCCTGCGAGGCGACCTGCGTGTCGGCGGTGCCGCGGGTCAGGACCGACGCGCGCTGCTCGGCCGACGGACGCACTTGCACGGCGGCCAGGGTGGTGATGCGCGGGGCACCCAGTTCGGCCAACTGGTCGGCCGAGGGGCGGACTTGCACCGCCGGCAGGGTCGGGATCGTGCTGTTGCGCTCCACGATCTGCTGGGCGAGCTGGTCGGCCGAGGGACGCACCTGCACGGCTTCCAGGGTGGTCACGGTGCCGGCGTGGGCAACGCCGACCAGGGAGCTGCCGGCGATCAGGGCGGTGGCGAGGGCGATGCGCAGGGTGTTGGCGTTCATGGCGAGGTCTCTTGGTGTGGGTGAGAAGTGGTGTGGTAGTAAGGTAGTACACCGCTTTGGTAAGCGCAAGGGCTTTGATGCGTTTTCGGTTTCTATTAAGCTTTTATTCACATTGGCGCCGCGCGGACGTTGGCTATTGGTATCTGAGCAATCGGTGTGCCAACTGCAAGTCACTGTTTCAAAATGACTTTTCGATTCCATTGGTGTCCGAGCGCGGACAGTCGGACGGTTCAACGCGCGATCGGACGTCCAGATGACGCCGCCAGCGGCTCCAGACAGCGGCCCGTCTTCGCCGGTTCAGCTATCTGCGGCACAATCCGGGCTTTCCACCGGAACCCTTCCCATGCGCCTACCGCTGCTGTCGTTGCTGTTCGTCACCCTCGCTGCGGGGTGTACCTGGGTCCCCATCGAGCAGGGCGGCAAGGCCGTGCGCGTGCTGCCGCCTGGCCCGCCGCCGGCCAACTGTCAGCAGCAGGGCGAGGTGGTCGTCACGGTCAAGAGCAAGGTGGGCTTCTACAACCGCAACCCGCTGCGGGTGCAGGAAGAGCTGGAGACCCTTGCCCGCAACGAGGCCCCCAGCGCCAACGCCAATGCGGTGCAGGCCCAGGGTCAGCCGGCCGATGGCAGCCAGCGATTCAGCGCATTTCGCTGCGCTCCGCGCTGAACGGTTATGCCGGGGCGAGGGGGTGGCAAGTGTAAAGATGCGGTAAAAGCAGCCAGCAGCTAGAATGGCGCCCCCTCGCCTGACGCCATGGCGCTACTTCGATGCTCTTCCAGAATGTCTCCATCGCGGGACTGGCGCATGTTGATGCGCCGCACACGCTGACTTCCAAGGAAATCAACGAGCGCCTGCAACCCACCTACGACCGTCTCGGGATCAAGACCGACGTTCTGGGCGATGTTGCGGGCATCCATGCCCGGCGCCTGTGGGATCAGGACGTCCAGGCGTCCGATGCAGCGACCCAGGCGGCACGCAAGGCGCTGGCCGATGCCGGGATCGGCGTCGAGCAGATCGGTCTGCTGGTCAACACTTCGGTCAGCCGCGACTACCTGGAGCCGTCCACCGCCTCCATCGTGTCCGGCAATCTGGGCGTGGGCGACCATTGCATGACCTTCGACGTCGCCAATGCCTGCCTGGCCTTCATCAATGGCATGGACATCGCCGCGCGGATGCTCGAGCGTGGCGAGATCGACTACGCGTTGGTCGTCGACGGCGAGACCGCCAATCTGGTCTATGAAAAGACCCTGGAGCGCATGACCTCGCCGGATGTCACCGAGGAGGAATTCCGCAACGAACTCGCCGCGCTGACGTTGGGCTGCGGCGCCGCCGCCATGGTGATGGCGCGCGCCGAGCTGGTGCCGGACGCACCGCGCTACAAGGGCGGGGTGACTCGCTCGGCCACCGAGTGGAACAAGCTGTGCCGGGGCAATCTGGACCGCATGGTCACCGACACCCGCCTGCTGCTGATCGAAGGCATCAAGCTGGCGCAAAAGACCTTCCTGGCCGCCAAGCAGGCGCTGGGCTGGGCGGTGGACGAGCTGGACCAGTTCGTCATCCACCAGGTCAGCCGGCCGCATACCGCCGCCTTCGTGAAGTCCTTCGGCATCGATCCGGCCAAGGTCATGACCATCTTCGGCGAGCACGGCAACATCGGTCCGGCCTCGGTGCCGATCGTGTTGAGCAAGCTCAAGGAGCTGGGCCGCCTGAAGAAGGGCGACCGCATCGCGCTGCTGGGCATCGGCTCCGGACTCAATTGCTCGATGGCCGAAGTGGTGTGGTGATCGCGCGGGCGCATGCCCAGCGCTGCTGATGCACGACCCGACGCCTGCGCCATCGCGACGCAGGCGTCGTTCTTTCTGCGGGTGACCCGATGACAGCTTCCCTTTCGCACCGCCTGCCCGGCTATCCCTTCACCCCGCAACGGCTGCAGGTACGCCCCGGCGTGACGATGTCGTATCTGGACGAAGGTCCGCGCGATGGCGAGGTCGTGGTGATGCTGCACGGCAATCCGTCGTGGAGCTATCTGTGGCGGCATCTGGTCAGCGGGCTGTCCGATCGCTACCGCTGCATCGTGCCGGACCATATCGGCATGGGCCTGTCCGACAAGCCGGACGATGCGCCCGACGCGCAGCCGCGTTACGACTACACCTTGCAGTCGCGCGTGGACGATCTGGACGCGTTGCTGCGGCACCTGGGCATCAGCGGCCCGATCACCCTGGCGGTGCACGACTGGGGCGGCATGATCGGGTTCGGCTGGGCGTTGTCCCATCACGCCCAGGTGCGTCGGCTGGTGATCACCAACACCGCCGCCTTCCCGTTGCCGGCAGCCAAGCCGATGCCGTGGCAGATCGCGATGGGGCGGCACTGGCGGCTGGGCGAGTGGTTCATCCGCACCTTCAACGCCTTCTCCGCCGGTGCCTCCTGGCTGGGCGTGTCGCGGCGGATGCCGGCGGACGTGCGCCGCGCCTACGTGGCACCGTACGACAGCTGGGCCAACCGCATCTCCACCATCCGCTTCATGCAGGACATCCCGCTGTCGCCCGCGGACAAGGCGTGGTCACTGCTGGAGCGCGCCGCGCGCGCCTTGCCGAGCTTTGCCGACCGTCCGGCCTTCATCGCCTGGGGGCTGCGCGACATCTGCTTCGACCAGCATTTCCTCGCCGGTTTCCGCGCGGCCCTGCCGCAGGCCGAGGTGACCGCCTTCGAGGATGCCAACCACTACGTGCTGGAAGACAAGCACGAATTGCTGGTGCCGGCGATTCGCGACTTCCTGCAACGCCATCCGCTGTAGCGCGCTGCGCTCAGTTGGCCGGCAGCGGATTGCGCTCGGCCTCGGCCACGCCGACCCAGTCGGCTTCGGTGAGCGCATGCAGCCCGTGCGCCAGCCGCGACTTGTCGCATTGCGCACTGCGCTGGCCGAACTCCAGCGACGCCGGCACCGCCGCACATACCGAGGGTCGTCGATCGTGGATGGTGCAGCGGCTGTAGCGGCCGATCTCCGCATCCAGCGCGATGCAGCGCGGCTGCGATTGCGAGGTGCCGCGCATCACCCGCTCATGGGTGCGCAAGGCCTCGGTCAGTTCCAGCGGCACCTGGCCGCCCAGCGCGGGGTCGGCCTCGCTCCAATGGAAGCTGACGCGGAAGTAGGCGCAGCAGGCGCCGCAGGTAAGGCAGGGGTGTGCCATGGGAAGCCGGGCCTTGCGCGGCAGGACAGACAGGAAAGCGCGGCATTCTGACCGAACCGTGGCGCGAAGCAAGCGCACCGGCGGCCGATGGATTAGCGGTTCACCAGGCGCGCGAGCGCCGACAGGACCAAGGGTGTCCCGAGCCGCAACCCGGCGATGGCGCCAAGCGGCGAATAGATCAGCAGGCCCAGACCAGGCCTTCTTCGCACGCTCTCCAACGGTGGAAGACGCAGAGCGCGCCGCGCTGGAGCAGCTCGGCGAGCGGCAGCACCCGCATGCCGGCCACCCCCAGCAACGGCCCGACCAGCACTGCCAGCCCCCACTGTTGCCCACGCGAGAGTTCCATCGTCCCAGCCCCTGCATCCGCGGCCGGCGCAATCGCCAACACGATATCCGTGATAATTGCGCGATGACCACTTCGTGCAATATCGCCGCCAGCTTGCCGCGCCTGGCGCGCGAGCGTCCCGATCAGATCGCCATCCGCTGCCCCGGGCGGCGCGGCGCCGACGGCCTGGCCGCCTACGATGTCACCTTGAGTTATGCCGAGCTGGATCGCCGCAGCGATGCGATCGCGGCCGGTCTGGCCGGCTACGGCATCGGGCGCGGCGTGCGGGCGGTGGTGATGGTGCGGCCGTCGCCGGAATTCTTCCTGCTGATGTTCGCCCTGTTCAAGGCCGGCGCCGTGCCGGTGCTGGTGGACCCGGGCATCGATCGGCGTGCGCTCAAGCAATGCCTGGACGAGGCCCAGCCGCAGGCCTTCATCGGCATCGCCCTGGCGCAGCTGGCGCGTCGCCTGCTCGGCTGGGCGCGCTCGGCGCGGCGGATCGTGGCGGTCGGCGGCATCTACGGCTGGGGCGGCGCCACCTTGGCGCGGATCGAGCGCAACGGCGCCGTGGCCGGCCCGCAACTGGCCGATACCGCGCCAGACGAGGTGGCCGCCATCCTGTTCACCAGCGGCTCGACCGGGGTTCCCAAGGGCGTGGTCTATCGCCATCGGCATTTCGTCGGCCAGATCGCCTTGCTGGGCGGTGCGTTCGACATGCAGGCCGGTGGCGTGGATCTGCCGACCTTCCCGCCGTTTGCGTTGTTCGATCCAGCGCTGGGGCTGACCTCGGTGATCCCGGACATGGATCCCACCCGCCCGGCCAAGGCCGACCCGCGCAAGCTGCACGACGCGATTGCCCGCTTCGGCGTGACCCAGCTGTTCGGCTCGCCGGCGCTGATGCGGGTGCTGGCCGACTATGGCCAACCGCTACCCGGCGTGCGGCGGGTCACCTCGGCCGGTGCGCCGGTGCCGCCGGACGTGGTGGCGGCGATGCGTCGCCTGCTGCCGGAGGATGCGCAATTCTGGACGCCGTACGGTGCCACCGAGTGCCTGCCGGTGGCCGCCATCGAGGCACGCATGCTGGAATCCACCCGGGCCGCTACCGAAGCCGGCGCCGGCACCTGCGTCGGTCCGGTCGTGCCGCCCAACCAGGTGCGCATCATCGCCATCGACGATGCGCCGATCGCCGAGTGGAGCGACGCGCGCGAATTGGCGGTGGGGCAGGTCGGCGAAATCACCGTGGCCGGGCCAACCGCCACCGACAGCTATTTCAATCGCGAGGCGGCCACGCGCATCGCCAAGATCCGCGAACGCCTGGCCGATGGCAGCGAGCGGATCGTGCATCGCATGGGCGATGTCGGTTACTTCGATGCGCAGGGGCGGCTGTGGTTCTGCGGGCGCAAGACCCAGCGCGTGGAAACTGCGCAGGGGCCGCTGTATACCGAGCAAGTGGAGCCGATCTTCAACGCACTGCCCGGCATGCGGCGCAGCGCCCTGGTCGGCATCGGCGAGCCGGGCCGGCAACGGCCGGTGCTGTGCTATGAGCAGGATGGCTATGCCTGGATGTCGAGCCCATTGGAGCAGGAGGATTTCGAGCAGCAGCTGCGCGCCACCGCCGCGGCGCATCCGCATACCGCCGGGATCGTCGATTTCCTCAACCACCCTGGGTTTCCGGTGGATATCCGCCACAACGCCAAGATCGGGCGCGAGAAACTGGCGCTGTGGGCCAGGGATCAGGTGCACTGAGCGCACGCCATGAACGAGCGCTACCGGCTGGACGATGTGCGCATCGATGTACAGCGGCAGTGGGTCGAGCGCGATGGTGTGGCGCTGGAAGTGAGCGGGCTGAGTTTCCGTCTGCTGCATTACCTGTTGCGGCAAGGACAGAGGGTGGTCACCTTTGATGAGCTGATCGCGCAGGTCTGGGCACCGGCGCTGGTCAACGAAGAAACCGTCACCCAGCGCGTGCGTCTGCTGCGGCAGGCGTTGGGCGATACCTCGCGGCAGCCGCGGTATCTGCGTTCGGTGCGCGGACAGGGCTATCAGTTGTGCGCACCGGTGCAGCGCGAATCCGATGCCGATCCGGTCGCCGATGCGTCGGCGCAGTCACGGCGTGGACGGTGGCGGGTATGGGCGATGGCGGCCTGCGTGCCAGTGGCGTGCATGGCCGCGCTGCTCTGGTATCGGTCGGCGACCCCGCCACTGCCGCAGTCGCCACTCTTGCAGCGTGCCGACTATTACGCCGGAATCGGCCAGCGCGACAACACCCTGCGTGCGATCGCGCTATACCAGCAGCGTCTGCAGCAGGCGCCGGAGGATGTTGCCGCGCTGGTCGGCCTCAGTCGTGCCTACAGCGTGCGTGTCTGCCAGTACGATGGCGATGCGCAGTTGGCGACCCGCGCGCGGCAACTCGCCGCGCAGGTGGTTGCCGCGCACCCAAGGCTGGCCGCGGCGCATGCCGCACTGGGATATGCAGACGATTGCCGCGGCCACAATGCCGCAGCCTTGGCGGAATACGAGCGCGCGCTGCAACTGGATCCGAGTGCCGATGCAGTGCGCGGCTCGGCCGCGCATCTGTACGAGCGGCAGGGGCGATTGGTGCAGGCGCTGGCGGCCAATCTGCAGATCACCGATCCGACGCGGGTGCGCTTCCTGCCGATCCAACTGGCCAGCAACCTCGACCTGCTCGGCTATGGTGCCGCTGCGGAGGCGCGCTATCGCGAGAGTTTCCAGCTGTATCCCGACAGTGCCTTCGTCAATCTGGCCTGGCCACGTTTCCTGTTCGCGCACGGCCGCCAGGCCGAGGCGCAGGCGGCACTGGATCAGGCGCTGACGCGCGGCACCGCGCACGCCGACCTGTTCCTGCTGCAGGCCGAACTGGCGCTGGCGCGTGGCGACCCGACACGGGCACGGCAGGCCAGCCTGCAGGCGCTGCGCCTGCGACCACAGAGCAGTCTGGCCCAGACCGTGGTCTGGACCCTGCAGGCGCAATCGCCACCTCCGGTGGCGCAGCTGCGCGCACGCGCGCAGGCATTGCTGGAGAGCGTGGCACGCGGTGCCGATCCGGTGGATGCGCTGGACGCCGGATTGCTGTTGCAATTGGCCGGTGCGCCGGACGACGCGCTTGCGGCCTTGCAGCGGGCGTGGAGCGCCGGGTATCGCGACAGCGCCTACCTGCGGGTGTCGCCGTTGTGGACACCGCTGCGCGTGCGACCGGCATTCGCCGCCTTGTTGGCGCAGATCGATGCCGACGTCGCCGCGCAGCGGGCGCAGGTGCGCCGCGCTGGCCTGTTGCCGCCGGATGCCGACGTGACGGCGGCGCGGTGATCTGCACGCTGCGGTCGTAAGGACGTGGATATCTGATCCGCCGGGCGGCGCGCTTGGTCAGCGCGCCAAGCGTGCCGACCGCCTGTGCGTGATCGGCACCGAGCTGTTACAGCGAGGCGAGCATGCGCGCTAAGGCAGCGCCTTGAGCACGTAGTCGGTCAGCAGCGCCTGCGATTGCGCATGCATCTGCGGCCGGTTGTAGGCACGGCGGGTGATCACCACGACCAGGCGCTCTTCCGGCAGCACGAAGACATCGTTGCCGCCGTTGCCGGACATCGCCCACACCCCGCGCGCGACGCCGCGGACCGGAAAGCGGAATCGCCATAGCTGATAGCCGTAGTCGGCATCGTCGCGGGCCTGGGCATGCACCTGCGTCATCGCCGCGATCCACGCGGCCGGCAGCACCTGCCGACCCTGCCAGCGGCCTTGATCGAGCAGCAACTGCCCGAACTTGGCCAGATCGCGGCTGCGATAGCGGGTACCGCCGCCGCCCATGCCCACGCCCTCTGCCGACCGCAGCCAATGCGCATCGACGATGCCCAGCGGTCGCTCCAGGGCCTGCGCGGCGAAGTCCTGCAACGGCTGCCCGGTGGCCTTCTCCAGCACTGCGCCGAGCAGGAAACTGCCGGCAGTGCAGTAGGAGAAGGCGCGGCCGTACGGACTGTCCTGCGGGCGCCGCATCCACGGCGCATAGCCCTTGATCGGCAGGTCGAGCGCGAACTGGGTCCAGTCCGCGCTGACATACATGCGTTCCTCGTTGCCGGTGGAGAAGGCGTTGTCGTCGTCGCATTCCCATTGCGAGCTCATCGTCAGCAGATCTTCCACGGTGATCGCGCGCTTGCGCGGGTCGTCGTGCAGCCACTGGCGGTCGCTGAAATAGGGATACACCTTGGCCTGCACACCGGGCAGCTGGCCGCGGGCGATCGCCGCACCGACCAGTAGCGCGGTCACGCTCTTGGTCGCCGAGCGGGCGTCGTGCAAGGTCTGGCGGTCGGCGCCACCGAAATAGTGCTCGTAGACCAGCGCGCCGTCGCGCACGATCAGGACGCTGCTGGTGTCCGGCGCCTTGCCATCGGCAATGGCCTGTTCCAGGCCGGCGAGGGTGGCCAGGTGCCAGCCTTGGGCGCCGGCATCGGCCACCGCCCAGCCGTCGTCCAGCGCCGGTGGGGCGGTCGCGCTGGACGACGTCACGGCAGGGGCTTGGGGAAGGGCGAGCGCGAGCGCGGCACAGAGCAGCCAGGGCAAGGGCGACATGATGGAACTCCGGTCGGAAGGGTGCGCGCACTGCGCCATGCCCCGTGCTGAAGTGCCTGATGCCACGATGAAGAATTATGAAGTCCAACAGGATCAAGGCCTTGCCGCGCTGCCTGGGCGGTCGCGCCAGGCCGGCATCGCCTTCGCCAGCGGCCCCGGCTATCGTGTGCGCCCTGGTGCAAGCGGTAGGACGCGATGAAGATTGTGGTGACGGGCGGCGGTGGTTTCCTGGGCCAGGCGCTCTGCCGCGGGTTGGTTGCGCGTGGGCATCAGGTCGTCAGCTACAACCGCGGCCACTATCCGGCGCTGCAGGCGTTGGGGGTCGCGCAGGTGCGCGGCGACCTCACCGACGCGCCCGCGCTGCAGCATGCATTGGCTGGCGCCGATGCGGTCTTCCACAACGCTGCCAAGGCTGGCGCCTGGGGCAGCTACGACAGCTACCACCAACCGAACGTGGTGGGCACGCAGCACGTGCTCGACGCCTGCCGCGCACACGGCGTGACGCGACTGATCTACACCTCCACGCCCAGCGTGACCCACCGCGCCACCCACCCGGTCGAAGGCCTGGGTGCCGACGAGGTGCCGTACGGAGATGACCTGCGCGCGCCATACGCGGCGACCAAGGCGATCGCCGAGCGCGCGGTACTGGCGGCCAACGATGCGCAGCTGGCCACCGTCGCATTGCGTCCGCGGCTGATCTGGGGGCCGGGCGACAACCATCTGCTGCCGCGGTTGGCGGCGCGCGCGCGCGCTGGTCGGCTGCGGCTGGTCGGCGATGGCGGCAACCTGGTGGACAGCACCTATATCGACAACGCCGCGCAGGCGCATTTCGATGCCTTCGATCATCTGCATCCCGGCGCTGCCTGTGCGGGTAACGCCTATTTCATTTCCAACGGCGAGCCGTTGCCGATGCGCGAGTTGCTCAATCGCTTGCTGGGCGCGGTGGGCGCGCCGCCGGTGACGCGCAGTCTGTCGTTCAAGACCGCGTATCGCATCGGCGCGGTGTGCGAAACGCTATGGCCACTGTTGCGTCTGCCTGGCGAAGTGCCGCTGACGCGCTTCCTGGTCGAGCAGCTGTGCACGCCGCATTGGTACAGCATGGAGCCGGCGCGGCGTGACTTCGGTTATGTCCCGCAGATCAGCATCGCGGAGGGATTGCGCCGGCTGGCATCCTCATCTGGCGGCGACATCTCCATCACCGATTAAAGACCGGCAAGTCCACAAGATACGCCTGCGCCGATTCGGCACGACAACTTCTGGACACTTGCCATGCTGCATTACGCCATCATCTTTTTCGTCATCGCCATCATTGCCGCCGTGCTGGGCTTCAGCGGCATCGCCGGTGCGGCGACCAACATCGCCTGGATCCTGTTCGTGGTGTTTCTGATCCTGGCCGTGATCTCGATGTTCCGCCGCGGCCGAGTGTAGTCGGCACGCCGGCTCGCAGTCGCGTCGCAGCCGGTGGCAGCGGCCCGTCTCTTCGGAGGCGGGCCGTTTGCGTTAGTGGCACCGCATGAGCGCAACGCAATGATTGCTCACAATGGATGAGTTTGCTTGTGGGCCGAGACGTCGCCATCGCGCTGCGGCCGTCGATTCGCTAGGCTGCCCGCGCCCTTCCTTGCCTGCCTGTCGGCGATGGCTCCCGCAGTGCGAGAACATCAGACAACCCCGGTAGATCAGCATGACCCCTCATGACCGCGCAAGCCATCTTGAAACCATCAAAGCCTTTGTCGAGGGATCACTCCCTGCACAGGACTTTGTGCGGTGGCTATATGAGTCCCCCGATTTACCGGAGTGTCTAGACACGGACTTCGTTCTGCCGGACTACGTTGTCGAACCCACCCTGCATGCGTTCCTCATTGTGCAGGACTACGCCAGTGCCGAGTCGCTGTTCAATACGCAGGCACTGCTCTCGGAATTTCTCAACAGCCAGGCCGTCGCCCATACAAAGGACCCACGGTACGAGCGGCTGTTCAATCTGCTACTCCAGGCGCAACCGAAGTGGTTGAGATTGACGGGCGACTACCTGGCTAACGTTCTGAATGGTCAATCCGATGATCATCCCAAGGCAGAACTCAGCAGGTTGAAGGCCAGAATCAAAGATGACTTCCGCTATCTGAAGAGGCCGCCCAACTGGCTGCAGTCGCCGGACTGGCCAATTGAAGAGGGCAAGCCCTTGATATTCGTCGGCCAGATCGATACCACTGGCCTACACCATGACAGCTCGCACGCCTATGTCTTTTTCAATCCAGACACACAAGGGTTTGTGACGTTGGGTCAGCGCTGTTGAGTGGGGGCGATGTCGGGAAGCCCGGTGCAGGTCCGGCGCGTTATCGAGACGGGTCCGTTGCACCGAGGAGCCGACGATCTGCAGTGGCGGATGAGTCTGCTTGTGCACTAGCGCCTCGTCGATCGTGATGCCGACCTGCCGCGGATCGGAGCTATACGCGCTGCCGCCTAATGCGATGGCGCGATCACGCTGCGCAGCAGGCGATCGTCGGCATGTCGCTCCAGCGCCAGCTCGATCAAGCGGGTGATCAGGCTGCGATAGTCCAGTCCGCTGGCCTCCCATAGCTTGGGATACATGCTGATGCGGGTGAATCCCGGCAGCGTATTGATCTCGTTGACGACGATGCGGCCATCCGCGCACAGGAACACGTCCACCCGCGCCATGCCGGCGCAGTCCAATGCCCGATACGCCTGCAGCGCGACCTGCTGGATGCGCTGCTGCGTCTGCGCATCGATGTCGGCGGGAATCACCAGCTCGGCACCGTCGGCGTGGATGTATTTGGTGTCGTACGAATAGAAGGCATCGTGCACCACCACCTCGCCGCAGACGCTGGCCTGCGGTGTGTGATTGCCGAGGATGGCGCATTCGATTTCGCGCCCGGCGATGGCGGCTTCGACCAGCACCTTGTGGTCGTAGCGCAGTGCCAGTTCCAGCGCCGGCCGCAGGGCGTCCGCGCTGCGGACCTGGCTGACTCCGACCGAGGACCCCTGGTTGGCCGGTTTGACGAACAGCGGCAGGCCGAGCTGCGCGCTCAGCGCCTCCGTGTCGGCCTGTGCGACCTCATGACGGTTGAAGCAGACGAACGGCGCAACGGCCAGGCCGGCATCGCGCAGCACCCGCTTGGCCATGTCCTTGTCCATCGCGACCGCCGAGCCCAGCACGCCGGAGCCGACGAAGGGCAGGTTGGCCATGCGCAGCAGACCTTGCAAGGCGCCGTCTTCACCCAGCGTGCCGTGCACGATGGGCAACACCACGTCGATCTGCGCCAGTGCCTGTCCGGAGTCGACCGCCTGCAGCTGCGCCTGTTCGGCGCCGGGCAGCACCGCCAACGCCCGCCCGCTGCGGTGCAGGGCGATGCGCGCCGGATCGTCGGCCGCCAGCAGGAAGCCATCGGCGGCACTGAGATGCCATTGGCCTTGCTTGTCGATGCCGATCAGCACGGGTTCGAACCGTGCCGGGTCCAGCGCCTGGAGAATATTGCGCGCCGATTGCAGCGACACCTCGTGTTCGGCCGACTTACCGCCGAAGATCAATCCCACCCGCAGCTTGCGCATTGCCTCTCCATCCGTCATGCCAGGCGGCAAGGATGCCTGCGCGCGATGGAGGCCGAAAGTGCGACGCCGGCCGGCTGTCACACGCCGGGGCGGTAGAATGGCCCGATGGCTGCCTCCTTCCTCGATTCGCTCAAACCGCTCGCCGGCCGCGCCTTGCAGGCCGCACTCAACCGCGCCCTGGCGCTGGATCCGGATACCCGCGATGCCTTGCTGCCGCTGGAAGGGCAACGCATTGCCGTGACCCTGGAGGCACCGGCGCTGGCCTTGCAGATCCAGGTGCACGATCGCGGCCTGCTGGTCGGGCCGGTGGATGCCAGCCAGGAGCCGGACCTGGCGGTGCGCAGCAGCCTGGCCGGCTTGCTCGGGCAATTGCCGCTGCTGGCCAACGCGCGCCGCCAGGGCGCGCCGGCGGGCCGGCTCAAGGTGTCCGGCGACGCCGAGTTGGCGCGTCAGCTGCAGCAACTGGCCGGCCGCTACGATCCGGACTGGCAGCTGCCGTTCGTGGCGGTGTTCGGCGAGATCGTCGGTGTGCAGGTGGCCATGGCAGTGCGCGCGGCGTTGCTGCAGGCGCGTCGCAGCGCCGCCGACCTGGCCCAGAGTGCGGCCGAGTACGTGACCGAGGAATCGCGCGATGTGGTGCCGCGCGCCGAGCTGGATGCCTTTTACGACGATGTCGATGCGCTGCGCGACGACGTCGAGCGTCTGGCGGCACGTGTGAGCCGCCTGGGTCAGCCAGGAGCGTCGGCATGAAGGCGATCGTGCGGGCCAGCCGGATCGGCCGGGTGATCCTGCGCTACCGCCTGGACGATCTGCTGCAGGGCACACCGGCCGAGCGCTGGCTGCGCCTGGCCAAGCCGTTCGTCCCGCGCGCCAGCGCCGAGATTGCTGCGCAGTCGCGCGGGGCGAGGCTGCGTCTGGCGCTGCAGGAGCTGGGACCGATCTTCGTCAAGTTCGGGCAGATCCTTTCCACCCGGCGCGACCTGATTCCGCCGGACGTGGCCGAGGAGCTGACCCTGTTGCAGGACCGGGTCAAACCGTTCGACGGGCAGGCTGCGCGCTTGATCGTCGAGCGCGCGCTGGGCCGGCCGATCGACGTCGCGTTCGCCGCCTTCGACACCACTCCGCTGGCCTCGGCCTCGATCGCCCAGGTGCACGCGGCCACGCTGCCGCCGGACACCGACGGTGTCCGGCGCGAGGTGGTGGTCAAGGTGTTGCGGCCGGACATCGAACGGCAGATCGATGCCGATATCGCCTTGCTGCGTTCGCTGGCGCTGCTGGTCGAACGCACCCACCCGCGCGCCGACAAGATCCGCCCGCGCGAAGTGGTGGCCGAGATCGAGTCCACCTTGTCGGCCGAACTGGACCTGCAGCGCGAAGGCGCCAACGCCAGCGTGTTGCGGCGCTTCTGGCAGGGCTCGGACGACCTGTATGTGCCGGAGGTGATCTGGTCGCATACCGCCGAGCGCGCGCTCACCCTCGAACGCGTCTACGGCATTCCGTCCGACGACATCGCCAAGCTGGATGCCGCCGGCATCGATCGCAGCGCGCTGGCCGCCAAGGGCGTGCGGGTGTTCTACACCCAGGTCTTCCGCGACAACTTCTTCCATGCCGATGCCCATGCCGGCAACATCTGGGTCGACAGCGATCCGCAGCGGCGGCTCAATCCGCGCTTCATCGCGCTGGACTTCGGCATCATGGGCCAGCTCTCGCAGGAAGATCAGTACTACCTGGCCGAGAACTTCATGGCGATCTTCCACAAGGATTACCGCCGCATGGCCGAGTTGCACGTGGAGGCTGGCTGGATGCCCAGCAACGTGCGCATCGACGAGCTGGAAGCGGCCGCGCGCTCGGTGTGCGAGCCGTATTTCACCCGGCCGTTGTCGGAAATTTCCTTGGCGCAGGTGCTGATCAAATTGTTCCGCGTGGCGCAGCGCTATGAGTTGACGCTGCAGCCGCAGCTGATCTTGCTGCAGAAAACGCTGCTCAATATCGAAGGCGTGGGCCGGCAACTCGACCCCAAGCTGGATATCTGGGCAGTGGCGCGACCGGTGCTCGAACGCATCCTGCGCGAGCGTTACAGCCCACGCCGCGTGCTGCGCGAACTGAGCAAGCGTCTGCCAGAGATCATGACCCATGCGCCGGACATGCCGCGGCTGGTGCACAGCTGGCTGAAGCAGCAGGTGGAAGGCCGTCATCAGATCGACATTCGCTCGCCCGAACTGCTCGCCCTGGACCTGAGCCTGCGCAGGTTGCAGACGCGCGTGGTCACTGCCATCACCGGCAGCGGGTTACTGGTCGTCGCGGCTGTGCTCTACGGCCTGCATCCGGATGGCTGGTATCTGGGCACGGTGCCGGTGTGGAGCTGGATCAGCGGCGGCGCCGGTTCGGCAGCGCTGCTGGTCGCCTGGTTGCGGCGCTGAAGCACTCAAGCACCGCGACAGGTAGCCTGCCGCATCCGGCTGGGTAGCGGCAGCGCCTACAGCGGCATGATGACGAAGCCGTCCCCTGCGAGGTGGTGATGATCGATCTGCAGGCATTGAAAGACGACCTGGCACGGTTCGGTAGCGACAACGATGCGCACCAGCTGGAGTATGGCCGGCGCATGCTCAATATCACGCCCGACACCGGGCAATTGCTGGCCGTACTGGTCCGTGCCACCGCTGCGCGGCGTGTGCTGGAAATCGGCACCTCCAACGGTTATTCGACGCTGTGGCTGGCCGAAGCGGCCGTCGCAATCGGTGGGCACGTCACCACGGTGGAGCTTGCGGCCGACAAGGTGGCCCTGGCGCAGGCCACGCTTGCACGCAGCGGCCTGGCGGCGTCAGTGGATCTGGTACACGGCGACGGCGGCACGTGGCTGACCCAGGCCGCCAGTGCCAGCATCGATCTGGTCTTCCTGGATTCGGCGCGTGGCGAGTACGTGCGCTGGTGGCCGGCATTGCGCCGCGTGCTGCGCGGCGGTGGCCTGCTGGTGGTCGACAATGCGCTCTCGCATGCCGACGAACTGGCGCCGTTCACCGCGCTGCTGGCTGACGATCCGGCAGTCACCTGCAGCGTGGTGCCGGTGGGCAAGGGCGAATTGCTGGCGGTGTGCGGTGCGGCTTGAGCCTATACCCGCCGAGCTGCCACGCCCTTCGCCTCAAGGCGCATGATCGGCATGCGCCATACGGCGCGGCGGCACAGTGGCATGCGGTGTCGACCACGCGGATAATCCCCCGGTGAGCATCGCCCCCGACCCGTTACAGATCCTCTACCAGGACGACGCCCTGGCCGTTGTCGACAAGCCTGCCGGTCTGATGGTCCACGACAGCAAGCTGGCCCGCGGCGAGGACGACTTCCTCGCCGACCGCCTGCGCGAGCAGTTGGGCCGGCCGATCTTCCTGGTGCATCGCCTCGATCGCGCGACCAGCGGTTGCCTGCTGCTGGCGTTCGATCGCGAGACCGCCAGTGCGCTGGGCAAGGCGCTGATGAGCGGGGACGTGCAGAAGGAGTATCTGGCCGTGTGCCGCGGCTGGCCGGCCGAGCTGCGATTCAGTGTCGATCACGACCTCGACGGCGGGCCCGGCAAGCCGGTCAAGAAGCCGGCGATCACCCATTTCCAGCGGCTGGCCACCGGCGAGTTGCAAGTGCCGTCCACCGGCTTTGCCACCTCGCGCTACGCCCTGCTGCGCTGCCAGCCGCAGACCGGGCGCTTTCGTCAGATCCGTCGGCATCTGAAGCACCTGTCGCACCATCTGATCGGCGATACCAGCCACGGCGACGGGCGCCACAACCGCACCTTCCGCATGCTCGGCATCCACCGCATGTTGCTGCATGCCGAGCGGCTGGGATTCGCGCATCCGCACGATGGCCGGCGGCTGCTGGTGTGTGCGCCGCTGGAAGGCGAGTTCGCCAAGGCCTGTGCGCTGTTCGACTGGGCGACGCCGCCAGCGCCGGAGGCGGTCGCGGCCGCCTGAGCTGGCATGCAGTGGCGACCGGCATTGCCGGCGATCACCGCGGCGTCTTGCGACCGGGCGATCGCCGCAGTGGTCAGGGCTTGGCAGGCGCCGCTGCCGGCGGGGGTGTGTTGACGATCTGCTCCAGGTCCTTCTGCAGGTCCGCGAACAACGGCAGCATCCGCTGCTGGATCGCGACCATCAGGTTCTGGGTCAGCGCCGGGGTCTTGTCCAGCAGGCTCTGCCCGGCCGAACTCTCGTAGAACTCGGCCATCGCCAGCACGTCCTCGCGCGAGAACGACCGTTTGTACAGGTCCACGTACATCGGCCGCAGCTCGGACCACGACAAGGCCTTGCGGATGGTCTGGCGGGTGCGCTCCTGGATGCGCTGCAGCTGCGCCTGCTGTTGCGCGTCGAGCGAGCGCTGGGCGGTGAGCTGGGCGAACTGTTGCTGCTGCATCGCCTCGATCTGCGGCAGCATGGTGTCGAGCATGGTCTGCGCACGCGAGGCGGCCAGCAGCCGGTTGATCTCGGCATCGCTGGGTGGCTGCGCAAACGCGCTCGGCGCGATCAGCAGGGCCAGCAGGCCGAGGCGGTAGGCGTGCGCGCGCAGCGCGGCGAAGGGGGCAAACGCGGTCATTGGCAGCATCCTGCAGGGGGAACCGCTCGCAGCATACGGGAGCGGCCGTTGGCGCGCGCGGCTACGCCGGTCCCGATACAATCCCGCGCATGGCCAGCGAACCGATCCAGATCACCCCGAGCCTGGCGATCCCGCCCAGCGAGCTCGTCGAGCGCTTCGTGCGCGCGAGCGGGGCCGGCGGGCAGAACGTCAACAAGGTGTCCACCGCGGTGGAATTGCGCTTCGACGTGGCCGCATCCACCGCCTTGCCCGAGCCGTTGCGGGCCCGGTTGCTGTCGCGGCGCGATCGCCGCATGACCGCCGAAGGCGTGTTGGTGATCGACGCACAGCGCTACCGGACCCAGGAGCGCAATCGTGACGACGCCCGCGAACGTCTGGCCGCGATCATCGCCGCCTGCCTGTCGGTGCCCAAGCGGCGCATCGCCACCAAACCGAGTCATGGTGCCAAGCTGCGACGGCTGGATGCCAAGCGTGAGCGCAGCCAGATCAAGCGTGGACGCTCGGCGTCCCACTGGGAGTGAGTGTGAGTCCTGTCGAACCTGCATTGCCGCCCGTGGCCGAGGCGGACATCCTGTTGCAACCGTCGCCGCCACGGATGCCGCGCGCCCACGGACGGTTCATCCGTTGGCTGGGCCGGACCGCGCTGCGGGTGACCGGCTGGCGCCTGCGCGGGCGCCTGCCCGACGAGCCCAAGCTGGTGATGATCGTCGCCCCGCATTCGTCCAACTGGGATGGCTTCCTGGGCTTTGCGGCCAAGTTCGCGCTCGGCTTCGAGGTACGCGTGCTGGGCAAGGCGCAGCTGTTCTGGTGGCCGCTGGGTCCGCTGTTGCGCAAGCTCGGCGGCATCCCGCTGGACCGCAGTTCGCCCCAGGGCACGATCGGCCAGGCGGTCCGGCTGATCCGCCAGTCCGAGCAGATGTGGTACGTGATCACTCCGGAAGGCACGCGCAAGCGCGTGGAGCAATGGAAGGCCGGTTTCTGGAAGATCGCCTCCGATGCCAAGGTGCCGATCCTGCCGGTGTATTTCGACTATCCCAGCAAGACGATCGGCATCGGCGAGCCGTTCTGGACCGGTACCGACATGGCCGCCGACATCGCCGCCGTCCGCCACTGGTACCGCCCCTGGCGCGGCAAGCATCGCGATACGCTGTGACGCGGCGCCTGCCTGCATTTCCGGCCATCGGCCGCCCCGCACGAGCAATGCCATGACCGTCCTGTGTGCCCGCCTGCTGACGTTATCGCTGTGCCTGGGTCTGGCGCTGCCGGCGCTGGCCGTCGAGCCGATGCTGGTTCTCCATGGCGGCGCCGGGGTCGAGAAGGCCGGGCTCAGTGCCGACGAACAGGCGCAGGCGCATGAGGCGATGCGGCGTGCGCTGCAGGCCGGGCATGCCGTGCTGGCCGACGGTGGCAGCGCGGTCGATGCGGTGGCGGCCACCATCACCGTGCTGGAGGATGCGCCGCAGTTCAACGCCGGGCGCGGGGCGGTGTTCACCCATGACGGCAAGAACGAGCTGGATGCGGCCATCATGGACGGCGCCAGCGGCAAGGCCGGCGCGATCGCCGGCGTGCATACGGTGAAGAACCCGATCCAGCTGGCACGGCGCGTGATGGACCGCTCCAAGCACGTGATGCTGGTCGGTGCCGGTGCCGAGCAATTCGCCCGCGAGCAGGGCATCGCCCTGGTGGATCCGGCCTACTTCCGCACCGACAAGCGCTGGCAGCAATTGCAGAAGGCCTTGCGTGCCGAGGCGGGCGACCGCCAGGCGCAAGCGGAGTTGGAGCTGGAGACCGCCAAGCACTTCGGCACGGTCGGCGCGCTGGCGCTGGACCGCGCCGGTCGCCTGGCCGCTGGTACCTCCACCGGCGGCATGACCAACAAGCGCTATGGCCGGGTCGGCGACGCGCCCATCATCGGCGCCGGCACCTACGCCAACACCCAGTGCGCGGTGTCCGGCACCGGCTGGGGCGAGTACTACATCCGCGCCGTGGCCGCCTACGACATCTGCGCACGGATGAAGTACGCCGGGCAGAGCCTGCAGCAGGCGGCCGAAACGGTGATCGACCAGCAGATTCCCGCCGCTGGCGGCGATGGTGGGGCGATCGCGCTGGATGCGCAGGGCAACGCGGCCTTCCCGTTCAACACCGAAGGCATGTACCGCGGCTGGATCGGGACCGATGGCGTGCCGCATGTGGCGATCTTCAAGGACGAGACGCTCTAGAGCGTTGGATGCCCGTCGAGATGAGAGGCGTTGGCCGTCGGCGGTGCGGCGCGCGCGCCGCACCGACCTGCGTCGTCCGGGGACTCCAGCGGTCGCGCTCGCCCATCCAACGGCACATGCCAGCACCGTGCAAACCCGCTAGGGTGCGCGATTGCCGTACCCCAACCATCAGGAATCCCACGCATGTCGCGCCCCGTCATCCTGGCTGCCGCCATCACCCTGGCGCTGGCCGCCTGTTCTGGACAACCGTCGCCTGGTAAGGAGGCCACCGTGCCCGAGAAGACTCCCGCCGCGCAGGCCCCGCAAGCCAGCGAGAACCCGCTGCTGAGCGCCAGCGCGTTGCCGTTCCAGGCGCCGCCCTTCGACAAGATCCAGGACAGCCATTACCTGCCGGCCTTCGACGAAGGCATGCGCCAGCACCTGGCCGAGATCCGCAAGATCGCCGACAGCAGCGAAGCGCCTACCTTCGCCAACACCATCGAGGCGATGGAGCGCAGTGGGCAAACGTTGACGCGCGTGTCCAGCGTGTTCTTCGGCGTGGTCCAGGCCGATACCAGCGATGCACGGCAGAAGATCCAGGAACAGGTCGCGCCCAAGCTGGCCGAGCACCAGGACGAGATCCACCTCGATCCCAAGCTGTTCGCCCGCATCAAGACCTTGTACGACCAGCGCGACACCCTGAACCTGGATGCCGAGCAGAAACGCCTGCTGGAGCGCCAATACGACAGCTTCGTGCGCGCCGGCGCACAACTGTCCGATGCCGACAAGGCCACCTTGCGCAAGCTCAACGTCGAGGAGACCACGCTGTCCACCCAGTTCCACACCCGTCTGGTGGCCGCCACCGCGGCCGGTGCGGTGGTGGTGGACGACAAGGCCAAGCTCGATGGCCTGAGCGATGGCGACATCGCCGCCGCTGCCGATGCGGCCAAGGCCCGCAAGCTCGACGGCAAGTACTTGCTGGCGCTGCAGAACACCACCCAGCAACCGGTGCTGGCCTCGCTGAAGGATCGCCAACTGCGCGCGGAGGTGCTCAAGGCCTCGGAAACCCGCGCCGAGAAGGGCGACGCCAACGATACCCGCCAGACCATCCAGCGGCTGGCGCAGCTGCGCGCGCAGAAGGCCAAGTTGCTGGGCTTCGACAGCTACGCCGCCTACAGCCTGGGCGACCAGATGGCCAAGACGCCCGACCAGGCGCTCAAGCTGCTGACCGACACCGTGCCGGCCGCCACCGGCAAGGCGCGCCGCGAGATCGGCGAGATGCAGAAGGTGATCGACGCGCAGAACGGCGGCTTCAAGCTCGCTGCCTCGGATTGGGACTTTTACGCCGAACAGGTGCGCAAGGCCAAGTACGACCTGGACGAGTCGCAGATCAAGCCCTACTTCGAGTTGGACAACGTGCTGCAGAACGGCGTCTTCTACGCCGCCAACCAGCTGTACGGTCTGACCTTCAAGCCGCGTACCGACATCCCGACCTACCACGCCGACATGAAGGTGTACGAGGTCTTCGATGCCGACGGCAAGTCGCTGGCGCTGTTCTACACCGACTACTTCAAGCGCGACAGCAAGTCCGGTGGCGCCTGGATGGGCAATTTCGTCGAGCAGGACGGCCTGACCGGCGCCAAGCCGGTGGTCTACAACGTCTGCAACTTCACCAAGCCGGCGGCTGGCCAGCCGGCGCTGCTGAGCTTCGACGATGTCACCACCATGTTCCACGAGTTCGGCCATGCGCTGCATGGCATGTTCTCGCAGGTGAAGTACCCGTCGCTGGCCGGCACCAACACCTCGCGCGATTTCGTCGAGTTCCCGTCGCAGTTCAACGAGCACTGGGCCTCCGATCCCAAGATCTTCGCCCACTACGCCAAGCACTATCAGACCGGCGAAGCCATGCCGGCGGCGCTGGTGGAGAAGATTCGCAAGGCCAAGACCTTCAATAGCGGCTATGCGACCACCGAGTACCTGGCGGCCGCGCTGCTGGATCTGGCCTGGCACACCCAGCCGGCCGATGCGCCGTTGCAGGACGTCAGCAAGTTCGAGGCCGATGCGCTCACGCGCTTCAAGGTCGATCTGGCCGAGGTGCCGCCGCGTTACCGCAGCACGTATTTCGACCACATCTGGGGTGGCGGTTATTCGGCCGGCTACTACGCGTACTTCTGGTCGGAAGTGCTCGACGACGATGCCTTCGAGTGGTTCAAGGAGCATGGCGGGCTGTCGCGCAAGAACGGCGATCTGTTCCGCGCCAAGATCCTCTCGCGTGGCAATACCGTCGACCTGGCGACGCTGTATCGCGATTTCCGCGGCAAGGATCCCAGCGTCAAGGCGCTGCTGGAAAACCGTGGCTTGACCGAGTAAGCAGCGACGCTGCGCTGACAATGGCTGCACGGAGACCGTGCAGCGTGCAGATCGAAACGGGATGGCCATCGGTCATCCCGTTTTCGTTCGTGCGGATCTGCCAGCGCTTGTCTTGCGTGCGCGAATGGGCGGCACACCGTCCAGGAACGGTGTCGGCCAGCACGAGCGCCACACCACAGAAAGCGTGGCTGTTGCGATGCCTTTACCGGCGCAGCGCAGTGCCGGCCGGCAGGACCTACAGACGCAGCCCAGGGCGACGCGTCCGCCGCCCCGACGGCATGATCAGAACGCCACGCCCGTCAGCGCACACGCCGTCTCCCACAAACGTGCCGCCACCTGCCGGTCGTGCGCCTGGCGGCCGATCTTGGCCGGCGCCGGGTGGCCTTTCAGCTCGAACAGGTCACCCGGTCCGCAGTAGCCGCCAGGCTGTGCCTGCGGCGCCGTTGCCGCATACAGTGTCGGTAGCGCACCCGCGCTGGCCGAATGGCCGAGGTAATGGGCCATCAGCCCAACCGCCACGCCGCTCGCGCTGCGCCGTCCAGCGCCGTCCGGCCCGTTGGCGATCAAGGCGGTCTGTGCGATGCCCGGATGCGCGGCGAGTGCGCGCACGCCCCAGCCATGCGCGTCGCTGCGGCGCTGCAATTCCAGGCTGAACATCAGCATCGCCAACTTGGATTGCCCATAGGCCTTCCAGGGACGGTATGGGCGTTCGCTCTGCAGATCGTCGAAATCGATCCGCGCCTGGCGATGCGCCAGGCTCGACAGGTTGACCACACGCGGTGCCGACGCCGCACGCAGCAAAGGCAGCACCTGCGCGGTCAGCGCGACATGTCCCAGGTAGTTGCTGCCCAGTTGCAGCTCCATCCCGTCGGCGGTGGTCTGCCGTTGCGGGGGCGCCATCACGCCGGCGTTGTTGATCAGCAGGTCCACCGCAGCGTGGCGCGCGGCCAGCCGCTCGGCGAATGCGCGCACCGACGCCAAATGCGCCAGGTCCAGCGCCTCCACACACACGTCCGCCTCCGGATGCTGGGCAAGCAGGGCCTGGCGTGCCGCTTCGCCCTTGTCGGGGTTGCGTGCGGTCAGCACGACACGGGCGCCGGCACCGGCCAGGGCAAGCGCGGTTTCGTACCCCAGCCCGCCGGGACTGGCGCCGGTCACCACGGCCACCCGGGCCCGTTGCGACGGTAGATCGGCCAGCGTCCAGCCGCTCATGACGCCAGCACCAGCGTTTCGGGCAGCGTGCGCCACCAGCGTTGATCGGTGTCCGGGCGGCGCACGTTCACCCGTTCGCCCATTTGCGGGATGGCCAGCGGTACCTTGGCGGCCGCCGCCAGCGCGACGATGCGCTCGAACGGTTCGGACCAGACATGCAGGGCCAGGTCGAAGGTGCCGTTGTGGATCGGCAACAAGCTGCGCCCGCCGAGATCGACGAAGGCCTGCATGGTCTGCTCCGGCTGCATATGCACGTCCGGCCACATCGCATCGTAGGCGCCGTTTTCGATCAGCGCCAGGTCGAACGGCCCCAGGCGCTGGCCGATGGTCTTGAAGTGCGGACCGTAGCCGCCGTCGCCACTGAAAAACAGGCGCAGGTCGTCGTCCTGGATCGCCCACGAGCACCACAGCGTGCGGTCGCGGTCGAACAGGCCGCGTCCAGAAAAATGTCGCGACGGGGTGGCGGTCAGGGTGATGCCACTGACATCCACCGACTGCCACCAGTCCAGCTGCTGCACCTTGGCCGGATCCACGCCCCAGCGCACCAGCAGGTCGCCCACGCCCAGCGGAGCGACGAACACACCGACTCGGCTGGCCAGGGCGCGAATGGTGGCGCGATCCAGATGGTCGTAGTGGTTGTGCGACAGGATCACGCCCGCCAATGGCGGCAGATCGTCCAAGGCGATGGGCGGCGCATGGAAGCGCTTCGGTCCGACGAACGGGACGGGCGAGGCGCGCAGGGAGAACACCGGGTCGGTCAGCCACAGGCCGCCCCGCAGTTTCAGTAGCACAGTGGAATGGCCCAGCCGGAACAGGCTGCGGTCGGGCGCATCTCGCAGCTGCGCCGCAGTCAACGGCACTACCGGCAGCGGCTGCGACGGTACGGCGCGCGCAGGCTTGTTGAACAGCACTTCCCACAGCAGGCGCACTCCCGCCAATAGGCCGGGCTGGCTGAGCGCGGTCGGCAGCGCATTGCGGAAGCGACCATTGCGAAACTGCGGCGAGGCGGCATACGGGGCGGTGCTCGGAGAGGTGGAAGAGCTGGACACGTGTGTCTCCATGGGTGAACGGCATCAGGCGACGGGCGATCTACACTACACAGTGTAGTTTTATGTTGGGAAATGTAAACTGCCCGGTGTAAAATTTCGCTATGTCGAGTTCATCTCCCATCGCAAAGACGCCGGTGCGGCTGACCGAGCGCAAGCGCCAGGCCATCGTCGAGGCGGCGATCGCCGAATTCCGCCAGTACGGCTTCGAGGCCACCAGCATGGACCGCATCGCGGCCAGTGCCGGCGTGTCCAAGCGCACCGTCTACAACCATTTCCCCAGCAAGGACGCGTTGTTCGACGAGATCCTGGTGCAGCTATGGCAGCGCAGCCTGGACACGGTCGGTGTGCCTTATGCCCCGCAGCAGCCGCTGCGCGCGCAGTTGCTGCAGTTGCTGCAGCAGAAGCTGCAGATGTTCGACGATCCCGCCTTCCTGGGTCTGTCGCGGATGGCGATGGTCGAGGGCCTGCGCGCGCCCGAGCGTGCGCGCGACCTGGTCGCGCGCCTGGGCAGCAAGGAGGAGGGCACCCTGGTGTGGTTGCGTGCGGCGCTCGCCGATGGGCGGCTCAAGCCACTGCAGCCCGAGTTCGCCGCGCAGCAGCTGCAGGCGCTGATCAAGGGCTTCGCGTTCTGGCCGCAGTTGAGCATGGGCCAGCCGCCGCTCAGCCCCGCGCAACAGGCCGAGGTCGCCGCGTCGGCGGCCGACATGTTCCTCGGGCACTACGCGCGCGATCCTGATTAGCGCGGCCGCATCGCCGCGCGTGTGCAGTGGGCATCAGCCCTCGCACCACACCGCCAGCTCGTAGCCGTCGCGGTCGGCGAAGTGAAAGCGGCGCCCGCCAGGGAAGTCGAACACGGGGCGCACGATGCGGCCACCGGCGGCTTCGATGCGGGCCTGGGTGGCGGCGAGATCGTGGGAATACAGCACCACCAGGGCGCCGCCGGGCTGCGGCGTGCCGTGGAAGAAACCGCCGCTCAGGCGGCCGTCGCGGAACTCGCAGTAGTCCGGGCCGTAGTCCTGGAACGTCCAGTCGAAGGCCTGGCCGTAGAAGGCCTTGGCCACGGCGATCGCGGCGACGGCGAATTCCAGGTAGTCGATGCGGTGATGCTGGTTGGCGTGGGACATGGGCGGCTCCTGTGGACGAGCCGCCAGTGTCCCGCGCAGCGGCGCGCCTGGCTTGGCGAAAACGGCCAACTCAGCGTGCGTGGCGCCGCACCAGTTCGCGCGGACTGAGCCCGGTCAGTTGCCGGCTGTCGCGCACCAGGTGCGGGGCGTCGCCATAGCCGGCCTCGAATGCCGCCGCGGTCAGGCTGGGGTGCTGGCGCACCAGGCCCAGGAAGCGCTGCAGGCGCAGGATGCGCGCCAGTGTCTTGACGCCGTAGCCGAACGCCTCGTGGCTGCGTCGCCGCAATGTGCGTTCGCTGATGCCGAGCGTGCCGGTCAACACGGCCAGCCGCGGCGGCGTGCTGCCGGCCAGTTGCGCGAACAGCCAAGCCATCGCGCGATCGGCCTGCAGCGGGCGGCTGGCGCACAGCGCGTGCAAGGCCGCCAGTGGGTCGGCGGCCTCTTCCAGTCGCGCCTGCCAGTCGTGGCCGCGGACGCCCCACAGCGCGTCCAGCGGCACGCGCTGGTCGGCGATGGCCTGCAGTGGCACGCCGAGCAGGCTGGCGCCGGCCCCAGCGGCCAGGCGCACGCCGCTGAGCACACTGCCAGGTGCCAACGTGGCGTCGGTGGCGCGGTGGTCCGGTCCGGCGACGAACAGCACCCGTCCGTCCCAGATCAGGTCGACGCAGCCGTCGGGCAGCACCTGCGTCGCTGCGGTGTCGGCCTCGCCCTGGCGGAAACGCCAACTGCAGCGCAGGCGCTCGCGCAGAACCAGTGGTGCGTCGACTTCGGCGTAGCGGGAGGGCAGGGACACGGGCGGTCGGCGTGCAGCGGGCGTGCCGCCACCGTAGCAGAGCCCAAGGGCGCCGCTGCCGCGCGCTGCCGTGGTGCGGCTACCGCTCCGACGGACCGCTCTCGTCGTAGCCACGCGGGGTGAACAGGTCCGGCTGGATCAGTTCGATGAAGGCGCGCGCCTGGGCCGACAGGACCTTGCCCTTGCGTACCACCACGCCGTAGCTGCGGGTTGGGAAGTAATCCTTCAGCGAGCGGGTGGCCAGCTTGTCGCGGTCGGCGTCGGTGAGACAGATCGCGGTGACGATCGAGATGCCCATGCCCATCGCCACGTATTGCTTGATGACTTCCCAGCCACCGACTTCCAGGGCCACCGTATAGGGCACGCGTGCCTGCTGGAACACCAGGTCCACCAAGCGGTAGGTGACCTGCCGGCGCGGCGGCAGGATCAGCGGATAGGGCGACAGATCCTGCAGCGAGACACTGGACTTGGCGGCCAGCGGATGATCGGGCGGAGTGATCAACAGCTGTTCGAAGCGATAGACCGGCGCGTAGTTCAGGTCGGCCGGGACGTCGAGCATCGAGCCGATCGCCAGGTCGACCGCATCTTCGCGCAGCAGATCGGTGCCGTCGGCGCTGATGGCGTTGTGCAGGGTCAGGCGGACATCCGGATGCCGGGCGCGGAAGTGCTCCACGATGCGCGGCAGCAGATACAGGATGGTGGAGCTGTTGGCGGCGATGTTGAGCTCGCCGGCGTCCAGGCCGCGCACCTTCTCGCGGAAGCTCGCCTCCAGCCCATCCAGGCTCTCCACCAGCGGCAGGGCCATGTCGTACAGCAGTTGGCCCTCGCGACTGGGCGTGAGCCGCCGTCCCGCACGCTCGAACAGCGGCACACCCAGGTCACGCTCTAAGGCCTGCAGCTGCAGCGTCACCGCCGGCTGGCTGACGTAGAGCGCCTCGGCAGCCCGCGACACCGACCCCAGGCGGACCGTCTGGCAGAACGCCCGCAGCGGTTTGAGCCGATCGGATTTGTAGGAAAAACGAGGGCTTGGCGCCATCGGCGTGTACGAGAAGTCACAAGTATAAAGTCAGCTTATTTACACCATTGCGAAAACTGCTTTGTCAAATAACTGATCCCGAGCGACGGTGGAGTCCCGGATACACAGGACCCCCACCTATGTCTGCCACCGCACTCGCTTCCCGTCCGCTGCGTCAGGCCACTCCCGGCCTGGCGTTGACCACCCAGATCGCCGGCCAGGCCGAGCTGCTGCCCGCCGGCGCCCTGGCCCTGCTGGTCTCCCTGCACCGTGCCATCGAGCCGGCGCGCCAACAGCGGTTGGCCGCTCGCCAACGGCGCCAGGCCGCCTTCGACGCCGGCCAACTGCCGGATTTTCGCGCCGACACCCTGGCCATCCGCGATGGCGACTGGACGGTGGCTCCGCTGCCGGCGGCGCTGCTGGACCGTCGCGTGGAGATCACTGGGCCGACCGATCCGAAGATGGTCATCAATGCGCTGAACTCCGGCGCCAAGGTGTTCATGGCGGACTTCGAGGACGCCACCGCACCGACCTGGCGCAATCTGCTGACCGGCCAGCGCACGCTGGCGGCGGCGGTGCGTGGCGACCTGCAGTTCGCCGCGCCCAGCGGCAAGCAGTACGCCTTGCGACCCGAGCACGAACGCGCGGTGCTGATCGTGCGCCCGCGCGGCTGGCATCTGGACGAGAAGCATGTCCTGGTCGACGGCCAGCCGATCGCCGGTGGCCTGTTCGATGCGGCACTGTTCGCCTTCCACAACGCCCGCCTGCTGATGGCCAAGGACCGCGGCCCGTATCTGTACTTGCCAAAGCTGCAATGCATGGAGGAGGCGGCGCTGTGGGAAACCGCACTGGCGCATATCGAAGCCATGCTCGGCCTGCCGCATGGCCAGATCAAGGTGACCGTGCTGATCGAGACGCTGCCGGCGGTGTTCGAGATGGACGAAATCCTGCACGCCTTGCGCAAGCGCATCGTCGGCCTGAACTGCGGCCGCTGGGACTACATCTTTTCGTATCTGAAGACCTTCCGCGCGCATCGCGACCGCGTGCTGCCCGAACGCGGCCAGGTCACCATGACCCAGCCGTTCCTGAAGGCCTATTCGGAACTGCTGATCAAGACCTGTCATCGGCGCGGTGCGCATGCGATGGGCGGCATGGCCGCGCAAATCCCGATCAATCACGACGAAGCCGCCAACGAGCAGGCGATGGCGCGCGTGCGCGCCGACAAGCTGCGCGAGGTGAGTGCCGGCCATGACGGCACCTGGGTCGCGCATCCGGCGCTGATCCCGGTGGCGATGCAGATCTTCGACGAGCACATGCCCGGCCCGCACCAGCAGCACGTGCTGCGCCATGACGTGCAGGTCAGCCGCGAGCAGTTGATCGCCCCGTCGCCAGGCAACATCACCCGTGCCGGTTTCGAGAGCAATGTCGAAGTCTGCGTGCGTTACCTGGCCGCGTGGCTGGATGGCAATGGCTGCGTGCCGATCCACAACCTGATGGAAGACGCCGCCACTGCCGAGATCAGCCGCGCGCAGTTGTGGCAGTGGTTGCATCACGGTCAGCGGCTGGACGATGGCACCGCCATCGATCTGCCGCTGCTGCAGGCCAGCCTGCGCGCGTTGCCTGCACGGCTGGGTGCGGCGGGCAGCTTCGTCGGTGCCGCCCGCGTGCCGGAGGCGATCGCCTTGCTGGAAGACCTCAGTCGTGCCGATGGACTGGCCGATTTCCTCACCGTACCGGCCTACCGTTTGATCGACTGATCCATCGTCCGCGCCGCTGACGCGCGCGGCTCCACCGCCACCTTTTTCGCTGCCGGGCGCCCCACAGGCGTCCAGGCCGGCCGCTGGCCGCGCGTTGCCCGGCCACTCCCTCCGTTGCATCCGCCGTGTCCGACTCCAAGGAGAACGCAAGATGAGCAGCAATCTGCAGACCGCCGAACAACTGCAGCAGCAGTGGGCCAACGACCCGCGTTGGGCCGGGATCACGCGCAACTACACCGCCGCCGACGTGGTGCGCCTGCGCGGCACCGTGCACGTCGAGCACTCGCTGGCGCGACTGGGCGCCGACAAGCTGTGGACATCGCTGCACTCCACGCCGTTCGTCAACGCGCTGGGTGCGTTGACGGGCAATCAGGCCATGCAGCAGGTCAAGGCGGGCTTGAAGGCGATCTACCTGTCGGGCTGGCAGGTGGCAGCCGATGCCAACCTGGCCGGGCAGATGTATCCGGACCAGTCGCTCTACCCGGCCGATTCGGTGCCGGCTGTGGTCAAGCGCATTAACAACACACTGTTGCGTGCCGATCAGTTGCATCACGCCGAGGGCGACGATTCGATCGACTTCCTGCAGCCGATCGTCGCCGACGCCGAGGCCGGCTTCGGTGGGGTGCTCAATGCCTTCGAGTTGATGAAGGCGATGATCGAGGCCGGTGCCGCCGGCGTGCACTTCGAAGATCAGCTGGCGTCGGTCAAGAAGTGCGGCCACATGGGCGGCAAGGTGCTGGTGCCGACCCGTGAGGCGATCGAAAAGTTGAATGCCGCGCGCCTGGCGGCCGATGTGCTCGGCGTGCCGACCGTGTTGATCGCCCGTACCGATGCCGAAGCCGCCGACCTGATCACCAGCGACGTCGATGCCAACGATCGCCCGTTCGCCACCGGCGAGCGCACCGTCGAAGGCTTCTTCCGCACCCGCAATGGCTTGCAGCAGGCGATCAGCCGTGGCCTGGCCTATGCGCCCTATGCCGATCTGATCTGGTGCGAAACCGGCAAGCCAGACCTGGAGTTCGCCCGCCGCTTCGCCGAGGCGATCCATGCCAAATTCCCCGGTAAGCTGTTGGCCTACAACTGTTCGCCCAGCTTCAATTGGAAGAAGAACCTCGACGACGCCACCATCGCCAAGTTCCAGACCGAGTTGGCCAGCTACGGCTACAAGTTCCAGTTCATCACCCTGGCCGGCTTCCATGCGCTGAACCACAGCATGTTCCAATTGGCACACGGCTATGCGCGGCGACAGATGAGCGCCTTCGTGGAATTGCAGCAAGCCGAATTCGCTGCAGCGGATCTGGGCTTTACCGCGGTCAAGCATCAGCGCGAGGTCGGCACCGGCTACTTCGACGCGGTGACTCAGGCGATCCAGCAAGGTCAGTCATCCACGACGGCCTTGCGCGGTTCCACCGAAGAAGCGCAGTTCCGCAGCGACAAGGCGGCCTGAGCGAGCTCTTGCCGATCGGTCATCCAGCCGGGTTCGGACGTGTCCGAACCCGGCTTTTTTGAAGGCGACCCGACGATTCGTCTCTAGGTGCGCGAGACTGGGTGTGATCTGGTTGTGAACGGAAGGTTCATGTACGATGGCGCCACGGATCGACGCTGCAGGTCGATCTAAGGGGCGCAAATGACTTGCCATCACACTGCCGGCGCAGTCGCAGCGACGGGTAGCGTTGTCAAAACGCTGACCGATGGATTGCATGCGCTGATGACCGCCGAAGAGCTTGCGTTCTTTGCGCGCTTCGGACGGACGCAGGATGTGTTGGCTGGGCAGGTCTTGTTCGAGCGCGGCACGGTGGGCACGCAGATGTACATCGTGCTCAGCGGCCAGATCGATCTGGACTTCGGCGAAGACCTGACACTCAAACACCTGGGCCCGGGCGAATTCTTCGGCGAGCTCGGGCTTCTGATCGGCGATCACGCACGCAGTGCCGGTGCCATCGCCGCCAGCGACAGTCGTCTGATCGAACTGAAGCATGCCGATTTCCAGCGCCTGGTCGATCACGATCCGGGCACGGTGGCGCATTTCCTGCGCCGCTCGATCGTGCGGGTGGTCAACAACGAACAATTGCTGATCCGCCAGCTGCGACGTCGCAACCACGATCTGGAGGCGGCGCTGGACAATCTCTACGTCACCTCGCACCAGCTCAACCACACCGAAGAGCTCAGCCGCACCGACGAGTTGACCGGCCTGCAAAACCGTCGCGGGCTGACCCTGCATCTGCAGGAGTGCCGCCGCACCGGCGCCTCGCCGGGCGTCGGGCTGATCCTGCTGGACTGCGACCGTTTCAAGCAAATCAACGATCAGCATGGCCATCTGGCCGGCGATCGCGTGTTGCAGAACGTCGCTCACGCGCTGCGCTCGGTGATCGCCGAAGGCGACCTGGCCTGCCGGCTGGGTGGCGACGAGTTCTGCGTGCTGGTGGCGCAAGGGTCGCTGGAGCTGGTTCGGCACATCGCCGAATCCATCGTCAACGCGGTCGAGGTCCGGCAAGGCGCCATGGCCGACGCGCAGCACGGCTGCTCGGTCAGCGTGGGCCTGTGCACCATCGATGCATCCACCTCTTACAACGATTGGTATACCCGCGCAGACGCTGCCTTGTACGAGGCCAAGCGGCAAGGGGGCAATCGTCTGCATGTGTTCGATCCGTTGCCGTCGGACAAGCGCTAGCGATGACCGTGGGTACGCAAGCACGCAAGGAAGCGGCTGCGGAAGCGATCCAAGCGCCGCGTTTGCGCACCTTGCTGCTGACCGACCTGTGCGACTCCACCGCCATGGTCGAGCGTATCGGTGATAGCGCCGCCGCCGAACTGTTTCGCGAGCACGATCATCTGGTCGTGCGGCTGCAGCAGCGGTGGCACGGCCGGCTGATCGATCGTTCGGATGGATTGCTGTTGTTGTTCGAACGGCCGATCGATGGCCTGGGATTCGCGCTGGATTACGCCCAGGGCCTGCTGACGTTGGGCAAGCGCCGCAACCTGCAGCTGCACGCCCGGCAGGGGCTGCATGTCGGCGAAGTGCTGACCTGGCGCAACAGTGACGAAGCGGTGCAGATCGGGGCCAAGCCGCTGGAAGTCGAAGGACTGGCCAAGCCCACCGCCGCGCGCTTGATGTCGATGGCCCGTCCCGGACAGATCCTGCTGTCGGCCGTCGCCGAATCGCTGGTGCAGCGCGCTGCCCGCGAACTGGGCGAACGCGCCGAGCGTCTGCTGTGGAAGTCGCACGGCCGCTGGCGTTTCAAGGGCGTGCCGACAGGGATGGAGATTTACGAGGTTGGCGAAGTGGGATTTGCGCCGCTGCGCATGCCCAGGACGTCTGCCAAGGCTTGGCGCGAGATTCCGTTATGGCGCCGTCCGTCCGCCTTGATCACCGAGACGGTGGTCTTCGCCGCTGCCGCATTCCTACTGTGGTTCTTCACCAGGCCGGAACCTGCGATTGCGTTCTCCGAAAGGGACTGGGTGGTCATGGGCGACCTGCGCAACCTGACAGGCAACGCAACGCTCGACGGGGCGGTCGATCAAGCATTCCGCATCAGTCTGGAGCAGTCGCGCTACGTCAATGTCCTCAGTGACGACAAAACCCGCGGTTTGCTTGGGCTGATGCGCAAAGATCCGAGCAAGGATTTACTGGACCGGGGGAATGCCTCAGCAGTTGCACTGCGTGCCGGCGCTCATGCCGTGCTGTTGCCGTCGATCGCGGATGTCGGCGGACGCAAGCGGTTTTCGGTCGAAATCATCGACCCGCGGACTCAGCAAACCCTGGCGGTGAGCTCCGCGTATGCGAACAATCGGTCCGTGCTGGATGCGGTCGATACGGTGACGGGCGACCTGCGCCAGCAATTGGGTGAAACCATCGGTAGCGTGCGTGACAACGCGATGCCGCTGCCGGAGGTCACGACCGCCAGCATGGATGCCTTGCGCGCTTTCGCCCTGGGTCAGAAGCGCTATTTCAAAGGCGATCCGCAGGGTGCGCTCGGTTTCTATAGCAGCGCGACCGATATCGACAGCAACTTCGCCCTGGCGTGGCTCGGTCAGGCGAGGGCGAATTTCCTCCTGGCAGACTATCCGCAGGCGAACCGGGCGTTGCGAACAGCCCAGAACCTGACCTCGCGGCTACCGGCGCGTGAGGCCATGTACGCCAAGATACTGAGCATCCGTCTTGTGGATCCGTTCGCAGCGGCCGACGCCTGGGCCCAAATGGCTGAGCTTTATCCCGACTATCAACCCGCACTGAATAACGCTGCACTCAGCTTCTACACCACTAATCGCTTCAAGCAGGCTATGCCGTATGCAAAAGCCTCAGCAGAGAGCAAGGTGGATTCTTCCTCGGTGGCCAAAGACATATTTGGAAGAATTCTGTTTGCACTCGGCGATTACGTTGGTGCAGATCGCGCGTTTAAAGCTGCCGCCGATGGCGGGTATGCATCGGCCACGGTACGCCGCGCTGCGGTTGCGGCAGCAAGACGAGATTTCCAGTTGGCAAAGCAGCTGCTGCAGCAGGTGGACCCGAATGACTTCCATGCTGATATGACGCGCGTGGCGATCGCAATTGATGCAGGTGAGGCGACTTACGCCCTGGCGTGCGCGGAGCGCGGGATGGCCGCGAGCGATCAGCAAAAGGGATTTAATCGCCTGAGTTATTACGTGCCGCTGGCAACTGCCCACCTGGCTGCGGGTGACGACCTTTCCGCGTCGAAGGTTGCGCGTGAAGGGGCAAAGCTTGCGGTAGCTGCGCTACGGAGTAACCAATTAATGGATGCAACAGACGACGTCGTTACTGCGCTGGCCGCGGCCTTGATCGCATTGCGCGCAGGTGACAGCTCTGGCGCAGCGACCATTGTGCGCAGCATCGAAGCCAGTGGAAGGGCGCCAGATAATCGACCGGTCAGGGAATTCAGTGCGGTGGTTGCAGCTGAAAGCCTTACCGCTGCTCACCATCCAGACCAGGCGCTAAAGCTGCTTGAGCCATTTTTGGATGATGCCTCGCGCTTCCAGACGCGAGTCGCTGCCATGAAGGCAGCCCAGCAACTTGGTGATGTTGGTCGTGCGCGTCTGCAAGCAGGATGGATCGCCGGGCGCGCGGGCTTGGCATATGCGGAAGTCGAATGTGGTTACTGCCTACAGTCGCTCAACGTCATTGATTTAAAGGCCATCACCGCCCAGGTTGGGGCCGAAAAATGATCCTATTGGAGTCACCGACGTCCTTGTCAGAAGCAAGTGGATCGACGGATTAAGGCGTAGACGCCAGGAGGCCGTTGATTAATTCTAATGACGCGCCTAGTGAAGAAATGACAAGCTGGCTTACTTCAGCGTTCGTGGTACACAAGATGTCCCACTGCCGATACTGGGCACGGTCTGATTGATGCCCTTGATTAGCATCGCTTGAGTCGCTTCGAGGGCGGCGGCGATAGCTGCTTTATCGGCCAGCTTGATGTCTTTGCAGCATTCCTTGGCGAACACTTCAAGGTCGTCACCAGGCACTGGCGTATAACCAGCCTGCAAGAGTGCGGCTACGGTATCGCTAACGAACAGTGCGCGGAACGCATCGTCAGTGGACAGGAGATCGACAAGATTCTTGGCGACTGCGGGTTGCATCGTAAGCATCGGTGCTCCAAGGACGACGAAAGGAAGATTAGAATGAGCGCGTCAAACGTGCTGCAACTATAGCCAGTTGCGGAGCTTCTGCAACAGCATTCTGGTGCTGGCGATGTTTACGACTACAAGGTGTCGCCTTCCTATGGGCTTGCCTTCAACTTAGTAGGTAGGACCGAGGAATTTTGATGCGTATCAAGCGATGTGCGGTGCTCCTGTTGGAGCCGAGCGAGAAGGTAACGTTCGCGGTTGAATCTCTGTTGCGCGGGGGTAATGGACTGTGCCATGAATTACAGTGGTTGGCCTTGGCGCCACATCTGGATGCACCGGTGCCAGTGGATGGACAGGAGCGCGAAGCGCTTGGGTTGCTGAGTGCGAACCGCTGGACCGAGCGGTCGTCCTTAGACTGCGACGCAGCGGTCGTCGATCGCTTGATCTCGGTGGGTCTGGTGTTGGACGAGTCGCAACCCGAATCTTCAGCCGCGCTGCAGGACAACAGGCTGCGGGCAGCACACTGGCATCCGCTCGCGGCCGTGCTGCATGCCTTCACCCGCTGGGAGGGGGTCGATTCGGTCAAGAATTCCCAGGATTCGGGGACCGAGACGATAGAACAAATGCGGCGGACGCTTGGGCCCCCTCCGGCGGAAGCGGAGGAGCGCGCTATCGCCGCCGACCAGGTAGTGACGCTCCCGACGGTCGTCTATGGCGATTTCGATGCGCTGCTCGGGCGCAGGGTTACTTGCCGCAACTTCGACCTCGATCGTGCGCTGCCCCTCGAAACCCTCTCCCACATGCTGCAGCGTGTTTTCGCCGCCAAGTCGAGCATCAAGATTGGGGAGGACCTGGTGTTCCTCAAGAAGAGTGTTCCTTCCGGCGGCGGCTTGCATCCGATCGAGGCCTATCTGCTCGTGCAAAACGTGGTCGGATTGGCGGCGGGTGTCTATCACTATCGTGCCGATACACATGTCTTGGAGCGATTGCCGGGGATCGACTTGACGCGCACGTTCGTCATGGAAGCCGTCGGGCAGCAGCACTGGTTCGCCGATGCGCAGGTGCTGGTCGCGCTGGTGCCGCGGTTCGCGCGCACGTTCTGGAAGTATCGGCAGCATGCGAAGGCCTACCGGGTGATTGCGATGGAGGCTGGTCACCTGTCGCAAACGCTCTACTTGGCTGCGACGGATCTTGGGCTGGGCGCCTTCATCACGGGGGCGATCAACGAGAAGTACCTGGAGCGTGCGTTGTCCTTGGATCCCATCACGCAAGGCGTCTTGGCGGTGTGCGGGTTCGGCCTGCGCGGTGCGCACATGGTCACCACGGAGCTGGATCCGGATGGAAGGATCTGGTCGTTGCCGGACGGCGACCCAGAACAGACTTCGGCAGTGGATATCGAAGGTGCCGACTCGGGTCCCTTGCGCGGATAGCGAATTGGCCGGGCCTATACGGCGATGACCGATGCGCGCATCAGGTGTCGCGCACCGTGCAACGCGCATGGCGTAACGTCTCCGGACGATGGGGTACGCCGTGCGATCTCTCTAGAGGATTCGCACGGCATACCATCGCAAGCCTGTCGAGGTCTGCGCCTTCCTTGGACCCGACGTCGCTACCGCTTGATCGCCTGCGTATGCGTCTTCAAGGCCTCGCTCAGGCCGTTGATCTTGTCGGCGCCTTCCGGCACGGTGATGCTGGAGCCTTCCAGATCCGCACCGATCGGTTGTAAGCGACCGCCCAGGCATTGGCTCAGGAAGCTTTCGGTCACTGCGTTGAACGCCTTGCTGTTTTCCGGGCGGCGGAAGCCATGGCCTTCGTCCGGGAACAGCACGTAGGTGACCGGAATGTTCTTGGCCTTCATCGCATTGACGATCTGGTCGCTTTCGGCCTGCTTGACCCGAGGATCATTGGCGCCCTGACCGATCAACAGCGGCTTGCTGATCTTGTCGACATGGGTGAGCGGGGAGCGTTCGGCCAGCCACTGCTTGCCGGCTTCGGTAGCGGGGTCGCCCATGCGCCGGGTCAGCTGCTTGTAGAAGCTGGCCCAGTACGGCGGTACGGTGCCGAGCAAGGTGTTGAGATTGGCCGGGCCCACGATGTCCACGCCGCATTTGAATGCGTCCGGGGTAAAGGTCATGCCGACCAGGGTGGCGTAGCCGCCGTAGCTGCCCCCCATGATGGCGACGTCATCCGGCTTGGTGACGCCTTGCTTGACCGCCCATTGCACCGCATCGAGCAAGTCGTCATGCATCTTGCCGGCCCACTCGCCATTGCCGGCATTGGTGAAGGCCTTGCCGAAGCCGGTGGAGCCACGGAAGTTCACCGATAGCACCGCATAGCCACGGTTGGCCAGCCATTGCTGGTACGGGCTGTAGCCGTAGCTGTCACGTGCCCACGGGCCACCGTGGACGAACAGCACCAACGGCACCGGCTTATCGGCCTTGCCGTCATGGTTGGTATCGGCTTCGGCGGGCAGGGTGAGGTAGCTGACCAGCTTGAGGCCATCGCGTGCGGTCAGCTCCTGCGGCCACATCGGCACCAGCGGCTTGCCATCCAGTGCAGGTCGCGCGGAGAACAGCTTGGTCAGCTTGCCGCCATCGGCGCGGTCATAGCGGTAGTAGGTGAGCGGGGTTTCTGCCGCGGAATAGCCAACGATCCAGATGCGGTCATCGAGCGTGCGCGCGGCCACGCTGGCATCGCCGCCGCCGAGCGACTTGAGTTTCTGCAGATCCGCGGCAATGCCGTTATCCAGCGGCTTCCACTCCTCGCGCAAATAGTCGGTGGACACCGCTTGCATCGCGCCGGTCTTGGGGTCGTTCAAGGTGGCGCCGACATCGGCGTGCGGGTTTTCGAACAGCAACGTACGCGCATTGCTCGTGGTGTCGATGGCGTACAGCGCGGCGGTATCGCGGTTGCGCGAATCCTGCATGTACAGCGTCTTGCCATCTTCGGTCAGGCCGTCTGGCGCAGTGTTGGAGACATCCTCGAACGGAATCCGGTCCACGCTCTTCCAGCGGTGGCCATCGGGCACCAGCAGCTCCCTGCCGGCATCGTCCGTAGCGCGGGTGGCGTAACGCAGCCGGTAGTCGCCGTCGAGCAGGTACGTATCCAGGCTGTCGGTATTCTTCTGCACCAGCGTGCGCGTGCCGGAGGCCAGGTCCACGCGATACAGGTCGTGCCACTTGGCATCGCGATCGTTCATGCCAACCATGATCGATTCGGGATGCTGTGCGCTGACCCGATACACCTCGGCATTGGTCTTGTCGAACGGGGTAAGATCCTTGCTGCTGCCATCGGCCAGATTGACCGAGTACAGATGGAAATCCTCATCGCCACCGTTGTCGCGCAGGTAGAGCAAGGTGTTGGCTTGATAGGTCCAGAAATAATTGCGGATACCGCGTGCGGTGTCCTTGGTGATCGCGCGTGCCTGATCGGGCGCATCCACCGGTGCAACCCAGACATTGAGTACGCCCTCCAGTGGCGCCACCCAGCTGAGGTATTTGCCGTCGGGGCTGATGCTGACATTGGCACGCTCGGGATTGCCGAACAGCGCATCGCGGGTGATCAGCGCAGGCGGCGCTGCGGGTGCCGCCGCCGCTGGCGCAGGCGTTGCAGCCTTTTCGGGGGCAGACCCGGCATTGTCCCCGCAGGCAGACAGGGCGAGCAGCATGCTGGAAACAAGAATCAGGCGTTGCATGGGGCCTCCGATGGCAATGCGGCCGGGCCGGCCGATGTGCCACGCTAACGGCGGCACGCGCGCAGGCGAACGTGCCGTTGGTCACCCTCGCATGCGCCGTTACGCAGAGGTGGACACAAATTCCACCAGCGCCGCACCGTCGGCCACCAGATCGCCTTCGGCCACCAGGTACGCCTGCACGGTGCCATCGCTGGGTGCATGCAGGGTGTGCTCCATTTTCATCGCTTCCAGTACCACCAGGGCCTGTCCACGGGCGACTGGCTGACCCACCGCTGCGGCCAGCGAAACGATCCGGCCTGGCATCGGCGCGGTCAGCCCACCCTGGTCCTGCGCGGGTTGATCGGCTTCCAGCAGCGCATCGTGGTGTCGGAAGGCTGCGCGTTGGCGTTCGCCGACCAGGGTCAGCAGGGTGTCATCGCGTAACGCCTGCGCGTGCCATTGCCGGCCGTCCATCTCCACGCGCAGCGCTGTGCCATGCAAGTGGTAGCGCAATGTATGCGTTTCGCTTGCCGAGGTGACGTGCCAGTCATTGGCATGTCGGCGCACATCGAGTGAGCGGCGCTCGCCGTTTGCCTCCAGGATCACCCGCTGCGCCGCATGCGCACCGATGCGCCACCCATCATGATGCTGCCACGGCGAGTACGGATCGGCCGGATCAACTGCCGCCGCCGGCAATGCATCGGCAATCAACACCGCCGCCAGGCACCACCATGCGCTGTCGGGGCTGCGCGCTTCGGGAAACAGGACGGCGTGTTCGCGCTCGATCAGGGCGGTGTCCAGATTGGCGGACGCGAAGGAATCGGTTGCGACCAGCCGCGACAGAAATGCCCCGTTGGTGGTCACGCCCACTGCATGGAACTGCGCCAATGCGGCGCGCATCCGCGCCAGCGCAGCGGAGCGGTCGTGATCCCACACGATCAACTTGGCGATCATCGGATCGTAGTAATGGCTGATGGTGTCGCCCTGCGCGACGCCGGCATCGACGCGGACATGCCGGCTCTCGTTGGGCAACTGCAGCTGGCGCAAGCTGCCGATCGAGGGCAGGAAGCCACGATCGGCGTCCTCGGCATACAGACGCGCTTCGATGGCATGACCGTGGATCTGCAGATCCTGCTGCGCGCAGGGTAGGGCCAAGCCAGCCGCCACCCGGAGCTGCCACTCGACCAGGTCGGTGCCGGTGATCAGTTCGGTGACCGGGTGCTCGACCTGCAGCCGGGTGTTCATTTCCATGAAATAGAACCCGCCGTCTGGGCCGACGATGAATTCCACCGTGCCCGCGCCGACGTAGCCGACCGCACGTGCGGCATCGACCGCGGCCTGGCCCATGGCCGCGCGTCGTGCTTGGCTCATGCCTGGGGCGGGCGCTTCCTCCAGCACCTTTTGATGGCGTCGCTGCACCGAGCAGTCGCGCTCGAACAGATACACCACCTCGCCATGGGTATCGCCGAACACCTGAATCTCGATATGACGCGGACGTTCGACGTATTTCTCCACCAGCACGTGTGCGTTGCCGAACGCCGACTGCGCCTCGCGCTGGCAGCTGGCCAGGGCCTCCTCGAACGCCTCGCCGGCATCGACCCGGCGCATGCCCTTGCCGCCGCCGCCGGCACTGGCCTTGATCAACACCGGATAGCCGATTGCATCGGCCTGCGCGCGCAGATGCGCCGGCGCCTGTTCGTGACCGTGGTAGCCCGGCGTCAGCGGGACGCCGGCCTGCTGCATCAGTGCCTTGGCTGCGCTCTTGTCGCCCATGGCGCGAATCGCCGCCGGCGGTGGTCCGATGAACACGACCCCGGCCTGCGCGCAGGCCTCAGCGAAGTCGGCGTTTTCCGACAGAAAGCCATAGCCAGGATGGATGGCCTGCGCGCCGGTGGCGCGCGCGGCAGCCAGGATCGCCTCGGCGCGCAAATAGCTCTGCTGTGCAGGCGAGGCGCCAATGTGCACGGCTTCGTCGGCCAGCCGCACGTGGCGCGCATCGCGGTCCGCATCCGAGTACACCGCCACCGTGGCGATGCCCAGCTTGCGGCAGGTGGCGATGACGCGGCAGGCGATCTCGCCCCGATTGGCGATCAGCACCTTGGCGAAGTAGCGCGGGTCGCTGGAGCCGGTGGAAGCATGCGCGGTCATGAGCAGGATCTCGGCAAGTCGCCGCAATGGCGGATGATCTGGCGACCGGTCGGTCGGCGGGTCGGGAAGGTCGGTGTCGCGACTAAAGCGTGTGCCGGTGTGGCGTGCTGGAATGCTTGGCTTCTACCGGCGCGCTGCCGACGTATCAGCCGCTGGTCGCAGGCGCGCGCCGATGAACCGGCGGCCGCAATCGACGCGCAGCCGTCGTGGCGGTGGGTTGCGACGGCGGCAAGCCGCACACTGCGCGCGCAGAAGCAAGCCGGCCTGCGTGCGGGCTCCATCGCCTCACATCCGGAACACGCCGAAGCGCGTGGCTGCGATCGGCGCATTCAAGGCAGCCGACAAGCCCAGGGCCAGCACGCGCCGGGTGTCGGCCGGGTCGATGACGCCGTCGTCCCATAGCCGTGCGCTGGCGTAGTAAGGGTGGCCTTGCTGTTCGAACTGTTCGCGGATGGGCGCCTTGAAGGCGTCCTCCTCCTCCGCCGACCATCCGCCGCCCTTGGCCTGGATGCCGTCGCGGCGCACCGTGGCCAGCACGCTTGCCGCCTGCTCTCCGCCCATCACGCCGATGCGCGCGTTCGGCCACATCCACAGGAAATTCGGCGAATAGGCGCGACCGCACATGCCGTAGTTGCCGGCACCGAATGAGCCGCCGATCACCACGGTGAACTTGGGCACCTGCGCGCAGGCCACCGCCATCACCAACTTGGCGCCATCCTTGGCGATGCCGCCGTGTTCGTACTTGCGACCGACCATGAAGCCGGTGATGTTCTGCAGGAACACCAGCGGAATGCCGCGCTGGCTGCACAGCTCGATGAAGTGCGCCCCCTTGAGCGCCGATTCGGAGAACAGGATGCCGTTGTTGGCGACGATGCCGACCGGGTAGCCATGCAGGTGGGCGAAGCCAGTGACCAGGGTGCTGCCGTAGCGTGGTTTGAACTCGTCCAGGCGCGAATCGTCGACGATGCGGGCGATCACCTCGCGCACGTCGAACGGCTTGCGCGTATCGGCGGGAATCACGCCGTACAGTTCTTCGGCTGCATAGCGCGGCGGCAATGGTGCGCGCACCGCCAGCGGAGCGGCGGGCTTGCGCCAGTTGAGGTTGGCGACGATGGCGCGAACGCGCGCCAGCGCCTGCAGGTCGTTCTCGGCGAAGTGATCGGCAACGCCGGAAATACGCGTGTGCACATCGGCGCCGCCCAACTCCTCCGCACTGACTTCCTCGCCGGTCGCCGCCTTCACCAGCGGCGGGCCGCCGAGAAAGATGGTGCCCTGCTCGCGGACGATCACCGTCTCGTCGCTCATCGCCGGGACATACGCGCCGCCGGCCGTGCACGACCCCATGACGCAGGCGATCTGCGGAATGCCCTGCGCCGACAGCGTGGCCTGGTTGTAGAAGATCCGCCCGAAATGGTCGCGATCGGGAAACACCTCGTCCTGCAGCGGCAGGAAGGCGCCACCGGAGTCGACCAGGTAGATGCAGGGCAGGCGGTTCTGCTGGGCGATCTCCTGCGCGCGCAGATGTTTCTTGACCGTCATCGGATAGTAGGTGCCGCCCTTGACGGTGGCGTCGTTGGCCACGATCACGCATTCGACGCCGCTCACCCGGCCGATGCCAGCCACCACGCCGGCACAGGGGACCTGATCGTCGTACATGCCATGTGCTGCCAGTGCGGCGATTTCCAGCAGTGCACTGCCTGGATCCAGCAGTGCGTCGATGCGCTCGCGCGCCAGCAGCTTGCCGCGCGCGGTGTGTTTGGCACGCGCGGCCTCGCTGCCGCCGAGCGCGGTCTGCGCCAGCGTGCGGCGCAAATCCTCCACGACGGTGCGCAATGCGGCGGCGTTGTGCTGGAAGCTGTCGCTGCCGACCTGCAGCTGGCTGGTGATCACGCTCATGGGACCTCCGTCAGGCGGTGCGTTCGAACAGCTCGCGGCCGATCAGCATGCGGCGGATCTCCGAGGTGCCGGCGCCGATTTCGTACAGCTTGGCATCGCGCCACAGGCGCCCGGTGGGATAATCGTTGATGTAGCCGTTGCCGCCCAGGATCTGGATCGCCTGGCCGGTCAGCCAGGTGGCCTTCTCGGCAGCGTAGAGAATGGCGCCAGCGGCGTCCTGGCGGGTGGTGCGGCCGGCATCGCAGGAGCGCGCCACGGCGTAGACGTAGGCACGGCAGGCATTGAGGCCCACGTACATGTCGGCCAGCTTGGCCTGCATCAGCTGGAAGCTGCCGATCGGTTGGCCGAACTGCTTGCGCTCATGGATGTAGGGCAGCACCACGTCCATGGCAGCGGACATCAGCCCGAGCGGGCCACCGGCCAGTACCACGCGCTCGAAATCCAGCCCGGACATCAGCACGCGTACGCCGCCGTTGACCGCGCCCAGCACGTTCTCGGCCGGTACCTCGCACTCGTCGAACACCAGCTCGCAGGTGTTGGAGCCGCGCATGCCCAGCTTGTCCAGCTTCTGTGCGGTGGAAAAGCCGGCCATGCCTTTTTCGATGATGAAGGCGGTGATGCCGCGGGCACCGGCGCTCGGATCGGTCTTGGCGTACACCACCAGGACGTCGGCATCGGGACCATTGGTGATCCACATCTTGCTGCCGTTGAGCACGTAGCGGTCGCCGCGCGTCTCGGCGCGCAACTTCATCGACACCACGTCCGATCCGGAACCGGTCTCGCTCATCGCCAGCGCGCCGACGTGCTCGCCGCTGCACAGTTTGGGCAGATAGCGCTGCTTCTGCGCATCGCTGGCATTCTTGCGCAACTGGTTGAGGCACAGGTTGGAGTGGGCGCCGTAGGACAGACCGATCGCGCCGCTGGCGCGGGAGATCTCCTCCATCGCCACCACATGGGCGAGGTAACCCATGCCGCTGCCGCCATAGGTGTCTTCGACGGTCAGCCCGAGCAGCCCTTGTTCGCCGAGCTGGCGCCACAACGGGGTAGGGAATTGGTTGTCCTGATCGGCCGCTTCGGCAAGCGGGGCGATATGGTGGCTGGCGAAGGCCGCCACGCTTTCGCGCAGCAGATCGATCTCCTCGCCCAGCTCGAAATTCAGGGACGGCACATGCATACAGCGACTCCACAAGGATGCGGGACGTGCCGGAGGGAGGCGGTGGTGACCGCGCGGCGTTGTGCGCAGCGTAGCGGTCCTGGAAAAAAAAGTGAACTAAAATTCAAAAATTGAACTACAAATCACACCTATGGCTTATCGACGCTCCGCCCTGATGGAAGAACGCCTGGCCGGCAATCGCGAGCGCATCCTGCGCGCGGCGCGCGGGTTGATCGCCGCCGGCGGCTACCGCAATGCTCCCATCACCGCGGTCGCGGCGGCTGCCGGGGTGTCCACCGGGCAGATCTATCGTCATTTTCCGTCAAAAGCTGACTTGTTCGTCGAAGTTCTCAATGCGGCCGTCCAGCACGAGCTGACCGTGTTGGGCGCTATCGTGCAGCAGCCTGGCAGTGCCAGCGCACGCCTGCGGCTGGCGATCGCGACCTTCGTGCGGCGTGCCCTGGCCGGCCCGGCGTTGGCCTACGCCTTCATCGCCGAACCGGTGGAGGGCGAGGTCGATGCCGAGCGCATCCGCGGCCGACGGCTGTTTGGCGAGGTGTTCCGCAATCTGCTTGCCGAGGGTGTCGATACCGGCGAGTTCGCCGAGCAGCCGCTGGATGCGGCGGCTGCTTGCATCGTTGGTGCCTTTACCGAGGCCCTGGTCGGCCCGATCGCGCCCAGCCGTGGCGATCGCCAGCAGGGCGATCAATTGGTGGAGGCCATCTGCGGGTTCTGCCTGCGCGCGGTCGGCGCCAGCGAAGGACGCTAAGTCGCGGCTGACCCCGGTTGGCGCTGTGCGTTCTTGTTTCCGATTAATGTGCGTATACTGTGCAAAACAAGGGAGCCGCACATGGTTGCCGTCCTCAATCCTCTGGCCTTGACCGAGCGCCTACGCGTTCCTGGCCGGACCATCCTGTCGCCGACCGCGATGGCCGGCTTGCTGGACCTGTCGCAACAGGAACTGGCCGAGCTGGCCGGTGTGCATCGCAATAGTCTGCGAGTGCATCCGGAGAGTCCACGCGTGCAGGACTTGCTGCGCAATCTATCGCGCTTGCTGGTGGCCATGGCACAGATTCAACCGGACGAGCGCCAGCTGGTCTTCCATCTCAAGAACACGCCGATTCCCGCGTTCGAATTCGCCACCTTGCTGGAAGTCGTCAAGCAGGGCCGTACCGACGACGCCTTGACCTATCTGCGCACCGTGGCTGCGGGAGCCGCTGGTTGAGGCTGAGCGCCCCGGCCGCGTGCACGCTGTATCGCGCCTTCACCCCGCGTTGGGCCGCCGAGCCGCTGAGCGGTGCCGGTGCGGCGCGCTCGGGCGGGCGCTTCAATCGCTTTGGACAACCTGCCCTTTACCTTGCGATGGAGCTGCAAACCGCCGCCGCCGAATATGGGCAAGCGGCACCGTTCCTGCCGCCGTTCACCCTGGTGACCTATGCCGCGCAGTTGCCGGCGCTGGCCGATCTGCGGCTGCTCGATGCCGACTGGGACCCGCTGTGGGCCGACTGGGCCGAGGATTGGCGCAAGGCGCTGGTCAACAAGGTCGAGCCGGTCAGTTGGGTGTTGGGCGACCTGCTGCGCGAGGCCGATATCCCTGGCGTGATCTTTCCCAGCGTGGCGCTGGCCGGTGGCGTCAATGTGGCGCTGTTCCTGGACAGGGTGCCGCCCGAACGCGTGCTGCAGGTGCTCGACGATGGTCGGCTGCCACGCGACGGCCGGAGCTGGGAGGTTCCTCCGCAGGCGCCGTAGGGCGCTGCGACCGCGTGGCTCAGCGCAACAGCAGCGTGGTGACCGCCGCCAGCAGCGGTGCGGCGACGGCTGCCGGCACGATCAGCCTGCGCCGATACGGCAGCAACCACAGCGCCAGCAACGCCGCGGTGGCGGTCAGCGTTCCCAGCCACAGCAGGCTGCCGATCCCCCAGCCTTGCGCGTGGACAGCCAGGGCGAAGGCGAGCAACAACACCAGCCAACCCAGCGCCCGCAATCGCTTGGCGCCGGCGGTCGTCGGTGTGCGTGCGCGGACCTCCACATGGTGCTTGTCCATCGCCAGGCACAACGCGACCAGGGCGGAAAAATTCAATGCCAAGACCGGTAGCGCGTTCATGCGCCCTCCTGTGCCGGCAGGTCGACGGGTGGAGTGGCGGCGGCAGCTGCGCGCGCGCGCCGCGCGGCTGCCGGTTGCGGGGCCTTCCAGCGGTGCAGCCGCCAGCCGGCCACGCCCAGGCACACGCCCAAGCCCAGGCAGACCAGGTCGACGCCGGCCAGCGCCCATTGCCCTGCCGGCAGCGTCGTGCCCAGATGGATCGAGGTGGTCGCAGCGTTGAGCAACGGGACCAGCGCGAACAAGGCCGCGCCCAGATACAGCTGCCAACTCCACATCGCTCGCCGCGGCCAGACGAAGGCGGCCAGCAGCGCGCCGCCCCAGGCAACGAAGAACAGATGCGCTTCCATCGCCGCACGCTCCGGCAACGCGATCGGCAGCAGGCGATTGGCCCAGAAGAAGCTGGCAAACGCGATCGGCAGGCCGGCGACGGTGCCGATGTTGAGCGCGTCGACCAAGCGCAGCCCAAAGCCGATGCGCCCGGCCTTCAAGTGCCGGGGACGCTCCTTCACCGCCCACATGACCACGCCACTGGCCACCATCAGGCAGCCGAGCAGGCCGGAACCGAAGAACAGCAGGCGCAGGCCGCCGCCAGCGAAGTGCGCCACATGCAGGCCCACCATGACCCCGCGGGTCTGGCTGGCCGCTCCCGGTGCGCCGCTGCGTTGCAGGCGTTGGCCACTGACCGCGTCGTAAAGCAGCGACGGCGCATCGACCGATAACGCGTCGGCGCGCTGGATCACTGCCACCGCAGCGTGCGCATCGTTGGGGGCGCTGACTGCCACTCCCCCGATCTGCCCGCCACGCAGATCGTTGCGTGCGCGTTCGACGAATTGCTCCAGTGGCAGCATTCGCGCGGGCGTGCCGGCCGCTGCGCGCGTGTCGGCAACGCGATTGGCCGCCTCTTCGTAGAAGTGCATCTCGCCATCGGGGTACTGCGCCTTGATGCCCCATGGCAGGTACATGAACATCAAGGTCACGATGCCGGTGTAGGTGATCATCGCGTGGTAGGGCAGGGCGGTGACGGCGCTGACATTGTGGAAGTCCAGCCACGAGCGCAGGCCTTTGCCGGGGCGGAAGGTGAACAAGTCCTTGAAGATTTTCTTGTGGGTGATCACGCCACTGATGATGGCCACCAGCATGAACATCGCGCAGAAGCCGACGATGTAGCGTGCCCACACCACTGGCAGGTAATGCAGGTCGAAATGCAGGCGGTAGAAGAACTCGCCGCCCAGCGTGTCGCGCGCGGCGATCGGCTCGCCGTTGGCCGGATCGACGATGGCCGTGCCATACGCTGCGCGCGTACCCCACGCAGCACCGGCCGCAGGTGCAGGGTTCTGCCAATACATCGACAGCACCGGATTGCGTGCCTCCGGCAGGGTGATGTTCCAGCTCACCGCATCGGCGGCATGCGTCTGCAGGTAGCGCTCGGCACTGCGCAAGGCGGTCTGCTGACTGACCGTGGTGGTGGGCAGCTCCGGGCGCATCCAGCGACTGATCTCGTCGCGGTAGTAGCTGGCCGTGCCGCCCATGAAGATCAACAGCAGCACCCAGCCGACCAGCAGGCCGGTCCAGGTATGCAGCCAGGCCATCGACTGGCGAAAGCCCTGTTTCACGCGGCACTCCGTTGCAGCCACGCGGCCAGCGCGAACAGGATCGCCGTCGGCACGGTGATCCCCCAGCATGCCCGCCAGACGCTGGCGGTGGCGAATGCCCACAACGGCGCACACGCGCACACCACGATGCCGACCAACATGCTGGTCAGCACCGCTTCGCTGCGTGGCATCGGCAAGGCCAGCGCCAGCAGCAGATTGGTGGCGCTGGCCAGCGCATAACCGCCAACGATCGCCACCAGCGTGCGCGCAAGCACGCCCAGCCAGGGGCGCTTGAACCAGGGCAGCGACGATGACATGGCGGCGGACATCGAGCGGCGGAGATTATTCGGCCAGGAACGTCAGGGTGCTGATGTGGTGGACCAGGCTGACCGGCTTGCCGCCGACCTCGCGGCTGACCGGTTCCTTGTGGCTGACCACCAGGATGTGGCGGCCGGAACGCAGCGCAGGCAGCGTCACCTTGCCCTGTGCGTCGGCGACCAGCGTCTTCTGCCATTTCTGCGGATCGATGAGCGTCACCTCGGCCTTGGCCAACGGCGCATTGCGGTAGAGCACGCTCAGCGTGTCGGCATTGGCAGCGGTGGGCACCAGCTCCAGGTCGAGCTTGGCCGAGGGCGTGGTGCGCCCGGCGCGGGCGTAATAGCTCACCGCCTCGTAGCTGCCGGACTCGCCCTTCCAGGGCTCGAACACCGCGTCGTCGCGCAACCAGGCATCGCCAGCACCGGACAGCGGCGCGGTGAGGTAGTCGCTGCCGCGCTGCAGCGGGCCGGCTTTGCCGACGCTGCCGAACACGCTGGGTCTGGTCACGCGCTTGATCTCGTCCTGGCCATGGTCGAGCGTTTCCTGCGCCGGCTCGCCGAAATAGATGCGCACCGGGCCGCTGCCATCGCGTTCGATCCAGATTTCATGCGCATGGGCGGACAGGCTCAGGCTGGCCAAGGCCAGGCAGGACAGCAACAGGGATTTCATCGCGGGCTCCTCCAAAGACGGGACCGGTCTGCCACGGCGCGTGGGTCCGGGATTATTGGGAATGATACGCAATTCCAGCAACGACACCAGCGCACCATGCGGCATTGCCGCAATTTCCGCTGGGTGCCGGTGCCGATGTGTCGGTCTGATGCGCTGTAATGCGCACGCCGTGCGGCTTACGTGCGTTGCACGCCGCAACAGTGGTCGGAGCGGTGCGCACTGTGCTTATACTCCGGCGTCAGCAGAGGTCCCGACCAATAAGCCAGGAGTGAGCGCGTGCGGAATTACGACCTCGAGTTCCTGAAGAAATTCTCGATGGTGATTGGATTGCTGGTACTGATCACCCTGGGCTTGATCGCCCTGGCCGCCTACCTGCAACGCGTGATCCCCGACGAAGTGTCGCCCACTGCCGCCAAGCGCGTGCAGGAACGTATCGCACCGTCCGGCGCCGTCTATGCCGGCACCACCGGTGCCGCTGCACAGGCCGCCGCACAAGCGGCCGCGCTCGCCAAGGCCGCGTCGCAGACCGCCTACGGTGGCACCACCGATGGCAAGACCATCTTCAACAACCTGTGCACGGCGTGCCATACCAATGGCGTGGGCAAGGCGCCGACGCTGGATCATTCGCACTGGGATGCGCGCATCGCGCAGGGCAAGGACACCTTGTACAAACATGCCATCGAGGGCTACACCGGTCCGGACGGTGGCATCATGCCGCCGAAGGGCGGCAACCCGGCGCTGACCGAAGAGCAGGTCCGTGCCACGGTGGATTGGATGCTGTCCAACCTGAAGTAAGCCCCCGAGCCGTGTCGCCAGACGCCGCCTTCCGGGCGGCGTTTGCGTTTGTCTTCCCAGCCTTTGGAGTCTTTGATGGTGCGTCGTTCGCTGGCCGTGCTCGGCCTGATCAGCCTGCTCAGTCCTCTACTCTGCCATGCCGCCGATCCGGCGCCGCAGCGGCTGTCCATCGCCGACGTGCAGGGCGAGGACACCCGCAGTCCCTTCGATGGGCGGCGGGTGGAGGTGGAGGGCATCGTGACTGCCGATACCCGCGTCGGTCTGGGTGGGCTGTTCGTGCAGCAACCCGGCAGCGAGCCGCGCCGCTCGCACGGTCTGTTCGTCACCGGTGCCGGCAATGCCGAACTGGCCGTGGGCGATCGCGTGCGCATCGTCGGTACCGTGCGCGAGGTGAGCGCCGGCGGCGATGGGAGTCTGACCACGGTGGACGCCGAGACGATCGAGCGGCTTGCCAGCGGCCAGCCGGTCCCGGTGCGCATGCTCAGTGGCCCGCCGGCGAACTGGGAGGCGTTGGAGGGCGAGCATGTGCGGATCCCGGTGCTGACGCTCAACGGTGGCGATCGCTTGGCGCAGGATGGCGAATTGGTCGCTGCTTTCGGTGGACGCTTGTGGCAACCCAGCGAAGTGGCGGCCATCGGCAGCCCTGCGTTCGCGGAGGCAGAACAGGATGTGGCGCGTCGTCGGGTGTTGCTCGACGATGGCCGGCGTGGCCGTGCGGCCAAGGGCGCCGGCTACCTGCCTGGCGATGCCGAGTTGCAGGTCGGCAGCTTGCTCAAGGGTATCGACGGCATCGTCGATCAACGCTACGACGGCCGCTACCGTATCCAGGTGCTGGCGCCGCTGACGCTGTCCCGGCAGCCGATACCCGCCGCGCCGCAGGTGGCGGGCGATCTGCGTATCGCCTCGTTCAACCTGGAGAATTTCTTCAATGGCGATGGCCGCGGCGGTGGCTTTCCGACCAAGCGCGGCGCGCGCACGCCGGCGCAATTCCATGCTCAACTCACCAAGTTGGTGGCGACCATCGTGCCGTTGCAGGCCGATGTCGCTGCGCTGATGGAGCTGGAGAACGACGGCTATGGGCCCGACGCCGCGCTCGCGCAATTGGTCGATGCGCTCAACGCGGCCGGCCCGCACAAGGACTGGCACTTCGTCGATGCCGGCAATGGTCCCGGCCAGGACGCCATCCGGGTCGGCATCATCTATCGCAGCGGCGAGGTCACTCCGGTGGGCGCGCCGGCCACCCTGACCGGCGGTCCGTTTGAGGACCATAGCCGCGTGCCGCTGGCGCAGGCGTTCCGGAGCAAGCGCGGCGCGACCTTCGTGATGGTGGCGACCCACCTCAAGTCCAAGGGCTGCGGCAAGGCCAGTGGCGCCGATGCCGACCAGGGCGATGGCCAGGCCTGCTGGAATGCCACGCGCACCGAGTCGGCCAAGCGGCTGCACCAGTGGCTACAGACCGATCCGACCCATGCGCAGACCCGGCTGGCGGTCATGCTCGGCGACTTCAACGCCTATGCGATGGAAACCCCTGTGCGCAGCCTGCGCGCCAGCGGTTGGCAGGATGCCTTTGCGGTCGCCGGGGTCAGGCAGCCCTACAGCTACGTCTACAACGGGCTGAGTGGGCGGCTGGATCATGCGCTGCTGAGCCCGGCGATGGCCAAGCAGTTGCGCGGCGCCGCCGAGTGGCATGTCAACGCGGACGCGATGGACGATGCCGGTTACGCGGAACGCAACGTGCCTGGCCCGTGGCGCAGTTCCGATCACGATCCGTTGCTGTTGGGCTTCGCGCTCTAACTCGCCCAGCGCAGGCGCGTGCCGAAGGGCGCGCCTGCGTGGTACCGACGTGGCGCCGCTTGCGCGACGGTGAGTGGATGGGGTGCGCCCTCTGCCTGTGCCGCCCATGCCGTTGCCACACGATGTCGTCGCGATGCACGGCCTCCCGACCGGCGCGCATGGCGTCTGTGGCATGGATCTGACGCCAAGCTGCCGCTACGCGGCAATCCATGCCCGTCACCGCTGCAGTGGCGTCACCGCGGGTTGCTGGACCGCTCGCCTGACCGTGGTCGGTGCCGGCACGCTGGCCGGCCACGCCAACGCAGGTTGAGCAGATGCGCGCTGGCCAGCAGCAGGCTGCCGCCGACGGTGATGCGGGTTTCCAGCCATGGCGGGACCTGCTCGCTGGCACCCAGCACCAGAGCGGCCAATCCCAGGATCGCCAACGTCCAGACCGCCAGCGGCAGGGCCTGGCGACGATGGGTGCTCCATAGAGCATAGCCACTCAGCGGGACGGCGAGGGTGGCGAACACCACGTGCACCCATTCGGCCTGGCTCCATGTCCCCAACAGTGGCAGCGCGCTGGCCAGCAGCGGCAGCGCCAGGCAATGCAGCAGGCACAGGCTGGACAGCGCGATGGCCGAGCCATCCAGCAGGGCGGTGGGGGGGCGCATCGATCGTGCTCCAGGGCGCAAGTGTTATAGAGTAACACTTTTCACTGAGGCCACGCGTATGCCCCTTTCTCCGCCGCGCGACCCGCGCCTGCCTGTCACCGTGCTGTCCGGCTTCCTGGGTGCCGGCAAGACCACCCTGCTCAACCGTCTGCTGCACAACCGCGAGGGCCTGCGGGTGGCGGTGATCGTCAATGACATGAGCGAGGTCAACATCGATGCGCAACTGGTGCGCGACGGCGGCGCTGCGCTGCGCCGTACCGAGGAGACCCTGGTGGAGTTCAGCAACGGCTGCATCTGCTGCACCTTGCGCGACGATCTGCTGCAGGAAGTGCGTCGATTGGCCGAGCAACGCCGTTACGACTATCTGTTGATCGAATCGACCGGCATCGCCGAGCCGATGCCGGTGGCGGCCACCTTTGCGGTGCGCGATGCCGATGGCTTCAGCCTGTCGGATATCGCCCGGCTCGACACCATGGTGACGGTGGTCGATGGCAGCCGGTTCCTGGACGATTTCGGCTCGGCCGCGACGCTGGCCGAGCTCGGCCAGCAAGCCGGTCCGGACGATACGCGCGGGCTGGTGCAACTGCTCGGCGAACAGGTCGAGTTTGCCGATGTGCTGGTGATCAGCAAGTGCGACCTGATCGACCCCGCCCAACGCGCGCGCCTGCATGCCGTGCTGCGCGCGCTCAACCGCCAGGCACAGATCGTCGAGGCGCAGCGCGGCGAAGTGCCGCTATCGGCCCTGCTGGACACTGGACGTTTCGATTTCACCCGCGCCCAGCTGGCACCTGGCTGGATGCAGGAACTGCGCGGCGAGCACACCCCGGAGACCGAGGAATACGGCATTACCAGCTTCGTCTACCGCGCGCGCCGGCCGTTCCATCCGCAGCGGTTCGCGCAACTGGTGCACAGTGGTCTACCGCAGGTGATCCGCAGCAAGGGGTTCTTCTGGCTGGCCAGTCGCATGGATTGGGTGGGCGAATTGTCCAGCGTGGGCGGGGCGACCCAGACCCATGCCGCCGGCTTCTGGTTCGCTGCGCGTCATCGTGTCGATGCGCAATGCGTCGGCCAGCCGGTACAGACCGGGCCGACGCCGCTGCCGTACACGGATCTCGGCTGGCAGCGTCAGCAGACCCGCTGTTGGACCGCACCGCTGCCGGAGGTGCACGAGGTCGGCGATGCCGGCGAATACGCGGCGATGCAGCGCTTGTGGCACCCGCTCTGGGGCGATCGTCGACAGGAGCTGGCGGTGATTGGTGTCGACATGGATGCGCCGCGCACGCGCGCTGCGCTGGATGCCTGCCTGCTCAGCGACCAGGAATTGCGACAAGGCCCGATCGGTTGGCTGGACTTGCCCGACCCGTTTCCGCACTGGGCGCGTTGAGCGGACCGCCGCCGGAGCGTGCGCCTTTAGCGCGCGCTCCAGGCGATGAGTCCGATCGCCAGCACTGACAGCCCCAGCCCGATCCGGGTGGCCGGCGTGGTGCGCTCGCCGAAGGCGGCAATTCCGACGATGGCGCCGAGCGCGACCACGCCGATATTCATGGTCGCGAACACAGTGGCCGGGCTGTCGGGAAGAGACTGGTGCGCACGCACGTAGAACAGGATATTGCCGAAGTTGAGCACGCCCAGCAGCAGGCCGGCAGCGAGGCTGCGGAGATCCGGCCGGCGCGCTGCGCGCGGACGCAGGCACTGCGCGCCCAGCAGCCAGACGAAGGCCAGCACAAAACACAGCGTCAGCGCGGTCAGCGACGGCGTGCCGGAGCGCGCCACCGTCTTCAGCAATACATCGATCAACGCAAAGCCGGCCCACACGCCGAGCAACCACGGCCAAGCGCGCGCTGGCACCTCGTCGTTGCCGCGCGCAACCGATGCCGGCGCGGTCGTGCGTGGACGTTGCACGATGCCGGCCATCGCCAGCACGCCCAAGACCAGGCCGGCCAGTTTCTCCGTGCTGGCGGTTTCGCCGAACAATACAAAGGCGGCAGCCAGCGATAGCAGCAGCGACAGCCGTTGGGCGACATCGCTGCGCACGATGCCGGCGCGTTGTACCGAACCCGCCAGCACCAGGAAAATTCCGGGCAGCGCCAGCGACAACGCAAACAGCGCGCCCCAGGGCGTATGCGGATCGCGCAGCGCAGCGAACGATGGCCGCAGCAGCAGTGCGGCCAGCACGCTGGCCATGGCGTAGTTCCAGGCGATCGCCTGCATCGCGTCGATGCGATGGCGTGGCGCCAGCTTCAGCAGGACCGACACCAACACGCTGCAAAGGACGGCAAAGACCAGGAAGTGCATGGGCAGGACGCTGAAGTGTGCAGGCCGGGCGATGAAGCTGGCCGGCGGGGCGGCTATTATGACGCGATGTCCAATCCCTCATTTCCCACCGAATCCACCGCACTGACGCTGGACGGGCCAGTCGGTCCGCTCGAGGTGGCCGTCGACCTGCCTGAGCCGGACGTCATCCCGCAAGCGATCACGGCCATCGTCTGCCATCCGCTCTCTACCGAGGGCGGCAGCATGCACAACAAGGTCGTCACCATGGCGGCGCGCGCGCTGCGCGAGCTGGGCATCACCGTGGTGCGATTCAACTTCCGCAGCGTCGGCGGCTCGGCCGGCAGCTTCGATCACGGCGAGGGCGAGCAGGAGGACCTGCGCGCGGTCACCGACTGGGTGCGTCGCCAGCGTCCGCAGGATGCGCTGTGGCTGGCCGGTTTCAGCTTCGGCGCTTATGTATCGCTGCGTGCGGCCGAGGCCTTGGCGCCGCAGGCGCTGATCTCGATCGCACCGCCGGCTGGGCGCTGGGATTTCAGCGATCTGCAGCCGCCGGAGCAGTGGTTGGTGATCCAGGGTGATGCCGACGAGATCGTCGATCCGCAGGCAGTCTACGACTGGCTGCAGACGCTGGAGCAGCAGCCCGAGCTGGTGCGTATGCCCGATACCAGCCACTTTTTCCACCGCAAATTGATCGACCTGCGCGGGGCGATCCAGCATGGTGTCCGGCGTTGGTTGCCGGCCGCAGTCTGACCGCGGCATGGCCCATGCGCATCGCCTGGCGATGCGCCGTTGAGCGGGCAAGGCCGCCGCCGGCCCGCGGAGAGACACGATGAGTGACATGACCCCTTCGCAGCGCTACGCCGCCGGCGTGCAGCGCGGCGACTGGCGCGCCGATCCGGCGCAGCAGCCGGCGCTGGCCGAGCTGGATCGGATCCACGAGGCGCTGGTGGACAGCGCGCAGGACGGCTGGCTGGATCGCCTGTCGGCATTCTGGAAGAAGCCCGAGCCGGTGCGCGGGCTGTATTTCTGGGGCGGAGTGGGGCGCGGCAAGACCTTCCTGGTGGACTTGTTCTACGACGGGCTGCCGATCAAGCAGAAGTACCGCACGCATTTCCATCGCTTCATGCGCGGTGTGCACGAGCGGCTGCGCGAGCATGCCGGCCAGAGCGATCCGTTGGCCAAGATCGCCCAGGAATGGCGCGAGAATCTGCGCGTGCTGGTGCTGGACGAGTTTTTCGTCACCGACATCGGCGATGCCATGTTGCTGGCGCGCCTGCTGGAGCGGTTGTTTGCCGAAGGGGTGACTCTGGTCACCACCTCCAACACCGCCCCGGACAATCTGTACGCCAACGGCCTGCAGCGCGACAGTTTCCTGCCGGCGATCGCGCTGCTGCAGAAGTTCTGCGTCGAGCTCTATGCCGAAGGCACCGAAGACTACCGCATGCGCGCGCTGACCCGCTCGCCGGTCTACCGCACGCCGCTGGATGCGCAGTCCGACCCGTGGCTGGCACAGCGCTGGGCCGAACTCAGCGGCAATGCCGAGGCGCGCGCCGGCAATATCGAGATCGAAGCGCGCAAGATCGCTGTACGTGCACGCGGCAAGAGCATCGCCTGGTTCGACTTCACGGCCTTGTGCGAGGGGCCGCGCGGGCCCTCGGATTACATCGAGATCGCGCGCGAGTTCACCACCGTGTTGTTGGGCGGCATCCCGCACTTCGATCGCATGAACGAGGACGCCGCGAGGCGCTTCGTCAATCTGATCGACGAGTTGTACGACCGCCACGTCAACCTGGTCTGCACGGCGCACGCTGCACCGCCGGGCTTGTACAGCGGCCAGCGCTTGGCCGGCGCGTTCGAGCGCACTGCCTCGCGGCTGATCGAGATGCAGAGCGCCGAGTACCTGGCGACGGGCCACCGCGCCTGAGCGCGATCAACGGGCGCGGCGCTCAGTGCGCCGTGTCGGCTGCGCACAGCCTGGCCACAAAGCGCGGCATCAGGCCGGCACCGGCGATTTCTTCCAGATAGGCCTCACCCGGGCAACTGGCGCCATTGCGTTGCGCGCAGCGCGCCGGGCCATCGCGATCCTGCGGCAGTTGCCGATCCAGCCGTTGCCGCTCGGCGGCCGACAAGGCGTCGCGGAAGCGCTCCTCGGCATCGAGCAGGTCGGCCGGCGCCAATCGGTCGATCGCCATCGATGGACACTGGCGTCCTTGCTCGGCCTGAAGCGCCTGCATTCCGGGGCCGATGACGCTAGGTCCGACGGCCACCGTCTTGCTGGGCGTCGACGCCAATACCGGCATGCCCAACAACAACGCCAGCACTGCCAGCACACCGAGAGGGCGACGCATGGGGCTTCTCCACACAGGGTTGCCCATCCTAGGACGAGGCTGGCGAGACACAGAGGACACCGCCTGCCGACATTCAGCCAATAGCAGGCTCGGACAAATAAATCGCTTGCTATTTAATTTTCTGCGATCTAAATTAGCCGCATGGAACGCAGCGACACTCCCACCGAAGCCGCTCTGCTCAAGCTGGACAACCAGCTGTGCTTTGCGCTGTATTCGACGAATCTGGCGATGCACAAGCTCTATCGTGGCCTGTTGAAAGACCTGGAGCTCACCTATCCGCAGTACCTGGTCATGCTGGTGCTGTGGGAACAGGACAGCCGCAGCGTGTCGGACATCGGCCAGCGTCTGTCGCTGGATTCGGCGACGTTGACGCCGCTGCTCAAGCGGCTGCAGGCTGCCGGCCTCGTCAGCCGGACGCGAGCGGCCAGCGACGAGCGCCAGGTCATCGTCGCTCTGACCGATGCCGGACGCGCACTGCGCGCCAAGGCGGGCAAGGTGCCAGCGCAGGTCTTCTGCGCCTCTGCCTGCTCGTTGGAAGAATTGCGTCACCTCAAGCAGTCACTGGAGCAGCTACGCTCCAATCTGGAGACCGTTTGACGGGCACACCACCCAAAAACCGTCAGATAAATATAGCGCACTATTTAGTAGTGTATTAATCACCGCGCAATCGCGCTCACCCTGGAGAACCACCATGGCCTCACCCGAAAAGATCCTCTACACCGCCCACGCCACTGCGACGGGTGGCCGCGAAGGCCGTGCCGTGTCCTCGGACAAGGCGTTGGACGTCAAGCTGTCGACCCCGCGCGAGCTGGGCGGCGCCGGTGGCGATGGCACCAATCCCGAACAGCTGTTCGCTGCCGGTTATTCGGCCTGCTTCATCGGTGCGATGAAGGCGGTGGCAGCGCAGGACAAGCTCAAGCTGCCGGGCGAGATCAGCATCGATGGCAGCGTCGGCATCGGCCAGATTCCGGGCGGCTTTGGCATCGCGGTCGAACTGCGTATCGCCGTGCCGGGCATGGACAAGGCCGAGCTGCAGGCGCTGGTCGACAAGGCGCACCAGGTGTGCCCGTACTCCAACGCCACCCGCGGCAATATCGATGTGACCCTCACCCTGGCCTGATCGCTGCGTGTGCCTGCATCGCGCCGCCGGCGCGATGCAGGCACGACCTCACCGCTATCGTCCCGCGTCGAACGATCGACCGGATGGGTCGCTGGCGGTACGTGTTGGCCTTGTGGCCGTGGCCGCTGCTCGGACACATCGGCCGCTGTCGAGATGACGCCCCGAGCGGGTGTCTTCCGTTCGCCTGTCGCCCGTGCCGCTGGCCGCATTCAGCGGCACCAAAGATCGATCCGCCGCATGTGATGCGCAGTCGCCTTCACATGATCGGCGCCCCAAGATGCCCACCTCCGTTCGCGCCGCTGCAGGACCTCCCTGGCAAAGCGTGAACCCTGTCTGAGATCGCTGCACTGACGTCGCCCAAACGTCTGGCTCACCGAATTCTCACGGGGTATGGTGAAGTATGTTGCATAGCAGCATCGGAGGTCGGCAATGCTTGATTCACGCATCGAGAAAGTGGACAGGGCACTCACCGAGATCGCCCAGGATCCCTCGGAAAAGCTGGCGCTCTGGCAATGGGCGTGCCGGGAAATGTTGCATGAGACCTTGATCGGCATGCACCAGCTGTCGCATCTGGCTGGCATCGCCCAGCATGTGGCCGACGACTGGCGGGCACCGGTGGATGTGATCGCGCCGGAGAAGCCGTATCTGGCGCCCTCGGCATTGGCCGACCGTCGCTTGCCGCAGGTGCTCGACGGCCTGGGCAATGCACAGGACGCAGGCGACCGCGCCCAGCTCTGGCGCCTGCGCTATGCCAGCTTGATCACCGCGACCTTGCAGGGCATGCAGGCGTTAGCGGACAAGCACCGTCTCGACAGGCAGGCGGTTGCAGCCGGTTTGCCGCACTGACGACAATCCGTGGATACCGCATTGGCGGTGTCCCTTGCCGATGGCCTGGCTAGCGGGCGCTAGCCGACCACTGCCACGGTAGCCCAGGGCGATTCCGCCTGGGCGCAGGCGTGCCATCCTGCCCGCTTTCAATGGCGCACTGCGGATTCTTCTAGATGATGCCAGGCGTGGCGCACGATCCATCGTGCCTGGTCCCAGGGAATCGTCAGCATCGGCAACGCACGGTAATAGCCATCCTGCAGTACGCGGTACAGCTGCGCTTCGCTGGCGCGCGGATAGGCCAGATAGATGTCATAGCCCAGCGTCAGCAGACGGGCGTAATCGCCAAATTCATAGCCGCCGAGATGGCCCTCGGCATGCACGTTGCGCCAATAGGCGAGTTCGGCATCGACGTCGAAACGGGAACTGCGGCGGGTCTGAACGGACGTGGTCTGCATCGGTCGGACTCCGTGAGTGGAACGGCCCCTGTGGCGGCACCCTAGCAGCGCTCATCACCTGCAAGCCAGCACGCGGCGACGAGCGGTCGCGCGCCGAGACCTGCACCATCGTTCGATGGCGCAGGACACGTTCGAAACGAGGACTCAGTCCCAGTCAGGAGCGATGGCGCGCGGATTGGCCAGCCGCTGCCCGCGGTCCAACGTGGCGATCTCGGCCATGTCCTGCGCGCTCAGCTGCAGCTGTTGTGCTTTCAGGTTGCTTTCCAGATTGGCCCGCTTGGTCGAGGACGGGATCACCGAATATCCCTGCTGCAGCGCCCAGGCCAGCGTGACCTGCGCAGGCGTGGCGTCATGGCGTTGGGCAATGGCCTGGATCACCGGATCCTTCAGCACCTCGCCGACCGCCAGCGTCATGTACGAGGTCACATGGATGCCTTGTTCGCGCAGAAAGGCGATCAGCGCACGATTCTGCAGGTAGGGATGCACTTCGATCTGGTTGGTGGCGATCGCCTCTGCACCGAGGATGTCGATCGCCTCGCGCATCAACGCGATGGTGAAATTGGACACGCCGATCGCGCGCGTCAGCCCGTCTCGCTGGGCATCGGCCAGGGCCTGCAGATACTCGCGCATCGGCACCTCGCCCTTGGGCGAAGGCCAATGAATCAAGGCGAGGTCGATATGGTCGGTGCCGAGCTTGTGCAGGCTCTCCTGCAGGCTGGCCCGCAGCGCATCGCGCTGGAACTTGTCGACCCAGATCTTGGTGGTCAGGTAGATCTGCTCGCGCGGCACAGGCGCCGCGGCAATGGCCTGGCCGACCTGGGCTTCGTTGTCATAGATCTGCGCGGTGTCGATCGCGCGATAGCCAAGCTCCAGCGCGTGACGGACCGAGTCGATGACGACCTGATCCTTGAGACGAAACGTGCCAAGGCCGAAGGCGGGGACAGTCATGATGCTCCTTTGCGTCAGGGGAAAGCGGGGCAGGGTGGCGGCGCTCAATCCAGCGCGACGACCACCTTGCCGAAGTTGTCGCCGCGCAGCAGGCCGATCAGGCCTTGCGGTGCGCTATCCAGACCATGCAGCAGATGCTCGCGGTAGTGGATGCGGCCCTCGCGTAGCCATTGGCCCATCTCGCGCACGAAGGCCGGCATCAGGCGAATGAAATCCTGCTGCAGGAAGCCACGCACGGTCAGGCGCTTGCGCAGCATCAAGCCCATGAAGTCCGGCAGGCGGTCGGGGCCGGGCAGCGTCTGGCCGCGACGGTTGTAGGTGGCGACCATGCCGCAGACCGGCATGCGGGCAAACGTGTTGAGCTGCGGCAGCACGGCATCGAATACCTTGCCGCCGACGTTTTCGAAATAGATGTCGATACCGTTGGGGGTCGCGGCGCGGAGCTGCGCTGCGAAGTCCTCCGCACGGTGGTCCAGCGCAACGTCCACCTGCAACGTGTCGCGCAGGTAGGCGACCTTTTCCGCACCACCGGCAATGGCGACCGTCCGCAAGCCTTGCAGGCGCGCCAATTGCGCAACGGTTGCGCCGACCGGCCCGCTGGCCGCGGCCACCACCAGCGTTTCGCCGGCCTGCGGCTTGCCGATCTCGTGCAAACCGGCATAGGCGGTGAAGCCAGGCATGCCATAGACACCGAGTGCGGTACTGGCCGGCACGCCCTGCTCCTTTGGCAGCTTGCGCAGCGGCGCAGCGGGCGTGAGCAAGGTATGCGTCTGCCAGCCGCCGGGCAGGACCAACAGATCGCCAGCCTGGTAATCGGGATGATGCGATTCCAGTACCTCGCCAACGGTACCGCCCTCCATCACCGCATCGATGGCGACCGGTGCCGCATAGGAAGGGCCATCGTCCATGCGTCCGCGCATATAGGGATCCAGCGACAGGAAGCGGTTGCGGACCAGGATCTGATCGTGGCCGGTTGCCGGCAGTGCGACGTCTTCCAGGCGAAAATTGTCGGCGGTCGGTTCGCCTTGTGGGCGTGACGCCAGGACGATACGGCGGTTGATGACGGGGGACATCGGAACTCCTTGCAAAAAAACGCGGGTGGGCGCGAAGGCGCGCCACCCAGGGTGAGGTCGTCAAGCGCGCACGCCGGCCTGCGCGTCCAGCGGTGGCTCAGACAGCGGCGTCCGAGGCCTGCGCGCTGGCATCGTCGAGCTGGGAGATCTGCGCCTGACTCAGCGCGATGCGCGCCGAAGCGAGCACATCGTGCAATTGCTCGACGCTGGTGGCGCTGACGATCGGGGCGGTCAGGCTGGGACGCGCGATCAACCACGCCAGCGCAATCTGCGCAGGCGTGGCCGTGTGGCTGGCGGCGATATCGTCCAGTGCTTGCAGAATGCGCAAGCCACGTGGATTGACGTATTGCTTGACCACCGCCGCGCCGCGCGCGGTGCTCTTGCCGGCATCGTCGGCACTGCGGTATTTGCCGCTGAGAAAGCCGCTGGCCAACGAGTAATAACTGATCACGCCCAGTCCGCGCTCGCGCACCAGCGGCTCCAGTTCCGCTTCGTAACCGGCGCGATCGTAGAGGTTGTATTCCGGCTGCAAGCTCTCGTAACGCGGGAGCGCATATTGCTCGGAAACATCCAGCGCATCGCGCAGGCGTGCAGCGCTGTAATTGGATGCACCGATCGCGCGCACCTTGCCTTGTTCGATCAAGCGGCCGAACGCGGCCAAGGTCGCCTCCAGCGGGATCGACTCGTCGTCCTCGTGGGCTTGGTACAGATCGATCACATCGGTCTGCAGACGACGCAGCGAATCCTCCACCGCCGCGGCGATGTTGTCCGGCGATAGTCCGGGATGCTCGCTCCACTTGGCGACCTTGGTCGCGATCACGACCTGGTCGCGCTTGCCGCTGCGCGCCAGCCAGCGGCCGATGATGGTTTCCGATTCGCCCCCGCGATTGCCGGGCACCCAGCCGGAATAGGCGTCGGCAGTATCGATCAGGTTGAATCCCGCATCGACGAAGGCATCGAGCAAGGCGAACGAGGTCGCCTCGTCGGCACTCCAGCCGAACACGTTACCGCCGAAGACGATCGGTTGGATCTGCAGGCCGGAGCGGCCAAGCGCACGGGATTGAGGCATCACACGGCTCCTGTTGCGAACCGGCACAGGATAGTCATCGCCACCTAAGTTGCGTGTGATTCGGGGCGTGGATGCAGCGTTCCGTCCATCGCGCTGCTCGACTCACGTGAATTGAACGGGTGCATCACACCCATCTACAGCGCCGGCCCATCGCCGCCGCCCGTGGCCGCGGTCACGTGCTAGGCTCGCGCTACTTTTTCCGCGGAGGACGCTGCAATGATCGGCAACAAGCTGGCCTGTGCATGTGTGATGAGTCTGGCAGTGGCACTGTGCGTGCCGGAAGCGGCAGCCACCAAACCCGCCGATACCGCGAGTCTGCCGGCACCGGACGCCGCGCTGCAGGCGGCAATCAATGGTAGCTGGCGCGACCAGGTCTATGCCAAGCGCGACATCTATCGCCATCCGGGCCAGACCCTGGCCTTCTTCGGCATCAAGCCCACCCAGACCGTCATCGAGATCACGCCCGGGGGCGGTTGGTATTCGGAAATCCTGGCGCCCTATCTGCGCGAGAAGGGCAAGTATGTGGCGGCGGTCGTCGATCCGGGTGCGGTGCCGGAAGGTCGCAGTCGCGATTACGCGCAGCGCGCGCGCGACGAGCTGGAGAGCAAGCTCAAGGCCAAGCCGCAGATTTATGGCGCGCCGACCATCGTCGCCTATGCGCCCAGTGCGCCGGTGTTCGGGGCGGACAATTCCGCCGACCTGGTGCTGACCTTCCGCAACGTGCACAACTGGCGCATGGCCGGCAACGCCGAGGCGATGTTCCAGGGCTTTTACAAGGTGCTCAAGCCGGGTGGTGTGCTGGGGGTGGTGGAGCACCGCGCCAAGGCCGATGTACCGGCCGACGACAAGAGCGGCTACGTTGGCCAGGCACAGGTGATTGCGATGGCCGAAGCCGCCGGTTTCAAGCTGGCGGGCAAGAGCGAGCTCAATGCCAATCCGCGCGATACCAAGGACTACCCCAACGGGGTGTGGACCTTGCCGCCGAGCAATAACCACGAGAAGGCCGACGACGCCAAGTATCAGGCGATTGGCGAGAGCGACCGCATGACGCTCAAGTTCGTCAAGCGCTGAGCGCTGGCAGGTCCCGATCGTGCTGGCGCGTGGGGGCGTGTGCGACGGCCCGCCCCCGCGTGCGCGTGTCAGGCACACGGCACCGACGCTGTCGCATTGCGGTTCGAATGCTTTGTTGTTGACTCATTGCCCGTGATGGACCGCGCATGCTGGTGCTGTTGAACAAACCCTATGGCGTGCTATCGCAGTTCAGCGATCGCTCGCAGCCACCACGGCGCACCCTGGCCGAGTTCGGATTGCCTGCTGAGATCTATCCGGCCGGGCGGCTGGACCACGACAGCGAAGGCTTGTTGCTGCTCACCGACGATGGCGCACTGGCGCACCGCTTGACCGATCCTCGGCACAAACTGCCCAAGACCTACTGGGTGCAGGTCGAGGGGCAGCCGCAGCCGAGCCAGGTGCAGGCGCTACGCGACGGCGTGCTGCTCAACGATGGCCCAACCCGTCCGGCCAAGGTTCGCGCGCTGGAACCGGCGCCCACGCTGTGGCCGCGCGATCCGCCGATCCGTGTACGCAAAAGCGTGCCCGACAGCTGGCTGGAGCTGACGATCAGCGAGGGACGCAATCGTCAGGTGCGCCGGATGACCGCGTCGGTCGGTTTACCCACGCTGCGATTGGTGCGGGTGGCGATCGGCGACTGGACGCTGGAGACCTTGCAACCGGGCCAGTGGCGTGTCGCGCAAGCACAGGCGATGCAGTCGCCGCGCCAGCCGGATGCGGCGCGCAGACGGCCGCGACGCGTGCGCTAGCCTCTGCATGCGGAACGGTTGCTCGCCGTCAGCGCAGCAGCGCAGGCCTCGATCGAGCCAGTGATGTGATGGGCGCGCCGCAGACGTGGGGTGCGTGGCTTGCAGGATGCATTTTTGGTGGCGTGCAGGGAGGCAATCCTGTCGCGTGCTGTGATCTGCGAGCGCTGGTGATCGCATGCGATCGGCAGGTCACAAGCGCGAAGGGCTGCTGCCCGGCCTGCGCGGTTGCAGCGCTGAGGCCACGCCGCCGAGCGAGGCCGGAAACGACAACGCCACGGCGCGAGCCGTGGCGTTGCCTGATGCAGTGACAGCTTTCGGAGCGAGCGACTTACTCGATGCCGTCGCTCGGCGTCACCGCATTGCGGCGCTGAAACGCGGCCCGGCGGGCGTTGGCGTTGCCAGCGCTGTCGCGGTCCAGACGATGCACATTGCCGCCGATCACGTCCTGGTCGCGCTTGCGCTTGCGATAGACGGCATAGCCGATCAGGCCCAGGCCAGCGACCGCGGCGGCAACCGTCACCGCAGGATTGCGCTTGACCAGGCGGGTCGCCGCCTTGCTGCCGGTCCGCACCGCACCGAGGGCAGCGCCGGTCTTGAGCCAGTCGCTGGCGCCCGGGCCAAGGTGGCGCAGGCTATTACCCGCATGACGGGCCTGGTCGCCGGCGTTCGAGGCGGCATGGCGCAGGTGGTCGCCCGCCGTGCCTGCCAGTTCCAGGGCGCGTTCCAGCGCGCGTTCGGTGATCACAGTCAGCTTGCTCATGGGGGCGGCTCCTTTCTGAGTATCGTGGCCGCAGTCTGTGGGGTCGGACGTATAAAGGGTGTCAGCACAGGCCCGGCGATTTGGCTGCCGTTCGGAAAACCACGCGTGCGAGCTCAGGTGCCACGCGGCTTGGCGCGGTGGGTGGCAGTGGCGGTCCAGGGATCGTCGGGCCACGGATGCTTCGGATAGCGGCCCTTCATTTCTTTCTTCACGTCGGGATAGGTGTTGGCCCAGAAGCTCTTCAGATCCTGGGTGACCTGCAGCGGACGGCCACCGGGCGAGAGCAGGTGCAAGGTGAGCGCAATGTGGCCGTCGGCCACCCGGGGACTGTCGGCCAACCCGAACAGTTCCTGCAGCTTGACCGCCAGCACCGGCGACAGCGGCTGACCGAGGTGGTCGAGCGCATAGCTGATCGGCCGCTCCATGCCCGAGGGCACGCCGATCCGCGCTGGCGCGTGGCGATCGATGGCCTGGCGCCGCTCCCACGGCAGCGCCGCCTTGAGCGCATCGCCCAGGCTGGCTTCGTCCAACGCGTCCAGCCGGGTCTTGCCGACGAAGGCGGGGCGCAGCCAGTCGTCGAGCGTGGCCAGCAGGGCATCGTCGGACAGGTCCGGCAGCGCCAGCTCGGGCATCCAGGTACGGAGCGACTGCACCCGCGCGCGCCATTGGCGTAGCCCTTCGGTCCAGGGCAGCGCGTCCAGGCCGAGCTGGCGCACCGCCTCGGTGAGCGCGCCTGCCGCCTGCGCGGGATCGACCCGCCCGGCCGGGCGGCTGTCGAGCACGATGCGGTCGAAGCTGGATTGCCGGCGCGCCACCAGCGCACGTTTGTCGGCATCCCACAGCACCACGTCCTGTTGCACGAAGCGGTCGGGGAAGGTCTGTCGCAGGTAGGCCTCATCCACCGGCGCACCCCGCAGCAACAGCGCGTCCTTGGCCTCGTGGCGGAGCTCGCTGATCACCAGCCAGGGCTCGCCGCGCAGGTCGCTGTGCTCGAACAGGCGCGCGCTGCGGCCATTGGCCAGCAGGTAACGCAGCGGATCGCCGGGATGGCGTGCGGCGATCCGATCGGGGAAGGCATGCGCCAGCAGATCGCCGAGCGCATGTGCCTCCACGCTGTTCGGTGGCGCCAGGTCGCAGCGCAGCCGGCGCCGCCATTGCTTGGCCGCACTGTCGATCGCCGCCAGTGCGCTGCGGCTGGCCTCGGCACCGCTGCGCCCGTGGCGGAAGCCGGCCAGCGCACGCCAGCGCGCCGCCAGCGCATCGCCGCCCTGCCGCAGCGGGTCGCGGGCTTCCAGCAGCGCCGCCAGGTCGCAGGCCAGCGCCAGCCGTGCTGGCGCGCCGGCTTGCGCCAGCATCGCCGCCAAGCGGGGATGGGTGCCCAGCGCCAGCATGCGTCGCCCCAGCGCGCTGATTCCACCGGCCGCGCTGAGGGCACCCAGCCGCTGCAGCAGTTCGCCGGCAGCGGCCATCGCGCCGGCCGGTGGCGGATCGACGAAACGTAGCGCCGTGCTGCCCCAGGCCGCCAGCTCCAGTGCCAGTCCGGCCAGTTCGACCTGGCCGATCTCGGCGCGCCGCTGCGGCTCCAGCCGCTGCGATTGCGGCCACAAGCGGTAGGCCCAGCCGCTGGCGACGCGGCCGGCACGGCCGGCGCGCTGGTCGGCCGAGGCTTGCGAAATGGTGACCACGTCCAGTCGCGAAAACCCGCTGTTCGGGTCGTACTGCGGCTCGCGCGCCTGGCCGCTGTCGATCACCACTCGCACGCCGGGCAAGGTCACCGAGGATTCGGCGACATTGGTCGCCAACACCACGCGTCGGCGACCCTGCGGATCGGGCTGCAGCACCTGGCCTTGTGCTTCCACCGACAACTCGCCGTGCAGCGGCAGCACCTGCAGCGCCGGGTCCAGCGCGCTCTGCAGTACGCCAAGCACGCGCGCGATTTCGCGTTGACCGGGCAGGAACACCAGGACATCGCCGGGATGGGTGGTGAGCGCATGTTCGACCGCACGCCGCGTTTGCGCTTCCAGCGCCTCGTCGCGCCGTGCGGGGAAATGCGCGATCTCCACCGGGAAGCTGCGTCCGGCGCTGCTCAGCCGTGGAGCCTCCAAAAACTCGGCCAGGCGCTCGCCGTCGAGCGTGGCCGACATCACCACGATACGCAGGTCGTCGCGCACCTGTGCCTGCACATCCAGCGCCAGCGCCAGCCCGAGGTCGCCGGCCAGATGGCGTTCGTGGAATTCGTCGAACAGCAGCGCGCCGACCCCCTCCAGCATCGGATCGTCCTGCAGCATGCGGGTCAGGATGCCTTCGGTGACGACTTCGATCCGGGTGCGCGCCGAGGTCTTGTTATCGAAGCGGATGCGATAGCCGACCGTCTCGCCGACTGGCTCGTTGAGCTGGCGCGCCATGAACTGCGCGGCGCTGCGCGCGGCGACCCGGCGTGGCTCCAGCATCACGATGCGGCGCCCGTCCAGCCAGGGTGCATCCAGCAGGGCCAGCGGTACCTGGGTGGTTTTGCCGGCGCCGGGCGGTGCTTCCAGCACCAGGCGCGGGTGGCGGACGAGACTGGCGCACAGCTGCGGCAGCAGCGGCGAGATCGGAAAGGCGGGAGCATTCATGCGCGGCAAGGATAACGGGCCGCACCGGACCGGCGCGACGCCGCCCCTGCGCATCAGCGCCACTGCGGCGGCTGGCCGTTGCGGCGGTATGCCGCCGCGCCCAACGTCGCTGGCGCGGCGTGGCTCAGCCGGCTTCGCGCATGCGCGCGGTCAGGCCCTTGAGGAAGGCGCGCAGCAACTGGTCGCCGCAGGGCCGGAAATTCTTGTGACCAGGCTGACGGAACAACGCCGACAACTCCGGCTTGGACAGCGGGAAGCCGGCGCCGGCGAAGATGGCATGCATGTCCAGGTCCTTCAGTTCGAAGGCCACGCGCAGCTTCTTCAGCACCAGGTTGTTGTTCACCCGCGTCTCGATCGGGCGCGGCGGCTGGCTCTCGTCGCGGCCGCGGAAGCGCAGCACCAGGCCATCGAGGAAGCGCGCCAGCATCGCGTCCGGGCAGGCTTCGAAACCAGGCTCGTCCTCCTTCTTGAGCCAGGCCTGCACCTGCGGCCGCTCGACGGCGTAGTCAGGATCGGCCTGCCGGGCGATGTCCACCACCCGGTCCTCGCTCAGATCGAGCATGTAGCGAATGCTGCGCAGTACATCGTTGTGGATCATGTCGATTCCGGGGCCCGGCCGCTTGCCGGAGCGCGCCATTGTACCGGCCGCCGGTGACAGCCGGTGTGTGCGCCGTGGTCCGTCGACGCCGATGCTGCGCTCAGCTGCCGCGATAGGTGGAATAGCCATAGGGCGAAAGCAGCAACGGCACGTGGTAATGGCCCGGCTCAGCGATGCCGAAGGCGATCGGAATCAGGTCGAGGAAGGGAGGCTCGGCCAGCGGTACGCCGGCAGCGCGCCAATATCCGGCAACCTCGAACTCCAGGCGATACCGGCCCGGCGGCAGCGCCAACGCCGCCAGGGCCGGGCAGCGCCCGCCGGCATCGGTGATCCCGTCGAACGCCAGCTGGTCTCCGGCAAACAGCCGCAGCACGATGCCGGCCGCGGGGCGGCCGCGGGCGGTATCCAGCACGTGAGTGGATAGTGTGCTCATGCCACCGCCTGGGTCGGCTGCGGCCATTGGCCGACGAACTCGGCCTGGTCGTAGGCCAGATAGCGCTCGACGATGCTCTGGCGGTCGTCGACGAACAACTGGTCGGCCACTGCGCGCGCCAACCGCGGCAGCGCGACCTTCAGGCCAGACAATGCAGCGGCCGATGGACCATGGTTGATCAGCGCCGAATAGTTGAAGGCGAACAGGCCATGCAGTGCGGCAGCGTCGTCGTCGCTACGCGGCAGCAGCTCGAAGCCCGGGCCGAGGTAGGGATGGGCGTCGAGCATCGCGTTGGCCTGGCCAGCCGGTGGTCGATAGCGGTCGGCCCAGCAGGCGATGCGCCCGGACAACGCGGCCAGCTCCGGACGCAGCTGCGGATCGGTGACCAGGCCGGTGGCGATGGCCAGGAAATCGAAGTGGTGTTCGCCCTGCGGGGTGCGCACCACCACCGCGTCGTCGCGCTCGACCAGCGACAGCCAGGGCGCGCCCAGATGCAGCGAGAATCCCGGCTGCGCACAGGCGCGCTGGAAGGTGTCGTTGGTCGGCGGCTGGTTGTGCGCAAAGAAGCTGGCCATCATCCGGTACTTGTCCGCATCCGGCAGCGCCAGGAAGCGCGGAATGATGCCGGCCTGCTCCATGTGACGGAACGGATTGATACGCGGCAGTTCGCTGCGGCGGACGAACACCTCTGCACAGGCGGCGCCTTGCTCCAGCGCATGGCAGGCGTTGTCGAACGCCGAGGCGCCGCCGCCGAGGATGCCGATTCGCCGGCCCGCCAGCGCGGCGTAATCGATGTGGCTGGAGGTGTGCGCATAGCGCTGCGCCGGCAGCGCCTGCACGATCTCCGCCGGAACCTGCCATTGGCCGCCGCCCTGGATGCCGGTGGCCAGGATCAGCTTGCGCGCGAGCAGCGGCGCGCCCATTGCCAAGTGCAGCCGGTGGATGCCAGGCGCCACGTTGGGCTCGACCCGCGCCAAGCGCGTGTGATTGCGGACCGGTAGCCGCAGCACCGTGCGGTACCAGCGCAGATAGTCCATCCAGCTGCCGCGCGGGATCTTGTCCAGCGCGTCCCAGCTGGCGGTGCCGTGCTGCGCTTCCCACCAGGCGCGAAAGGTCAGCGCCGGTATGCCGAGATCGATCGAGGTGATGTGCTTGGGCGTCCGCAAGGTCTGCATGCGCGCGTAGGTCACCCATGGGCCTTCTAGCCCCGGCGGGTTCTCATCGATGACCAGCAGGTTGTACACGCGCTCGCGCTGCAGTGCGAAAGCTGCGCCCAGGCCGCTCTGGCCGGCGCCGACGATCACCGCGTCGTAGACATGCCCGGCCGGGTGCACGCGTGCCTGCACCCAGGCTTCGCCCCCGTGAGCCAATTGCTGCAGTTCGCGTGCGAGTTCGCGTTCGAGTTGGGCCAGGCTCATGGCAATGCCTCCAGGCGCAGGTGCACGATCTTGCCGATCTCGGCGATGGCGGTGGCGATCTCGGTATCGGGTGAGGATTGCAACCGACGTTCCAATGCTTCCAGGATGGCCGCTTTGTCGTGCAGCCGCACGCAGATCACGAACGGAAACCCAAAACGCTCGCGATAGGCATGGTTCAGTGCGTGGAAACGCGCGAACTCGTCCTCGCTCAAGCGATCCAGGCCGGCCGCCGCCTGCTCGGCCGCCGATGCGGCCGTGAGCGTGCGATCGACCATCGCCTTGCCGGCCAGTTCCGGGTGGGCGCGGATCAGCGCGAGCTGATCGTCCAACGACGCCTCCCACACCACCTGCATCAAGCCGCGATACACGTCGTCGAACGGACGTCGTTCCACGGCGCGCTCGACCACCCATGGCGAATGCTCGAACAGCGCGCGGTAGCGCGCCACGAACGCGGCGGCCTCCAGGCTGTTGTGCTCGACCAGGCTCATGGTGGGTGCACCTGCAGCCAATGGCGGGCGATATCGATGCGACGCGCGACCCACGCATCGCCGCTGGCGAGCACGTGGTCGATGAAACGCGCCAGCGCCGCCGCGCGTGCCGGCCTGCCGGCGATGCGGCCATGCAGGCCGACCGAGAACATGCGCCCACCCTCACTGCGCAATTGTTCGAAGCCATCGCGCAGGTAGCGGAAGAACGACTCGCCGTCGGCGAATCCGTTGTAGGCGACGAACTTCATGTCGTTGGCGTCCAGGGTGTAAGGCACGATCAGCTGCGCGCGACCATGGCGACGGTCGTAGTAGGGCAGGTCGTCGGCATAGCTGTCGGCGTCGTAGAGAAAGCCGCCGTCCTCGGCGATCAGCCGCGCGGTGTTGGGGCTGCTGCGGCCCTGATACCAGCCCAGCGGCCGGGCGCCGGTGATGCGGGTGTGGAGGGCGATCGCCTCGGCGATGTGTGCGCGTTCGACGTCTTCGGCGATGGTCTGGTAGTCGATCCAGCGCAGCCCATGGCTGGCGATCTCCCATTCGGCCGCTTGCATGGCGGCGACCGCCTCCGGATTGTGGGCCAGGGCGCTGGCCACCGCGAACACCGTCACCGGCACCCTGCGCGCGCTGAACAGCCGGTGCAGCCGCCAGAAGCCGGCACGGCTGCCGTATTCGTACAGGCTTTCCATCGCCATGGCGCGCGCCGGATGCGATTGCGCGCCGACCATGTCCGACAGGAATGCTTCGGAGCCGGCATCGCCATTGAGCACGCAGTTTTCCGCGCCTTCTTCGTAGTTGACGACGAACTGCACGGCGATGCGCGCACCGCCAGGCCACTGCGCGGGCGGTGGAGTGGCGCCGTAGCCGACCAGGTCGCGCGCCGCGCTCATGTCACCGGCTCCATGTGCCAGGCGGCCAGCGCGGCGTCCACGGCCAGCCCCGGGGTGCAGACGTGGCCCTCGGCGCGCAGCACCGCTTCCAGTGCGGCCAGGGTGAGCAGCACCTTGTGCTTCATCGCGTTGTAGCCCATCGCACCGATGCGCCAGATGCGCCCCTGCAGCGGCCCGAACGCGGTGCCGATCTCGATCTCGAAATCCTCGCGCATGCGCCGCCGCACGGCCTCGCCATCGATGCCGGCCGGGATCACCACGCCGGTGACGTTGTGCATGCGTTGCGCATCGTCGCCGAAGACCTGCAGCCCCAGTGCACGCACGCCGGCCACCACCGCGCGGCCGGCGGCGGCATGACGGGCGAAACGCGTCGGCAGGCCTTCCTGCAACGCGACACGCGCGCACTCGCGGGCGGCGTACAACATGCTGGTGGCCTCGGTATGGTGATTCAGGCGCTTGTCCGACCAGTAATCCATGATCATCGCCAGATCGAAATAGTTCGAGCCGATGCGCAGGCCGCTGCCATCGGCGATATCGGCACGGGCGATACCGCGCTCGACATGGCGCCGCGCGAAGATCGCCTCGGCCGCCTGCGCGGAGACCGTGATCGGCGCCGAGCCGGATGGCCCACCCAGGCACTTCTGCAGGCCGCCGGTGACCACGTCCACGTCCCAGCGGTCGCTGGCGATCTCCATGCCGCCGAGGGTGGCGGTGGCATCGACGTAACTCAGCGCGCCGGCTGCACGACACAGCGCACCCAGGCCATCGAGCGGTTGCGCCATGGTGGTGGATGTATCGCCATGCACGGTGGCGACCACGCTGGGCGCGACCCGTTCGATCGCATCGGCGATCGCCGCCTGCGGCACCACCTCGCCCCAGGGCGCGTCGACGCTCTGCACCTCTGCACCGATGCGCTGCAGGATTTCGGTGAGCAACAGGCCGAAGCGGCCGAAGTTGATCACCAGCACGCGGTCGCCCGGGCGCACCAGCGACACCAGCGCCGCCTCGATGCCGGCGCGGGCGGTGCCATCGACCATAAAGGTCCAGCGGTTCTCGGTGCCGAAGAGCGGCCGGTACAACGCCATCACCTCGTTCATGTAGGCGGTCATTTCCGGATCGAATTGGCCGAGCAGGTCGGCCGCCATCGCGCGCAGCACCCGCGGATGGGCGTTGACAGGACCCGGCCCCATCAGCAACCGTTGCGGTGGATCGAGTTCGCCAAAGGTATGCAGATGCCGCAGATCAGGTGACAAGAGACGCTCCCAGGTGATCGATGAAGTGGCGCATGACCGCCAACGCGACCTCGGCATCGGCCGGGTCGACATGTTCGTCCGGATGGTGGCTGATGCCACCGGCGCAGCGCACGAACAGCATCGCCGTCGGGCACAGTGCGGACATCACCATCGCATCGTGGCCGGCACCGGAGACCAGCCGACGTACCGGCAGTCCCTGCGCGCGCACCGCGGCCTCCACCTGTGCCACCAGGGCCGGTGCGCAGGGACTGGCCGGCAGCGCCTGCACGGTCTGCACTTCGACACCCACGCCACGGGCGTCGGCAATGGCCTGCAGGCGCTGCTGGATCTGCGTGGCGGCAGCATCGCGGACATCGGCGCTGGCCGCGCGCACGTCCAGCGAGAACTCCACCCAGCCGGGCACCACATTGGTCGCTCCCGGGCGCAGCGCCAGTCGGCCGACGGTGGCGACCAGATCGTCGCTGCCCGCACGTGCCACCGCTTCGGCGGCAAGCACGCCTTCGGCGGCCGCAGCCAGCGCGTCCTGGCGCAAGTGCATCGGGCAGGTCCCGGCATGGCCGGCCCGGCCGTGCACGCGGACCTGCAGGCGCAGCTGTGCGGCGATGCCGGTGACGACGCCGACCGGCAGCGCTGCCGCCTCCAGCACCGGTCCCTGCTCGATATGCGTCTCCAGATAGCCGATGACCTCATGCGGTCGCCGTGCGGCCTCGCCCAAGCGCGCGGCATCCAGACCCCAGGCGGCCAGCGCCTGCGGCACGCTGATGCCTTCGCTGTCGCAGATCGCCTCCAGCGCGGTTGGCGCCAGGGTGCCCGCGACCGCGCGACTACCGAACATCGAAGCCGGAAAGCGCGAGCCTTCCTCGTCGCCGAACCCGAGCACCTCCAGCGCGAACGGCAGGCGTCGATCCTGCGCATGCAGGGCGGCCACGCACTCGATCGCCAGCATCACTCCCAGCGGCCCATCGTAATAGCCGGCGTCGCGCACGCTATCCAGATGGCTGCCGAGCAGCAGGGCCGGTGCGCCTGGCTGGGCGCCCTCGTAACGGCCAATCAAGGTGCCCAGCGGATCGAGGCGGACCTGCATGCCGGCACCTTCCATCCACTCGCCGACCTGGCGGACGGTGGCGCGATGGCCGGGACTGAGCCAGCCGCGAAACAGCCCGCGCGCACTATCGCTATACGGCGCCACGCCCAAGCTCACGCAACGCGCGACCGCGCGTGCGCCAGCGGTCAGGGCGGCGTCGCCGGCAGTGGGGCAGGACTGGATGGCGACAGGCATCGACAAGACCGATCATGGCCCGCGAGACATCGACGACAGTCCGGACGCGGGCGGCAGGGGATGGCTCGACTATAGGGAGACGCCACTGTCGCCATCAACGAGTTTTTTCGCGCGGTCGTGCTGCAAAAAATGCAACGGGTGGGCCGTTGATCGACGTGGATGCCCCGTGCCGGGTGCGGTCGCTGATGTGCGGCGTGCGGATGCGGTGTGCCGTGCTGTCGTGGTCTGCGGAGCAACGCCGCAAGCCGGTGGCGCCTGGTGCTTATGCGTTGGCTGCTGCACCTGCGTGTCGCCTCCCATCGTCCCTCGCCCCGGAGGTGGTATGACGTCGCTCTCGTCGCTGTTTGTTGCAGCGCTTGCGCTGCAGGCTTTCCTGCGTTTGCCGTCGGGACGTCCTCCTCGCCGCTGGAAGGGCGCTGGCCGCTGCAGACCGCCGGCCTGACCATCCAGCCGTCGAGCGCCCCAAGCAGGTCACGTTGGAGTTCACGCGCGCCGGCAGCGACAAGTGGCATTCGCACGCAGAGATCGTCTTTCAGGACGGCGAAGTGATGAGCGCCGATGCCACGCCACCCCTGGATGGGACGCCCACACCGATGACTGGCAACGACGACGCCAACGTGACGACCGTGCGGATGCCGGCACCGAACACGCTGGTCATGCAACGGGTGGACCACGGCACGCCAACGTCCACGCGGATCTCCACCGTGGCCTCCGACCGCACCACCATGACCGCAACCAAGGCGTATCTCAGCCACGACGGACAACCGTTGTTGCCGTACAAGTGCATTCCCGAGCCGGTGATCGCTCTGGCAGAGCGGTGGCGCCGATGCACCCGCCATCACTGGGGAGCGTGCGGACCGCCGCGCCGCAACCGGCTCGCGGCGATCACCGAGCAAACATCGACGCTCCGTCGATCACGCGGTGTGCGTCGCGCGCGCGGCCGCGTTCGCCATCGGCGCCTCGCCTGGTAGAGAACGCTGCTGACCGCTTGTCGACGGGCGCACCCGCATTGTCCGGATCTTTGCTCAGGAGACCGCCATGTCGCATCACGTCGCGTCCCGCGTCAGCTTCGCAACCCAGCAGGTCGGCGAGGTCGAGGTGTTCTACCGCCAGGCCGGTCCGCGCGATGCGCCGGTGCTGTTGCTGCTGCATGGCTTTCCCAGTGCCAGCCACATGTTCCGCGACCTTATCCCGCTGCTGGCCGATCGCTATCGGCTGATTGCCCCGGATCTGCCCGGCTTCGGCAATACCCGCGCGCCGGCGCGGGGTCAGTTCGACTACAGCTTCGACACTCTCTACAAGATCATCGAGGGCTTTACCGAAGCGCTGGATCTGCAGCGCTACAGTCTGTACCTCTTCGACTACGGTGCGCCGGTTGGACTGCGCCTTGCGGTGGCCAATCCACACAAGGTCAGCGCCATCATCAGCCAGAACGGCAATGCCTATCTGGAAGGCTTCAGCGATGCCTGGGGCGAGTGGCAGGCCTATTGGCGCGAGCCCACGCCGGAACATCGCGAGGCGTGCCGCGCGTCGTTGTCGCCACAGACCATCCGCGACTGGCAGTACGGCACCGGTGCCGACCCGCAGCGGCTCTCGCCGGATGGCTACACCCTGGATATCGCCTACATGGCACGGCCCGAGGCCGAAGAGATCCAGCTGGACCTCATCCTGGACTACCGCAGCAATGTGGCCGCCTATCCGCAGTTTCAGCAGTACTTCCGCGACCATCAGCCGCCGTTGCTGGCGGTGTGGGGACGTCACGATCCGGCCTTCCTGCCGGCAGGCGCGCAGGCCTATCGCAAGGACTTGCCGCATGCCGAGATCCATTTGCTGGAGGCGGGTCACTTCGCGCTGGAGACGCACGCGCCGGAGATCGCGCAATGTATCGGGGAGTTTCTCGCACGCGTGCCGGCTGGCAGCGCATAACGCAATCGCTTGCGGTCGCGGCGACACCGCTGCGCACGTGCTGGACACCTAGACCACGTCCACTGCTACGGTAACCCGTTCACCACCACAGGGGATCGGGTCATGACGATGTTGCGCCATTGGCGTCAGCTGTTGGTGTTTGTCAGCGTGTTGCCCGGCTCGGTGCTCTGCGCCACGCCCGACGGCGGCTATCGGCAGCCACCGGAGCCGCTGCTGAGTGTGATGCGGGCGCCGCTCTACCCGTTGCCACGACCGGATCCCACCGGCACAACCCTGCTGTTGGCGCAGCGGACGCAGTATCCGCCGATCGCCCGTGTGGCCGAGCCGTATCTGAAGTTGGCCGGAGTACGGGTGGAGCCGCGCACGCACAGTCGGCACGACATGTCCAAGGGCTACGGCATTCGCACCTGCCTGGCAGGCCTGACCCTGGTGGACATCGCCAGCGGCAGGCAAACGGCGTTGGCGCTGCCTGCCGATGCCTGTCCATCGTTGCCGGCCTGGTCGCCGGACGGACGCCGATTCGCCTTCGGCAATACAGCGGCGGACCGCGTCGAGCTGTGGATCGGCGATGTCTCCAGCGGTCGCGCGCAGCGCGTTGAGGGCGTGCAGTTGAATCCGGTGCTGGGCGGCGAGATCCGGTGGTTGGGCGGCAGCGACACCCTGCTGGTGAAGGCGGTGCCACCGGACCTGGGCGCTGCGCCGCGCACGGCGGACGTGCCGCTCGGGCCGCAGATCAAGGAGACGATCCAGGGCAAGGGCGAGAGCAGTACGTACGAAGCGCGCGACACCTTGTCCAGCCCGGAAGACGAGGCCCTGTTCACCTACTACGGCACCTCGCAACTGTTGACGGTCAACGCGGCCACCGGCGCTGCCACCAAGGTGGGTGCGCCCGCGGTGTACTCGGAGGTGGACGCTGCGCCCGATGGGCGCCATGTGCTGGTGCAACGCCTGCGGCAGCCATATTCGTATGTGACCACCTACGAGCGCTTTGCGCATGATGTCGCCGTTCTCGATCTGCGCGATGGCAGGTTGCAGGTGCTGGCCGATCTGCCGGTCGCCGACCGCGTGCCGGTCGAAGGTGTGCCGACCGGGCCACGCGCCTATTCCTGGCGTGCCAACCAGCCAGCCACCCTGGTGTGGGCAGAGGCGCTGGATGGTGGCGACTGGAAAACCACGGTGCCAGCACGCGACAAGCTGCTGACCTGGTCGGCGCCATTCACCGGCAAGCCACGCGAACTGGTGCGCGTGCGTCAGCGTTACGCCGGCCTGTCGTGGTTCGCGCAAGGCGGACAGACCCTGCTCGACGAGTACGACGAAAACCGCCACTGGCGACGGACCACGCTGCTGGACGCCGACCATCCCAGCAAGCCAGGCAAGGTGCTGTTCGATCTCTCCAGCGACGATCTCTATGCCGATCCCGGGACGCCGGAGCTGCAGATGCTGGCCAACGGACAGCGAGCCGTGCGTGAGGTGCAGGGCGCGATCTTCCTGAGCGGGCAGGGCGCATCGGCCACTGGCGACCGGCCCTTCCTGGATCGCTACGTGTTGGCCACGGGCGCCACGACACGGTTGTTCCGCAGTGCGGCCGATGTGGACGAGCTGTTCTTCTTCTTCGCTGGCGATACCTCGCGTCTGCTGACCTGGCATCAATCGCTGACCGATCCACCCAACGTGTATCTGCGCACCCTGGGGCAGCCGCTGCCCGATGCTGCGGCAGGCGAGGCCGCCTACGCCTCCACGGCCGTGGCCGTCACCCATTTCCCCGATCCGACCCCGGTGGTGCGGCAGATCAAGAAGCGCCTGGTCAGCTACAAGCGCAAGGATGGCGTGGAATTGTCGTTCACCCTGTACACGCCGCCTGGCTATCGCGAAGGCACGCGTATCCCGGCCATTCTCTACGCCTATCCGCTCGACTATGCCGACGCCTCCAAGGCAGGGCAGGTCAGTGGCGCCAGCGAACGCGACTTCACCCGGCTGAGCAACTACCAGCTGCTGTTGCTGGCCGGCTACGCCATCATCGACGAGGCGGCGTTCCCGATCGTCGGCGATCCCAGGACTGCCTATGACACCTATCTGCAACAGCTGGTGGACGATGCGTCTGCGGCGGTCGACAAGGCGGTGGAGATCGGCGTGGTCGATCGCGATCGCATCGGCGTCACTGGACACAGCCATGGCGCGCTGATGACGGCCAATCTGTTGGCGCACACCGATCTGTTTCGTGCCGGAGTGGCCACCAGCGGCAGCTACAACAAAACGCTGACGCCGTTCGGTTTCCAGAGCGAGCGGCGTTCGTTCTGGACCGCGCCGCAGGTGTATGCCCAGGCGTCGGCGTTCTTCCATGCCGACAAGATCAACGAACCGTTGTTGATCGTGCACGGCATGGACGATGCCAATCCCGGCACCGAAACCACGCAGGCGCCGCGCCTGTTTCAGGCGATCCGCGGCAACGGCGGCACCGCGCGGCTGGTCTTGCTGCCGTACGAGCCGCATTGGTACACCGCCCGCGAATCCAATGAGGACCTGGTCGCCGAGATGCTTGCGTGGTTCGACCGTTACGTCAAGAACGCGCCGGCGCGGGCATCGTCATCCGCCGGTCCGCATGCCGCTGCCGGTAGCGGCTGACCGACGGTGAGAGGCACGCTACCAGCCCGCTGCTGCGCCATCGCAGCGCGGATCGCTGGCACCGCTGAGCGTGCCGTCCAGCGCGCGCACGAGCGCGCCGGCATGCCCCATGACCGCGCTATAGGCCGGCACGTGTTCGACGACGTGGCCGGCCGTGCGCAAGGCCTGCACCACCGCAGGATCGAAGCGGCTTTCCAGTTTCAAATTGGTGCTGTCCTCGCCCCAGGTGCGGCCGAGCAACCAGCGCGGCGCGCTGATCGCCTGCTGTAACGGCATGCCGAAGCGCGCGTAGCGACTGAAGATCGCTGCCTGCGTTTGCGGTTGCCCCTCGCCGCCCATGGTGCCGTAGGCCATGACCCGGCCATCGTCGAAGCGTGCCAGCGCCGGGTTGAGGGTGTGGAAGGGTTTGCGTCCTGGCGCCAGCGCGTTCCAGCCCGCTGCGGCCAGGCGAAAGCTGCTGCCGCGGTTTTGCCAGGTGATGCCGGTGCGTGGCAGCACCAGTCCGGAACCGAATTCGAAGTAGGTCGACTGGATGCAGCTGACGGCCTGGCCGTGGCCATCGATGGCACCGAACCAGACCGTGTCGCCGGCCTGGGAGGGCTGCGGCCAAGGAAGCGCGCGCATTGGGTCGATGCGCGCGGCCAGCGCGTCGAGCGCGCTGGCGTCGTCGAGCAAGGCCTGCGCATCGAGCGTCATCCAGGCCGGGTCGCCGATGTGTGCGTCGCGGATCAGGAAGGCCTGCTTGGTCGCCTCGATCAGCCCGTGTAGATGCGCGTAGCTGTCGACGGCATCGACCTGCAGGCGGTCGAACAGCGCCAGGATCAGCAGCGAGGCCAGGCCCTGGGTGGGCGGTGCGTGGTTGTACAGGCGCGCGCCGGCGATGGCGACCGATAGCGGGGTGCTGGCCTCGGCACGGTGATCGGCCAGATCCTGTGCCAGCAGCGGACTGCCCAGCGCGTGCAGATCGGCGGCGATGTCGGCGGCCAGCGCGCCGCGGTAGAAGTCCTCCAGACCGTCGCTGGCCAGGCGATGCAGCGTGCGTGCGAGCTGTGGCTGCCGCAGTCGCGCACCTTCCTGCAGCGGCACGCCCTGCGGTGCGAAGATCTGTGCGTAGGCGCCAGGCTGGGCGCACAGTTCGGCGTGCTTGGTTGCAGCCACCTGCGCGCCGCCCGAGGTGATCGCCACGCCGTCGCTGGCATGATGGATCGCGTCGCGCAGCAGCCGTTGCAGCGAGAGACCTGCGCCGCCGTGTTGCAGTGCCTGTGCCCAGCCGGACACGGTTCCGGCCACCGTGTTGGCAGCTGCGGGTCCGCGCCAGGGAATGCTGGCGTGGTCGCGATAGAACGCCAGCGTCGCGGCCTGCGCCGCGCGTCCGCAGGCATCGATGGCATGCACACGGCCGTCCGCTTCATGGATCAGCCAGAAGCCGTCGCCGCCGATGCCGGTCATGTGTGGGTACACCACCGCCAGGCAGGCGGCAGTGGCCACCGCTGCCTCGATGGCGGTGCCGCCATCGCACAGCACGTCGCGCCCGGCCTGCGCGGCCAGGTGATGCGGGGCCACCACCATTCCGCGATGCGCGTGCGTGGTGTGCAGCATCAATGCGCCTGCGCGGGAGGACTGAAGGCCAGCAGGCCGTCGCGCTCCAGCTGCGCAGCCAAGGCGAACAGGCGATCCTCGCGGCCCGGTGCGGCGATCAGCTGCACGCCCAGCGGCAGCCGTCCCGGACGCGGTAGCGGAGCGGCCAGCACCGGACAGCCGGCCAGGCCGAGCGGCTGGGTGAGCACGCCCAGGTTGGCGCGTGCGGACACCGGCAGCCCATCGATCTGGATGGTGTCCTGGTCGATGCGCGGCGCCACGCAGGGCACGGTCGGGGCGATGAGCACGTCCACCGTGTCCCACAATTGGCGCATGGCACCGACGAACCAGTGCGCGAAGCGCTGCGCATCGGCCACCGCGCAGGCAGGCAATTGCAGGCCTGCGAGCAGGCGGTCGCGGGTCGCCGGATCGAACTGTTCGGCATGCGTGCCCAGGCTGGCACGATGGCGATGACCGCCCTCGGCGGCGGTGAGCACGAAGGCCGCTGCGCGCGCGCGCTCGGCTTCCGGTAACTCGACCACCTCGCTGCTGCGGCAGCCGCTCAGCACCGCGGTCAGCCCGTTCTCCAGTTCCGGATCCAGATTGCGCTGGAACCAGCCACCCAGGCGTGCCACCCGCAAGCCAGCGCTGTCGCAGCAGGGCACCGACGTGCCGAGCATCACCTCGTACACGCGGCGCAGATCGGCCACGCAGGTGGCGAACGGCCCCACCACGTCCAGCGCATCGACGAACCCGAACACCCCTTCCAGCGGCAGGCTGCCATGGGTGGGGCGCAGGCCGTAAACGCCGCAGAGCGCCGCCGGCACGCGGATCGAGCCATTGGTGTCCGAGCCGAGCGCGAATGGCACCAGGCCCGCGGCCACCGCGGCTGCCGAGCCGCCGGACGAGCCGCCGGCCAGATGCAGCGGATCGTGCGGGTTGGCGGTCGCGCCGTAGTGCGCGTTGACGGTGGCGAAGCCGTAGGCGAATTCGTCCATGTTGGCGGTACCGACCAACACTGCACCGGCATCGGCCAGGCGCTGCACCACGGCGGCGTCGCGGCTGGCCGGCGGACAGTGGGCGCGGACTTGCGCGCCGGCGGTGGTGACCTGGCCGGCGATGTCGAACAAGTCCTTGACCACGTATGGCACGCCCGCCAGCGCGCCGCCGTCGCTACCGCCCGCCAGCGCCGCCTGCACGCGCGCCGCATCGGCGGCCGCACGGGCCGGCAGCAGACGGGTGATCGCGCGCAGGTGGTCGTTGGCCTGGTGGATGCGGCTCAGCGTTTGCGTGGCCAGACGCGCGGCCTGCGCTGGCTGGCTACGGGTCTTGGCGACGATGGCGGCCAGGTGTCCGCGTGGGCCGCCGGTGTCGGCCGCCGCGTTGCGCGGGGCGCTGAAGCCGGACAGCAATTGTGCGTGGCCGCGCAGGATATCGGCGTTGCGTGCGATGCCGGCCTGCCACTGCATGGGGATCTGCATGGGTTACCTCTGTGAGGAGAACGGGGCGGTGTGCGCAAAGCGAGGATCACAGCATGTTGGCGACCGACACAGGTGTCATTTTGTCTCAGCGTCGCGGTGCCGGCGGCGTGGGTGAGCGACGATCGCCGTGCCCGTTCGCCGCTGGGGCGCAGCGTCATACGGGCGCGGAGCCGACCTCATGGTAACGGCGCACCGACCGCCGGCGGTTGCGCAGCCGTCAGGCGGTCGACCAGCAGCTGCTCGAACGCTGGCACGTCGACCGCATGCACCACCGTCTGCGCCTGTTCGCCCAGGCCGGGCTGGTAACCCGGTGCCCACGACAGGATGTCGCCATAGCCGGCATCGAAGGCCGTATTGGTATCCACGTACAACGTCTCGGTGCGGGTGGCCAGCGCCGGTTGCAGCCATACCGCGGTCGCCAGTTCATCCCACATCGGGAAGCCCGGTTCGCGGCGCCGCAACGCTTGGCCGATCGGCGTATCGGCCGCGCTCATGCGCGCCAGCAGCGCCGGGGTGAGTTCGGTGGCGGTGGACGGATCCACCGGCACCATGGTGATCTTGCGCCACGGCGCGCGCATGACGATGCGCGCGGCCTCCGGATCCCAGCGGATGTTGAATTCGCGCCGTGGCGAGTTGACGAACTCGCGGGCGAATTGCTGCGCGCTGACGCTGTCGCGCTGTCGGCGCGGATTGAGGCTGCCGCCCATGTAGACCAGCTCGCGCGCCAGCGTGGCGAAGCTCGGATCCAGCGACTGCGCCAGCGCCAGGTTGGTCATTGGGCCGGTGGCGACGATGCTGATCTCGCCAGGATGGGCGCGCAGCATGCGCAACATGAAGAGCGCGGCCGGCTCGTCGGCCGGGCGCACCACGCTGGGGTTGCCCAGCGGCAGGTCGGGCACGACATCATGGGCGTGGTAGCGCGGCGCACTTTGCACGGTGTCGCCGTCCACCCATCGCCGTGTCCACGCGCCCTTCCACACCAGCTTGCCGTAGAGCGCCTCCCAGCGTTCGGTGGCCAGCTCGCTATTGAGCAGCGGATGCACCGGCCCCGGCAGCACCGGGATCTGCGGCTGGCCCGCCAGTTCGAGCAAGCGGCAGCTATGCGCCAGCACCGCGTCGCGCCAGATGTTGCCGCTGACCGCACTGATGCCGAGCACCTCGACCTCGGGCGATTGCAGCAGCAGCAACTGGGCGGGCGTGAAGCCGTCGATGTCGTCTTCGAGGATGACTTTGCGTCTAGAAGTGGGCGAGCTGGAGGTCATGGCGTCGAACGGAGCGCGGGAACGATCGGAGTGAGCGGACGTTGCGGTGCAATGCGATGCCGCAGTGGGGACGCGCGCGCACGCGGCGGGTCGATGGCGGCGTCGCCTGCGCAGCCATCGACGTGGTGTCCAGACGCGCCAGCCGGTTGCGGGATTGCACCCATCGCCAGCGACGGCGTTGAGCCCTGCCGCGGCAGGGCCTTGGGCACGCACCGTGCTGAAGTCATTGCGGTGGCCCGGCGAGCAGGTCGCGTTCGTAGCGGACCAGCGCCTGCTCCAACTGCCATTGCTGTTGCGCCTTGACGCTGCCCTGGCGGAAGCGCCGGCAGGCGGCCTCATCGCGCTCCTCGGCCAGTGCGCGGGCACACGCCGCGACGGCGTGGCCGTCGGCGCTCCACAGATCGGCGCCCGGCAGAAAACTGTACCGCAGGCCATTGCGCGCCAGTTGTTTGAGCGTCGGGTAATCGATGCCTTTTTCCTGCATGGCCCGTTGGTATTCGTGGGTCATGTCCGAGCGCGCCACCCCGGCATCGTCGGTGGACAGCACCACCGGCACGCCGGCGCGCAGATACAAGGCCAGCGGATGGGACGCGCCGCGCACGCCAAGGATCACATCGTTGCTGGTGAGGTTGATCTCCACCGCCACCTGCATGCGCCGCATCTGCTGCAGCAATGCCGCCGGCGCGTCTTCGTAGGGCAGGTCCACGCCGTGACCGATGCGGCGGGCGCCGGCATCCACCGCCTGGCGGATATGCGAGCGCAGGTGTGCCGGCGGCACCAGGCCCAGGCTCAATTCGCCGGCGTGCAGGCTCAGCGGCACGTTGCGATAGCGCTGGGCGAAGAAACGGAACATCGCCATATGGCGCGTGTAGTCGGCCAGGGCCACCGGGTTGTCTTCGGGGGCGACGATATTCACTGCGACCGCGCGGCTGCCACCCGCTGCAACCAAGGCATGCGCCAACGCCATCTGTGCGAACACCTGCGGCTCCGGCAGCACGCGCAGCACATAGGGCAGATAGCGGTAGTCGACTGCACAGCCTGGGCGCGCCTGCGGTTGTCCGCACTGCAGCCGCGTGCGGACGTCGGCATCGAGGCTGGCGAGGTCGCGCTGCGCGTCCTGCACCAGTGCCGGCAAGGCGTCCTGCAGTTCGCGCAGATTGGCGGCATCGTCCTCGCCATGCCACGGCAGGCTCCGCATGCGCTTGGCTACCTGTTCCATCTGCGGTGGATTGGCGATGATTTCCACGTAGGGCACGCGGTCGCGCGCGGCCTGTTCCAGCACCGCACCCAGGGTGTCGGCGACGCGCGCACGCACCACCGCGTCGAACTTGCCGAAGGTGCTGAAGAAGCGATCGTGCCCGGATGCCTGCGGTTGACCGGGCACGTAGTTGCGGGTGGACAGGGCATCCACCAGGCGGGCGTACAGCGCGGCATCGCGCGCGGCCAATCCACGCGCAGGTTGCTGGCCGTCGGTGCAGGGCGGTGCGCGCAGGCTCACGTCGTCCAGCTGCACGCAGGCGCCGTCTTCGTCGGCCCAGCGCAGGTAATCCTCCGCATAGACCGAGCCGGAAAGATGGTTATGCAGATCGCCGCCCTTGGGCATGGCCTGGAGCAGGATGCGCAGTTGCGCGGGTCGTGCGGCGGCCTGGCGGAAGATCGCTGCGACCTGCTGCTCGCGCGTCGGCGCCGCAGTCGGGCGTGCCTGCGCCAGCGTCGGCAACAGCAGCCAGAGGGTGAACAGCAACAGGCGGTGAGGCGTCGGCATGCAGGCAGGGACTCGCGAAGGTGGGCGATGCGGCGAAGCCGCAGACAGGACGGGCCGGCAACGCGCGGCGGACAGAACGACCGCAGCGTCCGGCGCTTGGCCTGAGTGGCATCGTAACCGCTGCGGCAGGGGCATCGCGCGCGTCTGGCTGTCGTCACCAGCGGGCCTGCTGCTCATTCCATTGCGAAACGCAGCAAGAACAGGCCGGCGATCACCCAGGTTGCCGGATGGACGCCGCGCCAGCGTCCACGGCACAGCTGCAACGCGGCGTAGCTGACAAAGCCCAGCGCCAGGCCGTTTGCAATCGAATACGTCAGCGGCATGGCCAGCATGCACAGACTCGCGGGCAGGGCGTCGCCAACGTCGTCCCAGCGGATATGGGCGCATTCGCGCAGCATCACCGAGGCCAGGTAGATCAGGGCCGGTGCGGTCGCGTAGGCCGGCACCATGGCTGCCAATGGCGAGAACAGCAATGCCAGCAGGAACAGCGCGGCGACCGTCAGCGCCGTCAGGCCGGTGCGTCCGCCGGCCTGCACGCCAGCGGCGCTCTCCACGTAGGCGGTGGTGCTGGAGGTCCCCAGCAGCGCCCCGGCCACGATCGCGGTGCTGTCGGCGAGCAGGGCGCGATCGAAACGCTGCCGCTGCTCGGCCGTGCGCAGCAGCCCGGCGCGCTGCGCCACTCCCATCAAGGTGCCGGTGGCATCGAAGATCTCCACCAGCACGAACACCAGCACCACGTGCAACAGCGCGGTGACTGCACCGCTGCCGCCCTGGCGCTGCAGCGCACCGAGCGGGTCCAACTGCAGCAAGGTTGGCGCCAGGCTTGGCGGCCGCGCCAGCACGCCCTGGAACTGCACCAGTCCCAGCGCCAGTGCGGCGACGGTAACGGCGAGGATGCCCAGCAACATGGCCGCGTGCACACGCCACAGCTCCAGCGCGCCGATCAACAGCAGGCCACCCAGCGCCAGCAGCGGCTCGGGTCGGTGCAGGTCGCCCAACGTCAGCAGCGTCTGCGGATGGGCCACGATCAGCCCGGCCTTCTGCAGACCGATCACGGCCAAGAACAAGCCGATGCCGGCCGCGATGGCGCTACGCAGTGGTGGCGGAATGCCATCGACCAGCCAGCGTCGCGCGCCGGTCAAGGTGAGCAGCAGGAATACGCCGCCGGACACGAACACCAAGCCCAGCGCCTGTTGCCAGGAATAGCCCAGCGCGCCGACCACGCCGAACGCGAAGAACGCATTCAGGCCCATGCCGGGCGCCATGCCGATCGGATAATTGGCCAGTAGCGCCATCACCAACGATCCCAGCGCAGCGGCCAGGCAGGTCGCGACGAACACCGCACCATGGTCCATGCCGGTGCTGGCGAGGATGTCGGGATTGACGAAGACGATGTAGGCCATCGTCAGGAAGGTGGTGAACCCGGCCAGCACTTCGGTGCGCACATCGCTGCCGTTGGCAGCCAGGGCGAAATCGGGCCAGCGCATTAGCAGCGGTGCGGCGCAGACGCGGTGCATGCAAGGAACGTGGACATCGACTGGCCTCTCGTCGGAATGGAAGCACGGACGCGCCGCGACGGCACGCTGCTGCGATCTTGCCCCCACACGGCAGCGCATGCCAGCCGCACGCTAGGCGGCCGATCGCGTTTCGCGTGATCGCGTTGGCGCCGATGAACGGGCGCGCACGGCCATCCATCGCGCGCACGCGCGATTGGCGTGCGCGCCGAGGGGTGCGCCTTAACCTCACAGGGCCAGCACCAACCTCGGCGAATGGCTGCGCGAGCAGCACAGCGTCATCTGGTGGTGGCTGGCGCGCTCGGCATCGCTGAGCACGCTGTCGCGATGGTCGGGCATGCCGGCCAGCACGCCGGTCAGGCAAGCGCCGCACATCCCTTGCTCGCACGACAGTGGCACGTCGATACCGGCGTCCAGCAGGGCGCTGGCGATGCTGCGATCGGCCGCGACCTGCACCACGCGGCCGCTGCTGGCCAGTTCGACCTCGAACGCGGCGTCGGGCTCGGTGCCTGGGGTGGCGACGGCAGAAAAATGTTCGCGATGCAGCTGCGCGTCGGTCCATCCATGTCCGCGCGCCACCTTCGTGGCGTACTCCATGAAGGGCGCTGGACCGCACAGATACAGATGGTCGCGCGGGCCGACCTGCCGCAGCGCGGACGGCACTTGCACACGCAGGCTCTCACCGGCCTCGCTCGGGTGCAGGTGGACCTGGCCGTGCGCGAAGCCTTGCTGCAGCCGTGGCAGAAAGGACAGCTCGGCCTGCCGCCTGACGTAGTAATGCAGCACGAAACGCTCGCCGCCGGCGTCCAGCGCCTCGGCCATCGACAGCAGCGGGGTGATGCCGATGCCGGCGGCCAGCAATACGTGGCGATCGCCCGGGTGCAGGGGAAACAGATTACGCGGGCTGGAGATGCGCAGCCGGTCGCCGGCGCGGACCCGCTCGCACAGATGACGCGAACCGCCCCGCGAGGCTTCTGCCAGTTTCACGCACAGCAGGTAATGATCGCGCGCGTGTGGCGCACTGGCGATCGAATACTGCCGCACCAGGCCATCGGGCAAGTGCACGTCCACGTGCGCGCCAGCTTCGAAGGAGGGCAGCGCATGCGCGATCGGCTCCAGCCGGAAGGCACGCTGACGATGGCCTTGTTCGGTCACTGCGGCGACGCGGACCTCATGCAGGTTCATACCGCCTCCAGAAGGTTCAACGCAGGAAGAAGTCGCTATAGCCCTGGTTGCGCAAGGCCCGGCGGTAGGCGATCGAACTGCGGTCGGCGGGGATGTGCACCTCCAGCAGCGGGTCCAGCGGCAGGTATTCGGGCCGTTGCGCTTCGACCATGGCACGGTCTTCCTCGAACACCCGCAGGTTGAAGGCATGCACGTCCGCCACCGGCAGATGGGTGTCGAAATTGCGGGCGATCGGCACCAGCAGCCGGGTGCGGTGCTTGGAGACCGGGCTGGCGGCATTCATGATCACCAGCCGCTTGCCGGGATGCGGAAAGTGGATGGTCAAGGTGGCGGTGAATGGCAGGTGCACTTCGAAGTGGCGCAACCACTGGAAGTCCGGCGGAATCTCCGGCAACGGCATGTCCACCGAGAAATTGGCCACCGTGCTGTAGTAGTCGGCATTGAACCCGGTGGGCGTTTCGCTGGTGGTGTAGGCCGGCACCTCCTGCTTGTCGGGTTGGGCAAAGGTGGCGGTGTGCACGAAGGCGAAATGCGCCACATCGATGAAGCCTTCCAGTTGCCGCGCTGCGCTGCCGGCGATATCGAAACCGGGACAGACGATCTGCTGGAAGCCCGGATCGTCCCAATGGGGCATCGGCGGCAGTTGCACCTCGGCCGCCTCCACGCCGGCCGGCTTGGCCAGGCAGACCCAGATCAGCCCGTAGCGCTCGGCCACCGCGTAGGTGTGCAGGCGCATCTTGGCGGGAATGTTCTGGCTGGGGCTGGCGGGGATGTGGTTGCAGCGGCCACCGGCGCCGAAGCGCAGGCCGTGATAGGCGCAGACCACGCCGCGGCCATCGGCACGGCCCATGCTCAACGGCACGCCGCGATGCGGGCAGATATCGCGCGCGGCCACCAGGTCGCCGGCCACCCGGTACAGCACCAGCGGCTCGTCGAGCAGGGTGGCCTTGAACGGCGCCTCGCCCACCTCGCTGCTCAGCGCCACCGCATGCCAGTGCTGCGCCAGGCGTTGCCAGTCGGCGGCATCGAAGCTGCAGTGCACGGGGGGAATCGGGGCGGCGACATCCATCAGGGCGGTCTCGAGCATCTGCACGGGGACGTGCCGATTGACTCTAGGAACGGCTGGGTGTGTGATCAAACGCCGTTTTTCAGTCTCGCCGATGCAAAAAATGCAACGCGACCCCGGAGTGGCCCGATGCTGACCTTCTCGCGCTTCACCCGTTACTTCATCGAAGTGGCCCGCTGCGGCAGCATCCGCAAGGCCTCGGAGGTGCTGCACGTGTCCGCCTCGGCGATCGACCGGCAGATTCTCAAGGCCGAGGAGGAGCTGGGCGCACAGCTGTTCGAGCGCCTGCCCGGGCGGCTGCGCCTGACCGCCGCTGGCGAGCTGCTGCTGGTGGATGTGCGGCAATGGGAGAAGGCCTATGCGCGCACGCTGGAGCGCTTCGACGAGCTGAAGGGCCTACGCCGCGGCCATGTCGAGATCGCCATGATCGATGCCCTCAGTGAGGGGTTGGTGCCGGCAGCGGTGGCTGCGCTGGTGCAGGACTATCCAGGCGTCACCTTCAACCTGTCCACTGCGCGCAACCAGCAGGTGATGGACATGGTGACCTCGGCCGACGTCGACATTGGCCTGCTGCTGGACCCAGTCAGCAGCGTGGATCTGGAGGTGCGCGCGTTCGCCGACGTGCCGCTGGGGATCGCCATGCCGGTCGGTCATCCGCTCAGCACCCGTGGCGCGCTGCAGCTGAGCGAGACGCTGGAGCATCGCCTGCTGCTGCCGGCGGCACCGTTGATCGTCGGCGAGCATGCCAAGGTGCTGTACCAGCGCCAGCACATCGACGTGAAGCGGCTGACCCATTGCAACGATGTGCGCACCCTGCGCGGACTGGTGCGCGCAGGAGCGGGGGTGGGCCTGATGTCGTGGCTGGACGCCGCGCCGGACGTGGCCGAGGGCCGCCTGGCCTTCGTGCCGTTTCGTCAGCATCTGACCACGCCGATGACCCTGGCCTTGTGCGTGGCGCCGCAGCGCCAGCTGTCGCGTTCGGCACAATTGACGATCCAGGCATTGGCCGCGCGGATCGAGGCGATGACGATTCCCATGCCGGCCTAGAACGGGTGATGGACGTTGAGGTGGTTGTGAAGCATCTCACAGTGCATCACACGCGCTAGCGGGCGCGCTGCACGCTGGCAGGCGCTGCGTCAGATGGCTGCGCGCCAGACATCCGTGACGCGTGGGGGGCGTGCCTTTCTGCACGCATCGCCAACACGCGTGCAGCGTCATTGCCGGTTCTCTCGCGCCCCATGCCCAAGGTGCCGTCATCACCGCCGGGCCGTACAATCAGCGCTGTTCCTGAGGCGATACCCCGTTCCATGCAGTTGATCGACATTGGCGCCAATCTCACCCACGACTCCTTCGATCGCGATCGCGACGCAGTGCTGCAACGCGCCCATGCCGCCGGCGTGGCGCAGCTGGTGATCACTGGGGCCAGCCGCGAGCATTCCCCGCTGGCCTTGCAACTGGCACAGCAGCATCCCGGCGTGCTTTACGCCACGGCCGGCGTGCACCCGCATCATGCGGTGGAATACACCGACGAATGCGACCGCGAAATGCGAGCCCTGCACAGTCACGCCGAGGTGGTGGCGGTGGGTGAGTGTGGGCTGGACTATTTCCGCGATTTCGCACCGCGTCCGGCGCAGCACAAGGCGTTCGAACGGCAGCTGCAATTGGCCGCCGAGATCGGTAAACCATTGTTCCTGCATCAACGCGACGCGCATGCCGACTTCCTGTCCATCCTGCGCAGCTTCGATGGCAAGCTGGGGGCGGCCGTGGTGCATTGCTTCACCGGCACGCGCGAAGAACTGTTCGACTACCTGGATCGCGACTACTACATCGGCATCACCGGCTGGCTGTGCGACGAACGGCGCGGCGCACACCTGCGCGAGCTGGTGCGGCATATCCCCGCCAATCGGTTGCTGATCGAAACCGACGCGCCATACCTGCTGCCGCGCACGCTCAGGCCGATGCCCAAGGATCGCCGCAACGAACCGATGTTCCTGGCGCATATCGTCGAAGAGCTGGCGCGCGATCGTGGCGAAGACGTCAGCATCACAGCGGCCAACAGCACGGCGGCGACGCGCACGTTCTTCCGCCTGCCGGAGCCGGCGGTCGCGAGCTGAGCGATGCGAGGCGATGTCGACCGCATCCGCCGTCCGCCGGTCTCACAGCTGTTCGGCCAGCTCCCATAGATGCCGCACCAACGGCGTGGTGTCGTGCGCTCCCGGGCACGCCGCCAATGCCAACCGCGCCAGCGGCATGCGGCCTTCGATATCGAGATAGCGCACGCCCGCTCGCTGCAGCTGCGCGGTGGAGGCGGGAACCACCGACACGCCCAGCTCGGCCGCCACCAGATTGATGATCGAGGACATCTGTGGCGCCTCCTGGGTGATGTGCAAGGTCACCCCGGACTCGCGGCAGGCGGCGAGAATTTCGTCGTACAGGCTCGAGCCGAAGCTGCGCGGGAACAGGATGAAGGGCTCGCCGGCCAGCGCCGCCAACGGGGCACTGTCGCGCGCGGCCAGCGGATGCGCGGCGGGCACGGCGATCTTCATCGGCTCGTCGGCAAAGCGCAGCAACTGCAGGTCTGGCGGCGTGCTCAGGCCGTAGCGCACGAAGGCCGCGTCCAGGCGACCGTCGACCAGTCCTTGCAGCAGACTGGTGGTGTTGGTCTCGTCGAGCAGCAGCTCCACCTGTGGCCAGCGCCGACGGAAATCGCGGATCAACCGCGGGACCACCGGACTGAACGCGGCCGAGGCGGTAAAGCCCAGGCGCAAGCGGCCGGACTCGCCACGCGCGACCCGGCGGGCAGTTTCGGCGGCGCGGTCCACGTCGGCCAGCACCCGTCGCACTTCGCCCAGAAAGGCGGTCCCTGCCGGCGTCAATTCCGCGCCGCTGTGCGTGCGGCGGAACAGCGGCGTGCCCAGCTCGCGCTCCAATGTCTGGATCTGTTGGCTCAGCGGTGGCTGGCCGATGCCGACCCGCAGCGCGGCGCGGGTGAAGTTGCCTTCCTCGGCCACAGCCAGGAAATAACGCAGGTGACGCAGTTCCATGCCATCTGTTTCACATATGGATGCTGCGACCATCATATATTGGACAGAGGGTCACGGCGGGCGAATACTGGCCGCCCCACGTCTCGATCGCGCACCTGTGTCCTCTCCCGATCATCGCTCCCACGCCTCGCTGGACCCGGCTGCTGCCATGGCCGCAGGCGCGCCCGCCGCGGTGCGGATCCGCCTGGCGCTGTTCCTGGCCGGCTTTGCCACGTTCTCGCTGCTGTACAGCGTGCAGCCGTTGCTGCCGGAGTTCGCGCGCGCCTTCGGTGTGGATGCGGCCACCTCGTCGCTGCCGTTGTCGCTGGCGACCGGCGCGCTGGCACTGGCGATCTTCTGCGCGGGCGCGGTCTCGGAAAACCTCGGGCGGCGGGGTTTGATGTTCGCCTCGATCGCGCTGGCGGCCGTGCTCAATCTGATCGCTGCCTTTCTGCCGCACTGGGAGGCGCTGGTGGTGGTGCGCACGCTGTCCGGGATTGCGCTCGGCGGCGTGCCGGCGGTGGCGATGGTCTACCTGGGCGAAGAGCTGCCGCCGGACAAGCTGGGCGCGGCTACCGGCCTGTACGTCGCCGGCAACGCCTTTGGCGGCATGAGCGGGCGCATCGTGATGAGCCTGTTGACCGATCAGATCGGTTGGCGCCATGCGCTGGCAACGCTGAGCCTGTTCGATCTGCTGTGCGCGCTGGCCTTCGTCTGGTTGCTGCCGCCGTCACGCCATTTCGTGCGCCGGCATGGCATCAACCTGCGCTTCCACCTGCAGGCGTGGCTCGGCCACCTGCGCGACCGCAATCTGCCATGGCTGTTCGCGTTGCCGTTCCTGCTGATGGGCGTGTTCGTCAGCCTGTACAACTATGCGGGCTTTCGCCTGAGCGGGCCGGAGTTCGGGTTGAGCCAGAGCCAGATCGGCCTGATCTTCAGCGCGTACGTGTTCGGCATCGTCAGCTCGTCGGTGGCTGGCGCGGCGTCCGATCGGTTTGGCCGCGGTCCGGTGGTGATCGCCGGTATCGCGCTGTGCATGCTCGGGATGGCGCTGACGTTGGCGCAGGTGTTGACGCTGGTGGTGGCCGGGATTGTCTTGGTGACCATCGGCTTCTTCATCGCCCACTCCGCGGCCAGCGCCTGGGTCAGCCGACTCGGTGGCAGCCATCGCAGCCACGCCGCGTCGTTGTACCTGCTGGCCTATTACGCCGGCTCCAGCATCGTCGGCGCTGCGGGAGGCTGGTTCTGGCAGCACGGCGGCTGGGCGGCGCTGATCGGTCTATGTCTGAGCCTGCTCGCTGCCGCGTTTGCCGCTGCAACGATTCTGCGTCGGCGCGCCGATGACAGCCGGCCCTATGGACGCTTCGCGCCACATCCCGCCCGTGGCGAATGAGCCTGCACGGCCCGCGCTGACTTGGAATCGCCGCTCGGGCCACCATAATGATCGCAGCGCCGCTGCATCGGCGGTGGCAGCGGACGTGTCCCAGCAATGCGCGGTGGCGAGGTTGTGATCCCGTTGCTGCGCTTGCGAGCCGACAGCCCGCCGCGTGATCGCTGTACGGCGACGGCTTTCGCCTGCGATTTGTAGTCGCCGGTCTCGGTGGACGACCGACGGGGTAGACGGAACCGTGCGCTACGGTCGCGGCATCGGCTGTTCGCCTGCAGTACACGCAACACGGACGGTGCGCAGGGCCATGATGGCGTCCACACTGCCGCTTGTTCGTCCACCAAACGCCGGAGTCGCACGATGCTCGCCCAGCCTGCTGCCGCCAATGACACCTTGCAGGCGTTCATCGCGCGCCACCGCCGGCTGTTCGTGCTGAGCGGTGCCGGTTGCAGCACCGATTCCGGCATTCCCGATTATCGCGATCTGCATGGCGGCTGGAAGCGCCCACAGCCGGTCACCTTCCAGGCCTTCATGGGTGAGGAAGCCACGCGCCAGCGCTACTGGGCGCGCAGCCTGGTCGGCTGGCCGCGCTTCGGCCAGGCACGGCCCAATGCCACCCATCACGCATTGGCAGCGCTGGAGGCCGGCGGCCAATTGGAGCTGTTGCTGACCCAGAACGTCGATCGCCTGCACCAGGCGGCCGGCAGCCAGGCGGTGATCGACCTGCATGGACGCTTGGATGTGGTGCGTTGCATGGGCTGCGAGCGTCGCATGCCGCGCCAGGAGTTCCAGCAGCTGCTGGAACGGGACAACCCGGACTGGGCCGCGCTGGAAGCGGCACAGGCGCCCGATGGCGATGCCGACCTGGAAGCGGTGGCCTTTGACAGCTTCGTGGTGCCGGCCTGTCCTGCCTGCGCGGGCGTGCTCAAACCGGATGTGGTGTTCTTCGGCGAGAATGTGCCGCGCGAGCGGGTCGAACGCGCGTTTGCGCATCTACAGGCGGCCGATGCGATGCTGGTGGTAGGCTCGTCGTTGATGGTCTATTCCGGCTTCCGTTTCGTGCAGGCGGCCGCGCGTGCCGGTCTGCCGATCGCCGCGCTCAACTTCGGGCGCACGCGTGCCGACGATCTGCTCACGCTGAAGGTCGAACAGTCCTGCGCGCAAGCGCTGGCGTTCCTGTTGCCGTCGGTCGAGCCCGGGCAGCGTAGCTGCGACAGCTGGGACAATGCACGCCCGGCATGACGCAGTGATCCATCGCGGTGGTTGTGCAGCGGCGCGTGGCGCAGTGCAATGAAGCGCCCATCGATCAGGATTCCTGCGTGAGCCATCTGTTCACTCCCATCCGCTTCGGCCCGCTTGCCCTGTCCAATCGCATCGTGATCGCGCCGATGTGTCAGTACTCGGCAAGCGCCGGATGCGCCACCGATTGGCATCACATCCATCTGGGCACGTTGTCCCAGTCCGGCGCCGGGCTGCTGATCCTGGAAGCGGCCGCGGTGCAGCCGCAGGGCCGCATCACCTACGCCGACCTGGGCCTGTACGACGACGCCAACGAACAGGCGCTTGCCGGTGTGCTGGGCTCGCTGCGGCGCTGGTCGTCGATGCCGATCGGCATCCAGCTGGCGCATGCCGGCCGCAAGGCGTCCACCGATCTGCCCTGGCATGGCGGCCAGGCCTTCGCACCCGATCATGCCAATGGCTGGCAGACAGTGGCGCCCTCGGCGCTGCCGTATAGCGCTGGCGAGCCGGCGCCGCAGGCGCTGGATGCTGCCGGTATCGAGGCGATCGTCGCCGACTTCGTCGCCGCTGCAGTGCGCGCCGAGCGCCTGGGATTGCAGTTGATCGAACTGCATGCCGCGCATGGCTATCTGCTGCATCAGTTCCTGTCTCCGCTGAGCAATCGGCGCGACGATGTCTATGGCGGCTCGCTGGAAAACCGCATGCGGTTGACGCTGCAAGTCTTCGATGCAGTCCGCGCGGCAGTGTCCGAGCAGGTTGCCGTCGGCATCCGAATATCGGCCAGCGACTGGGTCGACGGCGGCTGGGATCTGGAGCAAAGTATCGCGCTGTCGCGTGCACTGGATGCGCGCGGCGTGCACTACATCCATGTCTCCAGCGGTGGATTGGATCCACGCCAGCAGATCCAATTGCAGCCCGGCTATCAAATCCCGTTTGCCGCGCAGATCCGCGCGCAGGTGGAAGCGCCGGTGATCGGCGTGGGCCTGATTACCGAACCGGCACAGGCCGAGGCGATCCTGCAGCAGGGGCAAGCCGATGCAATCGCCTTGGCGCGCGGCATCCTCTACGATCCCCGTTGGCCGTGGCACGCTGCCGCCGCTCTCGGCGCGAGCGTCAAGCCGGCGCCACAATATCTGCGCAGCGAGCCACGCCAGGCGCGTGGTGTGTTTGCCAACTGACGCGGTCGTTGATGTCTAGCCAGGAGAGGATGCGCATGCCGATAGGATTTCTGGGCTTGGGAACGATGGGACTGCCGATGGCGCATAACCTGCTGCGCGGCGGCCTGGAATTGAGCGTCTGGAACCGCAGCGCGCAGCGGGCCGAGCCCTTGCGCGAAGCCGGTGCGCTGGTCGTCGATGCCGCTCGCGACGCTGCGCATGGTCCGTTGTTGTTTTCGATGCTCGCCGACGATGCCGCGGTGCGCCAGACCGTGCTGGACGCTGGCGTGCTCGACGCGCTGCCGTCCGGCAGCGTCCACGTCAACATGGCCACGATCTCGGTGGCGCTGGCGCACGAGCTGACCGCCTTGCATGCCGAGCGCGGAGTCGCCTATGTCGCAGCGCCAGTGCTCGGGCGGGTCGATGCGGCCAGCGCCGGTGCGCTCAACATCCTGGCAGCGGGTGACGAGGCTGCGTTGGCGCGCGTGCAACCCATGTTCGACCTGCTGGGGCAACGGACCTGGCGCATCGGGACTGCGCCTGAGCAGGCCAATGCAGTCAAGCTGGCGGCCAACCTCTGCCTGGCAAGCGCCATCGGGACCATGGCCGAGGCCAGTGCGCTGGCGCGCGGGCATGGTGTGGCGAGCAGTCAGTTCCTGGACATGCTCACCAGCACGCTGTTTGCCGCGCCGGCCTACCAGGGCTACGGGAAGCTGATCATGCAGCGGCAATACACGCCGGCTGGTTTCACCGCGACGCTGGGACGCAAGGACGTGGACCTGGCCATCCAGGCCGGCGCCGACAAGCAAGTGCCGATGCCGTTGGGGGAGCTGCTGCGCGCCGGGCTGGATGCGGCGATTGCCCACGGCGATGGCGACGCCGACTGGGCGGTGCTCGCCGAGGTTGCCGCGCGTCGCGCCGGACAGGCGTAATCCAGCGCCATCGCCAAACCCGATGCCCGCGCGCCGATGCGCCGCTGGCGGCCTGACGCGCGGGCAGCGTGCAGTCTTGGCGACAGGCGGCAATGGTTACCGCGGCAATCACTGCGCGCAAGCGTGCACGCTTTGGCTATCATCGTGACGATGCGCGCCGACTCCATTCTCACGCTGTCCTGTCCCGATCGCACCGGCATCGTCTACCGCGTCAGCGGCGTGTTGTTCGAGGCCGCCTGCAACATCCTCGATGCGCAGCAGTTCGGCGATGAAGAGAGCGGGCGCTTCTTTTTGCGCGTGCACTTCGATCGTCCGCCGGCGACCACGGTCCATGCGCTGGAGCAGCGATTAGCCGCGCTGGCCAACGATTTCCAGATGACCTGGCAATTGCACGACGCCCGCCGGCGTGCGCGTCTGCTGGTGATGGTCAGCAAACAGGGGCACTGTCTCAACGATCTGCTGTTCCGTACGCATAGCCGGCAACTGCCGGTGGAAATTGCCGCGGTGGTGTCCAACCACGCGGACTTCGCCAGTCTCGCGGCCTCTTATGGCATTCCCTTCCATCACCTGCCCGTGGATGCACAGAGCCGTGCCGCGCAAGAGGCGCAGGTGATGCAACTGGTCGATCACCTGCGCATCGATCTGGTGGTGCTGGCGCGCTACATGCAGATTCTTTCGCCTGCGTTATGCCGTGCGCTGACTGGGCGCGCGATCAACATCCACCATAGCTTCCTGCCCAGCTTCAAGGGCGCGCAGCCTTACCACCAGGCGCACGCGCGCGGGGTCAAGCTCATTGGCGCCACCGCGCACTACGTGACCGAAGACCTGGACGAAGGCCCGATCATCGAACAGGACGTCGCGCGAGTGGACCACACGATGACCCCGCGCGAATTGGTCCGCCTGGGCAGCGATATCGAATCGTTAGTGCTGGCGCGGGCGGTGCGTCGGCATGTCGAGCACCGCATCGTGCTCAACGGCCATCGCACCGTGGTGTTCCGCTAGCACGCCTGTCGCGCGTCGAGGCCGCCCTTCCGGCCGCGCACATCGAGATGACGTGCGCGGCCGGTGCTGCGGCATCGCTGTCGCTTCAGTGGGCCGCGTTGGCGTTCATCTCGGCATTGCGATTGGCATCCAGGTATTGCGCCGGATCGTGCATGCCGGTGCTATGGCACTCGCCGACCGTATGGCCGCGATTGTCGCCGCCAGGCAGCTGTGCATTGACCTCTTCCACGACGCCGTCTTCGGGATCCTTCAACACCAGCGCGGTGGCGGTATTGCAGTGGTCGTTGCTGTACCAGTGGGCCTTGGCGGACGAGGTCGTGTAATAGCTGACCTTGGCGCGTGCAGCGACGGGAATGCCGGCCAGCCAGGCCTTGGCGCCATCGTAGGTCATGTCGCTGTTGCTGCCGCAGCCGGCCCCGAACCACGAGCCGACCACCGCCAGCACGCCGGCGATGTTGGTTCCCTGGTACGGTGCGCCCACCGACTGCATCACACGGCCACCGCTGGCGTTATCCAGTCCGCTCCAGTAATAGGTGTACAGATGCAGCGCGGCCATGCCGCCCTGGCTGTGCGCAACCGTGCCGAACGACGCCCATTGGCTGCCGAACTGCGCCAACAGCTGCGCGAACTGGTCGTTGCTGCGGTTCTGGTTCAGATCGAGAAAGGTCGAAGCGTTGCTGAATTGCGCTTCCGGCCAGACCGCCTTGCTGGCGCAATAGCCATGCACCAGCACCAGCTGCGAACCGCTGGCTTGCGCTTGTGCGTCCATGCGGGCCAGCGTGGACGGGCGCGGTCCCATGCGCATGCTGTCGTCGATCCCGGCGCTGCTGCGCGCGATGCTGGCGCGCCGTAGCGCCGGCAGCTGCAAGGGCAAGCGCTCGGCCTGCGCCAGCTGGATGAAGTGATCCGGATCTTCGATCCGCAGCGCACGCAGCGTGAATGGTGCACGTGCGCCGGCACGCGCAACCCAGCGTTCGTCCAGATGCAGCGGGAGCTGCCCCTGCACCGGCGCCACCATGCCGCCGATCCAGGCTACCGGCACGTCCTGTCCCTTCGCATTGGTGCCCCACACCTGGCCGAAGACCCGGTAATGCGAAGGCGCCTTGCCGCCCGCTGCCACCGGCACATCGATACGCAGCCGGGTGTCCTGCTCGGCACGCGCGACCAAGGCGTTGTCGCGCAGACGCAAGGACGTGTCCAGCACCGGCAGCAGGTGTTCGCTGGTGCGCACGAAGGCCTGGCCCGCTTGATCGTGACCACGCACGATCACCTGCGCGATCCAGCTGCCTTCGCCACTGGGCTGGAAGCTGCCGCCGTAGACCCCATCGCCGGCGGCGCCGTCGTCATGGCGGCCGTCGTCGTACATCGGCAGGACGCGCGCCTGCCCTCGCGGGTCGATCACCCGCAGGCTGGCGCTGTCGATGCGTCCGGCCTGTGTCGCGAGCAAGGTGGCGCCACGTGCATCGCTGCCGCTGAGCATGGCGTTGAGTGTCAGGGTCTGGCCGACCTGCTGTCGGCGGTGGCGTGGATACGAGGCCAGCTCGGTGCGCGCATCGCCCTCCATCAGCACATAGCCATGTTGCGCTACCGGTGCGGCCGACTGCAGGCGCAGCGACCACTCGCCGTTCTGCGCGGTGTCCACCGTATAGCGCACGCCCTGCGCGCCGTTCTCGGCGTTGCCGAGCAGCGCGTGCTGCGCCTGGAGTTGCGGAGTGGCGGCGCTTTTACGCGCGCCTGCTGTTTGCGGTGCTTCCACCGTCGCCTGCCAACCCTGCGCACCATCGAGCACCATGAAACTCAAATGCCCGCTCTCCACCGGCAAACTGCCCTGCCAACGCGCGGCACCGCCGCTCGGGGTCAGCTCCACCGGCAACAGCGCACTCTTGGACAGGATGGCGGCTTCGGCCGGCTCGGGCACGCGCATCTGCGCGAACTCTTCCGGTGGCCCGGCCAGTTGCTTGGGTTGCAGTTCGGCGGCGGCCAGCGGTGCGCTGGCCAGCGATAGGCAGCACAGCAGTGGCATTAGCGAATGCGTCGGCATGGCGGCATCTCCTGAGACGTTGCAGGGACGATGCCGTCGTGTAGTGGGGCGCGGCATCGGACGCAGCGCCCCCTCGCCGCGGTCGCTGCCGGTTATACCGCGGCCGTGTGACAGTCGCGCTGTGCGCTGCAACACCAGCAGCGCACAGCGCACAGCGCCCATGCGGCAACGGCGCGGATACCGTCGCCGTTGACCGCTATCGCGATGGCCGTCAGGCCGCTCGTCGATCTGGATGACGCCGATGCCGGCCGCTTGCAGGTCGCGCATTTCGTCGCGCGAGGCCAACGCGCTCTGCCGGGCGGGTTTGCGCGCGCTCCTGGTCGTCGCGCACGAAGGACGATTGCAGCACCGTCATCGGGCCGGTCGGCATGTCCTTCATCGGCTGCTCGGTCAACGACTGCGCATAGCGCGACCACGCCAGCGTCATCGGTGCCGGACGTACCTTGATGCATGCGAAGCATGCTGTGGCGCGTCGAGACAAGGCATGCGTTGCGGCCCAGGCGAAGGCGCGCAACGCGGTTTCGGCGCGCCAGCGGCAACTTCCCGGAGGGTTGGCCGCAGCGCTCGCCCACGCACAGACGGCGCGGCCTGCCCAGGTGCAAGCCGGCCGTACACCGCATGTCCGGCGACGCCTGGACGTCTGCGCGGTCAGACAGATGCAGCGCGCTGACGCACCTTGCGCGCATGCAGCGCGGTCAGCAACGGCACCAGCAGCGAGGTCACGATCACCGCGCTGGCCACCAGGGCGGTGGCTGCTGGCGCGGCCGGCGCGAACTGCGGTGCCATGCCGGCGATCAAAGCCGGCGTCGCCACCGCAGCACCCGCCGTGCTGGACGCCGCCACCCCGGCGGTGCCGTCGCCACCGCCGATCACACGATCGGCCAGCCACAACGGCACTCCGGTGATGACGATGACGGCCACGCCCAGCAGCACGCCGCTCATGCCCGTGCTGGCGATCGTCGCAAAGTCCAGCGTGTTGCCGAGCGCGAAGCCGAAAAAGGGCACCAGCGTGTGCGTTGCCTGCGCCAGGAACTGCCGTAGCGCGGCATCGAGATTGCCGAGGACAAAGCCCAGCACCAGCGGCAGCATCGCGCCGACGAACAGGCGCGGCTCGAATGTGGCCATGCCGCTGGCACCCAGAATCAGCATGGAGACCAACGGGCCGGATTCCAGCGACATCAGCACGACCGCGCCGGCATCCTCGCTACTGCCGTACTGCTGCATCAGCGATGCATATAACCCGCCATTGGTCATATCCATCGCCGCCACCAGCGCCAGCACCGACAAGCCGGCCAGCGGTCCGCTGGCGATACCGTCGACCGGCAGCAGCGGTGCGCACAGCACCGCGACCAGCCACGCCACCGCGATCTTGGTAAATACCAGGGTGCCGGAGCGGCGCAGCACGCGAGCGGTGGCGCGCAGCTGGATGGTAGCGCCCATGCAGAACAGCCAGACTGCCAGGATCGGGATGGTGCCGGTGATCAAGCCATTGCTGAAAGACCCCAGCGTGCTGCCGGCGGTTGGCCAGAAGGTATGGCAGAGCGCACCCAGCAACAGGGGCACCAGCATCATTCCGCCGGGAAACCGCTCGACCGTGGCCTTGATGCGCATGCGCACTCCAGTGAGCGCACGAGTGCGCGTCGGGCCGGCAGCATCGCCCAGGCGCCGCGTTCGATGCGGATCCCGGCGCGAACGCGTGCGGCTGCACGCGAACGCGCCGGTCAGAGCTGCCGCAAGCGTCGATCGGCGGGGCTATCCGCCCTGTGCACGGCGCAGGTCAGTAGTTGACCTGCAATTGCAGCCGCAACAAGTCGCCTTCCACCACGGGGTAGGGCGCGGTGGACACGTCGGTGCGCTTCATCTTGGAATAGGCGAACACCAGCTCCAGTGCGTCCATCGGCTGCCACTCCACGCCGGCCTCCCATTCGTCGACCTGCATGCGCGGCGCGTTGGTGTCGAATTTGGAGCCACCGCGGTAGGTCTGCCACTTCAGGTACGGCAGCAAGGTGCCGTAACGGCCATCGTGCTTGTACATGGTCTGCACATAGCCGCCCTGCAACGAGCGGGTGCGAATGCGGCGCTGTGCTACATCCAGCTCGGGACCGCGGCCGACCGTCCACTCGGCCTGCAGGCCGAACGGTTGCGGATAGTAGATGACGTGCGCAGCCACGCGCTGATCGGTATAGCCTTCCGGCTCGGTGATGGCGGGCGTGAAGCTGCGGCCATCGATGGTCACTGCGGCGTTGCTCGGGACGAAGCGCCCGGCGTAGGCATCGGCACCCACTTCCAGGTACTGGCCATTGGCGAACTTGAACGGGTAGGTCGCATGCACCACCGCATGCATGCTGTCGTTGCGCTCGGCGCGATTGGCGCCCTGGCCGTTGTAGACGCCGGCACCCAGCACGCCATAGTCGCCCGAACCCTTCAGGCCGGATTTGACCAGATCCTGGAAGCGGCCCTTGGCGACAGTCGGGCTGTAGTAGAACACCGCGCCGATATCGCGTTCGTCGCGCAATCCCGAGTTGAGCGCGTCGGCGCGATCCAGGGTCAAGCGGTTCTGGCTGGACTGCAGGTTTTCCCAGCCGTAAGGCATCTTCGACTGACCCACGCGCACGCGGTACTCGCGCTTCTTGTCGAAGAAGATGTCGGCATAGGCGTCGCGCAACTGGGCGAAGTTGGAGGTGCTCGAGCCGGTCGGCGTACTGGCGAAATCGGGCTGGAAATACAGCGAGACATGCTCGTTGAGATCCCCGCTCAGCACCAGGCGCGCACGCCGGATGCCCAGGCTCTGGTTGTCGCCGATGAAGCGATCGCCCGGCGCACGCAGGTCCTCGGCGTCGCCGCCGACGCCCTGGTTGTAGCGAATCTGGGTGTAGCCGCGCAGGCTGAGGCGGTCATACCACTTCTTGCCGGCATCCCCGGCTTTGGGTGCTGCTGCGGGCGCAGGGGCCGCTTGTGTGGGCGCCGTGGCCTGGGCCACGGCGGTCGGTGCCGGCGCCGCGACCGCCGGCGTCGGGGCGGCGGGCGCGGCTGGCAGTGCCGATGCCGGCAGTTTGCCGTTTTCGTCGACCTGCACGAAGGTGCCCAACTTGTCGCGACCGGGAGCGGGCTCGGCGAAGATTTGCTTGGTCTTGCGATCGACGTAGAGCTCGAGCTCGGCCGCCAGGGCGTTGCCGCTGACGGTACTGCCGAGGGCGCAAAGAACGGTGGCGAGATTGCGTCTTTTCATGGTCCGACTCTGGCAAGGGAAACGCGATGCCGGCGCCCGCCCGGATGTCCCACGGGTGCAGCGCCGAGATGCCAGCAGCGACGGTCGCCACGCTGGCGGTGCAGCAATGGCGTGCAGTTATATGTAGGTTTAATGTCAGCCTTGTGACATTCGGCTGCAAATGTGTCGAATTGCGTCAGGCGCGTGTCTGAAAGATGTCATTGTTGCAATGACTCGACATGCATAAGTCACTGCCAAGCCATGCGCAGCGCAGCCGTCTGGGCGGTCTTGGTCTTGGTCTTCGTCCCGTCGCCGCTGCGGGCGAGATGTGCCGGATCGGTCACGGAGGGCGAAGGCAATGCGCAGCGCGGCGGGCAGGCCCGCCGCCCAGGCCATCAGGTGGGCGGCGCCCACCTTGGCTTCCGACAGGTCAGTGATCGCGAGGCACGGCGGCCAACGCCGCTGCGACCACGTCGCGCCATGGCGTGGTCGGGCGACCGATCAGCCGCCGCAGGCTGTGGCTGTCGTCGAACAGGCTGCCGCCGCGTGCAGAGGCCGAGCACTGGGCCAGCACTTGCGCAAAGCCCGACGGCAGGCCGATCTGGACCAACGCTGCGGCATAGTCGGCTTCCGGCAGGTCGTGATACGCCACCGGCGTGCCGCTCTGGCGACTGAGCTCGGCAGCGTACTCGGCCATGGTGAAGGACTCATCGCCCGCCAACTCGTAGACCTGTCCGGCCTGTTGGGCGTCGCTGGCCAAGACTGCCGCCGCGGCCGCGGCGTAATCGGCGCGGGTGGCGGGACTGAGGCGGCCATCGCCGGAGCTGCCGATCACCGCGCCGTGCGCGACTTCCGCGCTGCTGCTGCCGGTGTAGTTCTCGGTGTACCAGCCGTTGCGCAGCAGGGCGTGCGGTATGCCGCTCTCGCGGAGCAGTGCTTCGGTGGCACGGTGCTCTTCGGCCAGCGACAGCGTGCTGGTATCGGCGCGCAGGACGCTGGTGTACGCCAGCAGGGAGACGCCAGCACGCTTGGCGGCTTCGATCACGTTGCGATGCTGCGCCACCCGCGCACCGACCGCGTTGGACGAGACCAGCAGCACGCGATCCACGCCGGCCAGGGCCCGATCGAGGCTATCGGGCGCGTCATAGTCGGCTTGACGTACGTTGATGTCGCGTTTTGCGAATGCGGCAAGTGACGAGGGATCGCGTGCCGTTGCTACGATGCGGCCAGCCGGAACCTGGGTCAGCAATGCGTCCACGACCAGTGCTCCCAGCTGTCCGCTGGCGCCAGTGACAAGTATCGAAGGGGACGTCTGTGCCATGATGTGCTCCGTTAAGTATCGATTTGAGGATTGGTCTATTCTCTAGACCGCTGAACGGCGTCCCTATTGTCAGGGACGCATGTCACGGCGCAAGGAGGCAGTTTTATTCCCCCTGGTTACTGTGAGATTTCCTCGTGAATGCCATCGCCTTGTTCCCGCCGCCGCCGTCCCTGCAGGGGATGCCGTTCGATGCCACCAAGTGCCCGGTTCGGGATGTGCTCGACCAGATCGGCGATAAGTGGACCCTGTTGATCCTGTTGACGTTGATTCCTGGCCCCTCCCGCTTCAGCGCGATCCAGCGTGCGGTGCCCGATATTTCCAAGCGCATGCTGACGCAGACGCTGCGCAATCTGGAACGCAACGGCATGATCACCCGCAAGGTCTACGCGACCAAGCCGCCGAGCGTGGAATACGCACTCGCCAAGTTGGGTGCGGATCTGCTCGGTCCGGTATCGCAGCTGCTGAACTGGGCCGATGCCAATCACGCCGCCATCCACTCTGCCCGTGAGCGCTTTGATCGCGCGCAGACCGCGCAGCTGATGGAAGCCGAGGCGCTGGACTGATAACGACGGCCCGCCCGAACGGCGGGCCTCGTCCTGCGTGTGGAGCAGCCGGCGCAGGACGACTCTTGCCTTGGCAAGCGAAGGCGTCGCGCGTGCCGCCAAGCTCGCTGTGGTGGCGGCTATCGTATCCGCCAGGCCACTGGCGCAGCGATCCACGTCGCCGTTGCAGAGATCGCCGCATGCGCTGGCCAGGCCTGGACAGAACGATGCTCCGTGCCCGCGCCGGCGGTGAGAAGAGCAGGGTCGTGGCGACCTCGGTACGTGCGGTATGCCAGGTGTTGCGCGGCACCAGCACGTAGTCGCCCGTCGCACGAAGATCGACCGCCCGTCCTCACCGTTGTCCTCTAGCACCAGGGCCGCTGCGCCCGAGCGCGTGAGGAAACGTGGGCGCGCTCGTATCGCTAGTCCTGATGGCGGGTTGCCGCTCGCATCTCCGGCGTGTCCTGGCAGATCGCGCAATGGTGTCCCCGGCGCGCCTGGAAGTAGCGGGCGACGGTGAAAACGAGCGAGGAGAGCGGACCCCAGATGGTCGCCTGTGTCAGCGAGTACTCAAGACCACGCCCCTTCAACAACTGCGCCACGCAGATGATGGTGAAGGCCAGTGCAAGGACGACCAGGAATCGCCTGATCCAGAACGCAGTGCTCAAGGTGTACTCCCAATCAGGTCTAAGGTGAATCAGGCCCCGTCTGCCACGCTCAGACGTTAGCGGCAGCATTCCTCGCCGCATCATGCCAGCGTCGCGTCGCGGCCAACACGCGGTCGCCGCAGCCCGGATGCAAATTGCGACCCTTGAACGGCGAGTGGCTACCGAGCACGCCTGGTGCCGAGTTCTGCACCTGATCGGCAAGGCGATTCAGGAACTCGCGCCCATTCTCCAGATACCCGCTAGTTTCATCCTGGCTGAGCGCCATCGTCCAGCAATAGTCCACCGGTCCATGGCTGCAATGGACATCGAGCAAGAGCGTGCCCTCATCTTGCAGCAAGTACCAGCGATGCGGCTCGTGGTCCAAGACGTTCATGCCAATCCTCTGTTTGCGAACCCAATGACGCGACAGCGTACAGGTGTGCTGTCGCGACCTGTTCGCGTTGCATCACAGCGGCCCGGCCGGAGCGCCGCACCCAGGCCGGTGCGCGGTCGCCGCGGCCGTGCGGGCTCGCGCTGAAACAAGCGGCCCGCGCGGGCGATCGACGCACCCTGGGCCACTGCGATTGCCGGCAATCCCAAATCACAACGTGCCGGTGGCGAAGCCTCCATTGCCTGGCGACAACGGCATCGCGTCCAGCCACCAGCGGCCTGGCTCCAGCTGGACGGCGGGTGCCGTGCCTCGGATTCGCCTCACCCGTCCAGCAAGGCCTTGTCCCGTACCGCGCCCTTGTCGGCGCTGGTCGCCAGCAATGCGTAGGCCTTCAAGGCGGTACTGACCTTGCGCGTGCGCGGCTGTACCGGTCGCCAGCCCTTGGCATCCTGCTCGGCGCCACGTGCGGCGAGTTCTTCGTCGGAGACCAGTAGATGGATGCTTCGCTGCGGGATGTCGATGCGGATGCGGTCGCCATCGCGAACCAGGCCGATCGCCCCGCCTGCCGCGGCCTCGGGCGATGCATGGCCGATCGACAGCCCGGAGGTGCCGCCGGAAAAGCGGCCATCGGTCAGCAGGGCGCATTGCTTGCCCAGGCCCTTGGACTTGAGATACGAGGTCGGATAGAGCATTTCCTGCATGCCGGGTCCGCCCTTGGGGCCTTCGTAGCGGATCACCACCACATCGCCCGCCTGCACGGCATTGTCCAGAATGCCGGTCACCGCAGCGTCCTGGCTCTCGAACACCCGAGCATTGCCTTCGAAGACATGGATCGATTCGTCGACGCCGGCGGTCTTCACCACGCAACCGTCGCGGGCGATGTTGCCGTACAACACGGCCAGGCCACCTTCCTGCGAATAGGCATGGGCCACGTCGCGGATGCAGCCGGCAGTGCGGTCGCGATCGAGCGCTTCCCAACGTGTGGCCTGGCTGAAGGCAATCTGGGTGGGAATGCCGGCGGGTCCGGCGCGATAGAAGGTGTGAACCGCCTCATCGTCGCTGACGCCGATGTCCCAGCGTGCGATGGCATCCGCCAGCGACGGCGCGTGCACCGTCGCCGCATCGGCATGCAGCAGGCCGCCGCGAGCCAGTTCACCGAGGATCGCCAGGATACCGCCGGCGCGGTGCACATCCTCCATGTGATACCGCGGGTCATTGGGAGCAACCTTGCACAACTGCGGCACGCGGCGCGACAGCCGGTCGATATCGCGCATGCTGAAGGGCACCTCCGCTTCCTGCGCGGCAGCCAGCAGATGCAGGATGGTGTTGGTCGAGCCGCCCATGGCGATGTCCAGTGTCATCGCGTTCTCGAATGCCTCGAAGGTGGCGATGCCGCGCGGCAGCGCGCGCGGATCCTCGGCGCCATACCAGCGGTGGCACAGTTCCACCACGGTGCGGCCGGCACGCAGGAACAACTGCTCGCGATCGGCATGGGTGGCCAGCACGCTGCCATTGCCTGGCAAGGCCAGCCCCAGCGCCTCGGTCAGGCAATTCATCGAATTGGCGGTGAACATGCCGCTGCAGGAACCGCAGGTGGGGCAGGCGCTGCGTTCGAACTCGGCGACCTTCTCGTCGGATGCGTTCTCGTCGGCGGCGATCACCATCGCGTCGATCAGATCGAGCTTGTGCTCGGCCAACTTGGTCTTGCCGGCTTCCATCGGGCCGCCGGAAACGAACACGGTGGGAATATTGAGCCGCAATGCAGCCATCAACATGCCGGGGGTGATCTTGTCGCAATTGGAAATGCACACCAGGGCATCGGCGCAATGCGCATTGACCATGTACTCGACCGCGTCGGCGATGATCTCGCGGCTGGGCAGCGAGTACAGCATGCCGTCGTGCCCCATCGCGATGCCGTCGTCCACGGCGATGGTGTTGAATTCCTTGGCCACGCCGCCGACGCGTTCGACCTCTCGCGCGACCAGTTGGCCAAGATCCTTCAGATGCACGTGACCAGGCACGAACTGGGTGAAGGAGTTGGCGATGGCGATGATGGGTTTGTGGAAGTCGCCATCCTTCATGCCGGTGGCGCGCCACAAGGCGCGGGCACCAGCCATGTTGCGGCCGTGGGTGGAAGTTTTTGAGCGGTACTCGGGCATGGCGTGTCAGTGGCGAGGCGAGCGGTAATCGATGATTAGACCGTGTCGCGACTGTTGCTGCTGCAACAGTCGCGCGAGGTCAGTGCTGCCAGCATCGCACGCCCCGGTGTGCGCAGCGATCACCGTGCTGGCGCGCGCTTCAGGGCGCCGTTGGAGGCGTTGCGACATGGCGATGCCCGGGCGGACGCTGCACGGGCTACAAGCCTGGGTGCTGCAGAGCAGTCATGTAATGCCGTGAAAACGTATGCAGTCGCACATGCAGTGCGTGGAGTGGCGAGCCGGTCGCAGACGCTGCCCGGTACCGGCCAGCATGCTCGGGCAGACGTAGTCCCGAAGGATTCCATCACGGCACCGCAGGAGGCGCCCATGTCCTACCCATCCCATCCTCGTCCCGCGGCTGCACCGACCCCGCGCGAGCACGACACCGTGGCCACCGGTGGCCTGTCGCGGCGCCGCTTTCTACAGGGCAGCGCCAGCGCCGTCGTGTTGGCCGCTGGCGGCTGGAGCCGGCATGCGGCAGCCCAGCGCGCCAGCCTGCCGTTCGCCGGACTCAATCTCTCCGGGCTGGCGTCCAACAGCTACGTCGAAAACGCCGTGATCGGCACCCACTATCGCGCCATTACCGATCAACATATCGCCGCGGCCGGCGCCTGCCCGTTGTTCCGCCTGCCGACCACCGCTGCGCGGTTCTCGCGCGGGCAGGGCATCTCCTTGAACGAGGACTACTGCAAGCAGGTCGAGGCGGCGCTGGGGGCCATCGCCTCACGCGGCAAGCTTGCCATCCTGGAGCTGCACGATTACATGCGCCTGCCGCAGCGAGTGGCGAGCAAGTCCGGATTCCATCGCGACAGCAGCGGCACCATCGTCGATTCGCGCGGCAACCCGGCCGGCGATCTGGCTGCGGCAACGCTGTGGGCCGATACCTATCGCCAGGGCGACTTTCAGTATCTGGGCTATTTCGATGGTCGCGATGGTCTGCTCAAGTTGTACGAGTACCGGGTGATTGGCACGCCGGGCTGCACGCTGTACAACGATGCCGGCCTGCCCGACCTGTGGTCGCGCATCGTCAATCGCTTTCGTCAGCATCCGGCGATCTTCGGCTGGGGCTTGATGAACGAACCCTACCAGGGCCGCGAGCGCGCTGCCGACGGCAGTCCGCTGGTGATGGCCACGCATTGGCAGAAAACCGCCACCGCAACGTCCAAGGCCATTCTGGAGCGCGATCGCTCCCACTTCGTCTTCATCTGTGGCAATGGCTATGCCAGTGCCCGCCTCTGGCAGCAGGATTCGATGGGCTTGTTCGACATCCCCGATCCCTACGACCGTATTGTCTATGAGGCGCACAATTATCTGGACAGCAACGGCAGTGGTGGTGGCAATTGGGTCGGCCCTGGCGGCCGCGATGAAAACGTGCGCCCACAGACCGGGATCGAGATGGTCACGCCCTTCATCGAGGCGCTGAGCCAGGCGGGCAAGCGTGGCTACCTGGGCGAGCACGGCTATCCGGCGGGTAACCGTAGCGCGGAGATCGCCACGACGCAGATGCTGGCGCACCTGCAGGCGCACAATATTCCCAGCACGCAGTGGTGTTTCGGTCCAGGCTGGCCTGAGGACGATGTGCTGGGGATGAGCAAGGACGTCGGCGCCGACATCCAGGCCAAGAGCAACCTGGCGGCCGTGCAGGCGTTCTTCGACGTGCGCTTGTCCAGCTACGTGCCACCACGCTGATTCCGTCCGCAAGCCGGCTGCCGCCCACGTTGGCGGCGGCGGCCTTCTATACTGCGCGCATGACCGCCGAGATTCCGTGCCGTGCAGGCTGTGCGGCCTGCTGCATTGCGCCGTCCATCAGTTCGGCCATTCCCGGCATGCCGCACGGCAAGCCGGCGGGCGTGCCGTGCGTGCAGTTGGACGCCGATGGTCGCTGCCGGCTGTTCGGCCTGCCGGCGCGGCCGGCCGTCTGCGCCAGCCTGCGTCCATCGCCGGAGATGTGCGGGAGCTCGCGCGCGCAGGCGCTGGCCACGCTGGATGCCCTGGAGCGCGCGACCCAGCCCTGAGCCGTCAGTGGTGGTGACGCCGCCGGGAGCGACCTGGACACCGCAGTCCTGCAGCGCGTGCGACACATGCCGACGCGCCCGCAGAGGGGCCTCAACCGCGTTGTTGCGGCTTGCCTCCGGCGAACAGTCGCTTGATCCCCGCGCCCAGCGCCACCACGCCGATCAGCAGCAGTTTCCAGCCCTTGGCCAGCACCAGTCCCAGCTTGGCGAACAGCCCGGCCTTGGCCGCCAGGCCTCCGCCGATCAGGCCGGCCAGGCCATAGCCGGCGATCTTGTCGGTCGAGGGATTATGGTCGGCGTAGCGTGCACCTTGGTCGAAGTCGGTCATCGGCAGCAGCTGCTGCATGCCGGCCCGGACCTGCGCCAACTGCCCCATGCCGGCCACCGCGTTGAGGCTGAGATAGCCGCTCCGGCCGAGCACGCGGATGTCGTAGTTCAGCGTGTGCTGCTGGTTACCGTCGAAGCGTAGCTCCTTGGCCCAATACAGTTTCTTGCTGGTGGCGTCGTAACGCGGCGGCACCGCCCAGCCGAGCAGGTCCACGGTGCCGTAGCCCTGCGCGCGGCGCTCGGTATTGTCCTCGGCCGTGCCCTTCTGCATCTTCGCCAACAATGCGCTGTAGTCGATCTTGGCGGCATCGTCGTCGGAGACATAGCCGTCGTCGGCATAGGTCACCACCACGGCCCAGCTGTCGGCCGCATCCAGCGCTGGCGCGCGCGGCGCGATTCTGCCATGTGTGTCGGCGCACCGACAACGGTTCATTCGGCGCTGGGCATGCCCAGGTACTGATCCTTCAACCGCACATAATGCTGTGCCGAATAATGCAGGCTCTCGATTTCCTTGTCGCTGAGCCGGCGTGACGGACGCGCGGGATTGCCGAGCCACAACTCGGCCTCGCCGACAACCTTGCCCGGGCCGACCACTGCGCCGGCACCGACGAAGCCGTAGCGCTTGACCGTCGCGCCATCCAGCACGCAGGCACCCATGCCGATCAGGCACAGGTCCTCGATGGTGCAGGCATGCAGGATGGTGCCGTGACCGACGGTGACGTCTTCGCCGATCACGGTCGGATAGCCCGCCTTGTTGAACGGACTATGGTGGCTGACGTGGATGATGGTGCCGTCCTGCAAGTTGGTGCGTGCGCCGATCTGGACGTGATTGACGTCGCCGCGGATCACCGTGCCCGGCCAGACCGACACATCGTCGCCAAGCGCCACTTGGCCGATGATGCTGCAGGACGGATCCAGATAGACGCGGGCGCCCAGCTGCGGCTGATGTTGCAGAAACGGACGGATCGGATGCAATGCGGTCTCCTGCAGGATGGGTGCGGTGATGCCTGCCGACCATGATAGCCGTTGACGCATGGGCGGCCGGTGCGTGCGATGGATGACCCTCGCCAGCGGTGTCGCAGGCGGCGCGACCGCTCTGAAGCGTGTGATGCAGAGCGCGGCGATGGGCTTCAAGCCGGGGCGCTTGGGCGCAATGGGTGCGGTGCGCGAAGCGGTGCGGAGAGGCGCGAAGACGCTCGCCACCTCGTGCGATAAGCGCACAACAGTGGGACGAGCCGCCTTGATCGCTCGCCGGGATCGGCCTAGCGTGCGCCGCAGTGTTGCGTCCTACGCCATGCATGGCGCGTCGATGCGAAGCCGCCGACCAGCGCCCATTCAAGGCGCAATCGGAAGCGGCTGCAGCACCGGCCCGGTTTCGCTGGTCCCGCCCATTCCCTGGTGATGGAGTTCGACATGTCGCAGGTTGCCGCCGTCCCGTCCACGCTGGTGCTGGAGCAGATGACGCCGTTCCAATGGCGCGCGGTGGCGCTCTGCGTGCTGCTCACCATGCTCGACGGGTTCGACGTCATGGCGATGGCGTTTACCGCGCCGCATGTTTCGGCCGAGTGGGCGCTGTCGGGCAAAACCCTCGGCATGCTGTTCAGTGCCGCCCTGGTGGGCATGACGGTCGGATCGCTGGGGTTGGCGCCGCTGGCCGATCGGATCGGTCGGCGGCCGATGATCCTGTGGTGCCTGGCCATCCTCACCGTCGGCATGGCCGCATCCGCGTTGGCGACCAGCGCCTGGCAACTGGCGGCGCTGCGGGCGCTCACCGGGCTTGGCATCGGCGGCATGCTGGCCTGCGTGGCGGTCATCACCGCCGAGTACGCCAATCCGCGCTGGCGCAATACCGCCCTGGCGCTGCAGGCGACCGGCTACCCGATCGGCGCGACCGTTGGCGGAGCCCTTGCGGCCGAGTTGCTGCTGCACTGGGGCTGGCCGTCGGTCTTCCTGCTGGGCGCGGCCGGGTCGCTGCTCTGCATCCCGCTGGTCAGCGCCCTGCTGCCGGAGTCGTTGGCGTTCCTGATCGCCCGCCGGCCGACCGACGCGCTGACCCGCCTGAATGCCTTGCTGACGCGCATGCGCATGTCGCCGCGTGGCGTATTGCCGCCTGCGGCAACGCAGGATGGGGCGGCGCGCGGCTATGCGGCGTTGTTCACCGCCACGCAATGGCGGCAGAGCGTGTTGATCGCACTGGCGTTCTTCATGCTGATGTTTACGTTCTACTTCGTGCTGAACTGGACGCCCAAGCTGCTGGTGAACGCAGGACTGTCGGCGGCACAAGGTGTCACCGGCGGGGTCCTGCTCAATCTGGGCGGCATCGCCGGTGGCGCGATGTTGAGCGCCTTGGCCGCGCGGGTGCCGATGACGCGGCTGACTGCCGTCTCCTTGCTTGGCTCGGCTGCGGTAATGGTGGCCTTCGGTGCCTACAGCGCACGCCTGGATTGGGCGTTTGGCCTGGCGGTGTTGACCGGCGTGCTGATGTTCGGCGCGATCGCCGGCATGTATGCGGTCGCGCCCTGCCTCTACGACGCGACGGTGCGCTCCACCGGCATGGGCTGGGCGATCGGCGTCGGGCGGATCGGCGCCATCCTCTCACCGCTGTGCGTCGGCGTGCTGGTCGATGCGCAGTGGCCACCGAGCACCCTCTATCTGGTGTGTGCCGCGCCGCTGCTGCTGGCCACCGCTGCGGTGCTGGGCGTGCGCCGAACGTAGTGTAGAACGGTCCAGTCCGCTGGCGGCGTGTGTGTGTGTCGCGGTTGCAAAGAATTCCCCACTTCTGCCGATACTCCCTCAGACCCGTCACAGCAATGGCGGGGCTTGGCGGATTTCACGCAGATCAGTGCGGGTATGCTCAGAACCATTGACTCCAACCAGTTGCGCCCCGGCATGTACGTCCACAAGCTGCTGGGCGCCTGGGTGCACCATCCTTTCTGGAAGACCTCGTTCCTGGTCGACGCGGATGCCGTGGCCAAGATCCATGACAGCCGGATCGAGCAGTTGGTGATCGACACCACGCGCGGCCTGGATCTGGAGAGCGGTGCTGCGCGCAACGATCACGTGACGGAGGCGCCCGCCGATCCGCAGCCCGACAGTGCGCCGTCGGAGAGCCACAGTGCGGCGTCGACGCGCAGCGCACAGGTGCAGACCCAGATCGGGATCGAAGCGGAAGTCGTGCGGGCGCGGCGCATCTTCGAGGATGGCCGCGATACCGTCGAAGCGATGTTTCGCGACATCCGGCTGGGACGCACCGTGGATACCGAGGCGGCGATGCCGCTGGTGGAGGCGATCAATGCGTCGGTGCTGCGTCATCCGCAGGCGCTGATCAGCGTGGCACGGCTGAAGACCGCCGACGACTACACCTATCTGCACTCGATGGCGGTGGCCGGGTTGATGAGCGGGCTGGCACGCCAATTGGGCCTGTCCGATGGGCAGGTGGTGGAAGCGGCGATGGGGGGATTGCTCCACGACATGGGCAAGGCGGTCACGCCGCTGGAGATCCTCAACAAACCCGGTCGGCTGACCGATGAGGAAATGGACGTCATGCGGCAGCATCCGGTCGACGGCCATCGCCTGCTGGTCGCCGGTGGCGTGCAAAACGCGGTGGTGCTGGAGATCGCCATGCATCATCACGAGAAGATGGATGGCAGCGGCTATCCCGACCGGCTGGCCGGCGATGGGATTTCGCTGATGTCGCGCATGGGCGCGGTGTGCGATGTCTACGATGCCATCAGCTCCGATCGTCCCTACAAGCGCGGCTGGGATCCGGCCGAGTCGCTCAAACGCATGGCGTCCTGGCACGGGCATTTCGATCCGGTGGTGTTCCAGGCCTTCGTGCGCCGCTTGGGCATCTACCCGGTCGGCTCGCTGGTGCGGCTGGAGTCGCAGAAACTGGCCGTGGTGATCGAACAGACGCCCGATGCCTTGCTGCGGCCCAAGGTGCGCGTGTTCTACTCGGCCAAGCTGCGTAGCCATGTCCTGCGGCAGGACATCGATCTGTCGCGTGCGGACTGCCAGGACCGCATCGTGCAGATGGAAACCCCCGCCGACTGGGGCTTCCGCGATATCGAAAAGCTCTGGTTGCCCTAACGCGGGCTGCCATCGGGGCGAGAGGGCAGAGCGGACGCACCGCCGGCGAGAGCGGTGATGGGCCAGCGCTGCGCAGCGCTCGGAAGGGGCCGGCGTTCTGTCGCTTAGCGGACACGACTATGCTGCGGTGCAGCTTGGCAATGTAGTTATGATAAATAACTATTCGGCATCGCAACCAATTGCCGACTTGCTATGCCGCGATCGCGCCCGCCCCACGGTTACCGTCCATCCGGTGTTTGCGTTGCCGGGTCTGGCGTTCGCCGCGGCGATGCCTTGCAGGCGAGCGCAGCGGCAATCTGCTGCCTGCAGCAAAACGTGCACCCCTCAGCCTTGTCTACAATGCGGTGCATGCCGCGGAACGGCGGTATGTACCGTGAGCCGGCCACGTGCCAGGTTCGTCTCCGTCCTTCCCGCGAGAGCCGCCATGTCCGCCGATCCAACTTCCATGCTGCCGTCCGATGCGGTGACCAGCGTCGATCAGTCGCGGTTGCTGCGGATGTTGGGCTATCGCATCACCCGCACCGAATTGATGGTGCGGCGAATGTTCCAGGACTGTGTGGCCGCCTTCGACCTGAAGCCGGTCGATTTTTCGCTGCTGATGCTGGTGGACACCAATCCTGGAATCAATCAACGCCAGATCGGCGAGGTCCTGCGCGTCTCACCGCCCAATCTGGCCATCGTGGTGGCGCGGTTGGTCCAGCGCCGGCTGATCCGTCAGGTCCGTGGCAGCCAGGACCGACGCATGCAGCACCTGTCACTGACCGCCACCGGGGCCAGCGTGCTGGCGCAAGCCGAACAGCAGGTCCTGCGCATGGAGCAACAATTGAGCGCCGTGCTCGGTGTCAGCGAAGCGCCGTTATTGCGGGCGCTGGATCGACTGGACCGGCTCGACACGCCGTAGGCGCGAAGCGCGCGGCGCTGGCCGCGGCGATCCCTGGTGGCGTCATCGGCGCGTCTGCCGCGTCGGCATGCGCGTGCGCCGCGCGGCCACGCGATGGGCATGCGATCCGGTGCGCGCGGTCGCCGCGGCATCGCCTGTTGTCGCTTGCGATGTCGTCGTCTGCAGGCAGCAACGCCTGCGTCCCATCCCACCGCGCGTCAGCCCTGGCGCATGCGGCCCTGTCTGCCTTTGTCCCAGCACCGGCATTGCCGGTTCCATCCCCTGACGGAGAGTGGTAATGAGCTTGCACAACAAGACGATCGTGGTCACCGGTGTGGCATCGGGCATCGGCGCGGAGGTGGCGCGGCTGGCGCGCTTCCACGGCGCCACGGTCATCGGCGTGGATCGCACGCCGGTCCAGATGACGCTGCACGGGTTCCATCAGGCGGACCTTGGCGATCCCACCTCCATCGATACCTTGGTCAAGGCCTTGCCCGAGCGCATCGATGCGCTGGCCAATATTGCCGGCGTGCCGGGCACTGCGCCGCCGGACGTGGTGGCGCGGGTGAATTATTTGGGTCTGCGCCATCTCAGTCATGGCCTGTTGCCGCGCATCGTGCCGGGCGGCGCAATCATCAACGTGGCCTCCATCCTGGGTGCCGAGTGGCCGCAGCGCCTGGACTTGCACAAGCAGCTGGCGGCGGCCGACACCTTCGAGGCCGGCACGGCCTGGCTCAAGGCGCATCCGGTGCCTGACGAGACCTGCTACCAGTATTTCAAGGAAGCGCTGATCGTGTGGACGCTGATGAAGTCCTGGCCGTGGTTCGGTGACCATGGCGTGCGCGTCAACAACGTTTCGCCGGGGCCGGTGTTCACTCCCATCCTCAACGACTTTGCCACCATGCTCGGACCCGAGCGCGTCCAGGCCGATGCCAAGCGCATGAAGCGGCCGGCCTTTGCCGACGAGGTTGCCGAGGCGATCGTCTTCCTGGCTTCGGACGCGGCACGCTGGATCAACGGCATTACCTTGCCGGTCGATGGCGGCCTGGCGTCGACCACGCTGTAACCCTTACGACAACCGATGACTGCAGGAGACTGGACCATGAATGCTCTGCCCAGCGTACCGGATACCGCCACCGATGCTCCCGCCTGGCACGGCCGTATTTTCAATGGCGATTGGGTGCCCGGTGGCGCCGGGGTTGCGCAGATCCGCGAGCCTGCCACCGGCGCCGTGCTGCACGAGGTTGGCAAGGCCGACCTGGCCGATGTCGCCGCGGCCGTCGCCCAGGCCAAACAGGCCCAGCGTGCCTGGGCGGCGCTGCCGCCGCGCGAACGCGCCGCGGTGTTCTACCGCGCTGCGCAGTTGCTGGAAGCGCGCGCGGAAGAGGCGGCACTGCTGATCGCCCGCGAGACCGGCGGCATCCTGCCCAAGGCCCAGCGCGAAGTGGGCGAAGCGATGGTCATGCTGCAACAGGCAGCAGCGATGCCGCTGCAGGCGCAAGGCCAGGTGCTGCCGACCGATGCCGGGCAGCTCAGCCTGGCACGGCGGGTTCCGCTGGGCGTGGTGGGCGTGATCTCGCCATTCAACTTCCCGCTGATCCTGTCGATGCGCTCGGTCGCGCCGGCGCTGGCGGTGGGCAATGCCGTCATCCTCAAGCCCGATCCGCGCACGCCGTACACCGGCGGCGCGATCATCGCCCACGTGCTGCAGGATGCAGGCCTGCCGAAGGGGCTATTGCACGTGCTCAATGGCGACGGTCAGATCGGCCAGGCGATCGTGGAAGCACCGGACGTGCCGATGATCGCCTTCACCGGTTCCACCGCCGCCGGCCGGCGGATTGGCGAGATCGCAGGACGTCATCTGAAGAAGGTCGCGCTGGAACTGGGTGGCAACAATGCGGTGATCGTGCTCGACGATGCGGACCTGGACAAGGCCGCATCGGCAGTGGCTTTTGGCGCCTACATGCATCAGGGCCAGATTTGCATGGCGACCGGACGCGTACTGGTGCAGCGCAAGGTGGCGCAGGCGTTGACCGAACGCCTGGCCGAGAAGGCACGTCATCTGCCCGTGGGCGATCCGGCCAGCGGCACGGTAGCACTGGGGCCGATCATCGACGAGCGACAGCTACAGCACGTGGTGGACATCGTGCGCGACAGCGTCGCTGCCGGTGCCGTCGTCGAAGCCGGCGGCAGCCACGAGGGCCTGTTCTACGCTCCGACGGTGTTGTCCAACGTCCGTCCCGGCATGCGCGTGTTCGACGAGGAAGTCTTCGGGCCGGTGATCAACATCGTTGCCTTCGACAGCGACGAAGAGGCGGTGGCGTTGGCCAATCAAGGCGAGTACGGCCTGGCGACCGGTATTCTGTCGGCGTCACTGACGCGGGCGATGGCGCTAGGCGAGCAATTGCACAGCGGCATGCTGCATATCAACGATCAGACCGTTGCCGACGAGGTGGTCAACCCGTTCGGAGGTACCGGTGCATCGGGCAATGGCACCAGCATGGGCGGACCGGCCGACTGGGAGCAGTACACCCACTGGCAGTGGATGACGATCAAGACCAACATCCCGCATTACCCGTTCTGATTGCGGTGGCGGCCTGCTCAGCCGGCACTGCGGAACTGCGTCGGCGAGCAGCCCGCGTGGCGGGCGAAGAAGCGGCTGAAGTAGGCCGCGTCGAAGAAGCCAAGGCTGGCGGCAATCTGCTGCACGCTCAAGGTCGTGTAGCGCAAGGTACGCCGCGCCTCGAGCATGAGCCGGCGCTGCAGCAACTGCAGCGCCGACGCACCGGCCAGTCGCTTGCATAAGGCATTGAGGTGGCCGGGGCTTACGCCCAGCCGATCGGCGTAGGCCGACAGCGGCCAGTGTTCGCGGTAGTGCTGGTCGATCAGCGCTTGATAGCCGCGCAGATGACGTAATCCCGGATCGGCCTGAGCGTCGATCATGGCCGCGTCCTGGGCGCGTTCCAAGGCAATGCGCGCGGTCCAGATCAGGATCTGCGCAGCGGTGGCCTGCAGCAACGCGTCGCGACCGACCCGCTGCCGTGCGTGATCGTCGGCCAGGCTGCCGAACAGCACATCCAGCAATTGCCGCGTCCCCTGGACCGGCAATATCTGTGGCGTCGTCAATGCTGTCTGCAAGGCCGTGGAAGCCGCAAGCACACTGCGCACCAGCGGCATGCACAAGGTGATGACATGGCCGCGCACGCGCGGGTCGAACAGGAAACCATGCACGCAGAGCGGTGGCAGCCAGAGCATGCTGGCGGCACTGATACGGTGATTCTGGCCATCCAGCTGCAGCGTTGCCGGGCCGCGTTGCACATACAGCAACTGCGCGAGATCTTCGTGCCGGTGCGGCGTGATGCGCCAATCGTGCAGACGACTCCGTGCGGCGATCGATTCCCAGTGCAACAGGTCCGGTCCGTCGGCGACCAGCTCGCCATACAAGCCGAATGCCGGCACCGGTGTACCTGAATGTGGTGCAGGCGACAGTCTTGGCATCGTCGAAAAGTCCAAGTGTTGCGGTCAATCATCCCTTCAAAGCCGTCGTTTGGCTACCGACACTGCGCTCATCTCCTTTCCTTGGCAGAACGACGTCCATGCGTACCGAGATCGCGATCATTGGCGCCGGCCCCTCCGGCTTATTGCTAGGTGAGTTGCTGCGTCAGGCCGGTATCGACACTGTACTGATCGAACGGCAGACGTCGGACCATGTGCGTAGTCGCATCCGCGCTGGCGTACTGGAACAGGGCAGCGTCGAGCTATTGCAGCGCGCCGGGGTCGGTGAACGCCTGCGGCGCGAGGGCCTGCCGCACACCGGCTTCGAGCTGTCGCTGGATGGACGCCGCGAGCGGATCGATCTGGTGCAAGGCTGCGGCCGCGGGGTGGTGGTGTACGGGCAGACCGAGGTCACCGCCGATCTGATGCAGGCGCGTGTAGCGAGCGGCGCGCGCAGTTACTACCAGGCCGAGGACGTCCGCCTGGGAGAGCTTTGCGGCCAGCGCCCGACGGTCGACTTCACTCATGAAGGTGTCGACGTTCGAGTGGAATGCGATTATGTCGTTGGCTGCGACGGCTACCACGGCGTCAGTCGCGCGAGTATTCCGCGCGAGCGCCTGAGCATCTTCGAGCGCGTCTACCCGTTCGGCTGGCTGGGCGTCTTGGCCGATACTCCGCCAGTCCACGACGAACTGATCTACGCACGCCACGCGCGTGGCTTTGCCCTGTGTTCGATGCGCTCACCCAGCCGCACCCGCTACTACGTGCAGGTGCCGGCTGACGCGCGGGTGCAGGACTGGAGCGATGCCGCATTCTGGACCGAGCTGCGCGCGCGTCTGCCGGCGGAACTGGCAGCCAAGCTGGTCACCGGGCCGTCGATCGAGAAGAGCATCGCGCCGCTGCGCAGCTTCGTCGCCGAGCCGATGCAGTACGGCCGGCTATTCCTGGCCGGCGATGCCGCGCATATCGTGCCGCCGACCGGCGCCAAGGGACTGAATCTGGCGCTGGCCGACGTCGGTCTGCTGGCGCAGCTGCTGACGCGCTGGAAGCACGACGGCGACAGCGAGTGCCTGCAGCAGTATTCGGCACTGGCGCTGCAGCGGGTATGGAAAGCCGAACGCTTCTCGTGGTGGATGACGAGCCTGCTGCACCGCTTCGATGACGAAGATCCCTTCACTGCGCGCATCCACAGTGCCGAACTGGATTATCTGCTGGGAAGCGAGGCCGGCCGCGCCACGCTAGCGGAGAACTATGCAGGGTTGCCGCTGGTCACCTTGCCGCAGCGTCAACGTCCACGGATGCAGGTCACCGCGTGATTACCTGGTGCGTTCAAGCGCCACTTGAGCGCCTGCATGTGGCTAGCGACGCGCTGAACGGCTCGCTACGGTAGCGACGATGCAGCGGCGCAGTCACGCGTGCTGCATCACATCCCCCAATCGCGGATTGCTGCAGGTGTCGTTGCGCCGCTGGCCTGTACCGTCCGCCGCCACCCAGGAGTGCTCCCATGAAACGCCTGTTGACTCGCTTGCTGTTGCTGACCCTGTTGCTTGCGCCGGTTGCCGGCTTTGCGCAAACGGCGGTGACGCCCAATCCCAACCACGAAAAATTGCTGGTGGGCTCCAACTGGTATGAGACCGCCAACAAGCGCCTGGTTTACGACTTCTGGCGCATCGTCTTCGAAGCCGGTCAGGTGCAGTACGCGCCGATGTACATGGACAAGAACTACATCCAGCACAACCCCAACGTCGCCAATGGCCGCGATGCCTTCATCGCGTTCCTGACCTCCTTCGTCAAGCCCTCGCCGATCAAGCCGCGCGTGCAGTTGCCGCTGGTCGCCATCACCGCTGACCATAACCTGGTGACGCTGGTGTCGGTACGCACCCTGCCGGATCCGCGCGATGCGTCCAAGACCTACACCACGACCTGGTTCGACATGTTCCTCATCGAGAACGGGCTGATCAAGGAACACTGGGACGCGGACACCCTTCGCGCCAATAACAGCGGACAGTAGACGGCCGCATGACCTGCTGTCGGCCCCGCAGCCATGGGCCGACGGTGTTGGCGGTCATTCGGCGCTATGGAGGCGTTGGCGCCCTGCGCCGGGGCGCGCCGACATGTTGCCGGCACCGATCGAGCGGTTGCAGTCGGGAACGCGCCAGCCCCATCGCACGCAACACCTGTCACGGCGATGGGTGACTGGCGCATGCTAGGTCAACTGATCCGAAAGCCCATCGTTGCTTCCACCGCCTGTTGCCAGCCGGCATAGAGTTGCCCGCGTTTGTCTTCGCTCATCTGCGGTTCGAAGCGACGATCCACCGCCCACTGCGCCGCGATTTCCTCGCGGCTGCTCCAGAAGCCGGTTGCCAGCCCGGCCAGATAGGCGGCACCCAGCGCGGTGGTTTCGGCGACCTGCGGCCGCAGCACCGGCACGTCGAGGATGTCGCTCTGGAACTGTGCCATGAAGTCGTTGGCGATCGCACCGCCATCGGCCCGCAGCTCCTTCAGCTCGATGCCGGAATCGCTCTGCATCGCGGTCAGCACGTCGCGGGTCTGGTAGGCCATCGATTCCACTGCCGCCCGCACGAAATGCTCCTTGCTGGTGCCGCGGGTCAGGCCGAACACCGCGCCGCGAATGTCGCTGCGCCAATACGGCGCACCCAGGCCGACGAAGGCCGGCACGAAGTAGACCCCGTCGTTATCGCCCGCACGCTCGGCATAGGCCTGCGAATCGCTGGCCTTGCCCAGCATGCGCAAGCCATCGCGCAACCACTGCACGACCGAACCGGCGACGAAGATCGCGCCTTCCAGCGCGTACTCGACCTTGCCGTCGACGCCCCAGGCGATGGTGGTCAGCAGGCCGGCCTTGGACGCTACCGCCTTGTCGCCGGTGTTCATCAGCATGAAACAGCCGGTGCCATAGGTGTTCTTGGCCATGCCCGGCTCGAAACAGGCCTGGCCGAACAAGGCCGCCTGCTGGTCGCCGGCGATACCGGCGATCGGCACCTGCTCGCCGTAGAAGTACTGGGTCTGGGTCATGCCGTAGACCTCGCTGGAGGAGCGCACCTCCGGCAGCATCTGCACCGGCACGTCCAGCATCTGCAGCAGCTCGGCGTCCCATTCCAGCGTGTGGATGTTGTACATCATCGTGCGCGAGGCATTGGTGTAGTCGGTGACGTGCACCTTGCCGCCGGTGAGGTTCCAGATCAGCCAGCTGTCGATGGTGCCGAACGCCAGCTCGCCCTTGCGTGCGCGCTCGCGGGCACCATCGACATGGTCCAGGATCCACTTGACCTTGGTGCCGGAAAAATACGCATCGATCAGCAGGCCGGTCTTCTCGCGCACCATCGGCTCATGGCCGGCTTCCTTGAGCTGGGTGCAGATGTCCTTGGTCTGCCGCGATTGCCAGACGATGGCGTTGTAGATCGGTTGACCGGTGGCGCGGTCCCAGACCACCGCGGTCTCGCGTTGGTTGGTGATGCCGATACCGGCGATGGCGCGGGCGTCGATCTGCGCGTTGTTGAGCAACTCGGTGATGGTGGTGTACACGCTGGTCATGATTTCGCGAGCGTTGTGCTCCACCCAACCGGGGTGCGGAAAGATCTGGGTGAACTCGCGCTGGGCCATACCCACGATCTGCCCCTGGCGATCGAACAGCATCGCGCGCGAGCTGGTGGTGCCCTGGTCGATCGCAAGGACGTACTGCTTTTCCATCGAAGCCTCCTCAAGCGGTGCCGGCGGCTGGCGCGGCAGAATAGGGTAGGGGCGATGCGCTGGCCGCATCGATGCGGATCACGGCGGATCCAGCGGTGGCGTGTGCCCTTGCAGATGGCGGACGCGCGCCGGTAGGAACGGCAGGATCAACCATTGGTAGGCCAGCGCACCCAGTGGTCCGCCGATCAGCGGGCCGACGATCGGCACCCACCAGTAGTTGTCCTTGGCGGGCAACGCCGACTCGCCCCAGCCAGCCAGATAGGCAAACAAGCGCGGGCCGAAGTCGCGCGCCGGATTCATTGCCCAGGCTTCCAGATATCCCATCGAGGCGCCCAGCGTGGCCACCAGCAGGCCGATCATCAACGCGCCGGAATTGGCGGTCGGTGCGGCCTCGTTGAAACGCTCGGTGATGGCGAAGATGCCGAACAGCAGCAGCGCGGTCATGATGATCTGGTCGACCAACGCATGCATCGGCGTCACTGCCAGGCCCGGTGCGGTGAAGAATACACCGGCGGCACCGCCAGCGTCGCGGGTGAGTTGGTGCAGCTGGTTGTAATGATCGATCACCGGCCCGTAGAGCTGGTGCACGAGCGCCGCGCCGATGAAGGCGCCGACGACCTGGGCGACCCAGTACGGCACCACCTTGCGCCACGGAAACTCGCGAAACATCGCCATTGCCAGGGTGACAGCGGGATTGGCGTGGGTGCCGGACACCGAGCCGGTGGCGTAGATCGCCAACGTGACGGCCAGGCCCCAGGCGATGCAGACCCCCCAGTACGCGTTTTGATACGGACTGGGGTCGTAGAGGATGTACATCGCCGCCACCGAGTCGCCCAGCGCGATGATGATGAACATCGCCACCGCTTCGGAGATCAGTTCTCCCAGCAACTGGCGGTTCATGCGTATACCCTCGTGCGGGCGCGGCGAGTGGAAGCGTGTGGTGCGCCGGTACGCGCGCAGGGGTCGTTGCTGGTGCCCATCGTGGTTACCCTCCAGTGAATCGATGAAGATGCCGGTGCGGTGATCGGCCTTGCCTGGCGACCCTCCTCGCCGGCAAGCCCGCAGCGGTCAGGCAGGAAGCGGTGACGCCTCGCGCTGCACGCGCGCATCCAAGCGGGCCTGCAGCCGTTGTTGGCCGTCGGCGGCGATGCGCAAACCCAGTTTGCTCCGCCGCCACAGGATGTCCTCGGCAGTGACCGCCCACTCGCGGTCGCAGAGATAGTCCACCTCGGCTTGATAGAGATGCGCGCCAAAGTGCTCGCCCAGATCCGCCAGTTGCTGCGCCTGGCCGAGCAGTTGTTCGGCACACGTGCCGTAGTTGCGGACCAGGCGGTGCGCCATGTCGGCAGGCAGCCAGGGCCGGGTACTGCGGACGCGCTCCAGCAGGGCCGGAATATCGCGCTGATCGCCGCCCGGCAGCGGCGCACCACGCGCCGTCCACGACGGAAGCCGTTGCGCCAAGGCCTGCGCCAGGCGATCAACGGCTTCTTCGGCGAGTTTGCGATAGGTGGTCAGCTTGCCGCCGAACACATTGAGCAGCGGCGCGCCGTCGGTGAGCAGATCCAACTGGTAGTCGCGGGTGACCTCGGAGGCGTTGTCCTCGGCATCATCGAGCAGCGGACGCACGCCGCTGTAGCTCCACACCACGTCGTGCGGTGCGATCTGCTGCTGGAAATACAGATTCGCGGCATCGCACAGGTATTGCACCTCGGCGGCGTCGATGCGCGGCGACGCCGGATCGGCCTCGTAGTCCACATCGGTGGTGCCGATCAAGGTGAAGTCGCTCTCGTACGGAATGGCGAAGACGATACGCCGGTCCGGCTGCTGAAAAATGTAAGCGTGGTCATGATCGAACAGTTTGGGCACCACGATGTGGCTGCCCTTGACCAGGCGCAGCGTGTGCTGATGCGGCACCTCCGCGACCTGGTCCAGAAAGCGCACGGCCCAGGGGCCAGCCGCATTGGCCAGGGCGCGTGCCCGTACCGTGCGGCGGCGGCCATCGCGCCCTTCCAGTTCGGCGTACCAGTGGCCGCTGTCGCGCCAGGCGCCGACGCAGCGCGTGCGGGTGTAAATCTGCGCGCCGCGTTGGGCGGCATCCATCGCATTGAGCACGACCAGGCGCGCATCCTGCACCCACGCATCGGAGTAGACGAATCCAGTCCGTAGCGACTCCTGCAGCGGCTGGCCCACCGCATGCGTGCGCAGCGACAGCCGCCGCGAGCGCGGCAGACTGCGCTTGCCGCCGCCCAGGTGGTCGTAAAGGAACAGACCCGCGCGAATCATCCATGCCGGGCGCAGATGCGGCTGGTGCGGCAGCAGGAAGCGCAGCGGCCAGATGATGTGCGGGGCTAGCCGCAGCAGCACTTCGCGCTCGGCCAATGCCTTGCCGACCAGGGCGAACTCGTACTGCTCCAGATAACGCAGGCCGCCGTGGATCAGTTTGGTGCTGGCGCTGCTGGTATGGGCAGCCAGATCGTCCTGCTCGCACAGGCACACCGACAGTCCGCGACCGGCCGCATCGCGGGCGATGCCGACACCGTTGATGCCGCCGCCCACCACCAGAAGATCGTACGTTTCGCTCATACCGCGCCTCGCTCGCCCGTCGGATCGAACTGAATGTCTCAAGTCCGAACATAATCGAACATGGCACCTTGCGGAAGCGTGAAGGCCTGGCAGACGGGCCTAACGCGGTGTTCCTTCTATCGACTCGAAATCTTCTATTGATGCAACGTATCAAAAGTGGCCGGCACGGCTCAGGCGGTGCGCAAACCGCTCACAAACGAACATCGGCCTAGCGGCCAGACCCGTCTGTCGCCAGGTGGACCCGGGTGCCGGCACTGGTCAGCAGCTCGCTCAGTTCGGCCGGCGGTGGGCGGTCGGTGAACCAGTCGTGGACCTGGGCGATGCTGCCCAGCCGCACCATGGCGTTGCGGCCAAGCTTGCTGTGATCGGCCGCCAGCAGCACCTGCCGCGAGTGCGCAATGATCGCCTGGGCCACCCGCACTTCCTGGTAGTCGAAGTCCAGCAGCGTGCCATCCAGATCGATGCCGGAGATGCCGATCACGCCGAAGTCGACCTTGAACTGGCGAATCAGCTCCACAGTCGCCTCGCCGGTGACGCCTTGGTCGCGCCCGCGGACCACGCCGCCGGCCACGATCACCTCAAAGCCGGGGTTGGCGCTGAGCATCACCGCGACGTTGAGGTTGTTGGTGATCACCCGCAGGCCGCGATGCTGCAGCAACGCCCGCGCCACTTCTTCGTTGGTGGTGCCGAGGTTGATGAACAGCGAGGCATCGTCGGGGATGAAGCGCGCGACCTGCGCGGCGATGTGCTGCTTTTCGCGGGCTTGCAGCGCCTTGCGCGCGGCATAGGCGAGGTTCTCCACGCTGGAGGGCGTGCTGACGCCGCCGTGATAGCGGCGCAACAGACCGGCATCGCACAGCAAGGTCAGATCGCGACGAATGGTCTGCGGGGTGACGTCGAAACGCGTGGCGAGCCCTTCCACCTCGGCAAAGCCCTGTTGGTGGACCAGGGCCACCAATTGTTCCTGGCGCGGGTTCAGTGCCGGCGCCTGGACGGTCCTGTAGTGAGTCGGCTCCATGCACAGATCATCGCCCATGTGCGCGAGGATGCAAGCGCGGCGGCAGCAGCGCCCGATGCCAGCCGCGCTGCCTTGCCTTGTTCACGCAGGTTCGGGTCGGTAGCCGGTGTCGATGCTGATGGTGCCGCCGACCGCGCGCGAAACGCAGGCGCAGAGCTTGCGATTCTCGCGGTGTTCGGCGTCGCTGAAGAACACGTCGCGATGATCGATGTCGGCCGACCGGTCCAGAACCTGGACCGCGCACAGCCCGCATTCGCCGCGCCGACAGTCGGCGATCAGTTCCACGCCGGCATCGGTCAGCGCATCGAGCATCGAGATGTTTTCCGGCACCGGCACTTCCAGGCCCAGCTGCGGCAATCGCACTACGAAGGCCTGCGCCGGCACCCGGCCGCTATTGCCGAAGGTCTCGAAGTGCAGGCGTGCCCGCGAGCGCCCACCGGCCTGCCAAAGCTGCCGCACCGCTTCGAGCATGCCCAGCGGCCCGCAGACATAGACCTCGGCATTGGGCGAGAGCGGCGCCAGCGCGGCGGCCAGGTCCGGCGTGCCGGACTGCGCGTCGCAATGCACCTGCAGGCGCTCGCCGAGCAAGGTCTCCAATTCGGCGACATAGGCCATGGTCTCGCGCGAGCGGCCCACATAGAGCATGCGGAAGGCGCGATGGCTGCGAGCCAACCGCTGCGCCATGCCGATGATCGGCGTCACACCGATGCCGCCGGCAATCAGCAGGATCTCTTCGCCGGATTCGTCGAGCGCAAAGTTGTTGCTGGGCGGTGAGATCTGCACTTCGTCGCCAGGCGCCAGCGTCCACATGTGGCGCGAGCCGCCGCGGCTGTCGGGCATCTGCCGCACGGCGATGTGATAGTGGCCATCGGCGCGCGGCTCGCCAACCAGCGAATACGAACGCACGTCCTCGCGGCCATGCAGCTGCAGGCGGATGTCCAGGTGGCTACCGACCTCGAAGCTGCGCGAGGCCGGGCCTGGATCGAGCACGATCTCGCGGACCTCGGCGCAGGCGTCGGCGACGCGGACCACGCGGGCGGGATGCCATTGGGTGTCTTTACGCATGCGAAGCTCCGGACAGGGACCGGCGGCGACGGCCGCCGTTGGAAAGGGGGACGGGCTCGATCAGCGCGCCACCGCGGACCTGTTCGCGCGCTGCAGGGCTCTGCAGGACCTGCTGCAGATTGCGGTGGGCCAGTCGCGCGTGTTCGCGCATCAACGCCTCGGCACGCGCGCCCTGACGGTGTTCGATGGCGGTGACGACATCGCGATGTTGCTGCTGGGCCAGCAGCAGGATCTGCCGTGAGTGGCGATCGGTGGTCTGCGCCTGCACCATGCCGCTGGGCGAGGCGAACGGCAACCGCACCGTACGCGCCATTTCGCGCTCCAGGATTGCGCTGCCGGCCATGCTGCACAGGAGGGCGTGGAAGTGTTCGTTGGCTTGCAGATAGGCGATGACGTCGATGCATTCGATCGGCACGGCGACGATGGCATCCAAGGTCTCGAGCAGCGCGTGTGCCTGTTGCAGGTCCGCCGCTGCGACACCGCGTTCGGCGGCCAGGCGGGCCGCCAGGCCTTCCAGGGTGCCGCGCAGCTCGATGGCGTCGTGCACGTCGGCCTCGCCGAACGCCTGCACCGCATAGCCGCCACCGGGCAACGCGCGCACCAGGCCTTCTTCGCACAGGCGCTGCAGGGCCGCACGGACCGGCGTGCGCGACACGCCAAGACGTTGCACCACCGCCAGTTCCGACAGCCGTGCCGTCACCGGCAGTTCGCCGGCGAGGATCTGTTCGCGCAGCGCCAACAGCGCGCGCGTGGTTTGCGCCGCGCTGCTGCGGAACGGACCGGTCGGGACGGGGCCGCTCATGCCGTCCTCAGCCGACCATGCGCAGCGACAGGTCCTGCACGCGCTGCTCCTGGGCGATCAACCGGTCGATTACCCGGCGTGCCCACATGCCGCCGGCATCGACGTTGAGGTTGTAGAACACGTGGTCCGGGTGGGCATCGATGGCGCGCTGCTGCGCCTCCAGCACCACTTCGTCTTCGCCGAAGATGCCGGTGACGCCATCGCGGGTGGTGGTGGTCAGCGATTGATCGTGCAGCGCATAGTTGCGCATGAAGGCCCAGTAGTAATGGCAGCTGCGATCGGTTTCCGGGGTCACGGTATTGAGCACATAACCATTGACGCCCTGGCTGCGGTCGCCTTCCGGCGCACCGGTGCCGGCGATCGCCACGCCGACATCGATGGCGATGGTGGCGGGTGCTTCGAAGCGAATGATCTGCCAGCGATCGACCTTGCCGTGGTAGCCGAGATGACGGGCGATCTGGCCGCCCCAGAACGGCGGCGGGTCGATGTTGTGCATCCAGCGCGAGACGGTGACGGTGCGCTCGCCATGCACGACATCGAACGGCGTTTCGGCCACCGCATCCTGACCGATGCTCGAGCCATGCACGAAGGTTTCGTGGGTCAGGTCCATCAGGTTGTCCAGCACCAGCCGGTAGTCGCACTTGGCATGGATGGTGCGGCCATCGCCGGCCCAGGCCGGGTCGTGCGCCCAGTGCAGATCCGGGATCAGTCGCGGGTCGGCCTTGGCCGGATCGCCGGGCCAGACCCAGACATAGCGGTGCTTCTCGGCGACCGGGAACGCGCGCACGCAGGCCGAGGGGTTGATCGTCTCCTGCGAGGGCATGTGCACGCAGCGCCCTTGGGCGTCGTAGGCCAGGCCGTGGTAGCCGCAAACCACGTCATCGCCGCGCAGCCGTCCCAGCGACAGCGGTACCAGCCGATGCCAGCAGGCGTCTTCCAGCGCCACCACCTTGCCGGCGCTGGTGCGGTAGACCACCACATCCAGATTGCACACCTTGCGGGGCGCGAGCGCGTGCTTGATCTCGTGGTCCCAGGCGATGGCGTACCACGCATTGAGGGGAAACAACGGTTTGGACTCGGACATGACCGGACTCCACGGGTTGTATACAAGCGCCGACGACAGCGGGGGGGCGGCGGAAGGACGGGGGACGCCGCGGCAATGCTGGCGTCTGCTTGCGAGCGACGTTATGTATACACCGGAGACAATCTGAGCGCGCAGCGATGCGCACGGTTTTGTTCGATTATCGAATCAGTGAGGCGATAATCGGATTGACCAGGTTCGTCTCCGGCCTCTACCTTGGCGCCGTGCCCGCGCTGCAAGGAGTGATGCCATGGCCGAAATCGTGTCCCTGTCCACTGCCGTTGCGCAGTTGATCGCCGATGGCGATTGCGTGGCGATGGAGGGCTTCACCCACCTGATTCCGCACGCGGCCGGGCACGAAGTGATCCGCCAGCGCAAGCGCGGACTGCAGCTGGTGCGCATGACCCCCGATCTGATCTACGACCAGCTGATCGGCGCCGGCTGCGCGGCCAGCCTGCGCTTCTCCTGGGGCGGCAACCCTGGGGTCGGCTCGCTGCATCGGCTGCGCGATGCGGTCGAGCATGGCTGGCCGCAACCGCTGCAGCTGCGCGAGCACAGCCATGCCGACCTCGCCAACGCCTACGTTGCCGGCGCCTCCGGGCTGCCGTTCGCCGTGCTGCGCGGCTATGTCGGCTCTGACCTGCCGCGCGTCAACGACAGCATCCGTTTCCTGCAGTGCCCCTATACCGGCCAGACCCTGGCGACCTCGCCGGCGATCAATCCGGATGTCACGGTGATCCATGCCCAGCAGGCCGATCGGCGCGGCAACGTGCTGCTGTGGGGCATCCTCGGCGTGCAGAAAGAAGCGGCACTGGCCGCGCGCAAGGTGATCGTGACGGTGGAGGACATCGTCGACACGCTCGATGCCCCGCCCAATGCCTGCATCCTGCCGCGCTGGGTGGTCAGCGCGGTGTGTCACGTGCCCGGCGGCGCGGCGCCGTCGTATGCGCATGGGTATTACGCCCGCGACAACCGCTTCTATCTGGCCTGGGACGCGATCGCACGCGATCGCGAACGTTTCCAGGCCTGGGTCCAGACCCACGTACTGGACACCGAGGATTTCGCCGACTACCAGCGCGTGCAGGCGCAGACCCTACAGCAGGCTGCCGCATGAGCGACTACACCACCAACGAAATGATGACCGTCGCGGCCGCGCGGCGCCTGCCCGACGGCGCGGTGTGCTTCGTCGGGATCGGGCTGCCGTCCACCGCCGCCAATCTGGCCCGTCTCACGCATGCGCCCGATGTCACCCTGATCTACGAATCCGGGCCGATCGGCGCGCGTCCGGACGTGTTGCCGTTGTCCATCGGCGATGGCGAGTTGGCCGAGACCGCCGACACCGTGGTGTCCACGCCGGAGATCTTTCGCTATTGGCTGCAGGGCGGACGGGTGGACGTGGGTTTTCTCGGCGCCGCGCAGATCGATCGCCACGCCAATCTCAACACCACCGTGATCGGACCCTACGACGCGCCACGCACACGGCTGCCGGGCGCCGGCGGAGCGCCGGAAATCGCCACCAGCGCCAAGCAGGTCTTCATCATCCTGCGGCAGTCGCCGCGGACGTGCGTGCCGAAGCTGGATTTCGTCACCACGGTCGGTCATCTGGACGGCGGCGATGCGCGCCAGCGTGCCGGGCTGCCGGGCGCCGGCCCCACCGTGGTGGTGACTGACTTGTGCGTCATGGAGCCCGATCCGGTCACGCGCGAGCTGACCGTTACCTCGCTGCATCCGGGCATCAGTCGCGAACAGGTAGTGGCGGCGACGGGTTGGCCGCTGCGCTTTGCCGACGTGGTGAGCGAGACCGCGCCGCCCAGCGAGACAGAATTGCAGGCCTTGCGCGCGCTGCAGGCACGGACTGCTGCCGCCCACGGCACCCAGAGCGCGGGAGCAGAGGCATGAGCGAGGTCTATCTGGTCGATGGCTTGCGTACCCCGATCGGTCGTTATGGTGGCGCGCTGGCACGGGTGCGCGCCGACGACCTGGCGGCGTTGCCGATCGCCGCGCTGCTGGCCCGGCATCCGCAGTTGCCGGCCGCGGCGATCGACGAGGTCTGCCTGGGCTGTGCCAACCAGGCCGGCGAAGACAATCGCAATGTCGCGCGCATGGCAGCGTTGCTGGCCGGGCTGCCGAGCACGGTGCCCGGCAGCACCGTCAACCGCCTGTGCGGTTCCGGCCTGGATGCGGTGGCGGCGATGGCGCGCGGCATCGCCAGCGACGAGCTGTCCCTGGCTATTGCCGGTGGCGTGGAATCGATGTCGCGCGCGCCGTGGGTGATGGGCAAGGCCGAGACCGCGTTCGCCCGCGGTCAGCAACTGGAAGACACCACCATGGGCTGGCGCTTCGTCAATCCGCGCATGCGGGCCACCTATGGCGTGGACACCATGGGCGAGACTGCAGAGAACGTCGCCGAGCGCCATGGCATCAGCCGTGAGGACCAGGATGCGTTCGCGCTGCGCAGCCAACAGCGGACCGCGGCCGCGCAGGCCGTTGGCTTTTTCGACGGCGAGTTGTTGCGCGTGGATGCACCCGCCGGCAAGCGCGGCGAGACCGTGCAAGTCGTCCATGACGAACATCCGCGGCCGGAGACCACCGCGGCGATGCTGGCCAGGTTGGCACCGGCGTTCCGCCAGCCGGGAACGGTGACGGCCGGCAATGCCTCCGGCATCAATGACGGCGCCGCCGCCTTGCTGTTGGCATCGGCGCAGGCGGTGCAAACGCATGGTTTACGGCCACGCGCACGCGTGCTCGGTTTCGCGGCGGCCGGCGTCGAGCCGGCCTACATGGGCATCGGCCCGGTGCCGGCGACGGAGCGCTTGCTGGCCCGCCTCGGGCTGCGCATCGACCAATTCGATGCGATCGAACTCAACGAAGCCTTCGCCGCCCAGGCGCTGGCCTGCACGCGCGCGTTCGGGCTGGCCGATGACGCCGCCCACGTCAACGCCAACGGCGGCGCCATCGCGCTGGGGCATCCGCTCGGCATGAGCGGCGCGCGGCTGGTGTTGACCCTGTTGCGGCGGCTGGAAGCCGACAACGGACGCCGCGGCCTGGCCACCATGTGCGTCGGGGTCGGGCAGGGCGTGGCATTGGCGATCGAACGGATCTGAGCATGCGCCTGCAACCCGCTTGTCGCGCGTATTCCCCACTGCCATTCTCGCCCTTGCCGCTGCGGCGGCCGACGGAGATTGCCGATGTCCACCCCTGAGCCAGTCTCACCTCCCAGCACCACGCCCTCGGGCTATCGCCGCGAGCGCGCCGGCACCCAGCCTGCATTTCGCCACGCGCCGTACGCGTCCACCGCACTGCGCGCGCCGACCCAGGCGCCGATCGACATGCCCGCGACCCTGTCCGAACTCACCGGGCCGCGCATGGATCGGCTCACCCTGGGTGAGCACGCTGCCGATCTCACCGCCGGCTTCGCTGGCGAACCGCTGGGCGAGCGCATCGTCGTGTCGGGCCGCGTGCTCGACGAGAATGGGCGACCGGTGCGCGGCAGCGTGGTGGAGATCTGGCAGTGCAATGCGGCCGGCCGCTATCAACACGAGGGCGACCGTCACGACGCGCCGCTGGACCCCAATTTCCGTGGCACCGGCCAGGTGCTCACCGATGCCGATGGCCGCTATCGCTTCCAGACCATCAAGCCGGGTGCGTATCCATGGCGTAACCACTACAACGCCTGGCGGCCAGCGCATATCCACTTCTCGCTGCACGGCGATGGCATCGGCCAGCGGCTGGTGACACAGATGTATTTCCCGGGCGATCCGCTGTTGGCACACGACCCGATCTACAACTGCGTGGACGACCCACTGGCACGCGAACGCATGGTCTCGCATTTCGACTGGGAACATGCGATCAGCGAATACGCCCTGGCCTATCGCTTCGACATCGTGCTGCGCGGCCGTAAGCAAACCCTCTGGGAGTGAGGCGATGAGTCTGTGTGCAACCCCTTCGCAAACGGTCGGGCCGTACTACCGTCTCGGCCTGGAGCCGCTGTACCGCAACACGCTTGTGCCGGCGACGGCGGGCGCTGCGCAAGTGCAGGTCAGCGGGCGCATCCTCGATGGTGCCGGCGCGCCGGTCACCGACGCCGTGCTGGAACTGTGGCAGGCCGATGCCAACGGCCGCTACGCACAGGCGACCGATCCCGGCGCTGCTGCGCAGTCCGCGCCCTTCGATGGTTGGGGGCGGGTGCCCAGCGATGCGCAGGGGGAGTTCTCTTTCTCCACCATCAAGCCCGGCAGTGTTCCCGGCCCCGACGGCAAAGCGCAGGCCGCACATCTGGTGGTGCTGGTGTTCATGCGCGGGCTGTTGCGGGCAGCGCCGACGCGCATGTACTTCGGCGACGACCCGCTGCTGGAACACGATCCGATCCTGGCGCTGGTCCCGGCCGCGCGCCGCGACACGCTGCTGGCCAAGGCGCAGGGGCCGGGCCGCTATCGCTGGGACATCCACATGCAGGGCGATGCGGAAACGGTGTTCTTTCGCTATTGAGATGCGGGCCGTGCGAGCACCGGCACGCCGGGCCGCCGCTGCTGGCAGCAGCCCGGCAGCGTGGGGTGGTCCAGCGCTGCCAGCCGGGTGTTGGCACCCCGGCGCAACGGTGCCATCCTCGCCGTACGCCAAGAGATGCAACGCATGAGTGTGACGTCCTCCCTGCTGGGATCGCTGTTCGGTGAGCCGGCGTGCGATGCATTGTTCGATGACGCGGCCGGCGTGCAGGCCATGCTGGACTTCGAGGCAGCGCTGGCGCGGGCGCAAGCGCGCTGCGGCATCGTGCCGGCCGACGCGGCCGATACCATCGCCGCCGCCTGCCAGGTTCGCCACTACGATCTGTCGGAACTGGCGCAGGCCACGGCGATTGCCGGCAACCCGGCGATTCCCCTGGTCAAGGCGCTGACCGCGCAGGTGGCCACCACCGACCCGGAGGCGGCGCGCTGGGTGCATTGGGGCGCCACCAGCCAGGACGTCATCGATACCGGCAGCGTGCTGCAGCTGCGCGCGGCGCTGGATCTGCTGCTGCCCCGCCTGGACAGCCTGTGTGCCGATCTCGCCGATCTTGCGGTGCGCGAACGTGACACCGGCATGCCCGGACGCACCTTGTTGCAGCAAGCGGTGCCGGTGACCTTCGGATTGAAGGCGGCGCGCTGGCTGGACGCGCTGCAACGTGCACGTGGCCGCTTACAGGGTCTGCGTCAGGATGCGCTGGTGCTGCAGTTCGGCGGGGCCGCCGGCACGCTGGCCTCGCTGCAGGGGCGCGGGCTGGAGGTAGCGCAGGCGCTGGCGATCACGCTGGCCTTGCCATTGCCGGCGCTGCCCTGGCATACCGCCCGCGACCGCATCGTCGAGATCGGTTGCGCCTTCGGTCTGCTGGCGGGGGTGTTGGGCAAGATCGGCGGCGACGTGGTGCTGTTGATGCAGTCGGAAGTCGGCGAAGTGTTCGAACCGGCAGCGGCCGGCAAGGGCGGTTCCTCGGCGATGCCGCACAAGCGCAATCCGGTGTCCAGCGTGGTCGCGGTGGCCGCCGCCACCCGCGTGCCCGGGCTGGTCGCCACCTTGTTCGCGGCGATGGCCCAGCCGCATGAGCGTGCCGCCGGGCAATGGCATGCCGAATGGCAGACCGTGCCGGAGATCGTCCGGCTGACGGCCGGCAGCCTGGCGCAGATGCAGGCCTGCCTGGCCGAGCTGGAACTGGACCGCACGCGCATGCGCGCGCATCTGGCCGGTCACGGCGGCGTGCTCTACGCCGAAGCGGCGGTGTTTGCGCTGGCACCGCACCTGGGCAAGGCCAAGGCGCATGCGCTGGTCGAGCAGGCCGTGGTCGAAGCGCAGTCGCAGAACCGTCATCTGCACGACGTACTGGCCGATGACGATCAGGTGGCGGCGGTGCTCACGCCGACGCAACTGCGTGCGGTGTTCGATGCGAGCAGTTGGTGCGGCATGTCTTCGGTCTGGATCGATCGCGTCCTGGCCGCCAGTTCCCGCTGAAGGTGTTCCTGATGGCCGAGTTGCAATTACCGACACACCGCCTGCATTACCGGGTGGACGGGACCGAGGGCCGGCCCTGGCTGACCTTCTGCAACTCGCTGGGCACCGACCTGCATATGTGGGACGTGCAGATCGGCGCATTTGCGCCGTATTACCGCATCCTGCGCTACGACCGGCGCGGCCATGGCTATTCGGACACACCGCCCGGGCCCTACAGTGTCGCCGACCTGGGGCAGGACGTGCTGGCGTTGTGGGATGCGCTGCAGATCGAGCGCAGCGATTTTTGCGGGCTGTCGATCGGCGGGTTGACCGGGCAATGGCTGGGCCTGCACGCGCCGCAGCGTCTGCGCAAGCTGGTACTGTGCGCCACTGCACAACGGATCGGCACCCCCGACGGCTGGCAGACGCGCATCGAACAGGTACGCAACGAGGGCTTGCCGGGACTGGTCGACGCGACCTTGCAGCGCTGGTTCACTCCGCGTTTTGCGAGCAGCTACGCGCAGCGTCTGGACATGGTGGTCGCGGCCTTCGTCTCGACCTCGCCTGCCGGCTACATCGCCTGTTGCCAGGCGGTGGCCGATGCCGACTTCCGCGGTGCGCTGGATTCGCTGGAGCTGCCGTTGCTGGCGGTGGCGGGCGACGACGATCCGGTGTGTCCGCCGCCGGACCTGCGCGAGATCGCCTACGCCTGCGCGCATGGGGAGTACGCCCAGGTCCCAGGACGGCACATCTGCAATCTCGAATCGCCAGCGGAATTCAACGCAGCAGTGCTGGCGTTTCTGCAGGCCGACTGAACCGGTGGGTTGCGTCAGCGACGTGATCCCAGCGTTTCCCCATGCGCATGTGCGAGGACGATCGATGGATGAAGCAGAGCGTTACCAGGCGGGCATGAGCGTGCGCCGCCGCGTCTTGGGCGACGCCCACGTGGACCGCGCGTTGGCTGCGCGCACTGCGTTTAACGAGGAATTCCAGGAGCTGATCACGCGCTACGCCTGGGGCACGGTGTGGACGCGCGACGGCCTGCCGGCGCATACACGCTCGCTGCTGACGCTGGCGATGATGGTGGCGCGTGGGCATGACGAAGAGTTCAAATTGCATGTGCGGGCGGCACGCAACAACGGCGTGACTGCTGACCAGATCAAGGAAGTGCTGCTGCAGGCGGCGATCTACTGCGGGGTACCGGCTGCCAATCATGCGTTCGCGCTGGCAGCGCCGATCCTGGCCGAGCAGGCGGCCGAGAACGATCAGGGCTGATCAGCGAGCGGTGCAGCATGCGCGATGCCGGCGCTGCAATCGAGCGATGGTGAGCAGTGCGATCGCCACCTCGCAGCAGTGGACAGCTGCGTCATCCGCGTCGGTCTCAGCTCAGCAAGGCGCCCAGCCGCTGCGCAGCCTGTTGCAGCGGTTCCAGCAGCTGGCTTTGCATGGTCTGCAGGCTGACGCGTCCTGCCTGCGCACCGATGTTCAGCGCGGCGATCACCTCGCCACGTAGATTGCGCACCGGCACCGCGATCGAGCGCAGCCCGATTTCCAGCTCCTGATCGGTCAGGCACATTCCCTCGCGACGCGTACGTGCCAACACCTCGCGCAGCACCGTCGGTTGGGTCAGGGTGCGGTCGGTGCGCGGGCGCAGCGTGGTGCGCTCCAGATACGCGCGCAAGGTGTCCTCCGGCAGGGCGGCCAGCAGCACCCGCCCCATCGAGGTGCAATACGCCGGCAGGCGCGTGCCCGGCCGCAGGCCGATCGACATGATGCGCACGGTCTCGGCACGCGCCACGTACAGCAGGTCGTCGCCATCGAGCACGCCGAGCGAGCAGGATTCGTGGACCTGGTCGCGCAAGCCGTCCAGCACCGGCTGCGCGGCGGCGGTCATCGACGAGGATGCGGCATAGGCGCCGCCGATGCCGAGCACGCGCGGCAGCAACACATAGCCGCGGCCTTGCTCGCCGACGTAACCCAGCTTGGCCAGGGTATGCAGCACGCGCCGCACTGCTGCACGCGAGATGCCGGTTTCCAGGCTGATCTGCGACATCGTCACTTCGCGCGCATGCTGGGCGAACACGCTCAGCACCACCAGCCCGCGTCCCAGCGAGGTCATGAAATCCGGGTCGCCTTGTGCAGCGGCGATCTGTCGCATCAACTCGTGCGGCAACCCGCGTTCGTGGCTGGCGGCAGTGGCAGATGGACGTGGACGGGAGGCGGGCTCGGACATGGGGTTACGCACGGACCAGAGGCCTGCATGGTAAGCGTTCGCGCTGGGCCCTGCTGTGGCCCGCTGCCTGACGACGTGGAGCGTGTGCTTCATCTGGCTTGCCGCATAATCACCCCTGGTATCGCACGCGGTCCTTTTCCGTTCATGAAAACTCCCCAGGGCCTGCAGCCGTTGATCGACGACGGCGTCATCGATCAGGTGCTCCGTCCACTCAAGAGCGGCAAGGAGGCCTCGGTCTACGTGGTCGCCGCCGGCGATGAGGTGCTGTGCGCCAAGGTCTACAAGGATATGGCGCAGCGCAGCTTCCAGGCGCGTGTGCAATACCAGGAAGGCCGCAAGGTGCGCGGTAGCCGGCAGGCGCGTGCGATGGGCAAGGCGACCAAGTTCGGGCGCCGGGAGGCGGAAACCGCGTGGAAGAATACCGAGGCCGAAACGCTGTACCAGCTGGTCGATCTCGGCGTACACGTCCCGCGGCCGCGTGGCTATTTCCACGGCGTGCTGCTGATGGATCTGGTCACCGACGAGGCCGGACATAGCGCACCCCGCTTGGCCGAGGTCGAGCTGGATGCCGAGCAGGCGCTGGCCTTCCATGCCAGCCTGGTGGGCGACGTGGTCAAGATGCTGTGCGTGGGCCTGGTGCATGGCGACCTGTCCGAATACAACGTGCTGGTATCGCCCGCTGGCCCGGTGGTGATCGATTTTCCGCAGGTGGTCAGCGCCGCCGGCAACAATGCCGCGCGCAGCATGCTGCTGCGCGACGTGCACAACCTGCGCGACTACCTGGGCCGGTTCGCGCCGGACCTGCTGCAAACCCACTACGGCGAGGAGATGTGGGCGCTCTACGAGAAGGGCGACTTGCAGCCAGAGACGGTGCTGACCGGGCGTTTCCGCTTCGATACCCGACGCGCGGACGTGCGGGCGGTGCGCGCCTCGATCGAGGACGCTCGCCAGGAAGCGCTGATTCGCCAGCAGGGCCGCGAAGCCGCCGCCAGCGAGGACTGAGCGCAATCCCCACCGCCTGTTGGCGCGCGTCCATGCTGCGATGCAGTGCGAAGTGGCGCTGCTTGGGTGTGCGGGGCCACGCAGGAAAGCGTGCGCGTGGCCGCGGCGGGCTTGTGCCACGCGGTTTTCGCCACGGTTGTCAGCGTCATCCCGGTGAAAACCCGATGGCGGCACGCAGTGTCCGGATTTCGCTTATTTGCGAAAACAGTTATGAGGCATAACAATCCGGTCGACTTCGCTTGCACAGCCGCCCGGGAGGGCCATCCATGTACTTCGATCCAGACGTCGTCCGTTTCTTCGCCATCGCCCAGCAGTCGGGGCAGCCGCCGATGGAGCAACTGCCGCTGTCCGATGCGCGGGCGATGATGCGCGGACTCGCTGCGCAGTTCGGCTTCCCGCGCGCGGAGATGGCCGAGGTCCGCGATCTGCAAGCCCCGGGACCGGCCGGAGCGATTCCGCTGCGGCTGTATCGCCCGCATGGCCTGGACAGCGGTCCGGCGCCCACCTGCGTCTTCCTGCACGGTGGCGGCGGCGTGGTCGGCGACCTCGATTCGCATGACGACGTGTGCCGGGCGCTGGCCGCGCGCGCCGGCTGTCAGGTGTTGGCGGTGGACTATCGCCTGGCGCCCGAGCATCCGGCACCGGCAGGCATCGAGGATGTCATCGCCGTCGTGCATTGGCTTGCGGCCCATCCGGCCGAGGTCGGCGCCGATCCGCAGCGCCTGGCCGTCGCCGGCGACAGCATGGGCGGTGCGCTGGCCGCCGCCGCTGCCCTGGACGCGCGCGATGCGGGCATCGCCCTGCGCTGCCAGGTGCTCATCTATCCGCTGACCGATGTGCGGCCGGACAATCCTTTCCCTTCACGGGTGCACAACGCCGGCATCCCGCCGCTGACTGAGGCGGCGATGCGCTTCTTCGATCGCCAGTTGCTGCCGGATCCGTCGCTGGCTTTGGACTGGCGTATTTCGCCGGCGCTGGTACCCGACGTGACCGGGGTCGCGCCTGCGCTGGTGGTGCTGGCCGATCGCGATGCGCTGCATGACGAGGGGTTGCACTATGCACAGCGCCTGCGCGAGGCGGGCGTGGAGACGATCGTGCGGGTCTGCCCCGGCATGATCCACGGCTTCATCAACATGGGCGGCATGATGCGCGTCGCTGGCGAAACGCTGGACCTGGCCGCGCTGCTGCTGCGTCAGCGCCTATTGCCGGTGGCCGCGCAGGAGTGAGCATTCACGCAAGGACGCGTCCGCCGGTCATCGATGACGGCGCCGCGCTCCGTGACTGATGCGTGTCGATGCTGCATCGCCGGGCCGATCGGTGCCCGGCAATGCGGCTCACGCCACCTGGCTGCGGCGTGCGCGCTCCAGGTGGACCAGCAACAAGGAAATCGCGGCCGGCGTCATGCCGGCGATACGCTGCGCCTGGCCGATGCTTTGCGGCCGCACGCGTTCGAGTTTTTGCTGCACCTCGGCCGACAGACCGCGTACGCCGGCATAGTCGAAGTCGGCCGGGATCGGTGTCGCCGCATGGCGCTGCTGGCGGGCAATCTCTTCATTCTGGCGGTCGAGATAGCCGGCGTACTTGACGCCGATCTCCACCTGCTCGGCTACCTGCGCATCCTCCACGCCCGGTCCCAATGCCGGCACCCGCATCAGTGCGGCATAGCCCAGCTCGGGGCGCTTGATCAGATCCAGCACGCAGGTCTCGCGACTGACCGCCACACCGAGTGCTTCGGAGACCTCGCGGCCCAGCGCATTGCCCGGCGTCGCCCACAATCCGGCCAGACGCGTGCGCTCGCGCTGCACGGCTTCCTGCTTGGCGGTAAAGCGCGCCCAGCGGGCATCGTCGACCAAGCCCAGGTCGCGGCCGATCGCGGTCAGGCGTAGGTCGGCGTTGTCCTCGCGCAGTTGCAGGCGGTACTCGGCGCGGCTGGTGAACATGCGGTATGGCTCGGTGGTGCCGTGGGTGATCAGGTCGTCGACCAGCACGCCCAGATAGGCTTCGTCGCGGCGCGGCGACCATGCCGGCAGCGCGCGCGCATGGCGGGCGGCATTGAGGCCGGCCAGCAGCCCCTGTGCGGCCGCTTCCTCATAGCCGGTGGTGCCATTGATCTGCCCGGCGAAGAACAGACCGGCCACGCTCTTGGTCTCCAGCGAAGCCTTGAGTCCGCGCGGATCGAAGAAGTCGTACTCGATCGCGTAGCCGGGGCGGGTGATATGGGCCTGCGCAAAGCCGCGGATCGAGCGCACCAGCGCCAGCTGCACGTCGAACGGCAGCGAAGTGGAGATGCCGTTGGGGTAGATCTCCATCACCTCCAGCCCTTCGGGCTCGACGAAGATCTGGTGGCTGGCCTTGTCGGCAAAGCGCACCACCTTGTCCTCGATCGACGGGCAGTAGCGCGGCCCGATGCCCTCGATCTGGCCCGAGTACAGCGGCGAGAGATGCAGCGCGCCGCGGATGATGGCATGGGTCTGCTCGGTGGTGTGGGTGATCCAGCAGCTGACCTGGCGCGGGTGGTCGGCGGCCGTGCCCAGGAAGGACATCACTGGCAATGGATTGTCGCCGGGCTGCTCCTCCATCACGCTGTAGTCGAGCGTTCGCCCATCGATCCGCGGCGGGGTGCCGGTCTTGAGCCGGTCGATCACGAACGGCCGCTCACGCAGGCGGGCGGCCAGCGTGGTGGCCGGGGGGTCGCCCATGCGGCCTGCCGCGTACTGCGTTTCGCCGACGTGGATCTTGCCGGCCAGGAAGGTCCCGGCGGTCAGCACGACCGCCGATGCCTCGAAGCGCAAGCCGGTCTGAGTGATCACGCCGCGCACGACGTCGTTGCCGCTGGCCGCGTTGTCGATCAGCAGGTCGTCCACCGCAGCCTGGAAGACGGTCAGGTTGGGCTGGGCCTCGACGAGGCGACGGATCGCGCTGCGATAGAGGTTGCGGTCGGCTTGGCAGCGGGTCGCCCGCACCGCCGGGCCCTTGGATGCATTGAGGGTGCGCCACTGGATCCCGGCCAGGTCGGCGGCATGCGCCATCGCGCCGCCCAGTGCGTCGATCTCCTTGACCAGGTGGCCCTTGCCGATCCCGCCGATGGCCGGGTTGCAGCTCATCGCACCGACCGTCTCGATGTTGTGCGTCAGCAACAGCGTCCGCACACCGGTGCGCGCCGCCGCCAGGGCCGCTTCGGTGCCGGCATGGCCGCCGCCGATCACGATGACGTCGTAGCGATGGAAGGAATCAGACATAGCGGTACCGGCAAGTGAGGCGATGGGAGAACAACGGCGGCAGAAGTATCGGCTGTAGGGCGGCTGCCGTCATTCTCAAGCCATAAATGTGATTCAAATCACACTTTAGAACATCCGCCCTCAAGTTGGCATGCTTCGTGCGGATATCCCCACTGCACCCGTCATGGCATTGCGACATGGGCGCAAGGCTGGAATTGGAACAGGGGCCAGCCGCGCGCATGACGGGGTCGCATAAGGGCCGGTAGTCGGGGGACTGCCGGCCCTTAGTTTTTTTCGCCGACCGCACAACCACAGGCCAGCCTGCGCCTTGGCTGGCCCGCTCGCGACGCTAAACGCATAAAGCCCCGGCTGGCCGGGGCTTTATGCGTTGAAGGCGCCGATATCCGACAGGGCCGGAACAGGGGGGATCCAGATTTCCCTGTCGGACATCGACATAGACGGGTGTGGATCGGTCCGGGTCAGAAAACGACGCGGCAGGTCACACAGTGCACCTAGCTTGCAGCCAAGTGTTGGCTGAACGCAAGCCCCCAATCCTCGCAACTGTGGGCGCTGTCGCAGTCAGCTGGCTACGGAATCTGCTGACGGATGTTACGTGGCGCGGTTTGCCGTTCGATCTGCCGGATCACGCCTGGAGGACCACTGGGACGGGGCGCCGGACGCGGCGGCGACTGCATGGCCGGACGGGGAGGTGTGGCGTTCTGCGGACGCGGCGGACGGTACTGCGGCCGACGGTCGTAGGGCCGGTAGTAATAGCCACCGCGATACACCGGATACACCGGGTAGTCGTACAGGCCGATCCAGCCGGCGCCATAGGGGTTGCCATAAAAATAGGGCGAGTACCCGGGCGGGTAGCGATACTGCACGGCTGGCGCACCGCGGTAATAACCGCCCGGGCCCACGCCAGTGGAGCTGTAGGTGGCGCAGCCGCCCAGGGCCAACAGCCCGGCGGCGAACAGCAAACGAAGTTTCATACGATGGCGCCCTCCTGCAACCATGGTGTCACTTTCGAACCATGCTTTTGAATTGGTCCTTAACTCTGCCGTTCTGCGCGCTGCGCGCACCGGATCAGAGTGCGTCGGGCGCGTGCGTACGACCGTGAAGAAGCGGACGATACGCTAATCTTGGCGCATGATCGAAACGGTTCTCCCTGCGCACCGCGACCTGCTTCAGGCCGCCGCGCGCATCGCCCCGTATACTGTGCCGACGCCGCTGCTGACGTCGCAGACGCTGGACGCCCTCAGCGGCGCGCAGCTCTGCTTCAAGGCCGAACATCTGCAGCGCAGCGGCGCCTTCAAGTTCCGCGGGGCCTGCAATGCGGTGTGGTCGTTGCCGGAGGCCGTGGCCAGGCGCGGGGTGGTCACACACTCGTCCGGTAACCATGGCGCTGCGCTGGCGCTGGCGGCCCGCACCCGTGGCATCGCCTGCCATGTGGTGGTGCCGGAAGGCGCCGTCGCGGCCAAGTTGGCCAACATCACCCGCCATGGCGCCACCTTGTGGCGTTGCCCGCCGACCATGGCCGCGCGCGAGCAGTTATGCGCGGAGGTGCAGGCCAGCAGCGGCGCGACCTTGGTGCATCCCTATGCCGATGCCGCGGTGATCGCTGGCCAAGGCACCGCCACGCTGGAGCTGTTGCAGCAGAGTGGCGGAGTGGATGTGCTGGTGGCGCCAGTCGGCGGCGGCGGCCTGGCGGCCGGTGCCGCACTGGCGTTGCAGACTGCCCCCGATTGCGCGTTGGTCCTGGCCGAACCGGCCGGTGCTGCCGATACCGCGCGCTCGCTGGCCGCCGGGCAGCGGCTGGTCGATGGCGTGCCCGAGACAGTGTGCGACGGCCTGCGTGGCACGCTCGGTGTCCCGAACTTTGCCATCCTGCAGGCTGCCGGCGCGCAGGTGGTCACCGTTGACGATGCGGCGGTGGTGCAGGCGATGCGCTTGCTGTGGCAGGTGCTCAAGCAAGTGGTCGAGCCGTCCTCGGCGACCGTCCTGGCCGCTGTGCTTGCCGAGCCGGCGCGGTTTGCCGGCCGACGGATCGGCCTGCTGCTGTCCGGCGGCAATGTCGATCTCGATGCCTTGCCATGGGCGGGCGCGTGAGTCGGCGCAAGCGGGGACTCGGCCTGTGGGGTTGGTGCTGGCGGTTGTGCATGTTGGCACTGATCTGGCTGGTGGCGGTGGCCGGCTGGATCGTCTGGGTCGGCGATCGCGATCAGGCCGCGCCGGCAGACGTCATTATCGTGCTGGGCGCGGCGGCCTACGACGCGCGCCCGTCGCCCGTGTTCGAGGAACGGATCCGGCATGCGCTGGATCTCTACGCGCAGGGCTATGCGCCGCGGCTGCTGTTCACCGGTGGCTTCGGCGACGGCGCGCGGTTTTCCGAATCGCAGGTCGCCCGCCGTTATGCGTTGCGGCATGGCGTGCCCGCCGAGGCGATCATGATCGAGACGCGCTCGCGCACCACGCGCCAGAACCTGGAGCAGGCGCGCGCGCTGATGCAGCAGAACGGCATGCAGCGGGCGATCATCGTCAGCGATCCGCTGCACATGGCGCGCGCGCTGCGCCTGAGCCAGGAGCTGGGCGTGGAGGCCTTGGCATCGTCGACCCCGAGCACGCGCTTCCGTAGCTTCCATACCAGCTGGCGCTTCCTGCTGCAGGAGGTCTATTACTTCCATCGCGATCTGGTGATGCAGGGCGGCTGAGCGCAGGCCTATGATGGGCGCTTTCCAAGCGGCAGGTCCGACATGAGCGAGAGCAATCGGCAACGCGCCACCGGCCTGGTTCAGGCCTACTACGCAGCGTTCAACCGCGGCGATTGGGAGGGCATGCTGTCCTTCCTGAGCGAGGATGTCGCCCACGATCTCAACCAGGGGCCGCGTGAGGTCGGGCGGGAGGCTTTCGCCGCCTTCCTGCAGCGCATGAACGACAGTTACCGCGAGCAGCTGCAGGACATCGTGGTGACCGCCAGCGAGGACGGCACACGGGTCGGTGCCGAGTACGTGGTGCATGGGGTTTACCACAGCACCGACGAGGGGCTGCCGGAAGCCACTGGGCAAACCTACGTCCTGCCGGGCGGTGCATTCTTCGACGTGCGCGACGGCAAACTGACCCGCGTCACCAACTACTACAACCTGCAGGACTGGATCGCCCAGGTCTCACGCTGAGCGTTGCCGGGCGCTGTCCGTTGGACGGCCGTCGATCGCGACACAGCATGGCTGCAATGCAGCGCAGGGCGAGGATGGCGCCTGTCTGCGGCAGGTATCGTTTCGCCGACGCATCCGGGCGCTGTGCCGCAGCGCCCACGATGCCCACGCCCCGTCGTCATTGTCGCCCGCCCGACACCGGCAAGGCGGTGAGCGCCTTGTGCATGCCCATTGTTGGCGTCGGCGGCGGGCGTTGTCGCGCTCTGCGCTAAAGGATGAACCCGTAGAAGATCCCGCGCGGGAAACTACAGCCGCACGATGGCGACCACCACCAGCACGAACAGGCCCCACTTCAGGATCTGATACAGCGGGTTGTTGCGCTCCTTCAGCGCCTTGGCCTTCAGGCGTGCGGCGTAGAAATAGCGGAACACGCGGTTGATGCCGCCGGTCTGGTCGCCGTCCTGGTTGGGCGAGGCGCCGGCAGCCAGCAGGGTCTTGCCGACCAGACGGTTGAGCGCCTGTGCCCAGCGCCAGCGCATCGGCCGCTCGATATCGCAGAACAGGATGATGCGGTCCTGGTCGGTATCGTTGCGTGCGTGGTGGATATAGGTTTCATCGAACATGGTCCACTCGCCGTCGCGCCAGCTATGGCGTTGGCCGTCGACTTCGATGAAGCAGCGGTCGTCGTTGGGCGTGGCCAGGCCGAGGTGCAGGCGCATGGAGCCGGCGAACGGGTCGCGGTGCGGACGCAGCTCGCTCCCCGGCGGCAGCTCGGCGAACATCGCTGCCTTGACGGTAGGGATGGAGCGCAGCAACGCGGTGGTCTGCGGGCATAGCTCGGCAGCGGACGGATGCGCGGTGCCGTACCACTTCAGATAGAAGCGCTTCCAGCCACGACGGAAGAACGAGTTGAAGCCGATGTCGGTATAGCCGTCGGCCGCACGGATCTTCTGCATCTGCTGCAACGCCACCGCCTCGTCGCGGATCTGCGGCCAATGCGCGCGCAACGGCGCCAGCTCCGGGAACTCACGGCCCGGATCGATGAAGGGCGTGGTCGGTACGCGCGAGCACAGGTACATCAGCGCATTGACCGGCGCCATGAAGGTGGAGTGGTCCAGCAGCTGCCGGCTCAGCCGGTGGCGCACGCGACCGCGGTAATGGATGTAGAGCGCCGATGCGATGAACAGCGCGATGAGAAGCCACTTCAACATGAGCAAGGCCGGTTGGTGGGCGGGGGCCGCAACAGCGGAAGTTTACTCGCTGCCATCGCCACGCCTGCCCGATCGTGATGGATGGGACGTAATGCTGTGTCCTATCGGTGAGCGGCGACACCCGCCGCAGGGTGTGTACAGCCTGGAGCGTGACACGCTCTAGTCGCGACGCCGGCGGATCGGAATGGACGCGACCGGTACGCTGGCCACCTCCTGGCCGCGCTCGCGAATCGGCGCGCCCGCTGCGGGCGCCCACGCGTGCGCGTAGATCACTTCCCAGGAGCTGGGCAGGGTGCCGTCGGGGCGGCGCAGGGATTCATAGGCGGCGCTGGCGGCCGCGAAGCGGCCGCGGCCGGTCAGCGTGCTGCGGCGCGTGCTGAGCGCGTTGGTGGCCCCCATCGCGCGCAGCTCGCGCATCAGCGCCGGCAGGTCGCGATAGGTCAGGGTGAACAGATCGCGATCCAGCACCGGATCGCGGAAGCCTGCTTGCATCAAGCCATCGCCGAACTGCGCGATCGGTGCGAAGCGGCTCACGTGCGGCGCCGGATCGGCCTGCGCGAAGGCCTCGCGCAGCTCGATCAGCGTGTCCGGGCCGAAGGTCGAACACAGCAATAGGCCGCCGGGACGCAAGGCACGCCGAAAGCCGGCGAAGACCGCTGGCAGATCGTCCACCCATTGCAGGCACAGATTGCTGAAGATGACATCGACGCTGCCATCGGCCACTGGCAGGGCGCGCGCATCGGCGCAGACCTGGGTGAATGGTTTCCACCAGCCGGCGGCCTTGCGCGCTTGTCGCAGCATCGGCAACGCCTGGTCGAGCGCGATCACCTGCGCTTTGGGCCAACGCTTCTTGATCGTCGCACTGGCGTGGCCCGGACCGGCGCCGACATCGAGCACGACCTGGGGCTGGCGGTCGCCGAGATAGTCGAGCGACTCCAGCAGGCGGCTTTCCACCTCGCCTTGCAGGGCGGCGGCAGCGGCATAGGTGTTGGCGGCACGCGCGAAGGCGCGCCGGACGTGGCGGGAATCGAAAGTACTGTCCATTACCCCGCTATTGTCGCCGCTGCGACGGGGCGAGGGAATCGCCACGTCGGTCCGCTGGCTGTGCCTGCCTGCGCGTGTTCATGCGCAGGCAGGCACGGCCCGGTCAGAAGGTGCCGGGATAGGCGCCGCCATCGATCAGCAGATTCTGGCCGGTGATGTAGCTGGCCTGGGCGCTGCACAGGAAGGCGCAGGCCGCGCCGAACTCGTCGGCCTCGCCAAACCGTCCCGCCGGAATACGCGCGCGCTGCTGCTCGGCCACGGCCTCCACGCTGCTGCCCTGGCGGGCGGCGGCGGCCGCGAAATTGTTGCGCAGGCGGTCGGTGGCGAACTGCCCGGGCAGCAGGTTGTTGAGGGTGACGTTGTCGGCGACCAGCGTGCGCGCCAGCCCGGCGACGAAACCAGTCAAGCCGGCACGTGCGCCATTGGACAGGCCGAGCGACTCGATCGGCGCCTTGACCGCGCTGGAGGTGATGTTGACGATGCGGCCGAATCGACGCGCGCGCATCGCATCGACGGTGGTGCGGATCAGTTCGATCGGTGCCAGCATGTTGGCGTCCAACGCACGCATCCAGTCGTTGCGTTCCCACTGGCGAAAGTCGCCCGGCGGCGGGCCGCCGGCATTGTTGATCAGGATGTCCACCTGTGGGCAGGCCGCGAGCGCGGCGGCACGGCCATCGACGCTGGTGATATCGGCCGCCACGGTGCGCACCTGGCCGGCACCCGGCAGTTGCCGGAGCGCGTGCGCAGCCTGCTCCAACGCCTCCTGGCCGCGCGCCACCACCACCACGTTGACGCCTTCGCCGACCAAGGCGCGCGCGCAACCCAATCCCAGTCCCTTGCTGGCAGCGCACACCAGCGCCCAGCGTCCGGCGATTCCGAGTTGCATTGCTAACCTCCTGGCGCAAGCGCGCCGCTGTATGGGAAGACGGTGGCCAGCGTCATGGCAGCCCCTGTGCGTCCGACTACTGGGATGCCCGCACGCGGCCGTACGCGCGTCAGTGCGCCTGCAGTCGCCTGTCAAAGGCCATGATCGCCTGGAAGGCGGCGGACGCGCTGCGCGCCTGGCCGCGCTTGCTGGCCGCGTCGCGCGTCACGGCACGGACGTGGCGAAGCCGCGCAGCGCCTCGGCGACCTGATCGGCCTGGCCAAGAAAGGGCGCATGCCCGCCGCCGGCGAGCGCGAGCACCTGGCCGCCGGGTGCGATCGCGGCGGCGGCCTGCATGCCGGCTGCCGGCACCAGACGATCGCGTTGGCCGGCGATCCACAGGCTGGGCCGCGCCAGTTGCGCAAGCGCACGCCGCAGATCGGTGCGCTCCAGCAGCAGCAAACCGTCCTGCAAGGCGCTGGGTGCGGGCGTTCCGCGGGCGGTGAGGGTGTCGCGCAAGCTGCGCAGCTCGCTGCGCCCATGCGCTGAGCCAAGCGTGTCCAGCGCCAGGAAGCGGTCCAGGGTGCCGCGGTAGTCGCGCTCCAGGTCCTGGCCGAACTGCGCGAACACGCTGCGTTCGACGGCGTCGGGCCAGTCGCTGCTCCGCACGAAGCGCGGCGTTGCGGCGATCATCGCCAGGGCGCGCACCTGCGGTTGGGTCGCGGCTGCGTGCAGCGCGAACAGCCCGCCCAGCGACCAGCCGATCCACACCGCCGGCGGGGTGGCCGCAGCAATGGCCGCCACCACATGTGGCAAGGCGAGCGGAGTGGCGTCGTCGTGGCTGTGGCCATGGCCAGGCAGATCCACCACATGCAGTTGGAAATGCGGCGCCAGCCGTTCGATCAGCGGAGCGAACACCCCACCGTGCAGCGCCCAGCCGTGCAGCAGGACCAGTGCCGGCCCCTGGCCGATGACATCGATATGCATGTCGCCATTGTCGCCGATCCGGGCGCCCGCGCGTTTGTCGTCTGTGGCGCGCGTGTGCGGATGGGTCACACGATGGAGCGCTATCGCGCCGCGTATGTGAGGCTGCACGGCGTTGCGTCCGTGGTCGTTCGCTTACGTCGGCGGTGCGGAGGCGGGCGCGTGCCGGCGTCGCGCGGCGATGTGCGGCGCCAGCCATGCCCAATGCCGGCGAGCCTCGCCGCGCCAACAGCAGCGGTCAGGCCAGCGCCAGCGACGGGCGCGGAATGCGCAGATCGCCTGTGCCAGCCAGTCGGCGTCGAAGCCGTCCCACACGCCGGCCGCGCTGCGCAGGTTGCCGATCAACACCGGGTGCACTTCGTGCAGCAGCATCTGCCGCAACTCGGTCAATGCAAAGGGGGCGTTGGCCAGCGTGCGGACGATCGCCTCGCGCTCGGCCTCGCACGGAACATCCAGATATAGCCGCGATAGCGCTTCCCACACCTGCCGCTGGGCCGGCGTGGGGACGGACATGCTCAGGCCGAGGCGCGCAGCTCAGGCTGATCCAGGCGGTCGCGCGCCTGCGCGATCGCCTCGACCAGTGCCTGTACCTGCTGCGGCGTGTGCAGCGCCGACAACGTCACCCGCAGTCGCGCCTTGCCTTCCGGGACCGTCGGTGGACGGATCGCGCTGACCAGGAACCCGGCCTGCTCGAGCGCGGCCGACATCGCCAGCACCGTGCTTTCCTCGCCGCATAGCAGTGGCTGGATGGCAGTGTCGGAGGCCATCAACTCCAGGCCATGCCGGCGCGCGCCATCACGGAAGGCGCCGACCAATTCGACCAGGCGAGCGCGTCGCCACTCGTCGCGGCGTGCCAGCCGCACCGCAGCCAGACTGGCGGCCACCTGCGCCGGCGGCAGCGCGGTCGTGTAGATATAGGGGCGTGCGGTCTCGGCCAGATGGCCGACCAGCGCCTGCTCGCCGACGACCACCGCGCCGTAGCCGCCCAACGCCTTGCCCAAGGTCACCAGTTGCAGCGGCACCTCGGTCACGCCCAGTCCGGCGTCGGCGACGCTGCCGCGCCCCTGCGGGCCGAGCACGCCCACGCCATGCGCGTCGTCGACATAGAACAGCGCCTGTTGCATGCGTGCGACCAGGCTCAGGGCGCGCAGCGGCGCAACATCGCCATCCATGCTGAAGACGCCGTCGCTGGCCAGCATCGCCGCGCCTTCGGGCGACCCCTTGAGCTGACGCATGGCACCTTCGACGTCTAGGTGCGGATAGCGGCGCAAGCGGCAGCCGGCCAGGCGGGTGGCATCCAGCAAGCTGGCGTGATTGAGCCGATCCTGCACGCAGACATCGTCTTCCTCGCTCAGCAAGGCTTGCTGCACGGCGAGATTGGCGATGAAGCCGCTGCCGAACAACAGCGCCGACGGATAGCCCAGCCACTCGGCGATCTCGCGCTCAAGCGCTTCGTGCGCGCTGTGATGGCCGCAGATCAGATGCGAGGCGGTGGCGCCGGCGCCATCGCGCGCTGCAGCGTCCTGCAATGCGGCGACCACTTCGAACTGTTGCGACAGGCCGAGATAGTCGTTGGAACAGAAGCCGGTCAGCCAGCGGCCGTCGAGCTCCAGCCGCACCCCGTCACGACGACCGACCTGCCGCCGCACCCGGACACGTTGCTGGGCCACGCGCAACGTGCGCAGCGACGAAATCCGTTCGTGCAGATTAGGGCGGTCCATGAGGGGTGTCGTCGAAAGGGAAGAGCGCTAGCGTAGCGTGACGCCGGTAACTCCCACCAGCCACCTGCCGTTCGTCCCAGACCGACGGTCGTGCTCGCTAGCGCGGCGGGCCAGGCCGCGGCCTGGCCAGTGGGGCTGCTCGGCCGATCAGCGACTGGCCGGGCAGGCGGGGTCCTTGCCGGCCACATTGGCGCAGACCTTGCGCCGGCACTCCATGCCTTCGACGGTGTTGGCTTTGGGGCAACGCCGCAACTGCGCCTGGATCCCCGAGTCGTTGGAGGTCCGGCCGGCGGACGGATCGATGGTGTCCATCGCCGCGTCGCCCTCGGCCGCGGCGCGCTTGTCGTCGGCCTGGATCTGCGCGACGAGCGCGTCCATCGACTCGTGCTTGGGCTTGTTCGGGTCCTGCTTGATGATGCCCAACAGGGTGCCGAGCAGATCCTCGCTGTCCTCGCGGCCTTGCTTGGCGGGGGGAGCGGCCGCCTTGCCGCCGGCGGGCCGGGGCTTGGTGGTGGCTGCGGTGGCCGGCTTGCCGGCGTCGCCGGGGACTGCGGCCAGCGGCTCGCCGGCAGCGCCTGCCGGCGGCGGCACCGTCGGTGCTGGCGTCAGGGCTTCTGCCGCGGCGGCGTGGGCGGCCGGATCCTCGACGATCATCGCACCGGCGGCATCGGACGAGGCATGGTCGCTGACGCTGGCCGGCAGCGGCGTGGACGGCTCGGCGCTGTCGCCACCGGCGAATTCGTCCTTGGGTTGGCTCAGCCAGCTCCACAGGGCAATGCCAGCCAGAGCGAGCAAGGTGGCCAGGACGGCGAACAGCAGCCACTTGCGTGGTGCCGCAGGCGCACGCACCGGTGCGCGGACTTTTTGCGCAGGTCCTGCCGGCGCACGTCCCTCCATGTCGGCCAGGATACGGCTGCTACCAGCAGCTGCCGGCTTCTGCTGTCCCTCGCCAGAAAGAAGACTTGGACGATTTATTCCGCCATTATTCAAGTGCATCCAGCCCTTGCGTTGGATCGGCATTTTGCCGGAACGGTCCCTGCCGCATTCTAGTGGCTGGGGGTGTCGCGTCAACCAAGGAGCTGTCGGGGACATGGGGAGTGTGTTTGTTGCCGTAGGCGCCGTCGTGTTCCTGCTGTTGGTCGTGGTGGTCTGTGGCCTGCTGGTGTTTCCGGCTGCCGGTGAGCGCGCGTTGGACCGCTGGGAGCGGGTGCGTGGCTGGATCGGCGCCCGTCTCGGTGGGGCGGGGCGCAGTGCCTCGCGCCACGGCGAAGTGTTGCGTGGCAGCGTGCGCCACGAGCTGAGCGGCCTGGGCGAGGGGCTGCGCCGTCATGCCTGGGTGATCGCCGCCGCGGCGCTGCTGCTGGTGGTCCCGCCCGCGGTGATCCTGTTGACGCGCCAGAACGTGGTGCTGGACGACTTCCAGAGCGAGGACATGAACGAATCCAGCACGATGATCGCGCAGTTGCTGCGCGGCGAGCGTCTGATGCCGCCCGCGCCGCCGCCGCCGCAGGTGTTCACCACCGAAGAGATTCGTCGGGTGATGCCGGAGATCGTCACCGCCGATCGTAAATGGGAGCGCATCGATGCCGACCTGCAGCAGCGTGTATTGGCCATCTTCGAGGTCATGCGCCGCCAATACGGCTACGAAATGGTGCTGGTGGAGGGGTTTCGCAGCCCCGAGCGCCAGGCCGAGCTGATGAGCGGCGGCAAGGCGACCCGTGCCGGTGCGTGGCAGAGCTGCCACCAATACGGCCTGGCGGTGGACGCCGCGCCCATCCGCGACGGCAAGCTGCAATGGAACATGGAAGACCCATGGACCGGCAAGGCCTATGCAGTGTACGGCCAGTTGGCGCAGCAGGCCGGCCTGGACTGGGGTGGGGCCTGGCGCAGCATCAAGGACTATGTCCACGTCGAGTTGGCCCAGCAGTGCCGCAGCGCGCGCGCCGCCAAGCGCGCCGAGCTGGCCAGGGGGTGATCCTGCGGGCCCAGTGCTGGTATCGTTGTCCGACCAATCCGGCTCGCCGCGTGGGCGACGATGGCGATGGACCTGCCGGGCTATGCCAAATCAAGGAGCACGACCGATGTCACGACCATTCATTGTGGTGGGCGACAAATTGGATCACGGCGGCAGCGTCGTGGCCGGATCCGGGGAAACAGATATCAATGGCAAGCCGGTCGCGCGCATCGGCGACAAGGTCGTTTGTCGCCGGCACGGCAATACCACCATCGTCAGCGGCGATGCCACGGTCGTGATCGACGGCAATCCGGTTGCCAGGCATGGCGACAAGACCGCTTGCGGCGGCACCCTCATCTCTTCGCAAGGAGCCACTGGCATCGGCTGATGAGCCGATTGGCAATGGCACGTGGGCCCTGGAATCACTGAGGGAGCTGGACGCAAGCATGTCTGCGATTGTGCGCAACACCTTATCCACCCTGACGGTCTTCGGACTGGCCTGGGCGGGAAGCATTTTCTACTGGCGCAGTAGTGGCGCCACGCCGTCCGGCATGGAGATGCTGACCTACCTGGGCCTGGTGCCGGCCGGGGTGCTTGGAGGCGGGTGGGCGCTGCGCAGTCTGGGGCAGCGCGCGCTGGATCGGGCAGGGCAGGCGTTGGAGAGCGACGCATCCGCTGGGCAGGATGCCGCGCCGGTGCCGGCCAAGGACGCCGCCGCGTCAGCCGCGCCGGCGACTCGGGTGCTGGGCGTGTTGGCCGCGGATGCGTGGTTGCCTCCTGCGCGCGAGCCGGCTGCGCTGCTCGGGCAGCTGCCGGCGCCGCCCCGGCCCGGCCTGCATCCGCACTTTCGCGATCGCGATGGCCTGCCGGTGTATGCCGCGCATGTCGCCGACCTGGACCCCGCAGTCTCGCCGCTCTCCGTCGATGAGCACGACGTGCTGCCGCCGGCGCACGCGCGCGCCCTGGTGTTGCTCGAGCCGGTGCTGGAGAACGTGTTGCCGCCGACGGTGGCGGCCTTGCCGGTGCTGGAGACGGTGGAGGAACGCGTGGTGGCTGGATGGCGTCAGCAATCCAGCCAACAGGTCGAGCAAGTGCTGGCGATCGACCTGCTGGTCCCGCTCGACTGGCCGGCCGAGTTGCGCGATCGCGCGCAGGACTGGTTGCAGGCGCGTGTCGTCGACCATGGCCTGGATGCGCGACGCTTCGCCGTCAACGTGATCCCTGCCGCCGATGCCAACGCCACCTGGCGTTACCTGCAGCAGGCCGCCCAGCTTGCCGGCGCACCAGCGTGGCGGCTGCTGTTGGCCTGCGCCTCGGCCATCGATCCGGTCGTCATCGAACAGTGGCAGCAGCGCGGCCGCCTGTGGGATCGCCTGCATCCCGATGGTCGCGTCCCGGGCGAAGCGGCAGCCGGCGTGTTGCTGACCTCCACGCCCGCCACCGACGGCGTGTGCCTGCATCCAGCCCGCATGCAGGAGGTGCCGGCACCGGCCGCGTTGGCGCAGTGCGCGCGCGCCACCAGCCAGCTTGCCAGCGATGCCTTGACGGCCGCAGCGGTGGAGCCTGCACGCGTGGATCTGGTGATCAGCGACGCCGACCAACGTGGTGGCGTCGCCGCCGAAGCCTATGGCGCCGCGTCGTCGGCTTGTCCCGATCTGGACACTTCCCTACAGTGCCTCGCCTTCGCGGCCACCAGCGGCGAGACCGGTCCGGTCGCGCCGCTGGCCATGCTGGCGTTGGCACAGGCCCATCTTGCTGCCGGCACCGACGCGGCCACTCTGCTGTTGGGAGTGGACCAGGGCCCGGCGCGCTGGGCTGCCGTTGTCGCTCTCTCCACCTTGCCCCCCGCAGACTCCGACTCCGCGTCGGCTGCTGTCGCCTAACTCCTCCGGAACCCCCCACCGATGTTCAGCAATCTCAGGTACTACCTCGGCGACTACCGCGTGTGGATGGTGCTCGGCCTCATTGCCGCTGCGGCCCTGGCGTACTTCGGTTCGGATGCCTTGAGCCGGATCGGGATCTGGGCCGCGGTGGTGTTGGTGGCGTTGCTGGTGGTCGCGCTGATCGTGTGGATCGTGCGCCGCATCCTCGCGCGCAGGGCTGCCAAGCGGCTGGACGCGATGGTGCGCGACCAGGCCGACCAGGCGGTCGCCAGTTCGCAGCCGGCCCAGCGCGGCGACACCGAAGCCTTGCGCACGCGCATGCTCGAGGCGGTCAAGGCGATCAAGTCCTCGCGCATCGGTGTGCTCAAGGGCAAGGCCGCGCTGTACGAGCTGCCGTGGTACGTGATCATCGGCAACCCGGCGGCCGGCAAGAGCACGGCCATCCTCAACTCCGGCCTGCAGTTCCCCTTCCAGGACAATCGCAGCAACGTCATCCAGGGCATTGGCGGTACCCGTAACTGCGACTGGTACTTCACCACTACCGGCATCGTGCTGGATACCGCCGGCCGCTATTCGGTCAGCGTCGAAGACCGGCTGGAGTGGCTGACCTTCCTGGGCCTGCTGAAGAAAAACCGTCCGCGCGCGCCGATCAATGGCGTCATCATCGCCGTCAGCATCGCCGAGCTGTCCGGCAGCAAGCCGGAATTTGCCATCGAGCTGGCCAAGAGCCTGCGCCAGCGCGTGCAGGAAATCACCGAGCGGCTGGAAGTCTTCGCGCCGGTGTATGTGGTGTTCACCAAGGCCGACCTGATCGCCGGCTTCGCCGAGTTCTTCCGCGGCCTGGATCCGTCCGAGCGCGATGGCGTCTGGGGCGCGACCCTGCCCTACGATCCGAAATCCGAAGTCGATGCGCTGGCGGCCTTCGATAGCCGTTTCGACGAACTGGCCGAAGGCCTGAAGGAAATGAGCCTGGCGCACATGGCCATGCAGCGTGGCCGCGAAGTCTCGCCGGGCCTGCTGACCCTGCCGCTGGAATTCGTCGGCATCAAGCCGGCATTGCGTACCTTCATCGCCACGCTGTTCGAAGAGAATCCCTACCAGTTCAAGCCGGTCTTCCGTGGTTTCTACTTCAGCAGCGCGCTGCAGGAAGGCCATTCCGTGCACCACGCTTCCGAGCGCGTCAGCCGTCAGTTCGCGTTGCAGGCACGCTCGAACATGGTCGACGAAGCGCCGGTCGGACAGACCGCTTTCTTCCTCAAGGACCTGTTCCGCAAGGTCATCTTCTCCGACAAGGAACTGGTGCGGCAGTATTCCAGCCCGCATCAGAACCGCCTGCGCTATGCGGTGTTCTTCGGCGCGGTGGGCGTGCTGGCGCTGGCGCTGGGAATGTGGACCTGGTCCTACACCACCAACGTGCAGCTGGTGAACAACGCCACCAAGGATCTGGCGCAGGCGGTCAAGCTGCAGTCCGATCGCGTCGACCTGAAGTCGCGCATCGACGCCTTGCTGTTGCTGCAGGACCGGCTCGAGCAGCTGGAGCGCTACGACAGCAACGGCGGCATCACCACCAGCCTGGGCCTGTATCAGGGCAACAACATCCGCGAGAAGCTGCTCAAGGAGTACTACCACGGCATGCGCCAGGTGATGCTGGCCCCGACCACCGCCAGCCTGGAGAGTTTCCTCGCGCAGGTGGTGAGCGAACGCGCCAAGCTGGGCCAGGCCGGCCAGCAGGCCGCGCAGACCAGCACCTTGTACCAGGAAGCCTCGCCGACCAGCACCAACGATGCCTATAACGCCCTCAAGACCTACTTGATGCTGGGCAATCGCAAGAATGTCGAGAGTTCGCATCTGGCCCAGCAGCTGACGATGTTCTGGCGTGGTTGGCTGGACAGCAATCGCGGCCAGATGACACGCGAAGACATGGCGCGCGCGGCCGAAAAGCTGATGACGTTCTACGTCAACCACTCCGAAGACCGCGACTGGCCGCAGATCGAAACCAAGATCGCGCTGGTCAACGATAGCCGCCAGGCACTGACCCAGGTCATGAAGGGACAGCCGGCGATGCAGCGCGTGTTCGCGCAGATCAAGGCACGCGCTGCCGCGCGATTCCCGACGGTGACGGTCAATTCGCTGCTCGGCGAGCAGGGCAATCGTGGCGCGATTTCCGGCAGCTACGCGATCTCCGGCGCCTTCTCGCGCGAAGCGTGGGAGGAGTACGTCAAGGATGCGATCAAGGAGGCCTCCAACACCCAGCTCAGCACCAGCGACTGGGTGCTCGACACCACCGAGCAGAGCGACCTGTCGCTGGCTGGCAGTCCCGAGCACATCGCACGCGAACTGGTCACCCTGTACAAGCAGGAGTACGCCAAGGAATGGTTGAAGTTCCTGCAGGGCGTGAGCGTGGCCAAGTTCGAGGGCTTCGATCAGGCGGTGACCCGCATCAACCAACTGGGCGATCCGGCCAACTCGCCGCTGCGCACGCTGCTGCAGAAGGTCAACGAACAGACCATCTGGGACAACCCGGGCGCCAATGCAGTGGCCGAGAAATCGTCCGGCGGCTTTGTTGCCTGGTTCCAGCGGGTGATCCTGCGGCGCAATCCGGCCGATGCCGGCAAGGGCGCGCAACCGGTCGGACCGATCGGCAAGACCTTCGAGGGGCTGGCGCGCCTGACCATCAAGCGCGGCGAAGACCCGGCGATCATCGACGGCTACTTCAATACGCTCGGCAAGCTGCGTAGCCGCCTGAACAGCATCAAGAGCCAGGGGCAAGCCGGCAGTGGCACGCGCAAGCTGATGCAGGACACCTTCAGCAACGAAGGCTCGGAGCTGAGCGCCGGCCTGAGCCAGGTGGACGAGCAGATCCTCACCGGTCTGGACGATGCCTTGCGCGATGCACTGCGTCCCTTGCTGCTGCGGCCGCTGACCCAGACTTTCTCGGCGTTGGTGCCGCCGACCGAGGAAGAGATCAATCGCGCCTGGGTCGCGCAGGTCTACGATCCGTTCCGCAACGGCGTCGGCCGGCAGTATCCGTTCAACTTGAATTCCGACGTGGATGCCGCGCCCGGCGACGTCGGCGCAATCTTCGGCGCCACCGGCGCGATTGCGGCCTTCAACAAGGACGCGCTGGGGACCTTGGTGATCCAGCGTGGCAATCTGCTCGAGCCGCGGCGCTGGGCGGGAATCGGCATCAACCTCTCCAGCGAGCTGGTCGCCAAATACGGCAACTGGGTCAGCGGTCAGGGCGGCAACGTCGCGCGCGATGTCAATATCTTCCAGATCCTGCCGGCCCCGGCGACCGGTGCGGTGGAATACACCATCGATATCGATGGCCAGCAGTTGCGTTATCGCAATACGCCGCCGCAATGGGTGTCGATGCAGTGGCCCAACCCGGGTTCGGTACCTGGCGCCAAGATCACCGCCGTCACCAGCGATGGTCGCACCGTGGAGATCCTCAACGCGCCCGGCGCCCAGGGCTTTACTCGCTTGATGAGCGCGGCCCAGGCCGAGCGCCTGGACGACTCCAGCCGCATGACCTGGTCCGACCAGGGCGTGGTGGTCACGGTGGAGATGCGGATGGTCCAGCGTGCTGGCGCGGCCAGCGGCAACAACGACGCCAGCTGGCAGCGTGGTCTGCAATTGCCTGCGACCGTGGCCGGTGGCCAACCGGTCGCTGCGCCCAGCGCTGCCCCGGTCCCGGGTGCAGCGGTCGACACGGCACCTGCGGCCACGGCCGCCGGCGCGCCGACGGGAGAACGCCGATGAGTCGCGAAGTCACTGCTGGCGTTTCGTATTTCGGCAAGGTGCCCTCGCGCGGGGATTTCGTCCGCGCGGCCGACAACCACCAATTGCTCGGCTGGCTGGATCGTTGGGCTGGCCTGAGCGTGGAATTGCTCAGCCAGAATCCGGATTGGAAGCGCGTCTATGACGAGGCGCCGGACATTCACTTCGCCTTCCTCGGCTCACGCAGCAAGATGGTGTTGTGCGGTCACTTCCAACCCAGCGGCGATGCCTCGCAGCGGCGCTTTCCGTTGTTGTCGGCCCTGCGTCTGGAAGCGCAGGACCCGCTGGCCTTCATCGGCCGCAGCCCGCTGGCAATGACCAAGGCCTGGGCCGGTCTGGCACGCATGGCCAAGCAGGCGGTGAGCGAAGCCGATGCCGGGCCGGTGTTGAAGGAACTGGCGGAGACCCGCTTCGTCCTCAACGTCGACACCGCCGCCTACAACGCCACCTTCAACGACTTCCTGGAGATGCAGACGCTGGGTTCTTTGGAGCATCTGCTGGAGGCGGCCGGTCATAGCGGCATCGCGCTCAGGCAGGTGTTGCCGGGGCTGGGACTGTTGCTGCAGCCAATCCTCACCGGCGGCAATGTGTCGGTCGATCGCGCGCTGGAATTCCCGCTGCCGCGCGACTCGCTGTATCGCCCGCTGGTAGCGGCGTTCTGGCTCGACATCGTGTCCAGCTTCGTGGCGCGTGGCGACTTCGAACTGGCGGTGTTGATCCGTAACGATGCCGCGCCGCGGATGGTGGTGGGTTTCAATGGCGCCGACCACCAGGCCTTGCGCGCCGTGCTCGACCCCCGCGAAGCTGGCGAATTCCTGATTCGTGTCCAGGATGCCGGCTGGGTGGACGACTATCTGCAGGGCGACTATCACCTCAACCGCTTCGCCAGTTATCTGGATCGCGACGATCTGGCGTTGAAGACGGCCCGCAAGCTGTTCGGCGAGACTTTTCTGGGAACCTGATCGATGCGCCTCCAACTAGCCACCGCGTTGGCACTGCTGTCCCTGCCGCTGCTCGCCGCCGGACAGGCCCAACCCGCTGCACCCACCGCCGGTACCGACCTGCCGATCGTGGTCGAAGGTGTGGTGCCCGACCAGGCCACCAAGTCGCGCATCCTCAACAACCTGCGTGGGGTCTATGGCGAAGCGCGCATCGTCGACCGCGTGCAGGTCGAGGCCATCGCCACGCCGCCGAACTGGAGCGAGTACGTTTCCAGCATGATCACGCCCGGGTTGAAGCGGGTGTCCGGCGGCAAGCTCGAGGTCAATGGACAATCGGTGCGCATCAGCGGCCAGGTCGCCAACGAAGCGCAGCGCCAGCAGGTCGCCAGCGACCTCAGTCTGGCCAGCAACACTTCGTACACCGTGACCAACTCGCTCAAGCTGGGCGCGTCCGAGCAGACCGTGCTCGATCAAACCCTGGCCAACCGCATCATCGAGTTCCAGAGCGGCAGCGCCAAGCTGACCCCGCTGGGCATGAGCATCCTCGATGAGATGGTGGCCAAGATGACCCAGATGAGCGATGCCCGCTTCCTGATCGTCGGCCATACCGACAACGTCGGCCAGCGCGAGAGCAACCTGGCGCTCAGCCAGGCGCGCGCCCAGGCGGTGAAGGCCTATCTGGTGCAGAAGGGGTTGTCGGGCATGCGCCTGGACGTGCTGGGCAAGGGCCCGGACGAGCCGGTGGCCGACAACACCACGGCCGACGGTCGCGCGCGCAACCGCCGCATCCAGTTCAAGATCGTGCAATAGCGCGCGTCGTCGACGCGGGCCGGGCCAGCGTTACTGGGCGTCCTGGTTGACGTCCAGCATCTCTTCCATCTGACTGAGCACGCTGTCGTCCTTGATGACGCGCTTCAGCCATACGTGCAGCGGCATTTCGCCCCAGCGCGCGGCTTTCTCGGCCAGATAGGCGACCGGGCTATGCGGCTCGGTGCGGCGGAAGAATTCGGCCACCTGGCGCAGCTGCACCAAGGCGTCCTTGCGGGTGGTCGGCGGGCCGCCAGGTCCACGTGCCGCTGCAGGCGCCTCGCTGGCCGGCGTCGTGGCGGCCGGGGTCCAGTCCGAGGCGGTGCTGGTGGCAACCGGTTCCGGTTCGACATGACCGTCGATCAGCAGGCCCGACTCACGTGCGAAGCGCTGCACGCTGCGCTGCAGGTGTTCGAGCTGTTCGCGCACTGCACTGAAGCTTGGGCCATCCAGGCCCAGGCGATCGTCGATCACGCCTTGCAGCGTCGCCAAGGCCTCCGCGCAATCGGGCAGCGCCTCCAGCAACTGCCGGTAGAAGTCCGACGGCGTATCGCGGCGTGCGGCCTCCAACTGCTCCAGCGTCGGTTGTCCCGGCTGGTAGTCGGCGCCGTCGCCGCGCAGATGCGCCACCTCGTAGTCGTTGAGTCCGAAGCGACCCTGCGGCGCCGACACCACCGGCACATTGCGCATCCATTGCAAGGCATTGGACAGCAGCCAGCTCAGGTTGCCGATGCGCTCCTCCTGATCGCCATCGATGGCGATCGGATGCAGCGCGTCCCAATAGCGCTCGCAGAGCCCGGCGATCAGCCGGAAACCAAGCGCCATGCCGGGAAAGCCGTCGATCTGCGTCGTGGCCTCGGTCAGCCAGCCGGCCAACCGGAGATCCTTGGTGCGGTTCTGCAGCAGGTCGGCGCATTGGCGCGCAACCACCGACCAATCGGCGTACTTGATGTCGGTCTGCCATTCGCCCTGATCCAGCGTCGGGTCATCGGAACGCCGCGCCTCCTGGATGCGGTCGAACTCGGTGGAAAACGACAGGTCTTCGCCGGTAGGCGCGTGATCGGCAATCGGGGCCAGCAGGGCATCCAGATCCAGCATGGCAACTCTCTCAACGGGATTTGCGCCATTCTAGCGCGGCACCCTCGCGTGGGCGTCAAACGCGCGCGAGCTGCGTGAGCGATGTCGGCATGCGGCGCCCATGCGAGATCACCGTGCAGAGGGCCGCGCAATGCGGCGAGTTCTACGGGGCGATCAGTGATTGTGCTTTGCCACCTGCCGGCTGGCGTCTGGCCCGTGTGGCGTTGCGCCACCGCTCGATGGCGAGGGGTCACTGTTCTCCGATCACCACGTCGATCAGGTCGCCGATGCGGCAATGGGCTTCGAGCGGGTGCCTGAGCGCGATGTTGCGATTGATCCGATAGGTGTTCTGCCGACCATCGCGGCGACGCACGACCACGCCCGCCGCTTCCAGTTCGGCCACGATGCGCTGGACCGCACGCTCGGTCACGCCCACCTTGCCCGCGACTTCGCGCAGCGTCTGTTGGGGGTCGGCCGCCAGGCAGAACAGCACGTGGCTGTGGTTACTAAAAAACGTCCAACTATTGGAATCCGCCATACCGTTCGTCCGGAACTTGCGTTGGCGCAAGCCTAGCCTATTGACATCCGGGTTGCACGCTACAAAATACGCGACACACATGTCGTGTATTGGAGATCGTATGTCTGCTCAGCTCAAGCCGGTGCCGCTCAGCTACCCCGCTCGCACGATTGCTGTTGCCGAAGGGGACGGTATCGGGCCGGAGATTACCCGCGCCGTCATGCGGGTGTTGGCCGCGGCCGACCCCGCACTCACCTTCAAGCCGCTTACCGTCGGACTGGCGGCCTATCAAGCGGGTCACGCCGCCGGCTTCGATCGCCATGTCACCGAGACCGTCGCCGAACACGGCGTCCTCTTGAAGGGCCCCATCACCACGCCCCAGGGCGGCGGCTACAAGAGCGTCAACGTCTCCTTGCGCAAGACCTTCGGTCTCTACGCCAATCTGCGTCCCTGCGTCGCCTACCACCCGTTCGTCGCCACCCATCACCCGGGCATGGATGTGGTGATCGTGCGCGAGAACGAGGAAGACACCTACGCCGGCATCGAACACCAGCAGACCGATGAAGTCGTGCAGTGCCTGAAACTGATCTCTCGCCCCGGCTGCGAGCGCATCGTGCGCTACGCCTTCGAGTACGCACGGCGGCATGGTCGTCGCAAGGTCACCTGCATGACCAAGGACAACATCATGAAGCTCACCGATGGCCTGTTCCATCGGGTGTTCGACGAGATCGCCAAGGAATATCCCGATATCGCAAACGACCACATGATCATCGACATCGGCACCGCCAAGATGGCTGTCGATCCGCGTCGATTCGATGTGGTGGTGACGCCGAATCTGTATGGCGACATCCTCTCGGACGTGGCCGCTGAAGTTGCCGGATCGATCGGCCTGGCGCCCTCGGCCAATATCGGCCGCGGCTGCGCCATGTTCGAAGCGGTCCACGGCTCGGCGCCGGATATCGCCGGTCACGATCTGGCCAACCCCTCGGGCCTGCTGCTCAGCGCGGTGATGATGCTGGTGCACATGGGCCGCCCTGGTCCGGCCACCGCCATCCACAACGCCTGGTTGCGCACCCTGGAGGAAGGCGATCACACCGTCGATATCTTCGGAACCCACAGCCGCCGCAAGCTCGGGACGCAGGCATTCGCCGACGCCGTCATCGGCCGGCTCGGCCAATTGCCGCAGCATGTGCCCGCAATCGACTATCCCGAGCAAGCGAGTGCCGAGGTACAGATGGCCGAGGTACAGATGGCCGAGGCATCGGCACCGCCGCCGCGAGTGAAGACCCTGGAAGGTGTGGACGTCTTCCTGCACTGGGACCACGCAGAGCGCGACGCGAATGTCCTGGGCAACCAACTGCAGGCATTCGCCGGCCCGGACCTGCGCCTGGCCCTGATCACCAATCGCGGAGTGAAGGTCTATCCGCAGGGCTTGAAGCAGACCACGCGCACCGACCATTGGCGCTGCCGGTTCGTTTCCACCGGCGAGCAGGCGCCCACACCGACGCAGATCTGCTCGCTGCTGCTGCGCCTGGCCGAGTCCGAATGGGACGTGGTGAAGACCGAAAACCTGTACGCCTTCGACGGCGTACGGGGCTACTCGCAAGCGCAAGGCGAGTGAGCATGCGGAAGGAAGCTCGCCGGTCGAGCTTCCTCCGGATGTACGCTTAAGCGCTCGATGCGTCCAGACAGCGCGACAAGGATGTCGTGTTGGCTGCTTAGGCGGCCGAGGCCTGGAATAACGGGGGATTGATCAGACGTCCTGCGCTTCCGTCGGGTTGCGATGTATCGCGTGGCAGAGCATCGGCGTCCGCATGCGGCGCCTCATTCGATCCGCATCCGAATGTGAATCGCACCAACCCGGGTCGAAAGCGCTCATCGCGCTGTCGCTGCTGCGGCTAGCGATCGGCGGGGAAGCTCATCCGCCCGACGGTGGCAAAACCACGCAACACGCAGCACAGGTGCGACGGACGCTTCGTGCGCTGTCGGCACCCCTCTCATGGTTGCGCGAGCGCTTCGAGGCGTCGACGTAGCGCAGCACGTGCCGATTGGTCCAGGCCGAAGGTGTTGTCCTTCAGGATGTGTCGATAGGCGTCCCGGTTGGTCGCGCTGGGTAGATCGCAGGCCAACAGGTTCTCCAGCGTTGCTTCCGGTGCGTCCCCTGGCGCGCGCTTGCCGTCGATGTAGTCGCGTGCCGTTGGGGCGCTTGCATCCAGGTCATCGTGACCGGAAACCGGATTCTCCCATCCACCATTTGCGGTGAATGTCCCGCCGCAAAACTCGCCCGTCTCGTGCGCAACGATGCAGCCGCTATCGGTCCTGACGAGGCTGCAATACGCCAGCTCGCGAAAGGTGGTGCCTTGTTCGGTCTCGAGTTCGCCGGCTTGAATCTGCGTCAGGAAGACGAAGCGGTGATCCGGCGACAATCGTGCAGGCGATTCCTTCTCGACGTCTCGCCGAGTGCTACGGGGCTGCGGAGGACCCGAACCTTGCTTCCGTTTCTCACCAGGGCTGCTGCGGCGAAACGATTGCCGACCGGATCGCCATAATCGATCTGTACCGACGGTAGTTTGGCATCCTCGGCCGACGCCCGTGCCTGCCCCTGTGCCATCGCAACCGGCCAGCTCGTAGCCATGTAGGCGAGAAGCACAGCGCCGATCAGCAGCGTACCAAGGCGACAGGCGTGCGCAGCGAGTCGCCACGGTTGCTGTGGTAGCGACGCCTGCGAATCACAAGCCCGGCCGGACCTCAGCTCAAGGCGATGCAGTGGATGGCGTTGCATATCGCACGGTCCTCGCATCGATCCAGCCTCGTGTGATCTGCTTTCCCCGATACTCGAACCGATAGTACAGCTGTCCATCGATCGTCTTGAAATCGGTCAGCGTCAGCCGATCGCCACGGACGAGATAGGATCTCTGCCTGGTCATGCCCTCTCCAGTCGAGGGCTGGAAGACGACGGCCTTGGGCACGATGACGCTCGCCGCCACCGCTTGACCGGAGGCGGAATCCATCAGGCGCGCGGCACTGCAGGTTCCGTCGGGAACGCAGCGGGAGACACGCTCGATCCGATCGTCGAGCGCGTCGCGTTTTTCGCACAGGTAAGGTGTGCCAGTGGCGGCAAGACAGAGAACCTCCTGATGCCAGCGGGCCGCGTCGCGGTAACTGCTGATTACGACACCGTCCTTGAAGTCCGGATCGATCAAGGTTGGAAGCGAGGCCACCTTGACCGGAGCCGCGACCGTGCTGACCTCATACGCGACGTAAGACGTGTTGACATCGCTCTCGGCGACCTTGATCGCAACGAAGCACCTGCCATTCCCCCAGAAATCTCCCGCCACGACCTCCGGCTGTCCACCGTCCAGCTCATCGGCCAAGGTAACCGCGCCCGCCTTGCTGGCCAGTCGAATTCGATCGCCTTCCAGCGTGACCTTGAAGGGCGCCTTTGCGCAGAGCGCTGTCCCATTCAAAGGCTTGCCCGGCCCGAATTCGGCGTAACCGTAGGACTGCCGTAGATCGGCCGCCACCAGGCATCCCGACCACAGCGATACACATAGCACCGCCGCCGAAAGAAAAGCGGTAATGGTGCGTCCTGGTACCACTGGTGCTGTCATGCTCATGGAATCGTGATTGCGCGTATGTGCACCGATGTTGGTTGGCGCCCAACCCTCATGACCATCGCTGGCGCTGTCGCAGCGTAATCGCTTATTCGGCGATTTGCACGACGGCAAACGACACGTTGCGGCGCAGTATCCTCCGCGCCGAGGTGCGGCCGTCTCGCTGTACAGGCGAGCTCGGTATTGGTCTGTCCGGAGCGGTATCCAGCGCTGGTGAAAGAGAAGGATAGGCGTCGGTCTGGCTTGCATTCCGCGCTGCCTTCCAGGTTCGTGATAGCACTAAGAGCGGCTAACAAAACGTAGCGAGCAGCCGTCAGGTGGGCGCGGACGGCGCGCAGGAACCGCAGTGTACGCGTGGTACATGAGGATTCCGAGCACCGGCCGCGCCCGCCTGGCGGCTGCGCAGTAGTTTTGTTAGTTGCTCTTAGTGGGCTACCGGCGAACGGGTCCCGTGGAGCGCATCCGCAGCCGCATCCAGTCGGTCGCACTCCAACCATCTGATGATCGAAGTATTCTTGGACCTGAACCTGATCTTGCACCAACCTGTGCTCGCCTCCAGCACAGTCACCCGATCTCCGGCAATCAAGTAGCTCTTGCTCGACTCCCTGGAGTTTGCTTCCGGATACAGGAATGCCTTGTCGGTGACGGTTGCTGCCAGTCCCGCTCCGGCGGGCAAATCGAATATCTTGGAGTTGAGCGCGGCAATCACTTTGTCGCGCGTCTTGTAGGGATAGCGATGGTTGACCTTGCCGTCGCTGCTCACGCTATCCCCGCCGATACCGAAGAACTTCCTGCCTGCTTCGCTGACAGCAGCGTGACCGTCTGCGACATCGATCACCGTGACATCGTACAGCCGGCTGCTGATCTCGAAGGTGCTGGGAGTGTCGCTGCTATGAATGATCGTCAGCCGTTCCATGCCACTCGTCGGAACGACGAAGGCATCATCGATTCTGCTTTCGGTTCCCGAGTAAGGGAGTTCATAAAGGAAGGTGGGTTTCGAGCTCTTCGAGGAACGGTAGACCGAAATGGCGTCTGGATCAGCTGCCGTTCCACCCTCGGGCTTGCTAAATGCAAAGCAAAAGATCGTCGCCTGCACATGCACGGGGCTGCGTGCTTGCCTTAGCCCCAGTTGTCCGCATGGCGTCTGCTGCGCGGACAGTGTGGGAGGTAAGCCCAGAAGCGTCAGTAGGAGAAGCCGGATCACTTTTATTTACTCAGTTTGCAGGCGCTGGTCTGGATGCAAGTCTGCGACTTCCCGCAACTCCGCTCAAGGAGCGCTGATCCCCAACAGCAGCGCTCTACAGTCCACGCTGCGTGGGCGCGCGGACAGCGTGTCCAGCGTTTGGCAAGCTTCTGGATTGAACGTCCGGCTTGCCTTTTCCAGCCGATAGGTGACTTTTGTGATGGGAAATCCGGGAGGAGGCGTGTCCATCGAATTTGCGGTCTCCGGCAGCGCATGATCGACGAGCCTGAGCTCAATCTCGCTGGCATGAGGGGAATACAGGATTGCGCAGGCCCGAGATGCCTCTTGTCGAAAAAGGATCCTGGTGACGTTCGTCTCGGGCGTCGTATCGATCACCCAGAGGTATGCAGGCATGTGATAACCGCCATCATCTTCAACAACGACCTTGATGTTCTCGCCCTCTCCCTCTGTCGTCCAAGGGAATTGTGACTTCACATAGGCATCGACACTTTCGTAACACCGACCGACGGGAGAGTCGGCCCAGTCAAGGTGCGCGTATCTGCTGTTGCCGGCGCTGGCGTCGCGCAGACGATAAGACGCAAATGAATTGGAAGCTTTCGAAGCCTGGCATCGCTGCTCACGGTTCGTGGGGTTCTAAGAAGGTCGTCAAGGCTGCCTGGATCTTGATGGCATTGACATCATCCTTATCCCTCTTCAGCGCAGCAATCAACTGCTGGTAGGTGTTCGTATTCGTTGTGCCAGGTGGGTCGCAGACCAGTAAATTATCCACCGTCGTTCCAAATTCCAGATAGGCAAGGATCCGTGGGCTGGTGACGAAGGTTGCATCCTTCAACCCGGCTGCGTAGCCCTTGTAGACCTTGGAGACGTGAGGGGGATCGTTGTCGATCTTCGCTGCTGGCCCGTCTGGCGTGGTGTGCCAATGCCCATCGGTGCCCCATGCGCCGCCGCAGATCTGCCCCTCGGACACCTTGACGACACATCCATCGGCCATCCTGACGAAAGCGCAGTAATAGAGTGACTCGGTACCGCTGGTTCCTTGCCCTCCAGTCAGTTCGCCGTTTTCGCTGAATTGAACGACGGAGTAGGCTCCTCCACGCGACGTATTGCTGGTGTCGTCTGCCTTGTCGTAGGAGAAATCAAAGCCCTGCTCAAAGATTGCGATCTTTGCCCCGTCAGGTCGTTTAAAAGCGAGTGATGTGGGCGTGCCACTACGCTCGCTTGCATAAACGAGTTCACCGTGGGGGAGGGCGGCAACGGCTGCGCCGGTGACCGAGCTCATGAGTAATGCGCCGGTTAAGGTGAATGCTTTCATTTCGATTCCAGCGCCAGGGTAGCCGTCTTCTAACGGCGTGAAGGACGCGGCATGAGTCATCGCGTGTGTTTGACCACGGGCGCGGAGCCGTCGCATGCAATAAATTCCTTGTGTTCACTGCTGACGATGTCCTTGACGGTCTGAATCGGCAGAACAGCATTCGCGGCATCCACGCTGGGATCAAAAAACGCTGAAACGACCGAGCTCAGATCTCTGGAAAACATGACGCGATAGTAGCTCCTGCGAAGAATGTCGTCGTTGGCTTCCGGCCCTAACTGAAGGACGACATCGATCGACGCCGACCCGCAGCCATGGCTTTCCACATAAAAGAGTCGTTCGATGTTTGAGAAGCCTGCCGGGCCTAGCGCTACAGATTGTTCTTTGCCTGCCGGCGATTTTGCCAAAAGAGACGTCGTCTCCTCGTCCCTGACGATCTCGAAGCGGTATCCGTGGGAATCTAGTGACATTGCTCGGCTCAACGTCTCTGGCGTGAATGTCTCTGATTGCTGCATGGCGCCTGCATGCAGGCTGCAAAATAAAAAAAGCAGGAATAACCAGGGGGTTGCTTTGGTGCGACTGGTGCGAGCCGCTTTTTGACTTGGATGCATGGCTGACATGGCACGGAACATCTCAAGCGGCGTCGACTAAGGGTGGAATGTTACCTGCCAGATTTCAAGTAGTCTTCGATAAGTGCCGCTGACCACCCGCTTGATGGCGAAGTAGCCCTTCTTCTTCGGGTTTTCCTCGCCCAGCTCCAGCTTTGCGCCGCGGGCGGCATAGCCGGCCGCATCGCCCGGAGAATTCGCCAAGGCCAATGGCCACGCCCCCACGCCTGGTTCACTGACACCCTGGCCAGGCGACCCACCACCCTGGACCGCGATATCGACACCCTGCTGCCGCTGCGGAAGCCGTAGCCAGCGCAAAGGCCAGGCGAGGTGGACGGACGCTTACGAATGAGTAGTCACTTGGGGCCGCAGTAGTTGATACTTTCGCAGCGTATCCAGCGCTCCAAAATTTTGCCTGACTTGAGTGTGTAGCGTGATTGCATGAAACCATTTGCCTGCGGCGGCTGCACTGAGACAACGTCCCCCCTCACCAAGTAAGCCTTCGTTACTGCTGAGGAATTGGGAGATGCATAAAGTTCAGCCTTGTTAACAGTTACTGTGTGTTCTGTCCAAGTGGCGCTTTTAGTTTCGGTTGCTGCATTGTCGTCCCTTGAGGATGCCAGGGCCTTTTGAATTTTCACTGCGTTGGCCTCATCCCTGTCTCTCTTTAGTTCAGTAATCAGCTGCTGGTAGATATTTTTGTTTGCTTTGTTTGGGGGGTCGCAGACAAGCAAATTTTCTACCGTTGTTCCGACCTGCAGATAAGCAAGGATTCGCGGTTTGGTGATGGTGGTCCCGTCCTTTAACCCGGAGACATAACTTTTGTACACCTTCTCTGCTTGAGGGGGGGCGTTGTCGATCTTAGCTGGCGGGCCGTCCGGCGTGATGTGCCAACGTTCATCGGCGCCCCATGCTCCGCCACAGATTTGCCCTTCAGATACATTGATCACGCATCCATCTGCCAATCTGACAAACGCGCAATAATAAAGTGACTCGGAAGTACTGGTTCCTTGCTCTCCGGTCAGCTCTCCACTCTCGCTAAACTGAACGACGGAGTAGGTTTTCCCGGGCGACGTGTTGGTGGTGTCGTCAGCCTTGTCGTAGGAGAAATCAAACCCGTCGGAAAAGATCTTGACTTTTGCGCCGCCAGGATTTTTATATGCTAGGGATCTGAATATACCATGGCTTTCGTCGGAATAGACAAGCTCACCCTGCCGAGAGTTAGATGTCGCCGCATCAGCGGCGACTAGACTCAACAGCGCTATGGCTAAGATGCCGGTTTTCATCTTAAATCCTATAGTAATCCGCGTAGATGCTCATATCGCTCGGCCGGACTATTCATGTTTCTAGATGGCCCGTAAATTTCGATTAGCTCTTGCTCATAAGTTGAACGGTTAGCCCCCCAAAGGGCTGGGTTATTTTGCAAGCCTGGATGATTGGCTTTAAGCTTATCCAGAGATTTTCCGATGTCGCGGACTACATTTCCTGGGGCGTTTACATCGTGGTCTAATACCAGTGCTCTGCCGAGGCGGCTTTGAAAATATTCATTAGCCGCATACGGATAGCCTCTGGGCTTTTTTAGGAGTGCAGACCTCATCCTTCCGATGAAGTCTGCAACTTGTTTCTTTTGATATTCTTCATGGATCATTGCGGCAGAAATGGCTGCCAGCGGCTTAGACTCCTTTGGAAATCCGGAATCTTCAAGTTGGAATCCTTCTTTTATGAAATCGTATAGCTTCTCGCCAGTAATCTCAGAATTATTTGTCGCTTCCGAGGAGTAGTAAATCCTCGCTCCACCGGTTTCTTCTTTAATTGACCACCCGCAGTCGCCGAAGATTTCATCGAATAGCGCAGGGTTTTCCTTTTTGAATTCGCTAATTTGCTGTGGTAATTCGCCATAACCTTCTGGCGTCACGGTTTTCTGCATGGCGCCAGCGCTCAATGTTTGCCAGTCCCAGGCTTGGACTGCATCCATCGCTCCCTCATTTGAAGACATCGCGATGACGACAGCCTTTTCATCTTCGGTGGCTTTTCCTTCATTGATAAGTGATTCCCAGCCAGTAAAAGAATTAAGCTTCTTCTTGCCTGCGTACACTGGGCCATAGTAAATCTTATCTGGAAAGTTTTGTCGCTTGCGAGTCCACTTATATCTGGAGAATATCTTGCCCATGCATGATCCGCATTTGCAATCTCCTTGGGCGGTGAAATTACTAATCAACCCAATCGGATGAAAGTAATAAACCTTCGCATCTGCCGGCAGCTTCGCCGGCCCAGCCACATCCTTCCACCACTGCAGTGACTGGATGCGCTGCTTCTCCTTCTCCCAGTCGGCCTTGCGCGGTTCGGGGATGTCCTTGTCGATGGCATCCCACTGTTCTTTCGGGGTGCCCCATTCACTGGTGTGATGGATCACCAGGCGGGAAATCGCCTCGGCTAGCCACGGTTGCCGCAGGGCCTTGCGGAGTTCGTCCGTGGTGAGCTTGCGGTCGTGATCCAGGTCGATCACGTCGCAGACGCGCGAGAACAGCGGGCCGCCGTCCGCTTCGGCGGCCTTGGCCTGCAGTGCGGCCTGTTCGTCCGGGCGGGCTTGTTTGGTCGTGACCACATGGCGGGCATACAGCACTTCCGGTGTGGTGGTGTCGGCTTCGACGTACTCAAAGCCCGGCCAGTCCCACGGCGAGCACAGCGTGACCTTCGGGTGGTCCTTCTCGCAGGCCCAGCCCATCTTCGAGCTGCCGTCGGTCTGGCCGACGTCGATCTCCCACCAGCGCACGCCATTGGCATCGGTCGCGCTGTTTTTGAGGTGCTTGATGGCCGCCACGCGGATGAAGCCGGCGCCGGGACCGTCGCCTTGTCCGACGTTCAGCGGGAACTGGCTCCAGGCCGCCAGCGCGCGCCCGGTGGTGGCGCCGCTGGTGTTGAGCTGCGCCTTTTCCACCCACACGGTGGCCCCGCTGGACGTGCGTTTGGCCTGGACCCACTTGCCGGCGCCCTTGCCGCCTGCCGGCGTCAGCGTGTCGCTGGCGTCGATCTGCTGGTCGGGCTGCGTCGGCGTCGCTAGCTTGGCACCCACGTCCACCTTGAGCAGCGTGCGTTGCTTGGCATCGAGCAACTTGGCGCGCTCGCGGCTCTTGCTCATGAAGGCCTTGATGTCCTCGGCGGTGAAGACATCCACCTGCACCAGTGGCCGTAGGGTCTTGTCGGCCAGCGGGCTGGTGTCGATGTAGCGCTGGTAGGTGCCCAGGTAGCCGATCAGCGCGCCGGCGCTGATCTTGACCGGTTCCGGCAGCACATAGACCTGGTCCTTGGCGGCGGGCTCGCTGCCGGCTTCGGTCAGTTCCTTCTTGTAGGCGAACAGCCCCGTGGCCTCGGCCGGGACGACGGTGCCGCTGACCACCCGCTTGATGGCGAAGTAGCCCTTCTTCTTCGGGTTTTCCTCGCCCAGTTCCAGCTTGGCGCCGCGGGCGGCATAGCCGGCCGCATCGCCCTTGGCATTGCGCAGGTTCAAGCCCACCCCGCCTTCGGGGATGAAGGGGTTCTTGGTGCGGTCCTGGTCCTTGGCCTTGTCGCCCACCGCATAGGTGGCCTTGCCCCAGTACGCCGGCCGCGGCTTGTTCTTGTCCAGCGCCTGGTAGCCCGCCCAATCCAGCAGGTGCAGGTAGGCGCTGTAGAAGATCAGCGAGGGTTCTTCGGTTTTGGCGGGAGTCGGCTCGCTCTTGCTGGCCGCAGGACTGCTGGCCGGTTGCGTGGTCGCGGGGGCGGCAGCTGGCGTGCCGCCCGCAGGCGCTGGGGTGTTGCCCGGCGTGGCCGTGGTCTTGGGTGCAGGCGGCAACTCCAGGCGGTGGCGCACCAGCACGAAGCCGCGCGAGTAGGCGGCCTTGCCGGTGCCGTACTCCACCTCTGCATACTTGGACTCGACCTGGTAGGCGACCACTTCGCCATCGCCGATGCAGCGCACGCCCTCGGCCTGCGCCAGCGCAGTGCCGGTCTGTGCATCGAAGTGGATGCCACCGTGCCATTGGCCGTTGGCACCGATCGGATAGAAGCCGTCCTGCGCGTTGGACAGTGCGCTGAAGTACACCTGCGGATCGTCGATCTCGGTCGGCTTGGCGCCGGATTTTCCCGCCTCGGCCGCCTTCTGGAACGGATAGACCAGCTTGCCGATCTTCGCCGGTGTCTTCTTCTTGGTGTCGTTGTCAGCCATGGGATGCCGTCCTTGTCATTAGCCCGAGAAATCCAACATCCGCTCCGGTTCCAGATGGACCAGGCCATCGGGCAGCGAGAAGCTGGGCGTGGCGCTTTCCCCGCCCATAAACGGATGCTGCCCCGCCTTGACCGTAAACGTGCCCGGGCAGGCGAAGGTGATGTTGCCGCCTTCCAGGGTGATGGCGGTCTGGCCGGCCTGCAGCACGATCTTCTGCTGGGCCAGCACGTCGATGCGGGTGTCGGTGGCGGTGACCGTCACCGCCTGGTCGGCCAGGATGTCCAGCGGGCCGCTGTGCGCCTGCAGGCTGACCGGGCCGGCGGCGGCGATCGCCTTGAGCGGGCCGGCCTGCGCAAACAGCGCGGCGTGCTGGCCGACCGCGGCCGAGAGGGTCTGGCCGGCGGTAGCATGCAGGTCGTCCTGCGCGGTCAGCTGCAGCTGTTGCCCGGCATAGCTCACCGCGCTGTTGGGCGTGGTCCAGGCCAGGTGGTCTGGCGACTCGGCCAGCAGCCGCGCATCGGCGAAGCGCTCCACCGGGTCCTGGCCCTGGCGGCTGCCGGCCGTGGGCTTGGTCGCCGGCTGGCCGCCGACGCTGCCGCTGTACTTGCCCTGCGCCTGCGGGTCGATCGCCTGGTGCAGCGCGCTGACGCTTGTGCGTGCCTCCAGCCCCGGCACCTGTTGCGCCTGCAAGGTGTCGTGCAAGGCATCGGCGGTGCGTTCGGCGCCCTTGAGCTGGCTCACCGCCTCGGCGACATCCAGTTGGGTCGAGGCGCCCTGGGCGCGGGCCGTGGTCGACAACAACAGCCCCTGCGCCGCATGCACGTTGCCCCAGCCTTGCGTGGCCAGCGCGAAGCCCTGGCCGTACAAGGCGCCGCGGCTGGCGCCGCCGCCTTGCAGCAGATACCCCAGTTGCAGCGCGCTATCGGCCAGGCTGGTGTGCAGGCGCGTGCGCAGTTGCCCCGGCGTGTCGTCTACCAGCCACTGTTGCGTGCCGCTGCCATCGTGCGCCTGGGTGTGCAGGCCACTGAGCGTGCCGGGATGATTGCTCTGCTCGGCCTGCAGCCCGCCGCCGAAGGGTGGGGCCACCTCGCCGTTGTACAGCTGCCCGGTCACCCGTGGCTGGTCGATGTCCCCGTGCAGGAACTCCACCAGCACTTCGGCGCCGATGCGTGGCAAGAAGTGCGTGCCCCAATTGGGGCCGGCCACCCACTCGGCCACCGGCACCCAGCTGCCGCTGCGTTGGTCGCCCGGGGCGTGGCCGTCGTCGGCGCTCAGGCCGCCGGGATTGGGCGCGCTGCCGCGCTGCCAGGCGAACTGCACGCGCACCTGATGGTCGCGGTTGGGCGTGACTGCCGCGTCGGACAGGCCGACCACGCGCGCGGTCTGCGGGCCGTGCACCTGCGGGCGATCCTGCGGCAGGGCGCGCAGTGGGGTGGCGGCAGGGGCAGCGACGAAGCGATTGCGGTAGCCACCGCGCTCGCTGCCATCGGCGCCCAGCAACTGCGCGATGCCGGTGTCGAAGTTATTGCGTGCGCTGTGCTCCAGCGCCAGCACGGTGAAGCGCTGCTCGCCGTACTGCGGGTGCTGGCTCAGCGTGAAGCTCTGGCCGGCGGCCAAGGTGCGTACGCTGCCGCTGCCGGCATGCAGCATGGCCGGCACGCGTAGCGCATCCAGCCGTGCTTGCGCCGCGTCCTGTGCCCAGGCGCCTTGCGCAAAGCGCCCGGCGCGCGGCTGCACATAGACCTCCAGCGGCGGCAGCTCACCGGCCTCGGCGCTGGCCTGGCCACTGACGGCGGTGAGTTGCTCGCTGTGCCAGCTGGTGGCACTGGCAGTGGTCGGGGTGATGCGTTGCTGCGCACCGAAGGCGGTGATGGTATCGGTGGCTTCGGTGATGTCGGCGCGGTGGAAGCGCAGCGTGCCGCCGTCCGGGCGCTGCGCCTGCGGGTCGAACACCACCAGCGTGTGGGCGGCCTCCTGCTCGCCGTCGGCCTGCTCCACGCACCAGGCCAGGCCGGCATCGGCCAGCAGGCGGGTGACGAAGTCCCAGTCGCTCTCGCGGTACTGGGTGGTGATCGCGCGTGCGGGCAGGGTCTGCTGCACGTCGAAGCGGAACACCGCCTGCGGATACGCCGCAAACAGCCGCTCGCAGATCGCCCGCGTGTCCAGGTCCTGGAAGATCACCGCATTGCGGCGCAGGGCCAGCAACGCCGTCCACGGCTCCAAGGTCAGGCGATACCGCACCAGACCGCCATCGCCGCCGAGCGCAGCCACTGCGGTACACAGCCCATGCCAGCGCCGCATCGCGCCGTCGGCCTGGCGCAGCTGCAAGGTCAGCGGCTGCTCGAGCAAACCGTCCAGGTCCACGTCATTGCGCGTGGACAGGCAGTCGATCTCGAAGCGGAAGCCGGCACAGACGGCTTCGGTACCGGTGAAGCGTTCGACGACCCAACCGTCCATGGGGGCTTGCAGTTGAATCAGGCGCGCCTGCTGGGAGGGAAGCGCAAGGGTCGCTAGCTGTGCAGCGACCGAGCTGACGATGTCCATATCGAATGCCTCACGGCAGAGTGATCGTGATGTGTGCAGTACGCTGCGGCATCTGCACGATGTCGTTGTACGCGGCCATGCGGGTTTCGGTCTGGTGATCCAGATAGAAACGCAGGCCGAAGAAACCCAACACGCCAAAACCGGCCACCAGGGCTGCCGGCAGCCACAGCGGGACGACCCGGCGCAGGCCGTGGCGGATGTGGTCCGGCGGCAAGGCATGCGGCGCGAAGCCGTTGCGCTTGCCCTTGAGATAAATGATCTCGTCGCCCAGGCGCGCGGTCAGATAGCCGAGCTTTTCCGGGCCTTCCAGCCGGTACTTGCCTTCGAAGCCGAGCAACAGGCAGTAGTGGTAGACCTCCAGCGACGGCAGCCGCGGCGCGCCCTGGCGGCGCAGGTCTTCCAGCCGATCGAAGAAGTGCTCGCCTGCCAGGTGCTCGCCGAACAAGCGCAGCTGCAGCGGGTTGCGTTCCCAGGCCTCGTGCAGCGGCGACGGCTGCGAGAGGATGGCTTCGTCGACGGCCGCGCAGAACGCGTACTTGGCGGCATAGACGTCTTCCGAGGCGATCCCCATCTTGATCGCGCCACGCTCCACGCCATCGAGGAACTTCTGCACGGACTGCACGAAGGATTCGCCATCGGATGGCACCTGGCCGCGCTTGAGCAGCAGCAACAGGTAAAACCCGTCGGCCATCAGGTCCTGCAGGCTCTGCGGGGTGGTGGTCTGCGAGGGCAGGGCGACCGGGCCTGCAGAGGTCAGCGACGGCATCGGGCCCGGGGTCGGAGGCAGGTTGGAGTTCATCATGAGGTCACCGCGATCAGTTCCATCTTCAGATCATTGATGCCGGCCGGCACGTAGATCATCATCGATTGCGTCTTGAGCATGCGCTCGTACAGCGCGCCACGCGCATCCACTTCGAAGTAGTAGCTGCCCGGGCGCACCGGAATGGCAGCGGGAACCTGGGCGGCGTGACTGAGCTTGACGCCGGGCAAGGCCGACAGCACGCATTTTTCCACGTCGTCCGGCGCGCCGACCTTGAACCGCACCGGCACGGTCTGCACCAGTTCCTGCGCCGGCATATCGGCCGACACGCCGAGGTAGAACGAGGCGTTGTCGTCGATACGCTGGGAATCGATCCGGCCCAGGTGGAACGACGGCTTGACCTCGGACAAGGCGATCTTGAAGTAGCGCGCCGAGATCACCGTATCGAGCAGCGTGCGTACGATTTCGAACAGGCGCTGGAAGCCGGCTTCCGGCGCCTTGTGCTGATAGCGTGGCAGGTCATTGAGCTGGAACGCATTGGAGAACGTCAACAGCGCACCGGCCATCCGCAGCAACTCCTGATGCAGGCGCTCGGGGTGCAGTTGCGGATGATGGAACAGATGCGAGAGCGCGCCGAACGAGCCGTTGATGGTGTGCAGCAGCCAGAACGAGGCGATGTCGCCGGAGCGGAATTCGATGATGTTCTGCGACGGCTGGCGATGCAGGCCGTAGAGCGCATCGACCTTGGCCTGCAGCGAATCCAGCAGGCCGCGCAGATTGCGATGCAGTGCCTGCGACGCTTCCACCTGCGCGCACGGCGGGATGAAGTCCTCATCCAGCTCGAAACCGCCGGTGGCGGTGCGGCGCACGCGTGCGATCGGCATGCTGACGTAGGCGTCGCGCGGCTGATCGTCGGTCAGCAGTTTCACGGCCTTGCCGAGATAGGCCATCTCTGCCTCGGCCGCATCGGTGAACAAGTCGTTGGTCGGATGATTGACCTGGCGATAGCGCGCCAGCTGCGACTCGCCATCGCCGACGTTGTCGCCGTCATCGCGCAGCAGCGGCAGCGCGAGATGGATATGGGTGGCCTGGATGCCGGCCGGCAGGTCCTTCAGCGACAGCGCATCGGGCAAGGGATCGTGCGCCGGTGCGTCGTAGGACTCGCCATCGGCGAAGACTGCCGATAGATCCAGCGGGCGTAGCGTGCCGCCGTTGAGCGCCTGCGGGTCGAAGCGGACCCGCCGACATCCCCAGGCATACGGATGCAGGGTCTGGGCGAGATCCTGCAGGCGCGCTTCGTGATAGGCGTCCTGACGCTGGAAATGCTGCGGTCGGAGGAACAGCCCCTCTCCCCAGAGCACCTTGGACATCCTGCTGACATGAGACACGGTTCGATCCTTGAAGAAGTTCTAGGACACCTGCAAAAGCCGGTGAAGAAGGCGACAAGGCCGCGGGCATCGCCGGCGGCCAGGACAGACACGCTGCCCGAATACTAACGCAGCCGCTCGTGAGTCGGTGTCAGCGCGTCGCCGCGCAGCGCACCGACGCCAGACTGCCAGGATCGCCGGAAATCTTGGTGAGCAAGGCCGCACTGTCGGTGGTCAACGCACAGCCGTGAATGCCCACCGTGATGCCATCGCGGGACAGGTTCTTGCGCTTGGCGTCGAAGGCGAGCCGCCAGCGGCCCTCGGCCGGTGCACGGAACAGGGCGACCACGCCGATCACCGCGGTCCCCTCGGACAGCTGTTCGTCCAGCGACTGCTTGTTGCCGGGCATCAGCACGATCTCGTTGACTGACAGCAGGTCGGCGCCCAGCGCGGCCTGCTCGCCGGCCGAATCGAGGAAGGAATTGAAGGCGGCCTGTTCGAACCGCTGCGCGCTGCGCAGGTGGTAGATCTTCAGGACCGCTGCCGAGGCGCGACCGTCGTTGCCGGCGTTGAGGTTGGTGCCGGCGAACAGCCGGAGCGGGATGACCGGCGGCGCGTCTGGTGTCGCGTCCTTCACACCCACTGCCTGTAGAGTTTTGTCGACGGCTTTGCCCAGTCCACCACTGGCACAGCCTGACAGTGTGACGGTGATCGCAATTATCGAGAGGGTAACCAGCCAGCGGGCGGTCGGGATAACGAAGCGAGCCTGTTTATTCATTGCTGACCATGGCGAGGTGGGCGCCAGTCGCAATCGCAGCGCTTTCGGACAGCAATGTCCGGGGTGCACCAGGATCGGACTTCCTTGACGCGTGGCGCGGCGCTGCACTATACCGCTGGATACTTGCGTGTGTACACTTGAGGGCACAACTGCTTACCGATCTTTGCATCCATAGCGGCCGGATCGGTGCTTACCTTTAGGATTTTTTGTCGAGGGAGTTTTATGAAGGTGATCAAGGGGATGGCCGCTGCACGGCCGGTGCTGGCGCTGGTTCTGTTGTCTGCTCTTGCCGGTTGCGCCAGCGCACCGAAGAAGGCACCGCCGCCGTCGTTCGACGCGACCATGGCCAGGGCCGAATCGCAGGTGGGTACCGTGGGGGCCGATACTGCCATCAAGACCTTCGAAGACGCCGCACGCGCCGATCCGACCAAGAAGGAACCGTGGGTGCGCATTGCGCAGTTGCAGTTCGATCGCAATAACTACGCCCGCGCCATCGTGGCTGCCGAGGAAGTGCTGCAACGCGATCCCGACGACATCGTCGCTGACGGCGTGATGACGGTGGCGGGTTTCCGCATCGCCAACCAGTCGCTGCAGCGCCTGCAGGGCCGTGGCGCGCTCGCCTCCGATACCGCCCGCAAGGAAGCCGAGACCCTGGCTGCCACGCTGCGCGCCACCATGGGCGACGCGATCCTGGCGCCGGAAAAGCCCAAGAAGCCGGTCAAGCGTCCGACCACCCGTCGCGGCGCCGCCGCTCCGGCCAGCAGCGCTGCGCCCGCCGGCACCACCACGCCGCGTTCGTCCTCCGACGATGCCGGTTCCGACCCGTTCAAGAACCTGGGCGGCAACTGATCCGCACACGGATTCGGTTCCCCCATAGTCAAGGAGACACCCATGGCCAAGAAGGACAGCATCCAGAAACGACTGCAGAAGGTGCGGCCGCCACGCGTGCAGCTCACCTACGACGTCGAGAAGGGTGACGCGATTGAACAGAAGGAACTGCCGTTCGTCGTCGGCGTGCTCGGCGACTTCAGCGGCAATCCGGAGGAACCGCTGCCGAAGGTGAAGGACCGCAAATTCGTCAACGTCGACATGGACAACTTCGACGAAGTGATGGAAGGCGTGGCTCCGCGTGCGGTCTATCGCGTCAAGAACAAGATCAGCGACGCCGGTGGCGAGTTCGGGGTGGAACTGAAGTTCAAGTCGATCGACGACTTCCGCCCGGAAGCCGTCGTCGAACAGGTCGAGCCGCTGCGCAAGCTGCTGGAATCGCGGACCAAACTGGCCGACCTGCGCAACAAGCTGGCCGGCAACGAAAAACTGGAAGATCTGCTGACGGACGTGCTCAACAACACCGAGCAGCTCAAGAAGCTGGGCACGGAAAAGGGAGAGTAAGTCATGGCAGAAGCCACGAGTGCCGCTGAACAAACCGCGCAGGCCGCAGTGACCGAAATCGGCCTGCTCGACCAGATCGTCGAGCAGAGCAAGGTCGCCAAGTCCGAGACCGAGCATCAGCGCGCCAAGGACATCATCTCCGAGCTGGCCAAGGAAGTGCTGGAAGGCACCGTGGTGGTCTCGGACAACCTCAACCTGACGCTGGATGCGCGCATCGCCGAGATCGATCGGATGATTTCCGAGCAGCTCAGCGAGGTCATGCACGCGGCGGAGTTCCAGAAGCTGGAGAGCACCTGGCGCGGGTTGCATTACCTGTGCCAGCAGACCTCCACCGGCGTCGGGATGAAGATCAAGGTCCTGAACGCGAACAAGAAGGATCTGGTGCGCGACTTCAAGTCGGCCATCGACTTCGACCAGAGTTCGCTGTTCAAGAAAGTCTACGAAGAAGAGTTCGGCACCTTCGGTGGTGCGCCGTTCGGCGCGCTGATCGGCGACTACCACTTCGGGCGTCAGCCCGAGGACATGTATTTCCTGGAGCAGATGTCGCACGTCGCCGCTGCGGCGCATGCGCCCTTCATTTCGGCCGCCTCCGAGCAGATGTTCGGCCTGGAGACGTTCACCGACCTGGGCAAGCCGCGCGATCTGGCCAAGGTGTTCGACACGGTCGAATACGCCAAGTGGAAGTCGTTCCGCGAGTCGGAAGACAGCCGTTACGTCGGCCTGACCATGCCGCGCTTCCTGGGCCGCCTGCCGTACAACCCGAAGGATGGCACCACCGTCGAGGGCTTCAACTTCGTTGAGGACGTCGACGCTGCCGACCATAGCAAGTACCTGTGGTGCAATAGCGCCTATGCAATGGGTGCGCGTCTGACCCAGGCCTTCGAGAACTACGGCTGGTGCGCGGCGATCCGCGGCGTGGAAGGCGGTGGCCTGGTCGAGGACCTGCCGACCCATACCTTCCGTACCGACGATGGCGAAGTGGCGCTGAAGTGCCCGACCGAAATCGCCATCACCGACCGGCGCGAAAAGGAACTCAGCGATCTCGGCTTCATGCCGCTGGTCCACTGCAAGAACACCGACTATGCGGCGTTCTTCGGTGCGCAGTCGGCGCAGAAGCCGAAGAAGTACAACACCGACTCGGCCAACGCCAACGCCATGTTGTCGGCGCAGTTGCAGTACATCTTCGCCGTGTCGCGTATCGCCCATTACCTGAAGGCGATGATGCGCGAGAAGATCGGCAGCTTCGCCTCGGCGCGCAATGTCGAGGATTTCCTCAACCGCTGGATCTCCCAGTACGTGCTGCTGGATGACAACGCGGGTCAGGAAGCCAAGGCGCAGTTCCCGTTGCGGGAAGCGTCTGTCCAAGTTTCGGAAGTGCCGGGCAAACCCGGTGTTTACCGTGCTGTGGCCTTCATCAGGCCGCATTTCCAGCTCGATGAGCTGAGTGTTTCGTTGCGCTTGGTGGCCGAATTGCCAGCCGGCTCCAAGAAGTAACGTTTTAGTGATTTGTTGTGGCGTCGAAGGGACGGAGATCCCGGCTGTTTGTTTCCAGTTAGACGCTGCCCGTCAGGGCAACCAACCGTTGGCCGCCAGGCCGACACACCAATCTCACGGAAGACCGGAATTTAGGAGACCAGATCATGCAGCACTCGTTCCTTCAGATCGATACCATCAATGGCGAGTCCAACGACAGCGCTCACGCCAAGTGGATCGAAATCAAATCCTTCTCGCAGGACCTGATGCAGCCGCGTTCGGCGACCGCATCCACCTCCGGCGGCGCCACCGCTGCCCGCGTCAACCTGTCCCCGATCGAAGTCGTCAAGTCGATCGACCTGGCGTCGACTGCGCTGAACCAGGCGTGCGCCAACGGCACCACCTTCCCGAAGGCCCGCATCGAGTTCATGCGCGCTGACAAGGACGGCAAGGCCATCAACTACTACCTGGTGGAGTTGATGAACGTGCTGGTGCACCGCGTCACCACGACGGTCGACGAAGAGGGGATGCCGCAGGAAGTCGTGCAGCTGAGCTTCGGCGCCATCAAGTGGACCTACCAGCAGCAGAAGCCGGAAGGCGGCGTTGGTGGCAAGGCCGTGGCGCAGTGGAGTGCGACCAAGAACATCCCGAACTACACGGTCTAAGCGTTGCCTGCGATGGCGCCAATGGCGCCATCGCAGTCGCCGGGGATCGGCGATGAAGTGGCAAGACGATCACCGCCGCCTCGCGTCGAGTCGGTTACCGTATCTGGCACGGATCTGCCACGCACGAGATTGCCAATGAAGGGACTCGAACCCAGTCTGCTCGAGAAGCTGTTCGACGACGCACCCAAGTCCAGCGCAAGCGGACCCGTGTTCAAGGCGGTGTCGCTGGAACAGCACAAAGAGTCGATCGCCCGCGATCTGGAAGGGCTATTGAACGCGCGCGCCGCGTTCGCCGAAGACGACCTGGGCGAGTTCCCCAACTGCAAACAGTCGCTGATGACCTACGGGCTCGGCGATTTTTCTTCGATGAGCCTGGCCAATGCCTACGACCGCGCGGCCATCTGCCGCTCGCTGGAGCAGGCCGTGGCGCGTCATGAGCGCCGGCTGCGCAATGTCACCGTCAAGCTCGACGCCAATACGCAATTCAGCGGCGGCCTGCATTTCACCATCCACGCCGTGCTGGACTTGCAGCTGGCACGCGAGCCGGTGAGCTTCGACGCCATGCTGCAACCCTCCACGCTGCAATATTCGGTCAGCCGCCTGCGGCGCCAGGCCAGCTGACATGCAAGATCTTCTGCCTTACTACGAGCGCGAACTGGCGTACCTGCGTCGCTACAGCCGCGAGTTCGCCGACCGTTATCCCAAGATCGCCAGCCGCCTGCAGCTGTCTGCCGATGGCAGCCAGGACCCGCATGTCGAGCGGCTGATCGAAGCGTTCGCCTTCATGGGCGCGCGGATCTCCAAGCGCATCGAGGACGACTATCCCGAGTTCACCGATGCCTTGCTGGATGTGCTCTATCCGCATTATCTGCGGCCGTTTCCTTCCTGCTCGATCGCCTTCTTCGACATGGAAGGCGTGGCCGCCAAGCTGAGTGCGCCGGTCCGCGTGCCGCGCGGCACGCAGTTGCAGACGCGCCTGGTGCGTGGCGTCAGCTGTCGCTTCCGCACCACCTACGATGTGGTGCTGGCGCCGATCGGCGTGCGCTCGGCCGAATACCGCGCGGTTGCCGACGCGCCGATGGCCACCACGCTGCCGGCTGGCAGTGGCGCGCAGATCTCGCTGTCGTTCGGGCTGTTGTCCGACCAGGTCAGTTTCGATGGCCTGGGGACCGATGCGCTGCGGTTCTTCGTCGACGGCGAGCCGTCGTTCTGCGCCGCCTTGCGCGATGCGCTGGCCTTCGGCGTCAAGGCCGCCTACGTGGAGGCGGACGGCAATGGCCGTTGGCGTCGCCTGCCCGAGGCACCGCTGCAGCCTGTCGGTTTCGCCGAAGACGAGGCCCTGGTGGAATTTCCCGCCCGCAGTCACCCGGCCTACCGCTTGCTGACCGAGCTGTTCGCCTTCCCGGAGAAATTCGGTTTCTTCGATCTGCCGTTGAAGGATGTCACCGCAGGCGCCAGCCGCGTGTTCACCTTGCACCTGATCCTGCAGGCCACGCCGCCGGACCGTTCGGCAAATGTGGTGCTGGAGGAACTGGGCAGCAAGCACATTCGCCTGGGCTGCACTCCGGTGGTCAACCTGTTCAAGCAGAATGGCGAACCGATCCGGGTGACCCACCGGACCGTCACCTATCCGGTGCTGGCCGATGCGCGCCGGGCATTCGCCTACGAGGTGCATTCGATCGATTCGGTGCACCGCGTGCGTCAGACGCCGCAGGGCGAGACCTTGCACGCCTTCCGGCCGTTCTATTCCCTGCACCACGGCGAAGATCCCGAGCGCACCGGGCAATACTGGGTGGCGCGTCGCGACGAGGATGTCGCCCGGCAAAGCCCAGGCTACGAGACTGAATTGAGCTTCGTGGACCTGGAATTCAATCCGACCGCGCCGCAGACCGACGTGATCAGCGTGCAGCTGACCTGCAGCAATCGCGACCTGCCCAACCAGCTGGCGCATGGCGTGGCCGGTGGCGATCTCACCATCGAAGGCGGCACCCCGGCGCGGGCGATCAGCCTGCTGCGCAAACCCAGTCGCCCGATGCGCTTCCGCCAGGGCAAGGGCGCGCAGTGGCGATTGATCTCGCACCTGTCGCTCAACCAGCTGTCGTTGACCGGGAGCGGATTGCCGGCGCTGAAGGAAATGCTGCGCCTCTACGACCTGTCCGGCAGCAGCGTGTCGTCGCGGCAGATCGACGGCATCGTCGGCCTGGAACAGCACCCGGTGACGACCTGGATGTCCGGCAAGCACTTCGCCTCGGCGGTGCGCGGCATCGAGGTGCGTGTGACCGTCAGCGAAAACCATTTCGTCGGCAGTGGCATCGCTGCATTCGCCCAGGTCATGGATCATTTCTTTGCCCTGTATGTCCATGCCAACAGCTTTACCCGCCTGGTGCTGATCTCCAACGACACCGGGGAGGAACTTGTCAGATGTCCACCGCGAAGCGGCGAATCGATCCTGGCGTAGCCCAGCAACTGCTCGCCGAGCCGCATCGCTTCCAGTTCTTCCAGGCGATCCGACTCCTCGAGCAGACCTTCCAGCGGCAAGGCGTGCGGCCGGATCAGGTCGTGCCGACGCGCGTGCGTTTTCGCAACTCGCTGTCGATGGGGTTCCCCGCGACCGAGCTGGATGCAGTCAGCGAGGCGTTTTCGGCGCTGGGCGACAAGCTCGATAGCGAAGCGGCCGTGGGCCACGCCTTGGAGACCGAGGCGCTGGGCGAGGTCCACCTGACGCCGCATTTCATGGGCTTGCTGGGCACCTCGGGTGCCTTGCCGCTGCACTACACCGAGACCTTGCAGGAGCGCGAGGTCTATCAGCGCGATCGCACGCCGCGTGCGTTCTTCGACATCTTTTCCACTCGCGCCGTCACCCTGCACTATGCGGCGTGGAAGAAGCACCGCCTGGCCCTGCAGTACGAACTGGATCGCCGCGAGCGCTTCCTGCCGCTGGTGCTGTCGCTGCTGGGCCTAGGCCTGCCCGGCCTGCGCGATCGCATGATCGATGGCCAGGGCGATGTCTTCGACCAGGCGGTGGCCTACTACGCTGGCGCCGTGCGGCAACGGCCGGTGTCGGCGGTATTGCTGCGGCGGGTGTTGTCGGACTACTTCCACGTGCCGATCGAGCTGGAGCAGTTCGTCGGCGCCTGGTACAACGTTCCGCCCGGCCAGGCCACGAAGCTGGGTCAAGCCAATGCCACCCTGGGCTCCAGTGCGCTGGCCGGCGACCGGGTATGGCAGCGCGACCTGCGCATGCGATTGCGCATCGGCCCGCTGCATCGGCAGGCCTTCGACGATTTCCTGCCCGGCGGCAGCGCGGCGCAGGCGTTGGCCAAGTGGCTGACCTTGTTGACCGGCGCCAGCCTCGAGTACGAAGTCCGGCTGGTGCTGCGCGCCGAAGACGTGCGCGGCTCGGGCATCGGCGAGGGCGCCGGTGCACGCCTGGGCTGGGACAGCTACCTGTGCTCGCGACCATCCACCGAAGCGCGCGCCGATACCACCTACGGCATCCATTCTCTGCAGTGATCGGCGCACGCCGATCACCTCGACCCCCGCAAGGAGCGTTTCCATCGCATGAGCATCAATCTCAAGACCCTGATCAGCAAGCTCGACGACACCTGTCGCCTGGCCGCCGAGCGCGCAGCGAACCTGTGCATGGCGCATGGCAACTACGAGGTGGACCTGGAGCATCTGTTCCTTGCGTTGCTGGAGCAGCCGCAGAGCGATTTCGTGCTGATCGCGCGCCGCAGCGGGGTCGCCCCGGATGTGCTGCAGCGCGATCTGAGCGAAGAGGTGGCGCGCTTCAAGACCGGCAACACCCGCACCCCGGTGTTCTCGCAGCACCTGCCCACGTTGTTCGAGAACGCCTGGCTGATCGCCTCGCTGGATTCGGAAACCACCCGCATCCGCAGCGGCCACCTGCTGCTGGCGTTGTTGACCGCACCGGACCTGTCGCAGCTGGCCTATCGCGGCTCCAAGCAGTTCGTGCGTTTCAAGCTGGAAGAACTCAAGCACGACTTTGCCAAGCTCACCGAGGGTTCGCAGGAAGCCGGGCAGGGCGTGCGCTTCGCCGATGCCGGCAAGGGCGAAGGCGATAGCGACCCGGTCGATACGCTGACCGGCGCGCCCGACGGCAAGGGCGGGCTGAGCAAGACCCCGGCGCTGGACCAGTTCACCAGCAACCTGACCGCGCGTGCGCGCGAGGGCAAGATCGATCCGGTGATCGGCCGCGATGCGGAGATCCGCCAAGTCGTCGACATCCTGATGCGTCGGCGCCAGAACAATCCCATCCTCACCGGCGAGGCCGGCGTCGGCAAGACCGCGGTGGTGGAAGGCCTGGCGCGGCGCATCGCCGACAACGACGTGCCCGAGGTGCTGCAGGGCGTGGAGCTGCACGTGCTGGACATGGGTCTGTTGCAGGCCGGAGCCAGTGTCAAGGGCGAGTTCGAGAACCGCCTCAAGAACGTGATCGACGAGGTCAAGAAGAGCCCGCACCCGATCATCCTGTTCATCGACGAAGCGCACACCATGATCGGCGCCGGCGGAACCGCCGGCCAGAACGATGCGGCCAACCTGCTCAAGCCGGCGCTGGCGCGCGGCGAACTGCGCACCATCGCCGCCACCACCTGGGGCGAGTACAAGAAATACTTCGAAAAGGATGCCGCGCTGGCTCGCCGCTTCCAGGTCGTCAAGGTCGAAGAGCCCAGCGAGACGCTGGCCTCGGCGATGCTGCGCGGCATGGTGCCGCTGATGGAGAAGCACTTCGGCATCCGCGTGCTGGACGAAGCGGTCACCGAGGCAGTGCGGCTGTCGCACCGTTACATCAGTGGCCGCCAGCTGCCGGACAAGGCAGTCAGCGTGCTCGATACCGCTTGCGCCAAGGTCGCCTTGGGCCAAAGCGCCACCCCGGCGATCATCGAGGACACCCGCAAGCACCTGGACCGGCTGGCCGCCGAGCTGGCCGCCTTGCAGCGCGAAGTCGCCGGCGGCGCCCGTCACCACGCCGAGCGGCTGGCCGAGTTGACCCAGGCACAGGCGCAGGCGCAGCAGGTGCTGGACGACAACCAGGCACAGTTGGTGCGCGAGCGCGAACTGGCCGACAAGGTGCGCGCCCTGCGCGCGCAGATGGAAGCCGAGCCGGTGGCCCCTGCCGCGGTCGACGAGCCGGCCGGCGATGCCGCCAAGCCGGCCAAGGGCAAGAAGGCCCCCGCGCCGCTGTCGCCGCAGCACGCCGAGCTGGACACGCTGCTCGGCCAGTTGCGCGAATTGCAGGGCGAGACGCCCATGGTGCCGCTGCAGGTGGACGGCGGGGTGGTGGCGGAGATCGTCTCGGCCTGGACCGGCGTGCCGCTGGGGCGCATGGTCAAGGACGAGATCCGCGTGGTGCGCAATCTCAGCAGCTTCCTGGTCGAGCGCGTGATCGGCCAGGACCACGCGCTGGACGCGATCGCTCAGCGCGTGCGCACCGCCAGCGCCAAGCTCGAAGATCCCAACAAGCCGCGCGGCGTATTCATGTTTGTCGGCCCATCCGGCGTCGGCAAGACCGAAACCGCGCTGGCCCTGGCCGACATCCTCTACGGCGGCGAGCGCAAGCTGGTCACCATCAACATGAGCGAATACCAGGAGGCGCATAGCGTCTCCGGCCTGAAGGGCTCGCCGCCGGGCTACGTCGGCTATGGCGAAGGCGGCGTGCTCACCGAAGCGGTGCGGCGCAATCCCTACAGCGTGGTGCTGCTGGACGAGGTCGAAAAGGCCCACCCGGACGTGCTGGAGATGTTCTTCCAGGTGTTCGACAAGGGCGTGATGGACGATGCCGAAGGCCGCGAGATCGACTTCCGCAACACCTTGATCATCCTGACCTCCAACGTCGGCTCCTCGCAGATCATGCAGGCCTGCCTGAACAAGACCGCCGAAGAACTGCCCAGCGCCGACGCCCTGGCCGAGGCCCTGCGCCCGGTCTTGATGAAGACGTTCAAGCCCGCGTTCCTGGGCCGAATGAAGGTCGTGCCGTATTATCCCATCAGCGACGACGTGCTGGCGCAGATCATCGCGCTCAAGCTGGGCCGCATCCGCGACCGCGTCGCCGCCAACCACAAGGCCACGTTCCAGTGGGACGAGAGCCTTGTGGAGGCCGTGTTGGCACGTTGCACCGAGGTCGATTCCGGCGCGCGCAACGTCGATCACATCCTCAACGGCACGTTGCTGCCCGAGATCGCCGAAAGCGTCCTGGCAGCGATGGCCGAAGGGAACAAGATCAATGCCATCAAGGTGACCGCCGGCAAGAATGGCGCCTTCAAGTACAAGTTGACCTGACACGCTCTACAGCAAGGAGAAGCACATGGACTTTTTTGGATTGGACCGTAGCAAGGCCATCGCCAATTGCGACAGCATCGCGCTTGGCCGTGCCGGACGCGACACCGATATCGTGCGTGGATGGAACCGCCTGCGTCCGGAAAACATCCTGGATCTGCTCGGTGGCGCATCGGAAGACGCGCGTCGCGACGCCCACGCCCTGGCCGCACTGATGGTGCGCGGCCCCTGGCGTCTGCACATGCAGGTACCGGTGCAGGGCAAGGCCACCCAACTGGTGGGCAATGTGCGCGAGGTCGGCCTGACGGTGACGGGGCGCGAGTATCGGTTGCAGCTGACCGAAGGGTCGCGCCTGCAGCTCGAGCGCATCGTCCAGGCCGCCTGAACTGCCTGACCGGCGCCGCCGTGCTGGGGCACGGCGGCGCATTGCATTCTGCATCTACGTAAGGAGCTTCCATGGATCTGGTCGCCACCGTGTTGTCCGCCCTGGCCGCACCGGGCCAGCAGGAGCGCTTGCTGCGCTTGCACACCCCTTTCGGGGGCGAGCGTCTGGTGGCCGAGCGTTTCGCCGGCACCGAGCGCATCGACGGCGGCGGGTTCCGCTTGGAGATCACCGCGCTATCCACCGACGCCGGTCTGCCGTTGGCGCAGGCGCTGGGCAAGCCGGTGCTGCTGGAGTTGCTCACCGCCGATTCGCGCACCGAGTTGCGGCCGTTCCATGGCCACGTCACCGCCATCGCGCAGGTCGGCAGCAATGGCGGCCTGGCGCGCTACCGCTTGACGGTGGAGCCGTGGCTGGCGCTGTTGGGCCAGCGCGTGGACAGCTACGTCTTCCACGACATGAGCGTGGTGGAGATCGTCGAGAGCGTGTTCTCCGACTACGCCGACCAGGGTGCGGTGACTGCGGCCTGGCGTTGGTCGCTGGCCGATGCCAGCGTTTACCCCAAGCGCAGCCTGACCACGCAATACCAGGAGACCGACCTGGCCTTCGTACAGCGCTTGCTGGCCGAGGAAGGCATCTACTTCTGGTTCGAACACCGTGGCGATGCAGCGTCCGAGCGGCTGGGCAGCCACACCCTGGTGCTGGCCGACCAGGTGGATGCCGCCCCGGCGATCGGCAGCGTGCGCTATCACCGCGCCGATGCCACCGAGCGCGAGGACAGCCTGCAGCAATGGGCGGTCATGCGCCGCGCCTGCACGGCCAAGCTGGCGCGCGCCAGCTGGGACTACCGCAGCCTGGACCTGCGCCCGGCCAGTGCCGAGGCCAATGCGACTGACGGCATCGCCGCCGAGGATGCCGACACCAGTGGCCCGTACGGCTGGGTGGACCGCGCCCAGGGCCAGCGCCGCGCGCAACAACATCTGGATGCGCAGCGCGTGCGCAGCCAGTTGATCCACGCCGCCGGCCACTGGCGCCGCGCCGCCCCCGGCACCCGCTTTGCGCTCAGCCAGCATCCGGGCGTGGACGCCGATGCGCAGTTCCTGTGCCTGCAGGTCGAGCATGCCGCGCGCAACAACCTCGGCGCCGAGGTGTTCGACGCGCTGGAGCAATTGCTCGGCCCGCATGCCGCGCCCGGTGTCGCCCTGCCGCCAGCGCTGCGCGGACTGGCCGACACCGACACCCCGCTGCCGGCCGAGAGCGACTTTTACGACAACCGGCTGCTGGCGCTGCCGCAGACGCTGACCTATCGCCCGCAAACCGAAGACGGCCACGGCGCCCGCCTGCATCCCAAGCCGACCGTGACCGGCACGCTGAGCGCGATCGTGGTCAGCGACGGCGCGCCGCTGCAGTCCGACCGCGACCACCGCATCAAGGTGCAATTCCCCTGGCAGCGCGGCGGCAACGCCAGCGGCGGGCAGGCCCACCCCAGTGGCGAGGACAACGCCCCCGGCAGCGGTCAGGCCTGGACCTGGGTGCGGGTGATGACGCCCTGGGCCGGCGACAACTGGGGCGGCGTGGTGCTGCCGCGCCAGGGCCAGGAAGTGCTGGTCGGTTTCCTGGAAGGCGACATCGACCGCCCGGTGGTGGTCGGCGCGCTGTACAACGGCCGCGGCCAGGACAACGCCGCGCACAACCAGCTCGGCGGCGGCGGTGCCGGCGCCACCGGCAATGCGCCGGCCTGGTTCGACGGCAACGACCACGGCGCAGTGTTCACCGGTTTCAAGAGCCAGGCGCTGGCGCAGAGCCAGTCCGGCACCGGCGGCTACCAACAGCTGCGGCTGGACGACACCCCCGGCCAGGGCCGCGCCCAGCTGTCCACCACCCAACATGCCAGCACGCTGACGCTGGGCCATCTGAAGGGCGGCGCCGACAACCTCCGCCAGGACGAGCGCGGCTTCGGCGCCGAGCTGTCCAGCCAGGCCGCTGGCGCCCTGCGTGCCGGCCAAGGCCTGCTGCTGACCAGCGAACCGGGCAACACGCAACTGGCCGCCACCGGCGCGCTGAGCCAGCTGCAGCAGGGCAGCGACCTGCTCAAAAGCCTCAACGACGCCGCCCGCACCCAGCAGGCGGGCCTACCGAGCGAGGCGGAGGCGCTGCCGACCCAGGACGGCCTGAAGACCTTGCAGGAGCACCTGCAGGCCACCCACAGCGGCAGCGCGGCCGGCGAGATCGGCGGTGGCGCTGGCGAGGTGCCCGGCTGGAGCGCCCCGGTGCTGCTGGGCAGCGGCCAGGCCGGCGTGATGAGCCTGACCCCCGCCGACCAGGTGTGGGTCTCGGGCACCCAGACCACGCTGCTGGCCGGCAGCGCACTGAACTGGCTGAGCCAGGGCCACCTGGTGCTGGCGGTGGCCGGTGGGCTGGTGCTGTACACCCAGGGCAGCAAGGCCGCCGCCGGCAGCCCCAACCAGGAAACCGGCATCGCCCTGCACGCCGCCCAAGGCACGGTCAGCGCACGCGCGCACAAGAACACCGCCACCCTGGCGGCCAAGACCCAGGTGCGCATCGTCAGCACCACCGCCGACATCGCCTTGTCGGCACCGACCAAGCACCTGCTGGCCACCGCCGCCGGCGCCTACCTGCGGCTGGAAGGCGACAACATCGAACTCGGCGCACCGGGCAAGGTGGAGTTCAAGGGCGGCAAGCGGGAGTGGTTGGGGCCGCAGGGGGCTTCAACCAGTATCCTGATACCCACGAGTGGCCTCAAAGATTGCTCTAAAGATATCGCGGCAAAAGCTGCGGGCGGCGCGGCCTACATATAGGTGTCATCTCGAATGTTGGAAGCGATGATTGAACAACTCAGCGAGCTCCTGCTGCGAGATGAGGAAAAGGCCGCCTATCTCTTCGTCGATCCAATCCTTAGGGAGCCGTTCCCTCTGGATTGGCCCCACGTCGCGTGCGCCGCATCCTGGGACATTCCCATTAAGCACCCAGCATTTGAAAGGAGCCAGCAACCAAGGCTGATTGTGCTGGACCGTCCCAATCTTGCCTTGCTGGAAGCAAGCGTCTTTGCGGCTGTCCAGGAGCAGCGTATCCCATCTGATGAGGCGGAAGCGGGATTCACCATCGGTGGCTGGCTGCTAATCGACAAGCAGGTAGATCCAGTAGCGCTCGCCCACCATCTGAGCCGCTGCATCCAATTGCCAGTTGCGGGGGACGGAGGGCGACGCGTCTTGCGTTGGAATGATCGGCGCGTCATGGAGTGGATGTGGCCCGCCTTATCGCGTGAACAACGTGCCGCCTTGCTTGGGCCCGTCTCCAGTTGGATTGCGCTGGACCGCCGCAATAACCTTGTCATCTACCAGGCTGATCCGGATGTTGCGGCGCCGTCGCTTCGTCTGACGACGCAGCAGTGGGATCGCGCAAAAATGAGCGAGATCGTACAAGAACTGCTGAGAGGCTGGTTGAGCTTTGCCGACGAACTGCCTAGCGATTATCTGCAACGCACGGGCGATGCAGTGAGCGCTATTGCCGCATCGGGAGTGACTAGCCGGCAGGATCGCGCGCTGCTGGCTGCCTATATTTTTCAGGTGCATCCTCGTGTGCTGGAGCATCCACGCATTGAATCGGCAATTGCGCGGGCACTCGCCGGAGAGCAGAGCTTGAGCCAGTTGCTGCAAGACATCCCAGATCCTGATGGCTGGAACCAGATTCGCGAAGCACTCAGTCATCTGGTCCGCCGTGACGGCGTTGATATCGATAAGGAAATCCGACATGGCTGACGGTCAACAAGGTCCCTACTCCTCCAACGCGCAGAAAGCCGCCGCGGCGACACCAGACGGGCAGGGGACAGGTTGCCCTGCGTGCGTTAAGGCCGGGCTACCATTCTTGCTGGTTAGGCCAGGGTTGGCGGATGCGGTGTATGGCGAGGCAAAGCAGCAAAAATGTGCTGCTTTGCTAGACAAAGATGTCGCTGGTCCAAAGCTGGAGTTCGGCCGCTATGTCATGCGGACGCTTCGTGCCGGTTATGTGATGGTGTACTACGCCACGCCACATACAGCAGCACTCAAGCAAACCAGGGGCTGGCAGGCCTTTCAGGTATCAGACGGTGGCTATCTCTCGCCTTATCCCTTGCCCTTGATCGAGAGCGCAGGCGCAAAAGCGGAGACAGGATTCACCTGTCAACGCACAGTAGCCTATGCCAGTGCCATGCTGTTGGTCATTCCAGAGCCCAAGAGCGCCGGCCAGATCTGGGTGGGATACAGCGATCATCCGTGGTCGGCTCCTGTGCGTGATTTCTATGCGGCGAACACCAGTCAGCGCAACGCCCGTATGACGTTAATCGATGTGCCAAAGGTTGAGTGCGCGCGTTCGTTACAGCTGACGGAAAATACAATCGCCAACGTCGTAGCCGATTATGACGGCGCACCACCGGATAATCATTTGCTGCAGACGCCATATCCGCCGCTAGTCCTTGCCCGGGATAAACCCGGCAATGGGAGCATACGCCCAGAAAGTGCTGCGGATCTAATGCAGGAGGCGCAGAGGCTGGTCAAAGCAAGCAACGGCCAGTTCACTGTCGAGCAACTCAAGATCGTCAGCGTGCCTGACGCGGTGGGAATGACCGCGGAGACTGCCTCTGCTCGCCTGACGCAGTGCAACAGTGCAAAGGCTTGGCTCTACGATAAGGAAAAGCAAAGCCAGAATCACCCCTGGCGGCTTCAGAGTGCGCTCACGATTGAAGGTCTGCTCAAAGAGATCGACGCGCAGAACGCTGCCAAGAAACAACAGATCGCGACCCTGAAGCAAAATGGTGTCGGTGGAAAACAGGTCTCGCGCGTCGAATTTGACCGAATGATGGCTGCCAAGGAGCTGCCTGCGGGCACGTTCTTTCAGCCTGGCGGGAAAATCGATGCGCGCGGCGAGTACATGCCTGATTTCAGCAACGGCACCATCGTCCTGCAGAATAGTCGAGGATTGGATAAGGACACTGCCGAGCTCAAGCAGCAGGTGCTGGACAAGCTCAAGTCGAAGAACGGCGATTACCCCTTTCGTACGTTCTTGAAGGGTTACAACGCATTGTTGCAAGCCGATGCCAAGAAACTGGCACGGGTGGAACTCGACCATAAAGCCTGGATCCAGTCGGCAGCGCGCAAGCTGGTGACGGACAACGATTGCTCCGGGCAGGTGAGGATGGATGGCTTGCATTTTGCAAGCATCGTTGCAGACATCACCAATGGCGGCGCAATGACCGACAATGGTCTGGAGTGGTACGGCGATTTTATCAAGGACGATCCCGAATTGAAGGAAGCGCTTCTCACGCGCGCCCTGCTGGGCAACCAGGACGCCTTCCACAAGGCATTCAAAGAAACCAAGATTCACAAGGAAGCCAAGAATCTCTTCAAGTTGTTTGAAGACACCAGTAAGGCCGCCGAGGGCCAAATGAAGGCCGATCAGCGTCTGATCAAGGCCTTCCCGTTTTATGACAAGACAGTAAGCTCGCTGCCCACCCTGAAAACGCTCGCCGCTGCCATTGGTCACCCGCTGATCGTTGTTGCTGGTGGTGTGGCTTTGAGCATGGAGAAGAAAAAGGCGTGGTCCACGGCCGCTGGTGCAGCGTTTGAGCGCTTGATGGCAGGTCTTGTGGAGGCTGCGGGCCCAGGCAAGGAAGCAATACGGATGGACCTGCGGTTTGGTCAGGCTGCTCAGTTCTGGCAGTTGGCGGGCGAGCGTCTGCGCCAGAGCAGTGCCGAAACGGCGAGTCAGGCCGCATCCGCGGTACCGCGCCAAAGTGGCAAGGTGAAGAGCCTGATGCTGGCCGGCTCCTTGGCGATGGCGATCAACACCCCTGATGCGCTGTCGAAGCAGGTCGTCAGAGTCTGGGCCTTTGGCGAGAAAATGGGTGAAAAGGTTGGAAAAGGCACAACGCTGGCTGGCAACGAGCTCAAGCTATGGGGGGATTCGACGGCGAAGGCGCTGCGCGAGGGATCAGCCGCGTTTTCCGCAGCAGGGGGAGTGCTGCAGGCCTATTCCATTGCCAAGGCAATGCATACGCTGACGTTTGGGACTGAGAAAGAGCGCGAGATCGCTTACGCCAGTTTGCTCGGCGCCGGTATGGGGCTTGTCGCGGCAAGCCTGGAGGTCGGCGAGGCCATCTACAAACACCTGGACAAGGCGAAGGGGATCGATGCGGCAGTAGGGCGCGCGCGCGTGCTGAAATGGACGGCGGGAAGGCTTTCTGCTGCGGGGCTGTTAATTGATGTGTGCTTATCTATTTTTTCAGCTCTTTCCAGAATTAAAACGAGTGATAGAGATGCTGCCCTCTCATACGGAATCCAAGGGGCTTTCTTTCTTGGAGCTATGTATGCGTCATGGATGGGGGCTAAGACAACTTTTATTGCTTCTGGCGCTGCCGCCGCAGATGCCGCAGCAGCGTCTGCGGGCGCTGCGTCTGCAGGTATGCTTGGTCTGTCGTGGACAGGCTGGGGCCTCATACTGATCGGGCTCGGCCTGCTGGCAGGTTATGTAGCGATGCGTCTGCAAGACACTCCGACCGAGGAATGGGCTGCTAAGAGTATCTGGGGTATTGCGGATGCAGATGTAAAGTGGGGAAGTCCGCAGCGCGAACAAGAAGAGCTCAATAAGTTGCTGATGGGTATTCGCGTTGAGTTTGAATGCGGCACGGAATGGCTCAAGAGCCTCGGCGCGTCCGCCGCTGCGGCAGACGCATTGGCTTTCGGTAACGACGATGACCGGATATGGTCAAAATCCGTGATCACGCGGTTGTGGATGCCGCAGGAGCTGCGCACGCATCTCAGCTATATGCTTGCCGTTGTCCTTGCCGATAACCGGGGTATTTCGTCCACAGTCTATACGTACAGCAACGGACAGGGCGCCATGCAGGCAAAACTCCCAGGCGTGGATCAGGCCAGGCTGCAGTCGGAGGCCGACGTGGTGGTCATCCAGATCGGTGTGGACGGCGCTTTGTATAGAAGCGCACAGCTCGAAGTGACCATTGGCGAATCGTCCGGTGAGAGGCAAGTGCTGGTCCAACAAATAGTCAAAGGGTGAGTCGGGCAATGAATGATGTCAAAAATCCCGCCTATCGGGTGCTGTTGCCAGAGTGGCAGGGAGGCGAGCCGCAGTTCGAGCTATCTCAGGAACAGCTGAAGTTGATGCTCAGTCCTACGCCTTATCGAGTTGCGCCTGTTGACAAGCGTCAGCCGGTACACGAACAAGTGAGCAGCTGCGACTCATTAGTAGCCGTTTACCCCGATGCCATCAGTGTCGGAAGTGTTTTAGGCGCAGGGGCCGAGCGTGGAGATGTCGGGTTCGGTGGTTGGATGACATTGATTGGATCCGGCGGTTTTTTCTGGCTGGGTCTATCTGGTTTTGGAATATTTGATCCAATCACTTGGTTTATGTGTCTGCCAGTTGGATTTTTTTTCCTGATTGGTGCAGTTCATTTGCTGAAAATTAACTATCTTTATCCGAAGGATCAGCCGGTATTATTCAATCGCAAAACGAAGCAGGTATTATTTTCGCGCATCCGCCATGTTTCTTTTTGGAAGTTCTGGGCCATGCCTGGCTTCCTTCCACCTCAATCAGCAGATTGGCAGACGCTGCAGGCGCGGACTTACAAGTTCAATCAGCTCATGGGAGAGACGATGCGCGACTCATATCGATTGGAGCTGTGGGCACCGCACCCGGATGACCCGAAGAAGCTCTATGCGCGTGAATCGATCGGCTATCTCGGTTGGTACGAAGACGAATTGTTGTGGCGGCTCTACGAGCACATTCGCCGCTATATGGAAGAGGATGGCCCGCCAATCCAGCCAGGCGAGGCACTCCGCAAACGCCGTGCGGGCAGGGACCTGGAGCCGTTCACCGCCGAGGTGATGGCAACCGTTGGCGGTCCTGCATTGAGCATTGAACAAGTAGAAGCGTTGGCCGCCACACAGAGCCACAGTTCGACCTAACTGCGGAGCCGAGTTTGGCAAGCGCGGAGCTGCGTTCCGAAGCCGGCGTGGATCTTGGATAAGCCGCCGCAATGATCCAGTCCGCTTCCCAAGGCCTTGGTGCCGAGGACGCCAACGAACGCCTGCACGCACTCGCCGCGCAAGCGGGCAGTGCGCACTGCTACCTGTTGATGCAGCCCAGCGGCGGCAACGACGCGCACGACACCCGCTTCCGGCAGCACATCGAGGATGCGGCGATGACGCCGGTGGCGGTCAGGATCGACAAGCTGCCAGAGCGCTTCTGGCCGGTCGTGTTCGCACTGGATCTCGAGCGCGGCGCGCATGCAACCTTGTCCGCCCTGGCAGTCGACATGGCGCTGGCCGACACCACGCCGCAGGCGATGGAGCGCGGGCAGATTCAGCGCACCTGCGCGTGGATCTTCTCCGACCTGTCGATCGGCCAGTTGACGCGCCAGTTGGCGACCACCGCCGTGACTCGCCACCCCGTAACCCACATGGCGCGCTGGTTGCGCTATTACGACCCGCTGGTCGCGGATATGTTCTGGTCGACCTGCGCGCCGGCGCAGTTGGCCTACTTTCTCAACGGAATTGCGTCCCTCGCCTATATCGATCGTTGGCAGAGCCTGCAGGTCGTCAGTGGTGAATTCGATGTCACTCCCAGCGCGGTCTTGCCGCCGTCGGCCTGGGAGCGTCTGGACGGCATCGGCGCACTGAACCAGGCATGGGTCCGCGCCCACAGCGAAGGCGCGCAGATCGTGCGCGAGCAGTTCTCCGCGGCGGTGCTTGCCGTCCAGCACGGCGTTCGCCGAGGTCTGCGTCCCGGTGCCGGCCTGGATCTGTTCGCATGGCAGGCCTTGCATCTGGGCCCCGGTTTTTATCGACACCGGCAGGTGCAGGCCCTGCTGGAACAGGTCAGCGCCGGCGAGGATTACACCGAGCTGGCCAATCAACTGGACGATGCCCATTGGCAGGGCATCGGAATGGAAGCGGGCAACTTTCAGGCCCCCTCGACGCAGGAGCGCATCACGCCATGACACAGAACGCCACTTGCACCCCATGCGATGTCTGCAATAGCGCCGGCCTGGTCATCCTGCCGGTGCGCTATACGGTAGTGCCGACCTCCTGCCCGGGTGCGGGCCTGGGGCCGTTCGCCAAAGGCCGTGGTACCCAGGAAGACGTCTCGTCCGCCGGCTACACCTACGCGGTGCGCACCTTGCGGCAGGGCATGCTGTATCTGTTCTACGAACAATCCGGCCCGTACGGCGCCAAGCAATGGGAAGCCTATGCGATTGCCCAGAATGGCACCTTGTGGCGGCAACCGTCGGCGGCCGCGGCGCAGCCGCTTGTCGGTGCCGGTCTACCTGCGTGCTCGCGTTCGGAACACAACGCCGAGCGCATGGAGTTCATCACCCTGCGTCAGCCGCAGCTGTGCGGTACGGTGTGGGTCATGTTCTCCGAGCATGTGCTGACGCCGGCCACGCTCAAGCGCTATGCCAACGACGCCACCCTGCGCGCCGAGCGCATGCAACCGATCATGCCCAAGCAGTGGATCGGTGCGCCGCAGGCCAGGGGCGACACGGTGCCGCTGTCGAGCGCCGACGACCTGAAGGCGGCGATGGAGTATCGCGGGTTTGCCGGCGAGCTCAGTGAGCCGGCGCAACTGCCGCACGACCGCAAGGCGGCGGTGGTCAGCACGTCGAGTGGCGGCTACAAGGTCGAGGTGTTGCGCGCCAATAGCACACGCTACCCCTGGGCGCTGC
>NZ_NSET01000020.1 GCF_009192945.1 Xanthomonas maliensis | reverse complement strand
CCTGACGGCTGCGCAGTAGTCTTGTTAGCTGCTCTAAGTTGAATTCAGCAGACGAATGGCTCAGGTGCCGCGCTCGCCGCGCTGGTCCTGCCACCCCACTCACGGTCGCTCCAGCGGCAGCGGGCGATCTGCCTTGCGGATCCGCTCGCGCCGCAGCAGATACAGGCCGCTGGCGACGATGATCGCCGCCCCGGCCCAGGTCCAGCCGTCGGGCAGGCTGCGCCACAGCAGCCAGTCCCAGCCGATCACCCACACCAGCCCGGTGTACTCCAGCGGCGCGATCATCGAGGCCTCGCCATGCATGAAGGCACGGGTCAGGGCGATCTGTCCCAGAGCGCCGGCCAGACCCATGCCGGCGATCAGGCCAGCGTGGCCGGCCTGCAGCGGCACCCAGTCCGGCGCGGCCAGCAGGCCGGCACCGACCGCCATGCACAGCAGGAACCACACCACCATCGATTGCGGCGAGTCGGTCCGGGTCAGCAGGCTGACCGTCACCGCCGCGATCGCATAGGCAGTGGCCGCCAGCAACACCATCAGCCCTGGCAGCGAGATCAGCCCGTCCATACCCGGACGCAGCACCACGATCACGCCGACCAGCCCGATCGCGATCGCGGTCCAGCGCCGTGGCCCCACCCGTTCGCCCAGCAGCGGCACCGACAGCGCCGCCACCAGCAACGGCGCGACGAAGTACAGCGTGTAGGCGGTCGACAACGGCATACGCTTGAGCCCGTAGACGAAGCAGCCGATCATCGCGATGCCCAGCAGCCCGCGCAGCAGGTGCAACCCCCAGCGCACCGGCACCAACGAGCGCGCACCGGCGGTGATCAGCACCCACACCAGCACGAACGGCAGCGATGCGGCGCCGCGCAGCAGGGTGACCTGCAACGGCGGATAGTGGCCCGACAGCAGCTTCATGGCCGCGTCCATCAGCGAGAAACAGGCCACCGCCGAGAGCATCCAGGCGACGGCAGCGAGTGGGGAGCGGGGACGGGACATGCCGCATTATCGCCGCCGATGCGACGGCGCCGCCATCGCGCACCGCGCGCAGGAGCGGATGCCTTGGAGCGGATGCCCTAGAATGGCCACCGTTTTCTCGATCTGCAGGAGTCCCGCATGCCTTCCTTCGACGTGGTGTCCGAAGTCGACAAGCACGAACTGACCAACGCCGTGGACCAGGCCAACCGCGAACTGTCCACGCGCTTCGATTTCAAGGGCGTGGACGCCAAGTTCGAGCTGGACGACAAGCTGATCAACCAATCGGCACCCAGCGATTTCCAGCTCAAGCAGATGACCGACATCCTGCGCGCACGCCTGATCGCGCGCGGCATCGACGCCCGCTGCCTGGAATTCGGCGACGTGGAAACCAACCTGGCCGGTGCGCGGCAGAAGATCACCGTCAAGCAGGGCATCGAGCAGAAACTGGCCAAGCAGATCGCCGCCAAGATCAAGGACGCCAAGCTGAAGGTCGAGACCCAGATCAACGGCGACAAGCTGCGCGTGAACGGCAAGAAGCGCGACGATCTGCAGGACGTGATCGCGCTGCTGCGCAAGAGCGAGTTCGAGCTGCCGCTGCAGTTCGATAACTTCCGTGACTGAGCCAGGCGCCACTGGCGCACCCGATTACCTGGGCCAGACGCGCCGGTGGATCGAACGGGCGGTGATCGGGCTGAACCTGTGTCCGTTCGCCAAGGCGGTGTACGTCAAGGAGCAGGTGCGCCTGGTGCTCAGCGATGCCAGCACGCCGGAGGCCTTGCTGGAACAGTTGGCCGAGGAACTGGTGCTGCTGCGCGATACCCCGGCCGAGCAGATCGACACCACCTTGATCGTGCATCCGGACGTGCTGGTGGACTTCCTCGACTACAACGATTTCCTCGACAACGCCGACGCTGCGGTGGAGGCGCTGGACCTGCAAGGCGTGCTGCAGGTGGCCAGCTTCCATCCCGACTATCAATTCGATGGCACCGCCGCCGATGATGTCGCCAACTGCACCAACCGTTCGCCCTACCCCACCCTGCACCTGCTGCGCGAGGACAGCGTGGAGCGCGCGGTGGCGGCCTTCCCCGACCCGGATGTGATCGTGGAGCGCAATATCCGCATGCTCGAGCAACTGGGCCAAGAGGGTTGGCGGCGCCTGCTGGCGTCGTGATGCGCTGATACCGGGTACCGCGGTCCGTCGGCCGGATCGCAGCCACGCCATGTCGGCGGAGCCTTTGCCCGACGACGACATGCGGCGCGCTAGGGTGGCGGTGTCGTCCACCGCCGCCCGATGCCATGCCACTGGTTCCCCCCATTTCCGCCTGGACCGCCACGCCCTTGCAGGATCGCGTCGTCATCGTCACCGGCGGCGCCCAGGGCATCGGGCGTGGCATCGCCCAGGCCGTGCTCGGTGCCGGCGGCAGTGTGGTGATTGGCGATCTGGATGCGGAGGCCGGCAAGGCCTGCCTGCGCGAATGGGCCTTGCCGCGGCGGAGCGCCTTCGTTCGCACCGACGCCGCGCGCCCGGCGCAGGCCGCGCGGCTGGTGGCGACCGCGCTCAAGCGCTTCGGCCGTATCGATGGCTTGGTCAACAACGCCGGCGTGCCCGATCCACACCTGCCGCCGCTGGCGCAGGTGGACTGGGACGACTGGAATCGCCGGCTGGCTAGCCTGCACGGCGCCTTCCTGTGCAGCAAGCACGCCTTGCCGGCGCTCAGCCAGGCCGATGGCGGCGGCGCCATCGTCAATATCGCCTCCACCCGCGCCTGGCAGTCCGAACCGCACAGCGAGGCCTATGCCGCCGCCAAGGGCGGGCTGATCGCCTTCACTCATGCGCTGGCAGTGAGCGAGGGCCCGCAGGTACGCGTCAACAGCATCAGTCCCGGCTGGATCGCCACCGAGGCCTGGCGCGCGCCGCAGCGGCGCCGCGCCCCGCAGCTATCGCGCCGTGACCATGCGCAGCATCCGGCCGGACGTGTCGGCGTGCCACAGGACATCGCCCAGCTGGCGATCTACCTGCTGTCGCCGCAGTTGTCCGGATTCGTCACCGGGCAGGACTTCATCGTCGATGGCGGTATGTCGCGCAAGATGCAGTACGTTTGAGGGTGCGCGGCGGCGGCGCCCCACGTACGCAAACGCGCATCCAGCCAGTGGGATCTGCTTCGCCAGAAGACGATGCGCTGCCCCATCGCGTGGCCAGGCGTCGTCGGGTTGCTGCAATACCGACTGCTGGACGATTGCCAGCAGCGCAGCCGTCAGACCAGCGTTTGCTGGCCGAACAGGATCGCCAGGTCGCTGGCCTGCAACGCCCGCCATTGCCCGGCCGGCAAGTCCTCCAGCGCCAGTCCGCCGATGCGGCTGCGATGCAGCGCTGCGACGTGGTTGCCGGTGGCGGCGAACATCCGCCGCACCTGGTGATAACGGCCTTCGTGCAGGGTCAGCTGCACTTCGCGCGGGCCCAACACCTCCAGCTCGGCCGGCAACAGCGGCTTGCTTTCGCCGTCCAGCAACAGGGTGCCGCTGGCGAACAATTGCGCTTCATCGCCGCGCAGATCCTCGGCCAGGCTGGCCTCATAGACCTTGTCCAGCGCCGACTTCGGCGAAATGATCCGATGCAGCAGGGCGCCATCGTCGGTCATCAGCAACAACCCACTGGTGTCGCGATCGAGCCGCCCGACCGGCGCCAGCAGCGGCGCGCGCAGGCGGAAGCGTGGCGGCAGCAGATCGTAGATCAGCCGCCCGCTGTCCTTGGTCGAACAGGTATAGCCCGGCGGCTTGTGCAGCATCAGGGTGAAACCCGGCGGCGGATCCAACGGCTGGCCATCGATGCGGATCGCCGCGTGCTCGACCTGATCGTCGGCGTACAGCACCTCCCCATCGGCATCGGTGATGGCACCCTCGCGGAACAGCTGGGTGACCTGCTTGCGGCTGCCATAGCCCAGATTGGCGATGTGCTTGACCAGCTTCATGCGCGCGCTCCTGCCGCGCGCGTGGCGGCGATCAGCTTGAAGCCATCGCGTTCGGCGGCCACGCGCACCTGGCCGAAGCTGTCGTTGAGGATCTGCTCGTAAGGCAGGTGGCGGTTGGCCACCAGCAGCAGTTGCCCGCCGGGGCACAATGCCTGCGCGGCCACGGCGATGAAGCGTTGGCCGATGTCGGGGCGATCGGCGCGTGCCGGCGTATGGAAAGGCGGATTGCTGACGATGAAGTCGTAGCGATCGAGCAAGCCGCCGGTGACGTCATGCCAGTGGTAGCGCAGCTGGGCAGGATGCGTCAGCGCCTGCAGGTTGTGCCGCGCCAATGTCAGCGCGCGCGCTTCGGCCTCGTACAGGTCCAGCGCGGCCACGCGCGGGCAGCGCGCCAGCACCTCGGCCGAGAGATAGCCGAAGCCGGCGCCGAGGTCGGCGCCACGGCCGGACAGGTCGGCGGGCAGGTGCTCGGCCAGCAAGGCCGACGCCGGGTCGATGCGATCCCAGGCGAACACGCCGGGACGACTGACGAAACGGCCATCGAGAATCGGACGCGGTGCATCCAGTGCCAGCCAGCGCGCCTGCAATACCGCATCGGTGGCACCGGGCAACGGGCCGGTCCAATAGGTCCGGCAATGGTGCTTGGTCAGGCTGCCGCCCAAGCCGGCCAGCTGGCGCAGGTCGGCTTCGCCGGAGCGTGCCCCTTCGTTGTTGGCCTGGCACGCCAACACGCGGCCGCCGGGTGCCACCAAGGTGGCCGCACGCGCAAACAACGCCCGCGCTTCCTCGCGCTGACGCGGCGGCAGCACCAGCACCAAGGCATAGCGGGTCTGATCGGCTTCGATCGCGCCCTCCTCGCGCACCTGCCAACCGCTGTGTTCCAGCGCCTGCGCGAACGGACGAAAACTCTGCTCGCAGACCAGGCTGGAAGCATCGGCATGGCTGCGCAGCGGCCAGCCGTCGCGCGCGCGCAGAAACAATACCGGCCCGGAAGGCCAGCGCAGCACGCCCTGGTCGAAGGGCAGGAACAGGGCATGGAGCGGAGCGTCTTGCGGGCCGGCCATCGGTCGTGGAAGCAGAAGTGGGCGGTCATTGTAAGGGAGCGGTGGGGCCGGGCCGCTGGCCGGGTTGCGGCGCCTACACGGGCCATTGATGCGCAGGCGACATTCCTCACCCTAGGCTGGGATCAGGCACACACCGGAGAACAGCATGATGCGCGCCCTATTCGTAGGTGGAGTGGTCGACAACAGCGAAATGGACCTGGACGACACCCCCCCGCCCATGCACTACCCCGCCAACACCGGCGCAGGCCGCCCCCGTTACCGCCTGCACCAGATCGGCGAACGCGCCGATGGCAGCGTGGCGTATGCGGTCTACGGTGCGCCAGAACTGGCCGATGAGGAAATCCAGCGGGTGGCCGAAGAACGCGGGTATGCGCGTCGCTTCAGCGCCTCGCCGGAAGCACCGCGCTAGAAAGGACGATCGACCGGACCCCGCGGCCCGGTGTTGGTATCAGTGCACCTTCGGGGTCACGCGCCAGATCACGTTGCCGACGTCGTCGGCAACCAGCAGGGCGCCGCTGTTGTCCTGGATCACGCCAACAGGACGCCCCTGCGCGTTGCCTTCCGCATCCAGGAAGTCGTCCAAAACGGTGATCGGCTTGCCATCAGGCTTGCCATTGGCAAATGGCACGAAGATCACCTTGTAGCCACTGGGCGGATCGCGATTCCACGACCCATGCTGGCCGATAAAGGCGCCGTGGGTGAATCGCGCCGGCAGCAGGCTTCCCGTGGCGAACGTCAATCCCAACGAAGCGGTGTGTGCACCCAGGGCGTAGTCGGGCTTGATCGCCTTTTTCACCAATTCGGCATCCTGCGGCTGGACCCGCGCGTCGACATGCTGGCCGTAATAACTATACGGCCAGCCATAGAAGCCGCCATCGCGGACCGAGGTCAAGTAGTCGGGCACCAGATCGCTACCGATTTCGTCGCGCTCGTTGACCACGACCCACAACGCCTTGCTTTGCGGCTCCCAGGCCATGCCCACCGGATTACGCAGGCCGCTGGCAAACACCCGGCTGCTGCCACTGGCGCGATCGATTTCCAGGACCGCCGCGCGGTTGAGCTCGGCCTCCATGCCGTTCTCGGCCACGTTGCTGTTGGAGCCCACGCCGACATAGAGCTTGCTGCCATCGGCGCTGGCCAGCAGCGATTTGGTCCAATGATGGTTGAGGCCGCCAGGCAGGTTGGCGACGAAGGTCGGCTTGGCGGTGATGTGGGTATCGCCCGGGCGATACGGAAAGCTGACCAAGGCGTCGGCATTGGCGACGTAGAAGCGGTCACCGATCAAGGCCATGCCGAATGGCGAATACAGTCCGGTGAGGAACTGCGTGCGCACTTCGGCGACGCCGTCGCCATCGGCATCGCGCAACAAGGTGATGCGATCGGCGCTGGGCACCTTCGCGCCGGCCTTGTGCATCATCGCGCCCTGGACCTTCTTGCGCAGACCGCCACCCTTGCCGTCGTCCGGCTTGGGCGGTTCGGCGGTCTCGGCGACCAGGACGTCGCCGTTGGGGAGGACATAAATCCAGCGCGGATGATCCAGATCGCGGGCAAAGGCATTGACCTGCAGATCCTCGGCGGCGGTTGGCTTGGCATCGCCGGCCCAACGTTTGACCGGCGCCACCTTGACGGTAGGAATCAGCCGCTTCACTGGCGCCGGCAAGGTGGGATTGGGACCGGTGCCTTGCTCGATCGGCAGCGTGGCGGTGTCGCCACAGGCGCTCAGTACGCACAGCATTGCCGCACAGAGCGAGACACGGGCAAGCGTTGGCGGGGAAACACTCATGCCAGAACATCCTGATGGTCGCAGCACCCCATCATGCCGCCGCCTGGCGGGCCAGAAGTAAACGGACCGTCAATGCCGCGTGTTAGGGCATGGGTTGCGGATCGGCGCCGAGGGGCAGCGGATGCACGGCGACGATGCGGTCCATCCAGATCCAGTGCGGCTCCTGCGAGGCATCCAGATCGTCCAGGCGCAGCTGCCCATTGCTGCCTTCGCGCTCGTCGGCATCGCGATAGGTCTGCACCGTCGGACGCACCGCGACCGTGCCGCTGATCGTGCTGCCGTCATCGAGTTCGACGCGCACGCGCTCCTGGCCATCGAGGAGCGAAACCCAATGTTCAAGCGTGGCGATCTGCACCTGTTCCGAATAGACCCGCGGCGCGTACTTGGACATGACAAACTCCGTCGAACGAAGAACCCACGCTAGGCCGCCACGCGTGAACGCGATAGCAAGCCGACCGCTGCCCACTGCCGTCAACCCGCACCGGCACGCCCACACAGCTGCGCTACTTAGAGCGGCTAACAAAACGTAGCGAGCAGCCGTCAGGTGGGCGCGGACGGCGCGCAGGAACCGCAGTGTACGCGTGGTACATGAGGATTCCGAGCACCGGCCGCGCCCGCCTGGCGGCTGCGCAGTAGCTTTATTAGCTGCGCTTCTTACTCCACTGCTTGTTGTGCTGCGCGCACTGCCGTCACCAGCTGCGCCACGCTATAGGGTTTGGCCAGGTGCTCCTGGAAGCCCGAATCCAGCGCGCGCTGGCGATCGTCGTCGCGTGCCAGCGCCGTCACCGCCACGGCCGGCAAGGCGTGCGCTTCCAGTCCCAGGTCTTCACGCACGGTGCGGATCAGACCGTAACCGTCCATGCCCGGCATGCCGATATCGGTCAGCATGACATCGAAGCGCTCATGACCACGATGATCGATCAAGGCCAGCGCATCGGTTGCGCTGCCGGCGGTCACCACTTCGGCGCCTTGCTCTTCGAGCAGGCGACGCAGGTAGTCGAGCATGTCCGGTTGATCCTCGACCGCCAGCAAGCGCAGGCCGTTGAGCGCGCGCGCCTCGACGATTTGCTCGGACAGCAGCCGACGGCGCAATTCGCGCCGAGGCCGCTTGGCCTGGTCGGGCAGGTGCTCGGGCAGCCGCACGGTGAAGGTGGAGCCCAGACCGCGTCCGCCACTGGTGGCCGCCACCTGGCCGCCATGCATCTCCACCAGTTGCTGCACGATCGCCAGCCCCAGGCCAAGGCCACCGTGCTGGCGGGTGGTGGTGCCGTCGGCCTGACGGAAGCGGCCGAACAAGTGCGGCAGGAACTCGGCGGCGATGCCATCGCCGGAGTCGGTCACCGCCACGGTCAGGTGACCGTCCTCGCGCGCCACCGTCACTTCGATACGGCCGTGCGCAGGCGTGAACTTGATCGCATTGGACAGCAAGTTCCAGAACACCTGTTGCAAGCGGGTGGCATCGCCCAGTACCAGACATGGCGTGGACGGCGCCTCCAGCTGCAGAACCTGGTCCTTGCCTTCGGCTGCTGGCTCCTGCGCGCGCAATGCTTCGCGCATCTGTTCGACCAGATCCAGCGCCTCGACTTCCAACTGCACCTTGCCCAGCAGCATGCTGCTCAGGTCCAGCATGTCGGAGATCAGCCGCTTCTGCGCGCGCGCGCTGCTGGCGATGACCGACAAACCCTTGTGATTGGGATGGCCCTCCTCGACACGTTGCAGCAGCAACTCGCTCCAGCCCAGGATGGTGGTCAGCGGTGTGCGCAATTCGTGCGACAAGGTTGCCAGGAATTCATCCTTCAGCCGTGCCATGCTTTCGGCTTCGTTGCGCGCGCTGCGCTCCGATTCCAGCAATTGCTCGCGGGCCAGCTCGATTTCGCGTTGCTCGGTCACGTCCGGACTGCTGCCGGCAAGACCGATGAAGCGGCCATCGGCCGAATACCGCGGAGTGGCGGTCATCTCCAGCCAACGCCATTGACCGTCGTGGCGACGCGCGCGGATCAGCGCGCGCAGCCCTCGCTGCTCCTCCAGCGCGGCGGTCAGCTCGAACTGGAAGATCGGCAGGTCTTCCGGGTGCAGCAGATCGCTCCAGGCCGACACCGTGCCACTGGAAATATCGATACCGAAGTATTCGCCATAGGCGCTGTTGACGAAGCGCACCACGCCCTGCGCGTCCAGCACCCATACCGGCATCGGCAGTCCGTCGGCCAGTGCGCTGAAGCGCGCCTCGCTCTCGGCCAACTCGCGCTCCACGCGCTTGCGCTCGGTGATATCCAGGAACAGCACCGCCACGCGCGCCAGCTCCGGCGGCCCGACCCGGAAGGCGTCGACCGCATACCAGCGCCGTAGTGCCCTGGCCTGCATTTCGAAATGGACCCGGTTACCGGTTCGCGCAACCTCGCCATAGCGGTCGTACCACTCCTGTTCGTGATCGGCCAGCAGACCGCGAATGGATAGGTTCTCGACGTTGGACAGACCGGTGTAGCGCTCGAAGGCACCGTTGGTGGTGCGGATCACGTAATCCACCGCCCGGTCGCCGTCGAACTGCACGTCGAGCACGCAGAAGCCGGCGTCCACGTTGTAGAAGACCTCGTGGTACATCCCCGGTTCCAGCAGGGACGCGCTTGCCGCAGGCGACGCCGCAGCGCTGGTCTCGGATGCACGGGTCGGAAGGCTCAAATCGGGATCCACGGGTGCTGCCAGGGCGGGTGACGGACAGATGAAAACACGCCCGATGTCGTCGGCAGGTGCACAGTGGCCTGACCCGGTTCACAGTTGCCTTGCCGCGATGTCACCACAACAGCGTCGCTGCCAACCCAATCCCGGCGATCAACGCCACGATACCCGCAATGATGCCTCGGAAGACCCACTCGCCTTCGCGGCGCAGTTGCTCATCCATCCAGCGCTGGGCCTCTTCGCGCCAGGCGGTAGACCGCCCATAGTCGGCATCGAGCAGCAGCAGCCGGACCCTTGCCAGCCCCAACTCAGCGCACTCTGCGCGGCAGTGCCGGCCAAAGGCATCGTCCGCCGGCGAGATCACCGCCGCCACCTCGCGCAGTTCCAGCGGCAGATCAGGACTGGACATAGCGCGGATGCTCCTGGTCCAGTTCGTGCTCCAGCGCCATCCGCGCCAGCAGGGTGTAGTTGGCGCGCGGCCCCTGCCCGCGTCCGGTCAACATTCCCTGGTAGTCCAGTCCTTGCCAGACGCGGCCCGTCCATTCGACGCAGTCCTCGGCAATGACCAGCATCAACGAGTAACGGTATTCCAGCCCATTGGCGGCGGTGTACGCATACACCGGTGGGAATTGCACGGCGACGTCGTCCTGACCGGCGAGTGCGGCCAGGTGTTGCCGTAGCGCATCGCGCCGGTCCTCGCCAGGCTGCATCTGCATGGCGCGGGTGGCGGTGTCCAGATCCAGATCACTCTGCAAAGCCACGAATGCGGCCGCACCCGTCACGGGGTTGTGGCCATGTTGCTTGGCCCAGTCGATGAACTGCAGGCGCACGTCAGCAGCGTGTAACGGTGCCTGGGGGATGGCTTTGCTGCGCGGGGAGGTGTCCATGCGCCGATCTTCCGGGCAACGCCGTGAAGCCGGGGCGCAGGCGTGGTGAACCCGCTGTCAGGGCAGTAGCGGCGCGGATTAATGGCGTAGCAATGCCATGCCGGCACAGCCCCCTTTGCGCATTGCCGACGCTCCGATGCAGGACCACACTGGACATGTCGGCTGACATCGCTGCCGTTGGAGGTTGCCCATGAACCGTTCTCGCTTGCTCAGCGCCAGCCTGCTGCTGGCAGGACTGCTGGCCGCCGCCACGGTGCAGGCGCGCGTCAGCAGCGTGACCGACCCCGAAACACCGCGCGCCTTGCCCAGCGACGGTCCGGTCGATGTGCGCTGGACCGATCCGGCGCAGTTCTCCGAGCTGCGCTTCAGCAGCAATCGCTGGGAGGCCCAGCAAGGCGACTGGGTGACCCAGCTGGCCGAGCACTTCCGCAAGAGCGCCGCCCGCCAGCTCGCGCCCGGCCAGCACCTGAGCGTGACCATCACCGATATCCGCCGCGCCGGCCAATATGAGCCCTGGCATGGCCCGCGCCTGCAGGACGTGCGCATCGTCAAGGACATCTATCCGCCGCGCCTGAGCTTTCAGTACACGCTGACCGATGCGCAGGGCCACGTGATCGATGAAGGTGAGCGCAAGCTGGTGGACTCGGCCTTTCTGATGAGCGGGCCGCGCCTCAACGACAGCGATCCGCTGCGCTTCGAGAAGGCGATGATCGACGACTGGGTGCGCAAGCAATTCCGCGGCGATCGCAGTACCGCCGACCTCTAGGACTCACGCAATACACCGCCCCGCCGGGGCGCGCACGTGCGCCGTCGGGGCGGTGGCCGGAATGCGCGCGCGGCCAGCGCGCGGCGGCGTCACTGCGCGGGAAGCGCCTCGTCGTGGTAGCACCGCGAGACCCGCTTGACACCACACAGCAGCTGGTAGGCGCTGACGTTGCACTGGCTTGCCAAGACGTCCACGCGCGGCGTGGCGCCCCACAGTTGCACGGGCGTGCCGACCTCGGCGTGCGGGAGTTCGGTCAGGTCCACGGTCAGCATGTCCATCGACACCCGCCCGATCAACGGGCAGACCTGGCCGTCGACCAGCACCGGCGTCCCATTGGGCGCGAACTGTGGATAGCCATCGGCATAGCCCATCGCCACCACGCCCACCCGGGTGGGACGCGGCGCGACGAAACGCGCGCCATAGCCCACCGGTTCGCCAGCCGGCAGCTCGCGCACGCTGATGATGCGCGAGTGCACGGTCATGACCGGACGCAGTTCGGACGTGGTGGCGGTGTCCTGCGCAAACGGGTTGGCGCCGTACAACATCAGCCCCGGGCGCGACCAATCGTCACGCAATGCCGGCCAGCCCAGCAGGCCAGGCGAATTGCACAGACTGGTCTCGGCGCGCATGCCGCCAGCGGTGAGTGCAAACGCCACCGCCTGCTCGTCGGTGCGGCTGCAGTCCAGTTCGTCGGCGCGCGCCAGATGGGTCATCAGGACGATCGAAGCCACCTGCGGCAGGCCGCGCAGGCGCAACCAGGCAGCACGAAAATCGTCCGGCGACAGGCCCAGCCGATGCATGCCGCTATCGAGCTTCAACCAGATCCGTAGCGGGCGCGGGCTGTTGAACTCGGCCAGCGCGCGTACCTGCCAGGGCATGGCGACCACCGTCCACAGATCGTGCTCGGCGATCAGCCGCAACTCGTCATGTTCGAAGAAGCCCTCCAACAGCAGGATCGGCGCACGCACGCCGGCCTGGCGCAGTTCCAGCGCCTCCTCGATGCAGGCCACCGCAAAGCCGTCGGCCTCGTCTTCCAGGGCCTGCACGCAACGCACGGCGCCATGCCCGTAGGCATCGGCCTTGACCACCGCCAGCGCCTTGCCGCCACCCAGCCGTCGGGCCAGGCGGTAGTTGTGGCGCAAGGCCTGCAGATCGATCGACGCATACGCTGGCCGCACTACGCTGCCTCCTGCGCACGCGCGTTGCGGGGGGACAGGTAGCGGAACACATCCAGGCCTTCGGTATCGATCTCGGGCTGGCGGCCCTGCAACAGGTCGGCCAGGTAGCGGCCCGAGCCGCAGGCCATGGTCCAGCCCAGGGTCCCGTGGCCGGTGTTGAGGAACAGGTTGGCGTAAGGCGTGGCGCCCACCACCGGGGTGCCGTCCGGCGTGGCCGGGCGCAAGCCCGTCCAGAACTCGGCCTGGGCCAGGTCGCCGCCGCCGGGGAACAGATCGTTGACCACCATTTCCAGGGTGGCGCGGCGGCGCGGGTTCAACGACAGATCGAAGCCGGCGACCTCGGCCATGCCGCCGACGCGAATGCGCGCATCGAAGCGCGTGATGGCGATCTTGTAGCTTTCGTCCAGCACCGTGGAGGTGGGTGCCCGTGCCTCATCGACGATCGGCAAGGTCAATGAGTAACCCTTGAGCGGGTAGACCGGCAGGTGCAGGCCCAGCGAGAGCAGCATGTCGGCCGAATAACTGCCCAGCGCCAGCACGTAGCGGTCGGCGGTCTCCAGGCGGCCACCGATCTGCACACCGGTGATGCGCCCGCCGGCATGCTCCAGGCGCTCGATCTGTTGCCCGTAGCGGAACTCCACCCCGGCCTGCGCCGCGCGTTCGGCCAGGCGCTGGGTGAACAGCCGGCAGTCGCCGGTCTGGTCTTCGGGCAGTCGCAGTGCCCCGGCGAGTTGCATGCCGCCGCCAGCCAGGCCGGGCTCGAACTGGGCGATCTGCGCGGGTGTCAGCAGTTCGTATGGCACGCCGTACTGCGCCAGGATCTCGATGTCCTGCGCCGCTGCATCCAGCTGCTGCTGGGTGCGGAACAACTGCGTGGTGCCAAGCTGGCGCCCCTCGAATTCCAGCCCGGTCTCGGCGCGCAGCGCGTTGAGGCAGTCGCGGCTGTAGTCGGACATGCGCACCATGCGCGCCTTGTTGATCGCATAGCGCTCGGCCGTGCAATTGCGCAGCATCTGGCTCAGCCACGCCAGCTGGCGCAGGTCGCGGGTGGGCCGGATCGACAGTGGCGCATGCTGCTCGAACAGCCACTTGACCGCCTTGCCCGGCACGCCGGGCGCCGCCCATGGCGAGGTGTAGCCAAAGGAGAGCTGGCCGGCGTTGGCATAGCTGGTCTCCAGCGCCGAGGCCGGTTGGCGATCCACCACGACGACCTCGCAGCCGGCCTGTGCCAGGTACCAGGCGCTGGTGGTGCCGATGACGCCACTGCCGAGAATGAGCACGCGCATGTCGTTCTCCTGAGAGGGGTTTCTCCCAGCGGTGGACGCCGAGGGAGACAATTAGCCACAGTATATTGCGACCGAGGCAGTGCTTTCTCTGGAATCACCGCCGCCATGCAGTGAAACCTCTTGCCAACCACACGGGAGACAGACGCGATGGCCGCACGCGCGCGCGAGCTGGACAAGATCGACCGCAAGATCCTGCGGATCCTGCAGCACGAAGGCCGCATTTCCTTTACCGAATTGGGCGAGCGGGTCGGCTTGTCGACCACGCCTTGCACCGAACGCGTCCGTCGGCTGGAACGCGATGGCGCCATCACCGGCTACTACGCGCGGCTGGATCCGCATTACCTCAAGGCCAGCCTACTGGTGTTCGTGGAAATCAGCCTGGCCTACAAGTCCGGCGACATCTTCGAGGAATTCCGCCGTGCTGCGCTCAAGCTGCCGAACGTCCTGGAATGCCACCTGGTCTCGGGCGACTTCGATTACCTGCTGAAAGCGCGGATCAGCGAGATGGCGTCCTACCGCAAGCTGCTCGGCAGCACCCTGCTGACCCTACCGCACGTGCGCGAATCCAAGAGCTACATCGTGATGGAGGAGGTCAAGGAGACGCTGGCGCTGCCGATCGGCGATTGAGCCCTGGAGCAGGCCGCGCCGCCTGGCGCACGCGTCCCAGCGGCCGGTTCAGCGCACCAACTGCATGCCGTCGCCGGCGGGCACCGCATCGTAGTAGCGGCCGGTGCGGGTATCGAGCACGCGATTGGCGCCAGCCGGCTGCAGGCCATGCAGCAACCGACCGTTGCGGTCGTAGACCATCGGCGTCGAGGTCGGCACCTGGCTGCCGGCCGGCGCCACCGGCGTGGTCGCCGGGCCATGGGTCGGGATGGTTGGCGCCACTGGACGCTGGCCCAATTGCGAGGGCACCGGCGCCGGCGCGGGCTGCGACGCGCGCGGTGCGGTCACGGTGGGCGTGGCCGGGGTGGGCGTGGTGATCGGCTGCAAGGTGTTGGACGCGCGTGTGCTGGTTGCCGACTGGGCGGCAGCGGTCCCGGCCGCCGCGAGCAGGCCGGTCAGCAAGCCACCTACCAGGAATGTGCGAGTCGCGGCAGAACGCATCATGACGATCACCAATGGCAGGGAGATGCACAAGACATGGGGGCCTACCCGGCACGCGGCAATGCATGCCGGCGACCAGCACCTGAACGCGACCACCAAGTGCAGATGCTGCGACAGCAGGCGCTGCCGCCGTTCTGAAGCAGCGTCGCGGGCGTCCCGGCCCAGTCGCCGCGGCTCGCCATGCCGGGAGGGCTGCCGTGCCGCCAGAGAAGACATGGAGACGCGGCCCGCAAGCACCCGGTTGAACCCGGCCGCCGCTGCCCACATCACGAGGACAGGCGCCGGCCTCCGTCGGCGCGCGCATGCGAGAACCCCATGAGCCTGTTCGACCTCACCCCGCCCTCCCCCGCCCAGCGCGATGCGCTGATCGCCGGACTCAGCGACGAGGAACGGCGCGTGCTGTTACAGCACGGGACCGAGGCGCCGTTCTGCGGCGTGTTCCTCGACAACAAGCTGGAGGGCGTCTACACCTGCCGGCTGTGTGGGCTGCCGCTGTTCCGCTCCAGCGCCAAGTTCGATTCCGGCACTGGCTGGCCCAGCTTCTTCGCGCCCTACGATCCGACGCATGTGCGCGAAATCCGCGATACCAGCTACGGCATGATCCGCACCGAGATCGTCTGCGCGCGCTGTCAGAGCCACCTTGGCCATGTGTTTCCAGACGGTCCGCCGCCAACCGGCGAGCGGCACTGCCTGAATTCGGTGTCATTGGATTTCACCGAGGCCGGCCAGGCGTTGCCGGATCCACTGCAGCGCGGTGGCGCCGAAGCCCAGCCCGCCTGACGGCCAGGCCGCGAGGCGCGCTGACAACCCGCCGGGCGGCGCCGTCCTGCCATCCTCCGGGCTGGCCGCCGCCGCGCACACTCCGTGCCGCTGACGGCCAGACCTCTGGGAACCACCCTGTGGCGCGCCTATCGCGTTGCGCTCCTTGTCTCGACGCGGCACAGGGCGCTTCGCGCTCACCTCAACGTACATGACACGCTCTAGGGTGGGGTGCTCTCCCGATCGGAGCCCGACGATGTCCAGTCCGTCCCGTCTGCTTCCGTTGCTTCTGCTGGTTGGCCTGGCCGGCTGTGGCCAGCGCGAGCGCGCCGCCTCGGCCACACCGACGTCCGCCCCTACCCCGCCAGCGGCCACCGATGCCAGCGTCAGCGGGCCGCCGCCACGCCCGAGCGCGCCAACGACGGCACCAGCACCGGTACGCGCCAGCCAGTGGCGCTGCGGCGAGCAAGGGGTCACCGCCAACTTCGACACGGCGGCGGACGCCGTTCAGCTGGAAGTCGAGGGCCGCCGACTGGTGCTGCCGGTGGCCGAGTCCGGCTCCGGCGCGCGCTACGCCGACGCCCAGGGCAACCAATTCTGGGAGCATGCCGGCGAAGCCACGCTGACGCTGGCCGGCGGCGATGCCCGTCAATGCGTGCGCAGCGACGCCGACGCGGTCGGATGATCATTCAGACATAGCGCACACCTTCACGCCAGGCACTTCAAGAATCCGCCGCGCGCGCCGAAACAACAGCAACCCTGTTTGCTTTTGGCTGCGCCATGCTCATCATCGTTGGCTTCATCGTCGTCATTGTCAGCGTCCTCGGTGGCTATGTGCTGTCGCACGGCAAGGTCGGTGCGTTGTGGCAGCCGTATGAGCTGATGATCATTGGCGGCGCGGCGTTCGGCGCCTTTCTGGTCAGCACGCCGGCCAAGATCGTCAAGGAGACGCTGAGCGGCATTTTGGGCGTGTTCAAGGGGCCGCAGTACAAGTCCGACGACTACAAGGGCACGCTGAGCCTGATCTATGAACTGCTCAACAAGGCCCGCCGCGATGGCTTCATGGCGCTGGAAGACCATGTCGAGCGTCCGCAGGACAGCACCATCTTCGGCAACTATCCCAAGGTGCTGGCCGACCACCATCTGCTGGACTTCATCACCGACTGCCTGCGTCTGATGATCGGCAGCAATATCGAGCCGCACGAGCTCGAGCCGTTGCTGGAACTGGAGCTGGAAAAACACCACCACGAAGCGCTGGCACCGTCGCATGCGTTGAGCAAGGTGTCCGATGGCCTGCCCGGCTTCGGCATCGTGGCCGCCGTGCTCGGCATCGTGATCACGATGGGCTCGATCGGCGGCCCGATCGAGGAAATCGGCCATCACGTCGGCGCCGCGCTGGTCGGCACCTTCCTCGGCATCCTGTTGGCCTATGGCTTCGTCGCGCCGCTGTCGGCCGCGATGGAAGCGCGCGCCGAGCAGGATGGGCGCATCTACGAAGCGGTCAAGACCGCGCTGTTGGCATGCCTGCGCGGCTACAACCCGAAGATCGCGCTCGAATTCGCCCGCAAGACCCTGCCCTCGAACGTGCGCCCGAGCTTTGCGGACTTCGAGACGCATCTGAAGACGATCAAGTAGGCCCGCGCCATGGCCGAGGGCAAATCCACCGTCATCATCCGACGGGTCAAGAAGGTACAGGGCGGCGGCCACCACGGCGGCGCCTGGAAGGTCGCCTTCGCCGACTTCGTCACTGCGATGATGGCCTTCTTCCTGGTGCTGTGGCTGATGGCCGCGACCACCAAGGAGCAGCGCGCGGCGATCTCGGAGTATTTCCGCAATCCCAGTCCGCTGTCGGGCAAGTCGCATGCGCCCTCGCCCGGCATGAACGGCCCTGGCGGGGCCAGCACCTCGATGATCAAGCTCGGCGGCACCGCCGACCTGGCCAAGGGCCAGAAGGACGAGATGGGGCGCAAGCGCGACAACGCCGCCGACACCGACCAGGACAGCCGTGCCAAGGACAAGCAGCGCCTGGAAACGCTGATGGAAGAACTGAAGGAGGCGATCGCCAAGAGCCAGGCACTGGAGCCGTTCAAGGACCAATTGCTGTTGGACCTGACGCCCGATGGCCTGCGCATCCAGATCGTCGACAAGCAGAACCGTCCGATGTTCGATATCGGCCGCGACAAGCTCAAGCCGTATACGGTGGACATCCTGCATGAGCTGGCATCCTTCATCAATCAGGTGCCCAACCACATCAGCATCACCGGCCACACCGACATCACCGCCTACAGCAGCGATGCCGGTTACACCAACTGGGAACTGAGCGCAGACCGTGCCAATGCCGCCCGGCGCGCCCTGGTGGGCGGCGGCATGGGCGACGCCAAGGTCGCACGGGTGGTGGGGCTATCGTCCTCGGTGCTGTTCGACAAGACCGATCCGCAGAACCCCATCAATCGACGCATCAGCATCGTGGTGATGACCCAGGATGCGGAGAAGACCGCGTTGGCCGGCAGCAATGACGGAATCGCCTTGGGCAAGGTGATCCCGGATGCCGACACGCATGTGCCCGACCTCAGCGCGGCCGCCACCGCGACGGCGGCTGCACCGACAGCACCGGCCACCGCGCATGCCGACAAGGCCGCCACGCCTGCGGCGTCCGCTCCGCCGGCGACCGCCGGCACCAATGCCGGCCCACGGGTCTCCAGTCGTGCCCAAGTGGCCTCGGCCACTGCCCTGGCACGGGCTGCAGAAGCGGCCATCGGCGAGCCGCAGCGGCAGTAAGCCGCTGCCATCGGCGATCGACGGCACAGGCAGCGCCACTGCAAACCCGACGCCCGTCACGCCTGCCAACCGCCCAGGCTGACGACGCGCAAGACGCGACCGGCAACCGAGTGCCACCACCATCCGCGCCGCCAGGCAGCAGGCAGACGGTGGGAGGTCCACGGCCCCCATGCAGGGCGACAGCGCCTAGAATGGACGGCCATTCCCAGTGTCGAGATCACCGTGTCCCGCAATTCCAAGGCCAAGCGCGACAAGCGCAAGAAGCAGTTGCCCAAGCGCCCCATCGCCCGCCTGGGCCAGGCCCCGCAGATCACCAACCATGCAGTCCTGCAGGACGCCGATGGCCGCGTGGTCGCCGCGATCGGCCTTCAGAACGATCGCGAATGGCTGCTGTCGATCGGCGGCCAGACCATGGGCAGCGCCGACAACCCGGTGCCGATGCTGGCCATGCTCAAGCACCTGGCCAATCTGCAGGAGAAGGAGGGCAAGACGGTGTCGCTGGAGTATTCGACGCAGTTGCAGCAGATGATCGACGACCTGGCCGCCGACGAGGGCAAGACTGCAGAGGAATACCTGACCACCCTGGTCTCCGAGTTCGAAAATGTCGAAGGCACCGATGCCGACGATAGCGATGACGATAGCGAGCCGGCGCAGGCCGACGACGCGACGTCGGCGGCCGACGCTGACCAGCGCAAGCAAACCTCGGCCGACGACGACCACAAGGCCTGAGTCGCCGGTGGCCGTGTACGTCGACGATGCGGTGCACCCATGGCGCGGCGAGCGCTGGGCGCATCTGCTGGGCGACACCCTGGCCGAACTGCATGCGATGGCCGCGCGCCTGGGGATTCCCAGGCGCGCCTTCCAGAACAAACTCAGCGGTGCGCACTACGACGTGTCTGCCGCGCAGCGCGCCGACGCCGTGCGATTGGGCGCAATCGCCATTTCCCGGCATACCGATCGCGTACTGCTGAAATCATTGATCGCCACCGCACGGGCGCAAGCGCGCGGCGAACACGCCTGAGCACTGCAGGCGCAGTGTGCCAAAGACGCCAGCCGCAGCGTGCGCCGGCGGCATAGCAATCCACGTCTCTCCCAGGAACGAGGGCACCCGCACGGCCGCAATGCTGTCGCGCGTTCCTGCGGTCTTGCACGACACCCTGGGCCTGTCACTATTGCGGCGTGGCTTCGGAGAGTCTTCGTGTCCGTTCCTGCTAGTCCCCGCGATGCTGTCTCGCTGTTGTCGGTCGCCGTCCTGGAGGACGACGCGCTGTTGCGCGAGGACATCCTCATTCCCGGATTGCGCGACTTCGGTTTTCGCGTCAGCGGCGCCGGCACCGCCGGCGAGCTGTATCGCTTGATGCTGCACCAGGCGTTCGATCTGGTCGTGCTCGATCTCGGCTTACCCGACGAAAGCGGATTGAGCGTGGTGACGCATCTGCGCTCGCTGTTCGCCGGCCTGGGCATCGTGGTGCTGACCGGCAATCGCGGGCGCAGCGATCACGTGCGCGCCCTGCATGGTGGTGCCGACGCCTTCCTGCGCAAGCCGGCCGATCCGGAAATCCTCGCCCTGACCTTGCGCAACCTGGCGCAGCGCCTACACCCGGCCGCGGCTCCCGCCATTGCGCCCCGGCTGGCATGGCGGCTGGAATCGGACGGTTGGTGCCTGCTGGCGCCGGACGGCAAAGTGATGGTGCTGACCGCGTTGGAGCGCTGTCTGATGCGCTGCCTGGATGCACAACGTGGTCAGGCGGTCGAGCGCGAGGCGCTGGTGTCGGCATTGGAGGCCACCACCGGCGACTTCGACCTGCACCGGCTGGAGATGTTGATCCACCGTTTGCGTCGCAAGGCCGCGCGCTTGACCGGCGATCAGATGCCGGCGCTGCCGCTGCTGTCCGCGCGCGGGCTGGGCTACCTGCTCGCCGAGTGAGACGGCGCTTCGGCCAGCGGTAACTGCAGGCACAGACACGCCCCACCATGCGGGGCATTGCTCGCCGTCACCTGACCGCCGGCCGCCGCGATGATGCCCTGGACCACCGACAAGCCCAGCCCGGTGCCCTTGCCGACCGGCTTGGTGGTGTAGAACGGCTCGAGCACCCGCGCCAGCAGATGCGGCGCGATGCCCGGGCCGGTATCGCACAAGCGCACGTGGACGGTCGCCTCGCGCAGCTCGCCGTCGATGCGGAACACGCCCCGCCCCTCCATCGCGTCGCGTGCGTTGGCGGCGATGTTGAGCAGCACCAGATCGAGATCGTCGCGATCCATCCGCACCCACAGCGGTGGCCCGGCAGCGATGCCCTCCAGCCGGATCTCGTGACCGAACAACTGGCGCAAGGTCGGTTCGGCATCGCGTAACGCCACACGGGCATCGAACAAGGTCGGCAGGCCGGGTTCGGCGCGACCGAAATTGAGGATGCGCCGGCTGACCGTCAACGCGCGTCGCGAGGCGGTCTCGATGTTTTCCAGCGTCTTGAGCAAGGGCGCTTCGCCGTAGCCTTCCAGCGCATCGCGTCGTTGCGCATAGCCGATGATCACGTTGATCAGGTTGTCGAAATCGTGCGCGACGCCGGCGGCCAGACGCCCGAGCGCCTCCATTTTCTGCGTGTGGATCAACTGCTCCTGCACCCGTTCGCGCTCGGCCATTTCCTGCAGCAGGCGCTGATTGAGCTGCTCCAGTTCGCGCCGGCGTTGCTCCGATTCGAGCAGACTGTCGCGCAAGGCCGCGATGGTGCGATCCAGGATCAGGGTGATCAACGCATAGGCCCCGATGGTCACCACGGCCAGGCCGACGTTGCCGCGTACCGAGCGCCACGGCACCGGCCAGATCACCTGTGCGAGCACGCCCACCAACGCAGCGGCCGCCAGCAGCAGAAACACCCGCCACAGCGCGTGCCGCCCCAGCACCATGCCGGCCAGCACCAGCGCCAGCAAGGGCATGGGGTTGGTCAACAGGTCGTAGATATCCACCCGCACGTAGGTGATCAACACGCCGATCAGCGTCGCTGTCACATAGGTCCGCACCGCCCTTGCAGCGTTGCCACGCCGTACCTGCCACACACCCACCGCAGCGCCTGCGGCGGTGAGCATGCTACCCACCAGGGCAAGCAGCAGGTCGACACGGCCCAGCAAACGCGCCACGCCCGCCACATAGAGAAACAGGCCGATGTCGCCGGCGGTGTACAGCACGATCGCCGCCAAAAGCACCTGCAGGAACGGCGCATGCCGCTGATCGCTGGCACTGGCGGCCACCGGCGGCTGCAACCAGCGCAGAACGGGGAGCAATTTCACGTAAGCGGCGATGGACGACCTCGACAGCTCCGCATGCTCACATCGGTGGTGAGTGGATGCAATCGTCGTTTGGTGACAGTCCGAAAGCGCCGTGACAATTTTTTGACGCGACTTCGCGCACGCCGACAGAACTCCGCATCGACAGGGGGATGTCATGGATTCGGGCTGCCCCAGTTGCTTCTCCCACCACTCCTTGGGGACTTCGATGAGCTTCCTGCCTGACCGTGCACAGGGCCAGCACCGCGCCCGCTTCTCCGCCTCCCATCACGCCAACGCCTGCCAGCGACCGCTCTCGCGCGCCATCCTGACGGCGCTGTTGCTGGCCGGTGGTCTCGCTGGCGCACATGCCGCCACGCCTGCACCGCGCGTGGTCGCCGGCCCGACCAGCGCCGCCGCGACGGCCGACAGCACGGCGCAGGACGACGCCTCCCCGCCGGAGAGCGCCGACGATATCGGCAAGCATCTGCAGATCGTCGGCGGCAGCGACCCGTCCGAGGATGTCGGCGCCTTCGCCGCCGAGCCCTATGCGGTGGCCATCGGCGAGGCCAGCAATGCGCTCGGCGAAGGCGGCATCGCACTGGGCGCCGGCGCCACGGTGACGGCCAAGAACGCCATCGCCACCGGCTACGCGGCCGCGGCGAGCGGCGAATCGGCGGTCGCCATCGGCGGCACCACCCAGGTATTCGACTACAACGATGCCGGCGAGATCATCGGCAGCCACCAGGATTCCACCGAGGCCAGCCAGTTCGGCGCGGTGGCGCTGGGCGGCGGCGCCAAGGCCACCGCGGCCCTGGCCACCGCAGTGGGCAGCGGCAGCGAAGCGCGCAACGTGCAAAGCACGGCGCTGGGCTATCGCGCCCGTGCGTTCGAAGACGGAACGACTGCTGTCGGCGGCTTGGCGGTCGCCTCTGGCTATCTGTCCACTGCCAACGGCTACTTCGCTCGCGCCACTGCCACCAGTAGCGTGGCGGTCGGCAACACGTCCCTGGCCAGCGGGGTCGACAGCGTGGCCATCGGCGGCGTCAGCACGGCCGCAGCGGCGGCCGGCAACAGCAGTGGCATCACTGCGGCCACCGGCGTCGGTTCGATCGCCCTGGGCGCAGGTGCGGAAACGCAATCGAACTACGCGATCGCCATCGGCTACAACTCCAACGTGTTCCCCAATCTGCCGGGCAACACCGATTCGGTGGCGATCGGCCATAGCGCCGGTTCGTTCGGCCCCAACACGGTCTCGTTGGGTGCTTATGCCCTGGCGCAGGACCCGGATGGGATCGCCGTGGGTCACAACAGTTCGGCCTTGACCGCCAATAGCGTGGTCCTGGGCTCGGGCGCCATCAGCTCGTGGTTCAACCCCAACAGCACCGCCCTGGGTGCGGCCACCCGCACCGACGGCGTCGATGCCACCTCGATCGGCTATGGCGCCAAGGTCGGCAACTGGGTGGACGATGCCTGGAACCGCGCTCCGGTCAGCGCGGTGGCGCTGGGCGCCTTCTCGCACGCAACCCGCAGCTACAGCGTGGCAGTGGGCGATGTGGCATCGGGACTGACGCGGCAGATCACCAGCGTGGCGGCGGGCACCGAAGCGACCGATGCAGTCAACAAGGGCCAGCTCGATGCGTTGGCGGCCAATGTGCAGGCCACCAGCGGCATGGTGCAGGCCAACGGCGAGGGCACGGCGCGTGCGACTGGCGAGCGCAGCACGGCGGCAGGTGCAGGGGCTGCGGCCAGCGGCGCCCACAGTGTCGCAGTGGCGGCGGGCAGTCGCGCCAGCGCCACCGGCGCCAGCGCGCTGGGCGTGGACAGCAGCGCCAGCGGCGTGAACAGCACGGCGATGGGCTACAACAGCTTCGTGCGCCAGAGCGGCGTCAACGGCGTTGCCTTGGGCGCCAATGCCGGTGCCAGCGGTGCCGATTCGGTGGCGCTGGGTTCGGGTTCGCGCACCTACGAGGCCAATACGGTCTCGGTGGGCAGCGGCAACGGTCGCGGTGGTCCGGCGACGCGTCGCATCGTCAATCTGGGCGCCGGCGCGATCGCCGACGGCAGCAGCGAGGCGATCAATGGTGGACAGTTGTTCCAGTCGCTGAGCAATGCCGCCAGTTTCCTCGGCGGTGGCGCGGCCATCGGCGCGCAAGGCGTGTTCGTTGCGCCGACGTACGTGATCCAGGGCGCCAGCTACACCAATGTCGGCGCCGCACTGACTGCGCTGGACAGCAAGGTCAGCGAGCTGGATGGGCGCGTGGGCGGCACGACGTCGTTGCGGACGGCTGCGATTGTGCGCAGTGCCGGCGTGCCGGCAGTACTGGCGCCTGCCACCTCCACGGTGGCAACGGCCGAGCGTAGCGATGGCGGGCTGCAAGGCACGCCGACGCCGGCGGTCGCCAGCACCAGCACGGTGGCGACCACCTCCACGGCGATGGGCAATGCGGCAGTGGCCAACGACGTCAGCGGCACGGCGATCGGTGGCGGCGCCTATGCGCATGGCCCCAACGACACCGCGATCGGCAGCAATGCCCGCGTCAATGCCGATGGCAGCACCGCGGTCGGCGCCAACACGCAGATCGCCGCGGTGGCGACCAATGCGGTGGCGATGGGTGAGGGCGCACAGGTCAGCGCGGCGTCGGCCACCGCGATCGGGCAGGGCGCGCGTGCCATCGCGCAAGGTGCGGTGGCATTGGGCCAAGGCTCGGTGGCCGACCGCGCCAATACGGTGTCGGTGGGCAGCGCTGGCAATGAGCGGCAGATCACCAACGTCGCCGCCGGCCGTGCCGACACCGATGCGGCCAACGTCGCTCAGGTCTCCGCGGGCGATGCGCGCACCTTGAGCTCGGCCAACGGCTATACCGACAGCCGCGTGTCGGCACTGAGCGACAGCTTCAGCCAGTTGCACGACGACAGCATGCGCCGCTTCCAAAGCATGGATCGCCGCATCGACCGCCTCGGCGCGATGAGCTCGGCCATGCTCAACATGGCCACCAATGCGGCCGGCACGCAGAGCGAACGTGGACGCTTCGCTGTCGGCGCCGGCTTCCAAAGCGGCGAGCGTGCGCTGTCGATCGGCTACGCCCGCAAGATCGGCGAGCGCGCCTCCTTCAGCCTGGGCGGCGCCTTCAGCGGCAGCGATTCCTCCGCCGGTCTGGGCTTCGGCGTGGATCTGTGAGCCTGCCCCGCACGCACCGCCATCCCCTTCTTCTTGGAATTCCGCCCATGAACACCGCCTCTGCGCCACTCCGCACGCTATTGCTGAGCGCCCTGCTCGCCACCGCCCCCTTCCAATCGCATGCAGCCGACGATCTGCTGGAGCAACGTGGCCTGGTCGACAACCCGGCGCCGGCCGGCTCGCCCGCAGCGGGCCGGCTCATCGTCAAGTACACATCCACCATCGGCTCCAACGCGCTGCGCGAATCCGTGCTGACGGCGGCCGCGCGGCGCGCCAACGTGCTGTCGCTCGGCAGCGATGCCTCGCGTAACGCACCGGTGGCCGCGCGCGTTCTGCGCACCACGGGCACCGGCGCCAGCGTGCTGCGGCTGACCGGTCACCTGACGGCCGCCGAGCAAACCAAACTGCTGACCGAACTACGCGCCGATCCGGCCGTCGAATATGCGCAGTTCGATCGGATGATGCAGCCGGTGCGGGACCTGGTCGGATCGGCGGCACTGCCGGTACAGCCGCGCGCAACCGCGCAGGACACCGATCCGCCGGTGCCCAACGACAAACTCTATGCAAAGTATCAGTGGCATATGCAGGACAGCACCGGCGGAATCCGTGCACCCAAGGCCTGGGAGACCTCCACCGGCAGCGGCGTGGTGGTGGCGGTGATCGACACCGGCATCCTGCCCGACCATCCGGACCTGAAGAACAACGACCACATCCTGCAGGGCTACGACTTCATCACCAACGCCACCGTGTCACGTCGCGCCACCGACGATCGCGTGCCGGGCGCGCTCGACTACGGCGATTGGATGGACGACAACAATCCCTGTCTGCAAAGCGCGAGCGACAGTTCCTGGCACGGCACCCACACGGCAGGCACGATCGGCGAACTGACCAACAACGGCATTGGCGGCGTCGGCGCCGCACACGACGCGCAGATCCTGCCGATCCGCGTGCTCGGCCAATGCGGCGGCATGATCTCGGATATCGCCGATGCGATCGTGTGGGCGTCAGGCGGACACGTCGATGGCGTGCCGGACAATACCCATCCGGCGGAAGTGATCAGCATGAGCCTGGGCGGCATCGGCAGCTGCGACAGCGCGACGCAGCAAGCGATCAATGCCGCCGTCGCCAACGGCAGCACGGTGGTGGTGGCTGCCGGCAACGACGCCATCGATGCGGCGCAATTCAGCCCAGCCAGCTGCAGCAACGTGATCACCGTCGGCGCCACCCGCATCACCGGCGGCATCGCCTTCTATTCCGACTTCGGATCGGTGGTCGACCTGGCAGGGCCGGGCGGCGGGCAGGATCAGGACACCGGCAACGGTGGTTGGGATGGAGTGGTGCTGTCGACCGGCTATAGCGGCAAGACCACGCCGACGTCCGGTCAATACAACTATCTGGGCTACGCCGGCACCTCGATGGCGACACCGCATGTCGCGGCCGTGGCGGCATTGGTGCAAAGCGCAGTGGCAGCAGCGGGCAAGACACCGTTGACGCCCTCGCAACTGCAGGCGGTATTGACACAGACCGCGCGTGCATTCCCGGTACCGCCGCCGGCGACGACTCCGATCGGCAGCGGCATCGTCGATGCGACCGCGGCCATGGACTACGTCCGCAACAATTGCAGCGGCAGCACCTGCAAGCCGGTGACGACCGTCATGAGCAATCGCACGGCGGTCACTGCACAGAGCGCCGGCGCCGATGAGGAGCGCTTGTATAGCTATACCGCCACCGCGGGGACGCCGTTGAACGTGCTCTCCTTCGGCGGCGGCGGCAATGTCGCCCTGTACGTCAAGTTCGGCGCCGAACCCACGACCACCAGCTACGACCAGCGCTCGGTCCGCGCTGGCAATTCCCAAACCGTGCGACTGCCCTCGCCGCAGGCGGGTACCTACTACATCAAGCTGGTCGGCGGCGACGGCGGTTTCAGCAATGTGTCCCTGATGGCCCGGCAGTGATCTAGCGGGCATCGCTCCGGCGCAGCAGGCAGGCGAGCAGACCGCTTCCTGCCTGCTGCTCGGCAACGTTGATCTCATCCCCAACCGAGGATTTCCCATGCAGAAACGCTCTGGATTCCACCGTGTGCCGTTGCACCTGGCCTGCCTTGCCATTCTCTCGGGTGTTGCCGCATCGGCTTTCGCCGCGCCACTGACCACGCCGGTCACGTCTCAGACCGCCGCCCCACTCGCCCACCTGCCTGCACAACTGCGCAGCGCGAGCAAGCTCGGTGCGCTGGCACCCAGCACCACGATCAGCCTGGTGATGACCTTGCCTTTGAAGGACGGTGCAGGCGCCTACGACTATGCAATGCGCGTGTCGCATCCGGGCGATGCGCTCTATGGCCACTACCTGACGCCAGCAGAATTCGCTGCCCGCTTTGGTGCACGCCAGGACGACATCGCCGCGGTCAAGGCATTCGCGCAAGCGCATGGGATCCAGGTCAGCAGTATCGGCGGCGCCGGCTCGCTGATCACCTTGAAGGCGCCAGCGGCCACGTTCGCGCAGCACCTGGGCGTGACCTTCAATCGCTACCAACGCAGCGATGGCCAGACATTCTTCTCGGCCGATCGACAACCGCAGTTGCCCAGCGCGCTGGTTGGCCATGTCGGTGGCATCGTCGGCCTGAACGACGCCGTCCGTTTCGCACCGTTGGCCATCCGCGCACCGACCAATCCGGCCGCACGCGCCGCCGTTGCCAAAGACGGCGCCACCCAAGCGACCGGCCATGGCCCCAACGGTGGCCTGAGCCCGCAGGACCTGCGCACTGCCTATGGCATTCCCGCGCAGCTGGCGCCGGGCAAGCTGGAGACGCTGGCGCTGTTCGAGCAAGGCGGCTTTTTGTCCAGCGACATCGCCGCCTACGTCAAGCAGTTCGGCTTGCCGAACGTGCCGGTGAAGGTGCGCAACGTCAACGGGTACGCCGGTGCGGTCAACAGTGCCGGCGTGGCCGGCGAGGCGGCCCTGGACATCGACATGGCGATCGCCGTGAACCCACAGTTGCGGCAAATCCAGGTCTACGAAGAAGGCGACGATCCGTTCCCGGTGGCGTTGCTGGCCTCGCTGGGTGCCATGGCCGACGACAACACGGCGCAGACGGTCAGTATCTCCTATGGCACCGATGAAGAATTCCTGGGCGATGCCGCGCTGGCCGCAGAAGGCCAGGTGTTGACGCAAATGGTGGCGCAGGGCCAGGGCGTCTATGTCAGTTCGGGCGACCAGGGCGCCTATGGGCGCAGCGGCAGCGGCCTGCACGTCGAGGATCCCGGCAGTCAACCGCTGGTGACCTCAGTCGGCGGTACGACCTTGTTCACCGGGCGTACCGGCGGCTACGGGGGCGAAGAGACCTGGAACCTGCTCGGTGCAGGCCTCGGTGCCACCGGCGGCGGTATCAGCAGCTACTGGCCGCTACCGGACTATCAGATGATTGCCGGTGCCGATGGCAAGCCAGTGTCGATCGCCGCCGCGAACCAGGGCTCTTCCGCGCGCCGCAACGTGCCCGACGTCGCCGCCGTGGCCAGCCCCGCCACGCCGGTGGCGGTCTATTCGGAGCTGGATGGTGGCTGGGTCAACTTTGGCGGGACCAGCGTCTCGGCACCGATCTGGGCCGGCTTCATGTCGATCGCCGATCAGGCGCACCAGGCCGCCGGGCTGGGCCGGATCGGCTTCGCCAACCCGTTCCTGTACGAAGATCTCAGCGGCACGGTGTCCTTGGACACCAACGACGTGCTCGATGGCAGCAATGGCAACGCCAACCTGTTCGGCGGCGTGGCCGGCTTCAACGCCGGCCAGGGCTACGACAATGTCACCGGCCTGGGATCGATGCTGTCGTCCTCGCTGCTGGTCGACTCCCTGCTGGAGGTTCACGACGGCAGCACACCGCCACCGAGCTTGGCGCGCGGCGTGCATGCCAGTACCACCGCCACGACCAGCATGGTGCAATGGACCGGCACGAACACGGCGACCGGTTACGCGATTGTCGCCCAGGACAACACCACGGGGGCCTTCACCTCGTATGCGGTCACGCGCGGCACACGCTACACGCTCGGCGGACTCAAGCCCAACACGTTCTACACGATGTACGTGGTCGCGTTGAACAAGGGGGGAGCAACGGTGAGCTCGCCGGCGATCGTCAAGACCGCCAAGAGCTGAGCTGCACAGCGTTGCCGCCCGGGTCGCTCCCGGGCGGCAACCGGACGGCTGCGCTCAGAACGGATCGCTGCCCGGGCGCAGATCCACGCCCAGGATCGCGGCCAGCCGCTGCATATCCTCGTCGTTGCGGCTGAGCGCCATCCAGCCGGCGCGATCGTCGCTGCCGGTCTCCCAGCACCATAGGGTGTAGCCGTATTCGCGCAGGCGGTCATAGGCCACCGTCAGCAGCGCGGCGGTGTCGTTGCCGGCCAGGAAGTCGTCATCGTCGATGTCGCCCCCCCAGTCGATCCGCAGGTTCCAGCGCGCGGCCAGTTCGTCGATCGCGCTGATCAGCGTTTCGCTGTCGCGCCCATCCACGTAGAAGCCCGACGTCCAGTCGATCGCATCCTTCAATGCCCACAGCCATTCGTCGCCGTCGGCCTCGACGGCACTCTCGCGGTAGCCATCGAATTGGCGCAGCGCCGTCTCTTCGTCGCCCGGATTGATCAGCAGCAACAGGTTCCAGACCAAACCCTGGTGGGTATCCGGATCGTCGTCGTCGCTGTCGGCGCTCAGGTCGTCCGGTTCGTCGTAATCGGCGCTGTTGTCGGGCATGGGAGGACTCTTGGCAGGGCGGGCGGGCAGTGTGCCGCGTGCGCGCAGACTAGCAAAGCGCCTGCCAGGGGCTGGTCAAGCGCGCGCAGGGCCGTATCCTGTGCGCCCGAAGACGGCCATCCCGGCCGCCAGGCCCTTCTCCCATGAGCGATACCCCTCCCGACCATCTGGCCATCGATGCACGCAGCCCGTTCCACGATGCCGAAGCGCTGAACCGCGGCGTCGGTGTGCGCTTCAACGGGATCGAGCGCGACAACGTCGAGGAGTACTCGGTCAGCGAAGGCTGGATCAAGGTGCAGGTCGGCAAGTCACGCGATCGCCGCGGCAATCCGATGACGATGAAGATCAAGGGCCAGGTGGTGGCCTACTACCTGGACAACAAGCCCGCTGCAGAATGAGTCGAGCCTCGGCGCGGCGGCGGCATGCCTTCGCACAGGCCGCCGGCCGGCCCGGCTCAGGCCTTGAGCCGATAGCCGCTGCGGAAGATCGCCGCCACCACCGCCAGGCACAGCAGCAGGAATAGCAAGGTCATGCCGGTGCTGGTGGCGATATGCACATCGGCCTTGCCGTAGAAGCTCCAGCGAAAGCCGCTGATCAGGTAGACCACCGGATTGAACAAGGTGATCTTCTGCCACAGCGGCGGCAGCATGGTGATCGAATAGAAGCTGCCGCCCAGGAAGGTCAGCGGCGTCACCACCATCAGCGGGATCACCTGCAGTTTCTCGAAGCCGTCGGCCCAGATGCCGATGATGAAGCCGAACAGGCTGAAGGTCAGTGCGGTCAGCAGCAGGAACCCGACCATCCAGACCGGGTGGGCGATCTCATACGGCACGAAGATGCGTGCGGTGAGCAGGATCAGCGCCCCCAGCATCACCGACTTGGTGGCAGCGGCGCCGACATAGCCGATCACGATCTCCCACCAGGCCACCGGTGCGGACAGCACCTCGTAGATGGTGCCGGCCCAGCGCGGCATGTAGATGCCGAACGAGGCATTGGAGATGCTCTCGTTGAGCAGCGACAGCATCACCAGCCCCGGGATGATGAAGGCGCCGTAGCTGATGCCATCGATCTGGCCCATGCGCGAGCCGATCGCCGCACCGAACACCACGAAGTAAAGCGAGGTCGACAGCACCGGCGAGGCGATCGACTGGGTGAGCGTGCGGAAGGCGCGCGCCATTTCGAAGCGGTAGATCGCCGCAATCGCGTGCAGGTTCATGCGCGTGCCTCCTCGGCGCGGGCGCCGTGCACCAGATTGACGAAGATCTCCTCCAGCGAGCTTTCGCTCGAATGCAGATCCTTGAAGTCGATGCCCTGCTCGTTGAGCCGGCGCAGCAACGCGCCGATGCCGGTCTGCTCGGCCTGGGTATCGAAGGTGTAGACCAGGCTGGCGCCGTCGGCCGACAGCTCCAGCGGCAGATCGGCCAGGGCCGGCGGCAATTCCGGCAGCGGCGCCTGCAGGCTCAACGTCAGCTGCTTCTTGCCAAGCTTGCGCATCAGCGTGTGCTTGTCCTCCACCAGCACCAGCTCGCCGCGGTTGATCACGCCCACGCGGTCGGCCATGTCCTCGGCCTCCTCGATGTAGTGCGTGGTCAGGATGATGGTGGTGCCCTGCTCGCGCAGCCGTCGCACCATCTGCCACATGTCGTGGCGCAGCTCCACGTCCACACCGGCGGTAGGTTCGTCCAGGAACAGGATGCGCGGTTCGTGCGCCAGCGCCTTGGCGATCAGCACGCGACGTTTCATGCCGCCGGACAGGGTGGAAATCTTGCTGTGCCGCTTGTCCCAGAGCGATAGCTGGCGCAGCACCGTTTCCAGGTACTGCGGATTGGCCGGCTTGCCGAACAGGCCACGGCTGAAGCGCACCGTGGCCCAGACCGTCTCGAACGCATCGGTGGCCAGCTCCTGCGGGACCAGCCCGATACTGGCGCGGGCGGCGCGGTAGTCGCGCGCGATGTCGTGGCCATCGGCCAGGATCGTGCCGCTGCTTGGATTGACCAGCCCGCAGACGATGCTGATCAAGGTGGTCTTGCCGGCGCCATTTGGGCCGAGCAGCGCGAAGATTTCGCCGCGGCGGATGTCCAGGTCGACGCGCTTGAGCGCCTGGAAGCCGCCGGCGTAGGTCTTGCTCACGCCCTGGATGGAAACGATCGCAGTCATCGCGCCTGCCATGTACGAATGGACCGACAGAGTAGGCGCACAGCCGTCGCTGCGGGAGGGCGCCGACTGGGACACTGTCTTCCGCACCGTCGCGCCTGTGTGACGCCCGCAGACGCCCCCCGCGCAACTGGCCTTCAGGCGCGCTTGCGCGACTCGATCAAATCCAGGTTGCGCACCAAGCGGCGCGACAGCTCGTCGGAGATCAGCCGCTGCCGGGCAAGCTTGAACAGCTCGTTGCGCTCGGCCACCAGCGCCGTGTGGCGGAACTGGCGTAGCGCCTGCTCATAGGCCACCGCCTCTTCCGGCGAGGTCTCGGCCATGTCGACCGCGCCGAGCTTGCGCTGGTAGCGCTGGCTGACCTGGTTGGCCGCCGCGTTGTAGCGCTCGGCATGCGCACTGTCTTCCACCAGGCGTTGACGCAGTTTCTCCACCGCCTCCAGGGCCGCCTGCGAGGAGGCCTTCACCGCCAGATCCTCCTTCTGTTGCTCGTCTTCCTCTTCGGGCAGCTCCAGTCCGCGCAACAGCCGCGGCAGCGCCACGCTGGCCACCACCAGCGACACCAAGATCACCGAGGCCGCCAGGAAGATCGCCAGCTGCCGCGCCGGGAACGGCGAGCCATCCTCCATCAGCAACGGCAGCGTCAGCACGCCGGCCAGGGTGATTGCCCCACGCACGCCCGCCAGCGATACCGCCACCACGATCCGCCACGGCGGGCTCACATGCGCCTCGCCACGCCGCTGCGCCTTGAAGATGTTCCAGCGCAGCGACAGAAAGACCCATACGAAACGCAAGGCCATCAGGCTGGTGCTGATGGTCGCCACGTACACCGCCAGCCACCACGGGTTGAGGTGCCCAGCCTCCTGCACGCTGCGCACGGCGCCATCCAGGATGCCCGGCAACTGCTCGCCCAGCAGCACGAAGATGATGCCGTTGAAAGTGAACTGCACCGTATCCCACACGGCCGAGCGCTGCAGCCGCATATTGCCGGGCGCGTTGCCGGCCATCTCGACGTAGCTCATCGTAATGCCGGCCGCCACCGCGGCAAGGATGCCGGAGGCGTGGAAGGCTTCGGCCAACAGATACGCCGCAAACGGGGTCAGCAGGTTGACCAGGATCGCCGAACCGGGTTCTTCGCCGAAATGGCGCCAGATCCAGGCCTGGATACGGCTCAGCCCGAACGTGGTGGCCACGCCCAGGCCCAGCCCGGCCAGCGCGACCCACAGGAAGGTCAGCGACGCGGCCGCCACCGAGAAGGTGCCGGTGAGCACCGCCGCCACTGCGAACTGGAAGCACACCAGGCCCGATGCATCGTTGAGCAGCGATTCGCCTTCCAGGATGTGCATCAGCCGCTTGGGGATGGATACCTTGGAGGCGATCGAGGAGACCGCCACCGGATCGGTGGGCGAGATGATCGCTGCCAGCGCGAAGGCCACCGGCAGCGGCATCGCCGGGATCAACCAGTGGATCAGGAAGCCGGCGCCGATCACGGTGAAGATCACCAGCCCCAGCGCCAACTCCAGGATCGCACCCTTGTCGCGGAACAGGCCCTGCTTGGGAATGCGCCAGCCATCCAGGAACAGCAGCGGCGGCAGGAACAGCAGGAAGAACAGCTCCGGTTCCAGTTCGTGCCCGGCGTCGAAGACCCCGGCCACCACCGCGCCCAAGCCGATCTGCACCAGCGGCAGTGGCAAGGAGAACGGCAGGATACGGATCAGGTAGCCGCTGGCCGCGACCGCCAGCAACATGGCGAGGACGACGTCGATCGAATGCATGCAAAACCCGACTGAGGAGACCGCCGTGGCTGCGGAGTGGCAGACACGGCCGCGTGGGGACACGGGCAAGGGAACATACCTGTTTGCAACCAGTGATGAAACCACCGCCGCTGCGCTGGCC
>NZ_NSET01000002.1 GCF_009192945.1 Xanthomonas maliensis | reverse complement strand
GGGGGGGCCCCCCCCGCCAGTCCAGCGCGACATTGCCGCCGTAACGGCGGGTGTCGCCCTGCGAGTAGCCAATATTGACGCCGGTGCTCTGCAGCACCTGCTGTGGGTCGACGCCCGCTGCCAGTTTGCCGCTGGCATCGGCCCGCGCGAATTTCCACGATCCGTCGTTGCGTGCCGCTGCGGCGCCAGCCACTTCGCTGTTCACGAAGCGACGCTCGTCGTAATAGGCACTGAGCGCGATGCCGAACTGACCATCCGCACCAAAGCGCGCATGCCAATCGCCAGCAGCCCCGCCGCCCAGCCCGGAATCGCCGTAGTCGCGTGCGCGACTCTCCATGCGCCCACTCAGCAGGATGCTGCCGCCCTGTCGATCCTGCGAATCGAACGCGCTCGGCGTACGGTAATCGATGGTGCCACCGATCGCATCGCCATCCATATCGGCGGTGGAGGTTTTGCTCAAGGCGATGGTCTGCAGCCCGGAGGGCGGCAGCAGGCTCAGTTGCACGCCACGGCTGTAGGGCATGCCCTGCGCGACGTTGACGCCATTGACCAGATTGACGTTGTACTCGGCATTGAGGCCGCGCACCGAAGAGAACATGCCCTCGCCACGTGCGGCGCCATCGATGCCGCCAAAATACGATTGCCCGGTGTTGATCACGTTGACACCCGGCATCAATCCCAGCGCCTCGGCGACGTTGTGCACGGCAGTGGTCTTGAGATCGTCGGCCGACAGCACGTTGACGGTGTTGGTTGCCGCCATCTGCATGTCGGTGGCGTTGTAGCGTGTCGCCGCCACGGTCACCTTGTCGAGTGTCGTCAATGACGAAGACCCACTGGCCGGCGCGGTGTCCGGGGTGGATTGGGCTGCGGCCTGGCCGCACAACACGGACAGCGAGAGGCACACGGCCAGCGAAAGACGCGAGGGAAGCGGTTGCGAACGGCGGACGAGCATGCGGATACCAATTTGCGGCAACGCATGCGCAGAGAGTGCCACGCATGCGTCCGGTGGAGAGGGAGCGCGACCGCAATCGAAACGGCCGATTGCGTCACACTTGGGTGAAAACGCCGCGCATGGTGGTGAGCATCGATGTCAGTTCCGTGACACCTGTTTTTTAGGTGAATCCACCCGTGCTGCGATGCACAATTCCGCATAGTCGCTGGCGTATGGTCGCTTCGCTGCTGCAGCGCCTGCGCGTCGGCTATAGCGATTGGCTAGGCGCCCCATGCGTAGATGGGCACACTTCCCTTCGCGTCCGCTCGCATTCCTTCGCGTTCGGTCAGGGACGGCCCGCGCGCATCCGCGTTGCTGCGGTGGGGGCTGCCCTCGATGGCCGATCCGGGACGCGCCGGTTGCCAACATTGAGGGCGCATTGGGCTGCAGCGGATGCCTGGCTTGGCGCCCAGCTGCGCAGATTCAGCGCCCGCGACCTAGTGCGTGCCAGCGCCGCTCGCCTGCTCGCTGCGTTGTTGCAGGTGCAGGATGCGGCGGATCTCCAGGATCGCCTGCGGCGTTTCCTGCACGCTATGGCGCGAGGTCACCACCAACTCGGATGCCGCACCCTGCAGATGGGCACTGCGGTAAGGCACCAGACCATCGCTGGAGTCGACCAGCGGGACCGCCGGATTCTCGCGCCCGACGATGGTGTGATACCGCACCAGCGGCGAGATCGGCAGCTCGCTGCTGGCGCGCATGAAGGGATCGGTATCGCGCAGATTGTCCAGGCCGGTCGGCGGCAGCAGGCGGCGCGTCCGATGGCCGGCCGGCGCATTGTCCTTGACGGCGCCGTCGGCCAGGTCCTGCATCACCGCGTCGAAATTGTCCAGAAACGCGATCGGCAGGCGGACCAGCCGTCCCAGCAGACGAACCAGCCGTCCATCGGCGGTCGGGGTGCCACGATGCGGTGCGGCGATGAAGATCGCCCGGTCCACCTGGGGCAGCGGTGCAAAGTGCAGCAACGGTGCCAGCTTGGCGCGCACGCGGGCATCGCGCGCAGCATCGAGCCGGTAGTCGGCCATCAGGCTGTCCCAGAGCCGTTCGCCCGACGCCGACACCAGCAGGCGACCGATCACGCCGCCCATGCTGTGGCCGATCAGCGCCATGTGCTGCGATGCCGCCGACGTCCCGGCAGGATCGAAGTGCTGCAGGGTGTCCTCCACCAGCGCCTGGATCTGCGCGCGATTGAGCGCAATGGGCGCATTGGTCGGGTAATAGACCTGCCAGATCTGGTAGTGCTGGCGCAGCGCCTGGTCTCCCATTACCTCGTTGGCCACATTGACCCAGGCCTCCGGACTACTGGCCAGGCCATGCAGCATCAACAGCACCCGCCGGTTTGGGTCGAAGGGCTGCATCAAATACAGATGCGGACGCTCGATGCCGCGCGCGCGGCCCAGCATCGAGCGCAGCGATTGCGAAACGAATCCAGATTTGGCCAACCACAGCCCGTAGGCGGCGGTGAAGTTGGCGGCCAATGGCACCTGTTGACCGTGCAGCACCAGGTCTTGCTGACGATACGGGTCGTACGGCACCACCGTCACCCGCGTGGTTCGCAGCACTGCATCCAGGGTAGCGCCGTCGAAACGCAGCAAGACCGTGGTCGGTGCGTACGGCAGCTCGCTGAAGATCGGCGACGACGCGTCCTGCGCGTCGCTCTTTGCCGCGCTGCGCTCCGCGGCCATCCCAGCCGGATCGCCGACCACCTGCGGGTCGACCTCAGCCACCAGCTCGGCGCCGAAGCCATCGCGCCGATAGGTGCTGCGCAGGCCATGGAAGCGCAGATCCGGGGCGGCGAAAATCGCGCGCGGAAGCTTGCCGCCACCCGGCAACCGATACGCCGACATGTCAATGGCGACCTGCCAGTGCCCCAGCACGATGGGGACAGGCGTGGTATCGCGAGCCTGCTGCCCCCGGACGAACAACTGCACGACCACTTGCTGCACGGCGTAGTTGTAGTAGTCCCGCACCTGCGTCTGGCGGTTTTCGAACGCCCGCATGCTGGGCGCGCGTGCGGTGAAGAACAAATAGGCGTAGCTACTGCGCGCGGCCTCCAACCACGCCTCGGTTGCCGCATCGCTGATCTGTGCCGACCTATGATCACGCAGCGCCAGCGCATAGGCCGTCCACAGCTCGGCCTGGGTGGCCAGTCGTCGCTCCACCTCGATACCGGCAGTGGCCTGGAGTTGCTGCAAGCAGGACGGCACATCGGCGCGACAAGTCACCGGTGCCAGTCCTGCGACCTGCAAGGTCTCGCTGCTGGCCTGGCTGAGCGTGCCGGTGCTGAGTACATCGCCGCGCGTCAGCGCGACATAGTCGCTACCGGTCTGCGAGCGCACCGTCACCATGGCGCAGCCAGCGACCAGCAACATGGCGACAACGGCGACCGCGCATGCAAACGCCCTGCCGCGCCGCCTCATGGCGCCGCGCTCACCGGCCCTGGTGTCTGCGGCATGCCGACACGGATGCGGGTGGAGAAATCGGCGGCGCGATCAGCGGCGATGGCGCGCGCGGTGATACGGCCGCGTTCTTTCAGCGTGGCAAAGTCGTAGCCAGGCAGTAGGCCACCGTGGTCGTAGGCATACTCGGCGGCGTAGCCGGACAGCAGCAGCCGGTGATCCAGCGGCAGGTTCGGTTGCAGCTGCCGCACCAGCGCGAACACGATCGTCGTGCAATTGCTGGTCAGCGTGTTGTAGTACGCCGGCGCGCGATCCAGCTTGCTGGCCAGGTCCACGTAGCCCATGAACATGCGGCGCAGGCCCGCCTTGGGGATGGCCAGCCGATACAGATACATATCCTCGCCACGCACATTGGTGCGCACGCGAAAGATGTCGCGCTCGTCGGCGGCAACCAGGGTTTCTTCAAAACTCCGGAAGAAACCGCCCAACGCGGAGAACTGCTCACCACGCTCCTTGCGGATTTCCAGCGAAAACACCACCCGCGAGCCATCGTCGAAGCCGAACGACACCAGCGTGTGGGCGATCGCCGGCCCCATCCAGTACGACAGCGCCAGATCGGCGCTGACCAGCCGATCCAGATCGTATTGGCGGGTTTCCCAGCGCGGGCTGTAGTCGTTTTGACTAAGCCAGTCGAAATTGCGGACGTTGTGCAGGGTGACAAGGTGGCCGTGCACTTCCGGTTGCAGGCGTTGGGCGACATCGTCGGCCCAGTCGCGGTCCTGGCGGGGCTGCATCATCCACCAGGCACCCGCCAGCACCATAAAGGCGGCAGCGAAGATGCCCACCAGCGCCCAGTTCTCGCGGCCACGGCGCAAACCCCACAGTGCGACCACGCCCATCGCGCACCAGGAAAGGACCCAGCCGCCGCGTACCAGCGCGTTGCCGCTCAACGCGAAGTGGATCAATAGCCCACCCCACACCGCCGCCGCCAACACCGCCGCGCGCAGTGCCCAACGGCCCACGCCAAGGCGTGTCATCGCTGGTCGCCGGGCGTTGCGGACATTCCGAGCGCTTGCAGCAGCAGACTGGCCGAGCGCCGCGCCAACCGCTTGCGTTCGGCCTCGTCATTGCCGCGCAGGCAGCTGCCCAGCATGTCGATCACCAGCAGGATCTGCTCGTCGTCGAGGTCGGGACGGCACAGTCCTGCCGCCTGCGCCCGCCGCACGAGTGGCAGAAAGATCGAAAGCAGACGACGATCGGCAGCCTCCACCGCCGGGTGCGCGCGTTCCAGCGAACGCCAGAAGTCCACCAGCGGCGCGGATTGGGCGACGTGCTCGGCAACGTCGTGGACCAACACCGCCAGTCCGTCCGGCCGGTCGCCCAGATCGGCCACCAGCCGCTCCAGCCCGTCCAGTCCGCGCTCCAGTAGCGCGATCATCAGCGCCAGGCGGTCGGGGAAATTGCGATACAAGGTGGCGCGGCCGAGGCCGGCGCGCGCAACCACCAGTTCCAGCGGGGCGTTGACGCCGTGCTCGCTGAAGACTTCGTCGGCGGCATCGAGGATTTGCCGGCGGCGCAGCGCCGCATCGGGGCGAGAGGTCATCATGGCGGCATTATCGGACAACTTTGTCCGATAATGCCAGAGCCCGCTTGCACCTTGCCCGCTCCAGCCGATGAACGGCGACTCAGCCGGTGTTCTGCAGCCCTTGCGAGACCCCATTGACGCAGGCCACCAAGGCCCGCAGCAGATCCTCGTCTTCGCCGTCGGTGGCACGCCACCGCTGCAGCAGGTCCACCTGCAGCACGCTGATCGGGTCGATGTACGGATTGCGCAGACGGATCGACAACGCCAGCCGCGGGTCGTGCTGCAACAACGACTGCTGCCCGGTCAGCGCCTTCACCCAGCCCTTGGTCAACGCCAACTCGTCGCGGATGCGCGGGAAGAACGCCTCGTGCAGCGGCCCGGACAAGCGCGAGAACAACTCGGCGATGGCCAGGTCGCCCTTGGACAACACCATTGCGATGTCGTCCAGGAAGGTGCGGAAGAACGGCCAGTCGGCCGCCATCTCGCGCAGGCGCTCCTCGTGGCCGGCATCGACTGCGGCCTGCAGGCCGCTGCCTACGCCGTACCAGCCGGGAATCACCGCGCGCGCCTGGCTCCAGGCGAACACCCAAGGGATGGCGCGCAAGTTGGACAGTGCCGCATCCTGGCCCAGGCGGCGCGATGGCCGCGAACCCAGGGTCATGCGCTCGATCACGTCGATCGGCGTGGCCAAGCGGAAGTACTGCATGAAGTCCGGCGCAGCGACAAAGCCGCGGTAAGCCCGCGTGCTGTGTTCGGCCACCAGGTCCATCACCGGCCGCCACTGCGCCTCGCGCGGCTCCGGTGCGCGTGGCCGCAGGCTCGACAGCAGCACCGCGCCGGTCATCTGCTCCAGCGACCGCAGCGCCAACGCACGGATGCCGTATTTGCGATGGATCACCTCGCCCTGCTCGGTCACCCGCAGCCGACCATCCACGCTGCCCCGCGGTGCCGCCTCCAGCGCGCGCGTGGTCTTGCCGCCACCGCGCACGATCGAGCCACCTCGCCCGTGGAAGAAGGTCAGGCGAATCCCCAGCTCGGCGGCCGCCTCCAGCAGCTCTACCTGCGCGCGCTGCAATCCCCAGCGCGAGGCGGCGATACCGCCATCCTTGCCGCTGTCCGAATACCCCAGCATCACCATCTGCACGTCGCCACGTGCCGCCAGATGGCTGCGGTACACCGGGTCGGCCAGCAGGTCCTGCACGGTGCCGGTGCCCCCGCGCAGGTCGTCCACCGTCTCGAACAGCGGCACGATATCCAGCGGCACCGCGCCGGTGTCGTCGACCAGCCCGCCGCGACGGGCCAGCGCCAGCACCGTCAGCACATCGGCGCGGTTGTGCGCCATCGAGATGATGTAGCTGCCCAACGCATCGGCGCCGTGGCGCTGGCGTGCATCGGCCAGCGCAGCGAACACCGCATCCAGTCGCGCACTGTCGGCATCCTCGACCTGCGGCAGGATCTGCTCGCCCGCCGCGTAGGGTCCCAATGCCTGCGCCCGCTGCGCCGGGTCCTGCGTGTCTTCCTCCCGCTGGCCCAGCGCCGCAGCCACCGCACGTGCATGCACGCTCGACTCCTGACGCACGTCCAGGCGCGCCAGGTGGAAGCCGAAGCTGCGTACCCGCCACAGCAATCGCCGCACCGCGAACCAGCCGGCGTGCAGGCCACGATTCGCCTGCAGGCTGTCCAGAATCAGCTGCAGGTCGTCCTCTAGCTCGCTCGGTGCGGTGTAAGCGCCGTGCGCATCATCCAACGTGGCCTGCAGGCGCGCGCGCATCAGGTCGTTGAGCAAGCGGTACGGCATGTCGCCGTGACGCGGTCGCGAGCGCGCGGCCGCGTCCGGCAGCAGCGCGCGATACTGCTCCAGCCGCTGCTGCAGCTCCGCGCTCACCGGCACCAAGGTGGTCGATTGGCTGAGCAGGCTGGCCAACTCCCACAGTTCCTTCCGGTAGCGCTCCAGCACCACCTGTCGCTGTGCGTTCAAGGTCGCCGTGATGGTGCCGGCATCCACGTTGGGATTGCCGTCCATGTCGCCGCCCACCCAGGTCCCGAAACGCAACAGGCGCGGCAACGCCAGCGTGCTGCCATAGGTCTCGGCGATGGCGTGTTCGAGCGTTTCGTACATCGCCGGCACGATCCGGTACAGCACCTGGATCAGATAGAAACCGACATGCTCGCGTTCGTCGTCCACGCTGGGGCGCACCGGCGAGGAATCGGCGGTCTGCCAGGACGCAGTCAACGCCATGCGGAAGCGCGCCGCATCGGTGGCGCGTTCGTGCGGGGTACGCAGGCCGTCGAGGTTCTCGACCAGGCTGGCCACCATCAATTGTTCCTTCTCCAGCAGCGCACGCCGCACCGCCTCGGTGGGGTGCGCAGTGAATACCGGCTCCACATCGATCCGCGGCAGCCACTGCGCCAGCTCCTCCAGGCTCACACCCTGCGCCTTGAGCCGGCGCACCGCATCGTACAAGCCGTCCGGTTGCGGAGTGTCGGTGCCGCTGCGCTGGTAGTCGCGACGGCGACGGATGCGATGCACGCGCTCGGCGATATTGACCACCTGGAAATAGGTGCTGAAGGCGCGCACCAGCGCTTCGGCCGCGTGCGGCGTGCGCCCGCTCAGCGATTCGCTCAAGGTCGCAGGCGGCGCGGCGCTTTCGCGGCGGGCGATCGCCGCGGTGCGGATGTGCTCGATCTCTTCGAAGAATTCCGCAGACACCTGCTCGGCGAGCAGGTCACCGACCAGCGCGCCCAGGCGACGGACGTCGTCGCGCAGGGGCAAATCGGGCGTAGCGAACACAAGACTGCTGCGGTACTCGTTCATCGGAAACGCACACCTTCTCCAGCGCAAAGTCGTCGAAGACTAACCCAAAAGGATTAGACGATTGCGCCAAGGCGACAGTTTCATCGCGAACGATCGCTGCCAGCCACCGCACGCCACAGGCATGGCATGCGGCCGCAGCGCGCATGGAAGGCCGTACACCGGCGTGACGTGCCGCCTAGAGCATGTTCTGCACGTTGAGATGAGATGCGTTGGCGGTCAGCGGTGCGGAGCGGGTGCTGGGTGGCGCTGGCTTGGCTGGCGCCAAGGCAAGCGGCGCGGCGCATGCACCGTGCCACTGACGGCCAACCCTCGGGGATGCATCCTGTGGCGCGCCGAGACCGCGTTGCACGCTTTGCTCAGCCGGCCCACGCACGCCTTGTCCCGACGCGCCACAGGACGCTTCGCACACACCTCAACGTCCATCACGCGCGCGACGGCGGCCGGCACGCCCGCACGGTTGCTCACGATGCTGGCGTATCGGCCGGCGGCGGCGGTGTCCCAAGATAGGTCTGCAACCATTGCTCGCTTTCGGCCAGCATCTGCATCACCGATTGCCGTGCACGGTAGGCATGCGCTTCGTTGGGCAGCATCACCAGCCGCGCGGTGCCGCCCAGGCCCTTGATCGCGGCAAACAGGCGTTCGCTCTGGATCGGGAAGGTGCCGCTGTTGTTGTCGTCCTGGCCGTGGATCAGCAGCAGCGGATCCTTGATCTTGTCGGCATAGTTGAACGGGGCCATCGCCTGATACACCGCCTGCGCCTGCCAGTAGTTGCGCTCTTCGGCCTGGAAGCCGAACGGCGTCAGGCTGCGGTTGTAGGCGCCACTGCGGGCGATGCCGGCCTTGAACAGGCGCGTGTGCGCCAGCAGGTTGGCGGTCATGAAGGCGCCATAGGAATGACCACCGATGGCGATGTGCTCACGATCGGTGACGCCTCGCCGCACCACTTCATCCACCGCCGCCTGCGCATCGGCGATCAACTGCGGCAGATAGGTATCGTTGGGTTCGGCCACGCCTTCGCCGACGATCGGCATGCTCGGATTGTTGAGCACCACATAGCCCAGCGCGAGAAATGCCTGTGGCCCCCAGAAGCTGATTGCATTGAAGCGGTACGGCGAATCGGTCACCTGCCCGGCGGCATCGGCGCTCTTGAACTCACCCGGATAGGCCCACATCAGCAGCGGCCGCGGGCCGTCGCGCTTGGGGTCGTAGCCTGGCGGCAACAGCAAGGTGGCGGTGAGGTCCAGGCCATCGGCACGCTTGTAGCGGATCTGCTCCTTGCGCACGCCGCGCAGCTGCGGCAGCGGGTGCGTGATATGGGTGAGGGCGCGCGGCGCAGTTGCCGACTGCCCCACTGTCTGCACGAGGTAGTTGGCCGGCTCTTCCGGCGATTCGCGGCTGAGCAGGATCTGCGAGGCCTGCGCGTCCAGCAGCGCGATCGGTGCCGAATAGGTCGGCGCCTGCGAATGGAACAGCCGGGTGGCCTGCTTGCTGCGCAGATCGAAGCGATCGACGAATGGCCGGTCGCCCTCGGGCGAGGCGCCCTTGCCCAGCAGGAACAGGCTGTTGCCATCGCTACCGATATGCAGGCGCTGGTGTCCGCGCTCGTCGGTCCACAGGGCCGGGGTTCCGGGATCGCTGTAGCGATCCTGCGACGAACGGTCCCACAGCAATTCCGCGGCGCGCTCGGGATGCTCCGGCGCGATGCGCCATTGCTTGGTGCGGCGGGTCTTCCACCAGGCTTCGGTGACGATGGCCAGGTCGCCGCGGCCCCACAGCACGCCCTGGTAACGACTGGCCAGCCGCGCCAGCGTCACCGGCGCGCGCGTGAACGGTGCCGCCTGTATGCGTACGACATCGCGCACGGCAACCTCGCGGGCCGGATCGCCCCCGTCCTGCGCCTCGGCCCAGACCAGCGTCGCCGGCGCATCCTGGCGCCAGTCGATCTCGCGCACCCCGGTGGGCACGGCGTCGTTGCCGGTCGGCAACCCCTCCACCAGCGGCAGGCGCGCGATCTCGCGTACCAGCTTGCCCTGCAGGTCCAGCACCTGTACCCGCCGCGGGAACGCCTCGGCCGGCACCAGGTAGGAGAACGGGCGCTCGATGCGCTCGCTCAGCACATAGCGCCCATCCGGCGAGAGCGACAAGCGCAGGTAGATACCGGGGCTGCCCAAACGACGGACCTGGCCGGCAAGATCGAGCAGCACCGGCTGCGCGCTGGCGTAGTGCTCGAACAGCTGTGCATCGCTCTCGTTGCGCAGCAAATCCTGATAGGTGCGGATCGCGCGCACGCCGGCACCGACAGCGGTTTGCTGGATCGCCGGCCCCTGTGGCACCGTCGCCGGCGCGGGCGCCTGACCGGGAAGCTGTTGCTGCAGCAACAAGCCGCTGCTGTCGGGCAGCCACTGCAGCGCGTCATCGACGACCGTGTTCAGGCCGGACAGCAGCCGGCGCGCCTGGCCGGTGGCCACATCCACCAGCCACAGCTCGTTGGCGCCGCTGGCCGCGTCCTCGCGCCGGAAGGCGACATAGCGCTGGTCTGGCGACCAGGCCAGGTCGGCCAGCGACAACGGCGTGGGCAAGCCGGCCAGCTGCCGCTCGCTGCCATCGGTCACGGTCAGCAGCGACAGCGTGCTGGCGAAGGAAAAGCGACTGGCCGCATGGGTCCCCGGATGCAGCCGCAGGCCGGCCAGCTTGAGCTCAGGCTGCGCCACCTCGGCAATATCCGGCAGCGCGGGGAGTTGCACCACGGCGGCCAGGTCGCGCCGCGGCGACAGCCGCAGCAGCGGCGCACGCGGCGCATCGACCACGGCCTGCAAGGCCGGCGAGGGCAGCCGATACCCCGCGCCCTCGGCAGCGACCTCTGGATTGGCTGCGATCGCCCACAGCGGCAGCAGCACCGCCGCGACCCCCATCACCCCGACCATGTACTGCCGCCACCCGCGTGGCGTCCCCGACCGTGCCTGCATGGCATTCCCTGGTTGCGATCCCGCCGGCGACCATAGCAGCGTCCGCGCCCCTGCCCCCCTGCCTTTGGTTGGGGTCGGCGGCAATTCATGCCGCACGGCAGCGGCGTCGATATAATCGAATGCCTCGTCGAGGGGCGCTGCGACCGGTACGGCAGAGTGATCTGCCGCCTGCATCCTGCAGGCACGGCCAGGCTCGACAGGCCTTACCGTTCAACGGCGCCCGGAATTGCAGACATTCGCCTGCCTACCGGAGCCATCGCATGAACGCTGTCGCAAAACCCGTCCCGCAGACCGACTACAAGGTCGCCGACATCTCCCTGGCCGATTGGGGCCGCAAGGAGCTGGACATCGCCGAGCACGAGATGCCGGGCCTGATGTCGATCCGCCGCAAGCATGCCCAGACCAAGCCGCTGCAGGGCGTGCGCGTGACCGGCTCGCTGCACATGACCATCCAGACCGCCGTGCTGATCGAGACCCTGAAGGACATCGGCGCCGATGTGCGTTGGGCTTCGTGCAACATCTTCTCCACCCAGGACCACGCTGCCGCCGCGATCGCTGCCAGCGGCACGCCCGTGTTCGCCTGGAAGGGCGAGACGCTGGAAGAATACTGGGACTGCACGCTGGACGCGCTGAGCTTCACCCTGCCCGACGGCACCCTGACCGGCCCGGAGCTGGTGGTGGACGACGGCGGCGACGTGACCCTGCTGATCCACAAGGGCTATGAGCTGGAGAACGGCTCCAAGTGGGTCGACGAACCCGCCTCCTCGCATGAGGAGCAGGTGATCAAGAACCTGCTCAAGCGCGTCGCAGTCGAGCGTCCCGGCTACTGGACCCGCGTGGTCAAGGACTGGAAGGGCGTCTCGGAAGAAACCACCACCGGCGTGCACCGCCTGTACCAGATCGCCGAGCAAGGCAAGCTGCTGGTGCCGGCGATCAACGTCAACGACTCGGTCACCAAGAGCAAGTTCGACAACCTGTACGGCTGCCGCGAGTCGCTGGCCGACGGCCTCAAGCGCGCGATGGACGTGATGCTGGCCGGCAAGGTCGCGGTGGTCTGCGGCTACGGCGACGTCGGCAAGGGCTCGGCGCACAGCCTGCGCGCTTACGGCGCACGCGTGATCGTCACCGAGATCGACCCGATCTGCGCACTGCAGGCCGCGATGGAAGGCTTCGAGGTCAACACCGTCGAGGACACCCTCGGCCAGGCCGACATCTACGTCACCACCACCGGCAACAAGGACATCATCACCCTCGAGCACATGAAGGCGATGAAGGACCAGGCCATCGTCTGCAACATCGGCCACTTCGACAACGAGATTCAGGTCGATGCGCTGTATGCGATGCCGGGCGTGCAGAAGATCAACATCAAGCCGCAGGTGGACAAGTTCGTGTTCCCCAACGGCAATGCGATGTTCCTGCTGGCCGAAGGCCGTCTGGTCAACCTGGGCTGCGCCACCGGCCACCCGAGCTTCGTGATGTCCAACAGCTTCGCCAACCAGACCCTGGCGCAGATCGATCTGTGGCAGAACAAGGACGTCTACGAAAAGGCCGTCTACCGCCTGCCCAAGCAGCTGGACGAGGAAGTGGCGCGCCTGCACCTGGAAAAGATCGGCGTGAAGCTGACCACCCTGAGCAAGGCACAGGCCGATTATCTCGGTGTGCCGGTGGAAGGTCCGTACAAGCCGGAGCATTACCGTTACTGATCCACTGGCAATACATCGTCATGCACACAAGAACGGGCGCCGCGAGGCGCCCGTTCTTGTGTGCGATCAGCGAACCGAGTGCACCTCGAATGGCTCTACCATCGACGCTGTCCATTGAGCCGCAGGGAGTACTGCTCCAAACAGCGCCTGCGACAGCGAACAGTTGCCAAGCTGCAGGCACTGGATATCCAGGCTAATAGGCTAGAGCGTGTCATGTCCGTTGAGGTGAGTGTGAAGCGCACTGTGGCGCGTGGAGATCAAGACGTGCGGCTTGTCTTTGCGCCAGCGACGACGGCGCCACGAAGCACCCGCTCCGCACGCTGACGGCCAACGCATCTCAGACTGCATAAACCGCGCTCAGGTCGACATCCACCCGTCGACTCCCTGACATTTCTGCGTGGCCCCTTCTCCGATCAGCCGTCTGGCCGACTGACCTGAGCTCCTGACTGGCCCGTTCGCCCGTAACACATATGTGCTACATTGAACTCAACCCCTGATGGGAGCCTCGCGTGAGTACCACCACCATCCGCCTACCGGACGCACTCAAGGCTCGCGTCGCCAAGGCGGCCGAAGCGGCCGGCACCACGTCGCACAACTTCATCCTGGAAGCCATTGCCGAGAAGGCCGCGCTGGCCGAGCGACGGGCCGACTTCCACGCCCAGGCCGACCAGCGCTGGGCCGAGTTCTTGGAGACAGGCGAGACCATTCCGTGGAACGAGGCGCGCAGCTATTTCCAGGCACTGGTCGTAGGAAAGCCTGCCAAGCGACCGGTGGCGCGCAAGCTGGAAGACTGAGGTGACGCGCATCGGCCTTGGCTTCGGCGTGATCGAGGATCTGGAGCGGATCGCCGCGTATTTGCGCGAGCACGAAAGCGAACATGCTGAAGAAAGAGCCGAGGAAATCGTCAGCGCGCTCGACGTGCTGAGAAGCAATCCATTGATCGGCCGACCGGTCCATGGAGAACAGCGCGAACTGGTGATGGGCCGCGGTTCGCACGGGTACGTGGCGTTGTATCGCGACGTGGATGTGACCGACACGGTCGTCGTGATGGCACTCCGCGCACAGCGAGAGGCGGGCTATACACGTGACACCTGAAAACCGAAGTGCCACCCGCGGCGATTTCTGCCGATTCGCTGCAGTGGTATCACCACGCCAAGCGCATGCTGGCAGCATTGCGCAGATCCGCAGTGCGTTCGTCGAATCCACCCGCACGTGTTCTGCGATCAACTGCCGCACGAAACGCTCTAGTGGCACGCGCATGATCGAAACAGGCCATCCGTTTGCCTGCTGCGCGGCCAAAAGTGCGCGCTGCGTCGGTAGGCACCGCGATCCAGGGGTACGCCCTAGTGCCCTACCCCCAAGTGCATCGCGAAGCGCTGTCATCGGCCGATCGGCATCTGTTAGGGCGCGGTTGGGCCGCGCTGCATGCCGCCTACCTGCTCCTGTGAAACAGCCGACCACGATCGGCAAAACGTCGCAACGCGGTACGCCATCCCGACGCGCCTTACACAATCATGCAGCACAGACACGCCGATTGACCGCCGAAGACCTTCGGCGCGCAGCGAGCTGTAGCGACCCTTCGCGGGCGGCCAGTGCTAGGCTTGCGAGCGTTCGGGCAAGGCGACCGACGTCGCCCGGCGACCTGCGCAGACAGGTCTGCCCACTGACTTTCCACTCCCGGCACAAGGACAACGCATGGGCGGCTTCAGCATCTGGCATTGGATCATCGTCTTGGGCTTTCTCGCCAGCATTGGCGGTGTGATCGCTGCCATCGTGTGGTCTGCCCGGCGTACCGCTGGCCCATCGCCCGGCAGCTCGCGTCCCACGGCTGCGCCGTCCCCTACCCAGGCCAGGCTGGCGGAGCTGGACACGCTCAAAGCACAGCAGCTGATCTCCGACGAGGAATATCACCAGCGCCGCGCGCAGATCCTCGCCGAGATCTGAATCGACCTGGGCGGCGCGCGATGCGCCGCCGCCTGCGCTGTCGATGGCCGACCGGTCGCCCGAAGCGCCAATTGCGCCGCCAAAGGCACTCTCTGCATTCCGGTACCCACTGTGCACATGGTTGCCCACCGTTCGCTACCGCCAGTGTGCTCAGCTCATGCGCACCGCCCGGCCGACCGTCGGCGCAGGCTCATAGAGGGAGATCTGGGTGCGACTGCGCGCCGTATAGGGCTGCCCGGCCCAATCGCTCCATCGCGCACGCAGCCGCAACCCCGCGATCTGCGCCATCAGATCCAGCTCGGAAGGCCAGACATAGCGCCTGCGCTCGTTGAAGATCCGCGTTCCGTCCTCGCCAAGCACCACGATCCGCTGATCGATGCGCTGCTGCACCGGATCGGACTGCGAGCAGACCAGCATCACGGCAGCACCCTCGCCGTCCTCGGTGGGAACATCCAGTACCTGGCTGACCTTGCCCCCCGCCTCGAATGCCTCACCCGCCGGCACCGCCGTCTGGATCGCGAGCACGCCGTCGCTGGCCAGGCAACCGGCGACGTTGATCAGGCACCGCAGTTGCTCGGCCTGCGTCAGCAGATAACCGAACGACATGCTGGAATAGATCAAGCCGAAGGAACCGGCGAGCGGCATATCGGCAAAATTGGCGCAGACCAGCTGTAGCACCTCGCTACCCGGCTTGGCACGCAAGCGCTGCAGCATTGCAGGCGCGTTATCGATCCCGACCACCGGCACACCACAGCGGGACAACGGTAAGGCGATCCGTCCGGTGCCGATTCCGAGTTCGAGCGCGGCCCGGCCCTGTGCCAGGACGGCCAATGCCTGGACGCACTCGGCTTTGGCACTCTCCGGCCAGCGATCGTGCCAGGCATCGTAGAACGCGGCGAACCGATCGTAGTGCAGTCCGACTGCCATTGGCTTTCTCGTTCCACTCGGTTGCCAAACGCTATCACGCGCATTACGACAGGTGACATCCATATGCTGCGCAGTGCAGCCCTCATCCTGATTCCGCGCATAACTTCTGCGGAAGCTTCATCGCAAATCGATACGTAGCTTCGCAATACCGGACAGACCGGCGATTGCGGATGTCATCGCCTGCGCGGCAAGGTAGAAGTCCCTTTCGGTCATACCGAAGGGGACTTCTATTAACAGGAGATATACCGATGATGACTGGCCTGATGACCACACTCCGCCGTTGGATGCAGGTGTTTGGCGCCCGCAAGCTCGGCTACATCTATACCTACTGAGCTAGCTTGCGACGCGGAGAGGGCATCCCCCTGCTCCGCGTCGTCCCTCGCAAACGCGCACAGCGCGACCTTGCTCAGCGCGTGAGCCCGGCCCTGCGGATACATTCTTGGCGAGGTCTCCATGCGCGCCGAAAGCCAACAACGTGTTCCTCCCGGCCCAAGCGGGCATTGGGCGCTCGGAAATCGCGTCGCATTCCGTGACGATCCACTGACCTTCCTGCGGGCCTGCGTCCGCGACCACGGCGAGGTCGTCAAGATCGCTGCGGCCACCTATGTCGTTGCCGCACCAGCGCTGATCGACGAAATTCTCAGCGATACCGGCCTGCGTTTCAGCAAGCACGACCCCGCGTTCGACAGCCGCCGTGCGGCCTTTCCCGCCTCGATGATGAACTGCAGCGGCAAGCAGTGGCGCGATCAGCGCCAGTTGTTGCAGCCAGCATTTCGATCAGCACTGGTGCGCGAGCATGCGATTCAAGCTGCAGCTGCCACGCAATCGCTGCTGCAACGGCTGAGCGGCCACGCTGACGCCGTCGACATGCGCATCGCGATCAACGACCTGTGCGCAGAGCTCGGCGCTGGCTTTCTGCTGGGAGACCCTGCGCTTGCGCCGCAGCTTGCCGGTTTGATCCCGATGGTGGACGCCATCATGCGTCAGACCCGTCATCGCAGCGGTCGGCCATCCTGGTGGCCGTCGCTGGCTCACTGGCGTCTGCGGCGCGCACACCGCAGCCTCGACGCGGCCCTGGATCGCATCATCGCGCAGCGCAGATCAATGCCTAACGGCGGTGATGCGCTATTGGATCGCCTGCTGGCGCATGACCCGCATGGCCAAAGCCGCTGGTGCCGCGACGAGCTGGCCGCGATGCTGATGTCTGCCCTGGAGCCGATGTCCGCCGGGCTGAGTTGGACGCTGTTGCTGCTGGCCCGGCACCCGGACATGGCGCAAGCGGTGGCCGACGAGGCGCATGCCGTGCTGCCATCGCCCGACGAACCCTTCGGCGAGGACAGACTGCAGCATTTGCAACTGAGCAAGGCCTGCGTCAAGGAGGCGCTACGCCTTTATCCGCCGGCCTGGATGACCGCACGAATCGCGCAACAGGACACAGTCCTGGGCGGCTTCGATGTCCCGGTGGGCACGCAACTGATCGTCAGCCCTTGGATCGCACAGCGCGATCCACGCCACCATGTCGACCCCGATCGATTCATGCCGCAGCGCTGGCATGCCGCCGCGCCCAACGCCACCATGCGCTACAGCTATTTCCCGTTCGGCGCAGGACCGCGCAGTTGCATCGGCAGTGCACTGGCCATCACCCAGATGACGGTGGTGGTGGCCTGGATGCTGCGCGCGGTCACCTTGCAACTGGCCGCCGGTGCACGACCGTCCGCGTTTCCCGCCTTGGTGCTCCGTCCGCTGGACGTCCGCCTCCACCTGCGGCCGCGCCCCGCTACCGCCGCGGCGATGCAAACAACACCCACGACCGTACCGACATCGTCGAAGGATGCGCATGCGTGATGCGACACCACCGGCGCCAGCGCGCCCCTATAGCAACCGGTTCTTCGATCCTTCTGTGTGGGATGGCATCGATGCCCGCAGCGACGATATCGTGATTGCCAGTTATGCGAAGGCGGGGACAACGTGGCTGCAACAGCTCGTTGTGCAACTGATCTTCGGCGGGCGTGCAGACGTCGAGGTTGCGGCGATCTCGCCGTGGGTGGATGGCGTCTATCCGGACAAGGCCGGCAAGCAGGCGCTGTTGGCTGCACAGACTCACCGGCGGGTGATGAAGACCCACCTGCCCGCCGATGCGCTGCCGTTCCGCAGCGAAACCAAGTATCTGTACATCGGCCGCGATGGTCGCGATATCGCGCTAAGCCTATACGACCATCAATGCGCGCTCAGTCGCGATGCGCAGGCACGCCTGGAGACCGCCGGGTCCGATGGCAAGCCGCTGCGCGTGGTCCCGCCTCCGGACCTGGACATCCCCGATTACGTCGCGCGCTGGCTACAGCAGGATGGCGCGCCGTTCTGGCCATTCTGGGAGAACGTTCGCTCCTGGTATGGACGCCGCGCAGCCTCCAATGTCCTGGTGCTGCACTACGCCGATCTGGTCGCGGACCTGCCGGGCCATGCGCGGCGCATCGCCGACTTTCTTGGCATCCAAGTCGCCACCGCGCACTGGGACGCCATCCTGACGCACTGCGGCTTCGACTACATGCGGCAGCACGCCGCACGCTATGTGCCGCATGGCGCCGGTCTCTGGCGCGACGGCGGCAAGGCCTTCTTCAACCAGGGCCGCCACGGCCGCTGGCGCGAGCGGCTGCCAGCCCCGCTGTGCGCCGCTTACGACGAACGGGCGCGCCAGGAGTTGGGCGAGGAGGCGGCACGCTGGCTGGCCCACGCAGGCGGAGGATCGCCATGAGCTTGCGCGTGATCGGCGCCGGGCTTGGGCGAACCGGCACGCTCTCGTTGAAGGTCGCGCTGGAGCAACTGGGGTTTGGCCCGTGTTATCACGCGATGGAACTGGCCGCCAACCTGCGTCAGGCACTGCCGCTATGGAATCGCGCCATCCAGGGCACTCCCGACTGGGAGGCGATCTTTGCCGGCTACGCCGCAACCACCGACTATCCGGGCTGCTGTTTCTGGCCTGCGCTGGCCACGCGCTATCCGCACGCCAAGGTCATCCTGACCGTCCGCGATCCGGACGACTGGTTCGACTCGGTGCGCAGTACGATCTTTTCAACCTCGCCCGAGGTGCCCGGACTGTTCGGCCCCGATGGCCGCGCGCTCAGCCAGTTCATCCGCCGCGACCTGGGCACGCACATCGACGATCGCGGATTCATGCGCGACTATTTCCAGCGCTGGAACCAGCATGTCATCGACAGCCTTCCAGCGGAGCGCTTGCTGATCCTGAGCGCAGACGAAGGATGGGATCGGCTATGCGCTTTCTTGCACTGCCCGGTGCCGGCGCACCCGTACCCGCGCGTGCATGCGCGCGCAACCGCAGCGCAACCACCCGCGCTCGCGTCCGATCCCGCCGCACGCGAACAACAGCTACGCGCCTACCTGGACCGACTGGCCATCCCGTAACAACGCCAGTAATGCGCGCATGATCTCCAGCGCCCACACGCGATGAGCCTCTGCGGCCAGGTCACGCGCAGGCGCAACCTGGGTTCCAGCCGGGTGACTAGCCCAATGGCGACGACGGTCGCCAGTTGGCATTGCGCTCCCAGAATGCCACGCTGCGGCGGTAAGCCTGGCGATCCAGCGGCACACCGGAACCGCCCTCGTCCACGCCCAATGCATTGCGCAACATGGTGATCGGCGCCATCGGCAACTCTTCCGGTTCGGCGGTGTACAGGCAGCCGACCACGCCCCATTCGGCATCGATCGGCGTGCCCTCCTTGGCCAGCTGCGCGCGGCTGTAGAGGATGGGCAATAGATACGTCGCTACCGGCGATTCGATGCCCTCGAACCAGCGCACCAGTACCGGCAATTCGCGTGCGTTGCGCGCTTCGTAGCCAGAACGCAACTGCGCGCGATTGTCGTCGCTGATCGGCACCGTCAGGCAGCGGGTGGAGGTCCAGTTGCGATGCACGTGCAGTTGGCAGAATGGCGCATAGCCGGGTAGAACCTTGAGCGGCGGCTGCGTGTTGAGATGGGCAACGAACTGCTCCGGCGTGCAGTCCTGGATGGTATTGCGGCGCGGTTCGCGCGGAAACAGGCGGGTCAGGGCGAAATCGGTCAGGACGATGGACATGGCAACGCAACTGTCGGCAAGGCGCTAGGGTAACGCAGGCCCAGCAATCGCTGTGGCCAACACGCGTTTTCGAGCGGTCACGGGGCGGATGCCGCTCGACGCCGCACCGGCTTCAATGAGCCTCGGCTGCGCCATCGCCAGCCGGTGACGTCCCACCGGCCGCAGCGCACGACCGACCAGGCGCACCCTCACCAGATCAGATCGTCCGGCACCTTGAATTGACTGTAGTAGGCATCGTCATCATTGCCGCCCGACGCCGTGTCCGCGCTGCGTCCATGGTCGAGGACGATGACGCCGGGGTCGCGGCTGTAGAGCTTTTCCGCCGCGGACCGAGGCACCAACGCGAAGTGGTCGCCGAGCCGCGCAATCACCAGCGCGCCGCTGGCCAACTGGCTGCGTAGTGCAGCAGTGACCAGGATGCTGCGGATCACCTTGCCATCGTTGAAGCGATAGTCGATCTCGCCCTCGGCTCGGACTTGCGTGGTCTCGATGATCTGACGGATCTGCGCCTGCAGCTCCTGCCGCCGCTGCTGCGCATTGCGTTCTTCGGCCAGGGCGCGATCGCGCTCGGCACGCTCGGCCTGTAGCCGCGCGGTATCGATCTTGTCCGGGTCGACAGCCGCCGGCGCCGCCTTGGCATGGCGCTGGCGGGTCTGTTCGCGCGCCACCTTGTCCACCTGGGCCTTCTTGACCAGGCCCGCCTTGAGCAATTGTTCCTGCAGAGGATTGCGCATGCGTCGAACCGAGCGTGGGAATGAGTGCACAGTGTAGCGACCCGCCGCGCACGCCGCTGCCTGGCTGCGACGCAGCGCCCCTGCCTGTCGGCCGATCCCCCGCTGCGCAGCACCACGCCGGCGATGTGACACCCTGTACAGACCGTCTCACACGGCTCGCTTCCGCGCATCGCGCCGTCACCAGGACTGCGATCGACGGCGCGCCCGTCGCACGACCGTCCCCACGGTTTGCGCGGGCTGGGCGTTGAATACGTATGCAGCAACACGATGCTGCGCCGCGATGCGCGCTTAGCATCAGCGCGCGCCGCCAGTCCGTGGCGCACGTTCGCATCGACTCATCCCATCCGCCGCCTGCCGCGCCGTTTCCCTACGACGCCACCTGTTGACTCCATTGGAGATCCATCCATGCGCGACCTGTCTGCTCATCCCACGCACCTGCTGCGACGGTACACACAGCGATTCATGCTCTGCATCTGCATCCTGCTGCTGGCCACCGCCAACGCCCAGGCCGATGTCATCCTGCACGCCTTCAACTGGCCGTATGCCACGGTGGAAGCACGCGCCAAGGAGATTGCCGATGCCGGCTACCGCAAAGTCTTGGTCGCGCCGGCCTACCGCTCGCAGGGCAGCGCCTGGTGGGCGCGTTATCAGCCGCAGGACATCCGCCTGATCGACAATCCGCTTGGCGACACCGCGGCCTTTTCGCGCATGGTGCAGGCCCTGGCCAACAACGGCGTGGAAACCTATGCCGACGTGGTGTTCAACCACATGGCCAACGAGGCGGCAACGCGCTCGGACCTGAACTACCCGGGTAGCGCCGTGCTGGCGCAGTACGCGGCCAATCCCGGTCGCTACGATAGCTTGCGCCTGTTCGGCACACTGTCCTCCAATTTTCTCAGCGCCAGCGACTTCGGCCCGGCGCAATGCATCACCGACTACAACGATGCCTACCAGGTCCGCACCTACCGCATCTGTGGCGGCAATGGCGATCCCGGCCTGCCGGATCTGGTCGGCAACGACTGGGTCGTGCAGCAGCAGCGCGCCTATCTGCAGGCACTCAAGGGCCTGGGCGTGACCGGCTTCCGGGTGGATGCCGCCAAGCACATGACCTTCGACCACCTCAATCGTGTTTTCGATGCCGGCATCCGCTCGGGCACCTATGTGTTCGGCGAAGTGATCACCGGTGGCGGTAGCGGCAACAACGACTACGACCAGTTCCTGGCTCCCTATCTGCAATCCACCCCGCAGGCCGCTTATGACTTCCCGCTGTTCAATGCCATCCGCAACGCCTTCGCGATCGGCGCCAGCCTGCAGCAGTTGGTCGATCCCGCCGGCGCCGGCCAGGCTTTGCCCGGAAATCGCGCGGTGACCTTCGCCGTCACCCACGATATTCCCAACAATGCCGGCTTCCGCTACGCGATCCTCGACCCGGTCGATGAAACCCTGGCCTATGCCTACCTGCTCGGCCGCAACGGCGGCATGCCGATGGTCTATACCGACAACAACGAAAGCGGTGACAACCGTTGGGTGGATGCCTACAAGCGTGATGACCTGCGGCGAATGATCGGCTTCCACAACGGCGTGCAGGGCACGGACATGCAGGTGTTGTCGTCCAGCGCCTGCCATGTGCTGTTCCGTCGCGGCAGCCTGGGCATCGTCGGCATCAACAAGTGCGGCAATCCAGTCACCACCACGGTCGGCATGAACAATAGCGTGCTGTACTGGAATGCCGATTACGTCGACGCGCTGGGATCGGGCAACGTGGTCCGCATCACCAGCAGCTCCTACACCTTTACGCTGCCAGCGCGCGGTGCGCGGATGTGGCGCCGCTGAGAGGCCAGCCATCGCAAGCGCCGCGTGTGCGCGATCGCAGTGCCCGCAACGTCGGCTGGTGTGTCCCGTCGGCGTTGCGGGCACCACCGTGGCAGCGCGGCATCGCTGCCGCGCGGGTCACCGCCGCGGTGTCATCGCGGCGGCAAGACTCACCAGGAAAACGGCGCGACCTGCTCGCGCTCCCCAAGCAGGAACGCGTCAGCCACATGGACGAATGGCGCCACATCGACGTCGGACATGCGGCTGTTCACCAGCTCCACGAAGCGTGCGTACAGCCCGTCGTATTCGCTGGTCTCGGCCAGCGGCTGCGGCTGTCCGTCGATCTGCAGGTGGGCACCGCCGTCACTGAGCAGCAGCTGCCCGTCGCTGGTGTCTACCACGATATCCCAGCGCTGCCGACCGGTCTGCAGAAAGTCGAACTCGGCCGTCACCGCCACGCCGTCGGCGGTGGCGAACGCCAACCGTGCGGCCAACGGTGCCTGACGATTCTGCGGCACCTGCAACACCGCCTCGCGCAGCGCGAAGGGCATCGGCAGCAGGTGAGTGACGATGGACAATGCGTTGATGCCTGGATCGAACACGCCCATGCCACCGGGCGCAAGAATCCAGTCCTGGCCTGGATGCCACTGGCGGATGTCTTCTTTCCAGGCGATATGGACGGCCTGCACCTGCTTACCGACCAACCAGCGGCGTGCGGTGGCCACGCCGGCGGCGTAGCGCGAATGCCAGCTGGCGAACAGGCTGCGCTGCGCATCAGCCGCCAGGCGCTGCAGGTCGCCGATCTCGGTCAACGTGGCCGCCGGTGGCTTTTCCAAGAACACATGGCGTCCTGCCGCCAACGCGACCTGGGCCAGCGCATGGCGACCAACCGGTGGCGTGCACAGCACCACCGCCTGAATCTGCGGATGCGCGGCAAACGCGGCATCCAGGGTCTGATACCCCGGCACACCTTCCACGGTGCCATGGCGACTGACGGTGGCCACCAGCTCCACGTCCGCGCGTGCAGCGATCGTCGGGACATGCTGATCACGGGCAATCTTGCCGATCCCGACCAGCGCGATACGCAATGCATCTGGATGCTTCATCGAACCCATGCTCACAAGAGGGGGCACCGTCGTCGCCGAACGCACCGCGACCTGATCAAGACAGGTCGATGCGGCCGATGCGCGGCGCGGGCCATGACGCTGCGCGGCCGCAGTGTACGGTCAGCGCGCGGGCCACGACGAGACATCGCTCTCAAGAGTTTTGCTATACCTGTCTCGGACGATCGGGCACCCAGCATGCGCAAGGTCGCCATCGACAGCGGAGGCTGCAGAAGGCCTGCCACGCTGCAGGCCGATATCCCCTATACGGGTAACACTGCTGCCGCAGGGTCCGGGCCGTCGCCGTGACGACCCGGACCAGTGCCTCACGGAAAGGTACGCGTCAGGAAGCGATCGAAGTCGCCGATGTTCATGCTGCCCCAGCCCGATGCGAAATCCCAGCCATAGTTGGCCATATAGCCGTCGTTGTAGAGGCCATTGCTGCCGACGACTACATCGTGCTGGCGCTGCGCATCGCTGCGCTGGCTCGCGTACTGATAGATCTGCGGTGCGACAAAGCCCAGGTTGGGATGCGACTGCAACAGCCGGGCGATATAGCCGGCGAAGGTCGGCGTAGCGGCACTGGTGCCCCACACATACCAGGCAGCCTCGTTGCCCTGCGCATCGGTGCCGCGGATCTGCGCACTGCTGTAGAACGAGCCGTTGAAGCTGACATCGGGCACGGCACGGTAGCCGAACGCGGTCTGGCCAGGCAGCAGGGTGCGCTGCCACTGCGGCGCGTAGGCGATCTTGCTGACGCCGCCCTGGCTGAGCTGACGGCCGACACCGGCGTTCCAGACCCGCTCGGAGGCGTAACGGCCGGGATTGCCGACCTGGGTCGACAGTTCGGTGGCGCCAACGGCGATGGCGTAGCGATGCGACGCCGGCCAGCCCACCTGGCGCAGGTCCGGGCGCGCCATCAGGCTGTCGTAATACGGCGCGTTGGCGCGTGCGCTCAGCGGTAGATACACGCCGTCGTCGCCACTGCAGATCACGAAGTTCTGGCCCTGCTGCACTGCCTTGGTCAGGCTGGCGTCCATGGCCTGGAAGACCGCGTCGTTGACCTGGATTTCCTGCCCATAGATCGACATGCTGACCACGCGGGCCAGGTTGTCGTCGGCGGCGCGGGCCATGCCGTCGATGATGCTCTTCCAGGAGAAGTCCGGGATGTTGTAGATGATCAGACGCTTCAACCCGCCGGAGCTACCGACCAGCAATTGGGTATCCATGTCCCACTCGACTTCGGAATCCTTGCTGGCGGCATTGGACTGGTAACCCGGTGCGCCGGGGTCGCCCACGGTCACCACCGTGACCGGGGTGTGGAGGCCATGCAGGGCCTGGAAGCTCTGCAGCCGCGCGAGGGTATTTTCCAGATTACCGGCAGCGATGACCGCACCGACGATATCGCTGGCCGGTGCCAGCGTATCGGCGCCATAGGCGCTATTGAGCTCCTCGATGCTGTGGCGCACGACTTCGGTGCCGCCGCTGTTGGAGGCCATGACGGCACTGCTGCTCAACAGGGCGTTGCGGGCGGCGCTCAGCGGCGCTCCGTGCGGGGTCACCTTGGCACCGGCAGTGCCGTCCAGGCCGATCACACCTTGCACGACCGTCTGCAAGCCGGCGGGCACGGCGACTGCGCCCTGCGCCGCGGCAACGCCGACGCGGCCGTCGGTGCTCACGGCATGCAGCTGGGTGCCCAGGGCCGCCTGCAACGCCGCCGCCGTTGCGCGGACCTGCAGCAAGCGGCCATCGGTGGCCGGACGCACATCGGTGATGCCATAACGACTCAGGTATGCCTTGACCTGCGCAATGTCGCTCGCCGCCGCGACCGAGGCCTGGGCCAGTTGGCCACGCAGCAGCGGATCACCGGCATCGCGGACCAGCCACTGCTCGACTGCCGCGTGTTGCTGGGTCATGGCGACTTTCGGCTTGAGGACAAAGCCAACCTGCAGCACGCGCTCCGGTGCCAGGGCAGCGGCGCCGCTGGCCGCTTGCGCTGGGGTCGCCGATTCGGCCGCCTGCACGCCGCTGGCCAGACCCAGTGCGATGGCCGAGGCCAGCATGGCCTGACCAAAAGAACGCGTCATCATTTCGTTTACCGCCCGTTGCTGTGTGTGAAGAGGCTGCGGATTCTTCACGAGGCGGTATAAGTTTTGGTCGCAACACTGCGAAGCCGGCGCTCGAGAAGCGATCCCAACAAGCTGTGCGCTTCAAGATCTGCGCCGCCTTGCCGCACCCGACCCGCCGCATACCAACGCCAGGCGCCAGCAACCTGGTGCCTGTGCGACAGCTGCGCCTACATCTCCAGCACCACCTTGCCCAGGTGGCTCCCCTGCTCCAGGTAACGATGGGCCGCGGCAGCCTCGGCCAGCGGGAAGCGCTTGTCGACCAACACGCGCAGCTTGCCGTCGGCGATCCACGGCCACACCACCCGCTCCACTTCCGCCGCCAGCCGTGCTTTCTCATCCGCGGTGCGTGGGCGCAGGGTCGAGCCGGTGATGACCGCCTGCTTGCGCATCAGCAGCGGAATCGGCACTTCCAGCGTAGCCCCGGCCTGCGAGGCGATATAGACGATGCGTCCATGCGGATTCAGCGCCTCCAGCGTCTGCGCAAACACCGCCGCGCCCACCATATCGAGCGCGACATCGACCCCGCCGTGCGCCTTGGCCACTTCCACGAACGCGGTGCTGCGCGAATCGATCGCCACGTCCGCACCCAGGGCGCGCGCCTGTGCAGCCTTCTGCTCTGAGCGTGCCGTGGCCAGCACATGCGCACCCGCCGCCTTGGCCAACTGGATGGCGGTGACGCCGATTCCGGACGTGGCACCATGCAGCAGCAACCATTCGCCGGCTGCCAACCTGCCGTGTTCGAACAGGTTCGCATAGGCGGTGAACACCGTTTCCGGCAGCGCGGCGGCGTGTACCAGGTCCATCCCGGGCGGAACCGGCAGGACATGGCGGGCATCGACCACGGCGTATTCGGCGTAACCGCCGCCACCCAGCAATGCGCAGACGCGATCGCCCACCTTCCAGCGACCGGCCGGCTCGACGATCTCGCCCGCCACCTCCAGTCCCAAGGTCTGCGGCGCGCCTGGCGGTGGCGGATAGCGGCCGGCACGCTGCAACAGATCGGGGCGATTGACCCCGGCCGCATGCACGCGGATCAGCACCTGCCCATCGCCGGCACGTGGCCGCGGCAAGGTGGTGGCGTGCAAGGCGTCGGCATCACCCTTGCCATCGCGAATGGCGATGGCGGTCATCGTGGTCTCGGACATGCGCGCGCTCCGTAGTGGGGCACGTAGTGTAGGGCTGCCGACGTCAACGCCTTGCGGCCGGCAATCTCGCCGTTGGCAAGCCATCACGACTTGTCGCTGCCATCGCAGTCGCAACGCGCGAGCGCATTGCAGATCACACCCGTCCGGCAACGCAGCGACCGCTGCTCGCCCGCCGGCGATCACTGCACACGTGCGGCAGCGACACCTGCGGCGCGCGCAGCGGACAGCGACGAGCGCTCCCGCCTGTACGGACGCCGCAGGCGTGTCCGATCAGCGATCGCTCACTCCTCGGCGCTCGCGTCCTGGCCAAGGTACTGGCGGATCGCCTCGAACACCTTGGAGGTGCCATCGTCCTGACCGGACGGCAGCCGTGCACTGAAGTCCCGCAGCAACTTGTCGCCATCGACGCCGGGCTGCTCGGCCAAGGCCAGCGCCAGGTCGCCCACGCTGCGCGCCAGTGCGACCCAGATGCGGCCCAACGATTCGGCGATTACGTCCATTTCCTGCTCTTGCATGTCGCGCTCCGGTCTGTGGCGTGGGGTGCGCCCAGCTTAACGCGTGCACGGCCCGCGGGTCTGCCAGCAAGCGAGCCCGGCGATGGTCCGGTCGCCGCCGCCATGACGCCGGCACTGGCGCCCTGCTCTATGCTCGCGACCACACGCCCTGCACTCAAGGACATCGCATGAGCTCGCGCGCGCGCTGCTGCCTACGCATCTTGGTGGCACTCACCCTGGCAGCGGTCACTGCGGCGGCATCGGCCGCCCAGGTCCGCATCGTCGACACGCCGGCCGGCTATCGCCTGCTGGTGGATGGCCAACCGTTCCTGATCAAGGGCGCTGGTCTGGGCGACGGCCGCATGGATGTGCTGGCCGCGCGTGGCGGCAACGCCGTGCGTACCTGGCGCATCGATGCCGATCCAAAACGTCAACGCGCCCTGCTCGATACCGCCCAACGCAATGGCCTGATGGTGGCCGTGGGCATCGAGGTCGGCAACGAACGCCATGGCTTCGACTATGACGATGCCGTCGCCGTGCAACACCAGCAACAACGCATCCTCGCCCAGGTCCGCCAATGGGCCGGCCATCCCGCTGTCCTGATGTGGTTGGTGGGCAACGAATTGAATCTGGACTATCGCAATCCCAAGGTCTGGAACGCGGTGGGCGCGATTGCCCAGGCCATCCATGCCATCGATCCAGACCATCCGGTGACCACCACCCTGGCCGGATTCGATCGGGCACTGATCGCCCAGCTCGCCAGCCGCGCGCCGGCGCTGGACCTGATCGCGGTGCAGCTCTACGGCGACATCGAACGACTCCCGCAGAAGCTGCGCGACAGTCAGTGGCAGGGCCCCTACGTGGTGACCGAGTGGGGGCCGACCGGCCACTGGGAATCGCCTCGCACCGACTGGGGCGCACCGATCGAGGACGACAGCCGTCGCAAGGCGCAATTGCTGGAACGGCGTTATCGCCACGCCATCGCCGCGGACACGCGTCAAAGCCTGGGCTCGTTCGTGTTCCTGTGGGGCGACAAGCAGGAACGCACACCCACCTGGTATGGCCTGCTGCTGCCGACCGGGCAGGCCACGCCCAGCGTGGATGCCTTGCAGGCCGTGTGGAGCGGACAGTGGCCGCGCACGCGCGCGCCGGACGTGACCGGTTTGACGTTGGCGGGCCAGCAGGCGCTGGACAGCGTCACCCTGGTGCCTGGCGTCAGCGTCGAGGCGCGCGTGCAGGCCAGCGGCAGCGGCCCGCTGCGCTATCGCTGGCAGGTGCGCCAGGAAAGTACCGCGCGCAGCATCGGCGGCGATCCGGAGGCCGTGCCGACATTGCTGGCGGTCGGCCTGCAGTCGGTTGAGGGCGGCATTGCCCGCTTGACCACACCTGGACCAGGACACTATCGGCTATTCGTCGAGGTACACGACGATGCCGGTCGCGCCGGCTATGCCAATCTACCGTTCCGGGTGCAGGCCACGCCCTAGAGCGCCTGGCGCGAGTCGCAGCGAAATACCCGCAGCATGCAGGGTCGTGCAGTGGGTCGGCAGTACGTCGGTCTCGGCCGTCGCGCCCTGTCGGCGCCGTCGGGCAGCGCTGCGGCGGCCATGCGCGTTGCGGCGCTCGCGGCTGCTTTCCGCGCGGACAGCGCCGGATGCAGCACAGCCGCAACTAAATATGCATTCATCGCGATGAAGCGATATTATTCGCGCACGTTCCGCCGGATCTGTCGCGATGACGCCTCTCAGCTTTGAGTTCTACCCTCCCAAGACCGACGAACAGCGCGCACAACTGGATCGCACAGCCAACCGGCTGCAGTCTTACCGGCCCGATTATGTCTCCTGCACTTTCGGCGCGGGCGGCTCCACGCTCAGCTACACCTCCGAGACGGTGCGCCATCTCAAACAGAGGCACGGCTTGGAGGCAGCACCACATCTGTCTTGCGTCGGTGGCAGCCGGCAGGAGATCCGCGAACTGCTCAAGCTCTACCGGGCGATCGGCTGCACCCGCATCGTCGCCCTGCGCGGCGACCTGCCATCGGGCATGGGCCATCCGGGCGATCTGCGCTACGCCTCCGAGCTGATCGCCTTCATCCGTGCCGAGCACGGCGATGCCTTCCACATCGAGGTCGGCGCCTATCCGGAAACGCATCCGCAGGCAGTCGATGCGCTCAGCGATCTGCGCTACTTCAAGGCCAAGGTCGACGCTGGCGCCGACGCGGCGATCACCCAATACTTTTATAACGCCGACGCCTACTTCCATTTTTGCGATGCCGTGCAACGGCTAGGGGTGCAGGTCCCGATCGTGCCCGGCATCATGCCGATCTCCAACTTTTCACAATTGCGGCGCTTCTCCGAGCAATGCGGCGCGGAGATCCCCCGCTGGATCAGCAAGCGCATGCAGGCCTACGGCGACGATGCCGAGTCGGTACGGGCATTCGGTGCCGAGGTCGTGGCCGGACTATGCGAACGGCTGATCGCCGGCGGTGCGCCGGGCCTGCATTTCTACACGCTCAACCTGGCCAAGCCGACCACCCAGGTGCTGCAGCTGATCGGTCGCTGACGACGGCCTCGCCAGTTCACGCGCCGCCGGCTACGCTGCACCGATGCGTCGTCTGTTACCGCTGTTGTTATCGCTCGGGTGCTGGCCTGGCTTGCACGCGCAGGAGATCCGCCGCTGCGTTTCACCCGAGGGGCTGACCGTGTTTACCGATCGCCGCTGCGAGGACGTCGGGGCCAGCACGCGGCTGCCGCCGGCACCACGCCCACAGGGCGACCCGCAAGGCGGCGCCACGCTGTCGCGCTATGGCTGCCCGCGGCGGCTGAGCGAACTGGTGAGCCTGCTGCACGGCGCCATCGACAATCGCGATGTCAATCGGCTGTCCAGCCTGTATCTCTGGGGCGGGCAGTCCGATGCCGCAGCCAATCAGGTCCTGGGCCGCCTGGAGGGCATCGCGCAACGGCCATTGCTGGATATCGCGCCATTGTATCCGCAGGACCAGGGCTCGGATGGCCTGGCCAGCGAAAGCGTCGACGCGGCTGTCGCCCCTGTCGTCAGTGCATCGGCACGTCCACGTCCGTGGGGGCTGCGACTGGAGCAGACCTTGGCCAACGGCACGCCGACGCGCAGCGTGCTGCGGCTGCGCCGCCAGTACAACTGCTTCTGGGTGACCTTCTGAGCAACGCTGCGGCGGTGCGCATGATGCAGCGCCAGTCGCAGGCGTTGTGCAGCGACGGACGTACCGCCAGCTGCGATCGCGAGCGCCGACGCGATGCGGCATCCGTCCTCAGCAAGCGCATCGACGCTGGGCACGTCCGCGCGGGCAGCGGCGTCTCGAGCAACCCGCTCATGGCCGTATGGGCAGGTCGTCACGCAGTCGCTGGGTCGGTCACTGGCGACCGACCACTGACCTGTGGGATGCAGAGAGAGACGGAAGTGTCGTCCCAGTCCCGGCGCTGCCAGGCCCTGCCCTGTGTCCCGCGCACATCGACCCCGGCCCGCGATGCCAATCCTCAATCCGGCCACAACCCGCGGATTGCGGCGATCCCCTGGGCGCCATGCTTGCGCGCCTCCTGCAGGTCCGCCTCGGTCATGCCACCGAGCGCGTAGATCGGCAGTGCCACTTGCTCGCGCAACTGCTCGAAGCCCTCCCAGCCCAGCGTCGCAGCGCCGGGATGGGACGCGGTCTCGCGCACCGGCCCCAGCACTGCGAAGTCGCAGCCCAGGCGCTGGGCCTGCCGCAGCTCCTCCACGGTGTGGCAGGACGCGGCCACCGGCAGGTCTGCCGGCAGCGGTCGCTCGGATAATGCGGCCAGTTGCTCGGCGCCCAGATGCACGCCCACGCCCAGCGCAGCGGCCTGGGCGATATCGCGGTTGAGCAACAACTGCGCGCGCTGGCGTCCCCGTAATGCCAACGCTTGCTGCACCAGCGCCCGCCAATGCGCCGGCGGCAGCGACGGGGCGCGCAGCTGGATGCGGGCGATCCCCCCCTGCAACGCACGCTCCAGCCCGTCCAGCCAGGCCTGCGGATCCGATGGCTCGGGCGTGATCAGATAGCGGTCTGGCTGGCGCAGTACGCCGACTACCGGCACATCGGCCGGCGGCATCGAATAGCGTCCGAGCTTGTCGGCGGCGACCCAGGTCATCGCCTGCCCTTCGCGACCGCGCGGGCTCCCTTTCCAGCTCGTGATGTGGCGCACTTCCAGCCGCAGACGTTTGTCCGGATACAGCTGCGGCACATCCATGATCCACTCGCCGACCTGCGCGTCGATGCCGAGCTCTTCGTTGAGTTCGCGCACCAGCGCCTGCTCGGAGGTCTCACCAGCCTCGCGTTTGCCTCCAGGAAACTCCCACAGGCCAGGCATATCGCGCGTTTCGGTACGACGGGTCAGCAAGATACGACCGCGGGCGTCGGTGATCACGCCGGCAACGACGTGGATGGATCGAAGGGAGTCGGGCATGGGCGCAAGAGTGCCGCGAGTGAGCGGCTCAGCGCAATCGGGTCGAGGCCTGCAGTCGCGATGGGGACAGGGCACATTCGCAAAGGCGGCCGTCGGCGCGCGTCGACCAAATCGATGCGCCGCCCGCACGGCGGCGGCACCCCGGTCAGCTCAGCGTCTCGACGACTCCAACCATCAATCGATATTGCTCAAGCCACCATCGCATTGCTGAGGCGGCCATCTACGACCACAAGAATCCCCCTTGGCAAGGGGAGCGCGCCGAAGGCGCGAGGGATCGGAAGCGGCACCGTGAGCCCGCTATCCGCAACGCGGATAGCGGGTGAGCAGCCCGCAAAGCGGGCTGCTCCACGGTCAGCTCAGCATCAGTTGAGCTGACCGTGGCAATGCTTGTACTTCTTGCCGCTGCCGCAGGGGCAAGGATCGTTGCGGCCGACCTTCGGCTCGTCGCGGGTGACCTGCGAGACCGCGACCGGCGCGTTTCCGCCCTGCACTTGCGCAGCTTCCTCGTCGGCGCCGTAACCACCGGCATCCTGATGCTGGAACTGCGAAGCCAGCAGACGTGCCTCGGCCTGACGACGTTCCTGCTCTTCCAGTTGGGCCACTTCTTCTTCGCTGCGGATGCGCACCCGCGCCAGCAGGTTGATCACCTCGCGCTTGACGTTCTCCAGCATCTCCGAGAACAGTTCGAAGGCTTCCTTCTTGTATTCCTGCTTGGGCTGCTTCTGCGCATAGCCACGCAGATAGATGCCTTGGCGCAGATAGTCCATCTTGGCCAGATGCTCCTTCCAGCCCTGGTCGAGCACCGTCAGCATCACGTGCTTCTCGAGCGCGCGCATGGTGTCGGCGCCAATGGCGGCTTCCTTTTCGGCGAAGTGCGCATCCACCGCCGACTGCACCTTGACAGCGATCTGCTCGGCATCGATCTCTTCCTGCGTCCGTACCAGCTCGGTCAGCGACAACGTCATGCCCAGCTCCGACTCCAGCGTCGCCTCCAGGCCCTGCAGGTCCCACTGCTCATCGACGGAGTTCGGCGGCACGAAGCGTGCGACCAGGTCGTGGATCACATCGCCACGGATGCCTTCCACATTGTCCTTGACCGACTCGGCGTCCAGCAGCTCGTCGCGCTGGGCGTAGATCACCTTGCGTTGGTCGTTGTTGACGTCGTCGAAGTCGAGCAGGTTCTTGCGGATATCGAAGTTATGCGCTTCGACCTTGCGCTGGGCCTTCTCGATCTGGCGGCTGACCAGACGATCTTCGATGACGTCGTCTTCCTTCATGCCCATCATGCGCATCGCCTTCTGCACCCAATCGGAGGCGAAGATGCGCATCAGGTTGTCTTCCAGCGACAAGTAGAAGCGCGAGGAGCCTGGGTCGCCCTGACGACCGGAACGACCGCGCAACTGGTTGTCGATACGCCGCGATTCGTGCCGTTCGGTACCGATGATATGCAGGCCACCTGCGGCCTTGACGGCATCATGCCGGCGCTGCCACTCGGTCTTGACCCGGAAGCGTGCGTCCTCGCTGGCATCCTCGCCGAGCGCGTGGTATTCGGCCTCCAGCGAACCGCCCAGCACGATGTCGGTACCGCGACCGGCCATGTTGGTGGCGATGGTCACCGCACCCGGCTGACCGGCATTGGCGACGATGGTCGCTTCGCGCTCGTGCTGCTTGGCGTTGAGCACCTCGTGCTTGACCCCAGCCTTGCGCAGATGCTCGGACAGCATCTCCGAGGTCTCGATCGAGGTGGTTCCCACCAGCACCGGCTGCCCGCGCTTGGCGCAGTCCTCGATGTCGGCCAGCACCGCATTGAACTTGCCCTTGCGGTTGAGGAACACCTGGTCCGGATGATCCTTGCGCACGGTCGGGCGATTGGTCGGGATCACCACCACTTCCAGGCCGTAGATGCTCTGGAATTCGTAAGCTTCGGTGTCGGCCGTACCGGTCATGCCGGACAGCTTCTTGTACATGCGGAACAGGTTCTGGAAGGTGATGCTGGCCAGCGTCTGGTTCTCGCGCTGCACCGGCACCCCTTCCTTGGCCTCGACCGCCTGGTGCAGGCCATCGGACCAGCGACGACCGGTCAGCGTACGACCGGTGAATTCGTCGACGATCACCACTTCGCCATCGCGCACGATGTAATCGACGTCGCGCTGATAGAGCGCATGCGCACGCAGCGCCGCGTTGAGGTGATGCACCACGCTCAGATTCTGCGCCGCATACAGTCCGTCGTCGGCGTTTTCCAGGATTCCGGCCTGCAGCAGCAGTTCCTCGGCGTGGCCCATGCCGGCCTCGGACAGATGGACCTGCTTGCCCTTCTCATCCACCCAGTAGTCGCCGTCGGCCTCTTCGTTCTCCTGCTTGGTCAGCTGCGGCACGATGCGGTTGACGCGGATATACAGTTCCGGCGACTCGTCGGCCGGCCCGGAGATGATCAGCGGCGTGCGCGCCTCGTCGATCAGGATCGAGTCGACTTCGTCGACGATGGCGTAATGCAACGTGCGCTGGTAACGGTCGGCACGCGACAGCGCCATGTTGTCGCGCAGGTAATCGAAGCCGAATTCGTTATTGGTGCCGTAGGTGATGTCGGCGCCGTAAGCGGCGTGCTTGTCGCTGTGCGGCATGCCCGGGTAGACCACGCCCACGCTCAGCCCCAGCCAGTTGTACAACTTGCCCATCTGCGCGGCATCGCGGCGCGCCAGGTAGTCGTTGACGGTCACCACATGCACACCCTCGCCCTGCAAGGCGTTGAGGTAGACCGGCAGGGTCGCCACCAGGGTCTTGCCCTCGCCGGTGCGCATTTCGGCGATCTTGCCCAGGTGCAACACCATGCCGCCGATCAGCTGCACGTCGTAGTGACGCATGCCGAGCACGCGCCGGCTGGCCTCGCGGCAGACCGCGAAGGCTTCCGGGAGCAGCTTGTCCAGCGATTCGCCGGCGGCGATGCGCTGCTTGAACTCCGGGGTCTTGGCTTGCAGCTCGGCGTCGGAGAGCTTCTCGATCGTCGGCTCCAGCGCATTGATCTGGGTGACGAGACGGTTGAGCTGGCGCAGCTGGCGTTCGTTGCGACTGCCGAAGACACGGGTAAGCAGACTGTTGATCATTGAAGAAACCGGTTGAAAAGGAACGGTTTGACCGACGCCGGTCCCCACAGACCCGACCGCCGTAAACGAAACAGGGCGCACTGCGCCCTGTCGATGGCAACACCCTATTGTAGCTTGGGGCGGGCCGGCACGAATCAAGCGCCGCCGCCCCCGCCTGCTCAGCCGCGCCCGCGACGCCCCACCGGGGTCGTGTCGTCGAGGAACTTGCGCGGATTGACCACCTTGCCGTCGACCCAGACTTCGAAATGGACGTGCGCACCGGTGGAGCGCCCGCTGGAACCGGCCTTGGCGATCTGCTGCCCGGCCCGCACCAGGTCTCCGACCTTCACCACCAGGCGCGAATTGTGCGCGTAGCGGGTGACGTAGCCATTGCCATGATCCACTTCCACCACGTTGCCGTAGCCGCCGCGCACGCCGGCGTAGCTGACCACGCCGTCGGCGACCGACAACACCGGATCGCCCACGTTGGCGTGGAAATCCACGCCCTTGTGGAAGGCAGAACCGCCATCGAAGGGATCGGCGCGGCCGCCGAAGCCGGAGGTGATGTAGGTGTTGCGGATCGGCGCTCTGGAGGGCATCGCGTTCTGTTCCAGCTGATGGTCGAACATCAACGACGCCAGTACGTCCAGCTGCTGGCCGGAAGCGGAGAACTGTCGCTCCACCTGGTTCAGATTCTCTTTCAGATCCTTCACCGGCATGTCGCTGACCGGCTCGTCGCCGCCACCGACGCCGACCGGCTCGTCGAAGTCGAACTCGCCGTCCTTCAACTTGCCCATCTGGGTCAGGCGTTCGCCCAGCGCGTTCAGCCGGGTGGCCTGCGCCTGCAGCTCGCCCAGCCGTGCCGCCAGCGCATTGACCTGCGCCTGCGAGGCACGCTGCGCGCGCGTCAGTTCAGCCTGTTGCGCATCGACCTTGGCCTGCAGGGCGGAATTGGTCACCATGCCGGTCGCGGTACTGGCGCCGGCACCGATCAGCATGCCGACGCCGAGGACGGCGCCCAGCACCACCATCGGTCGCTCCGCAGCGAACCCCTGGAACTGCCGGGTCCACCGCTCGGAACGGGTTTCACGCGATTTGATTACGACTTTCTTCAACGCCATATGAGTGTCATGTCCAAGCCCAAGTCCAGCGCACGCGCCCCTTCCACCCCGCAGCAGGCCGCCGAGGCGCTGCTGAGCGATAGAGCCGGCGATCCCGTACGTCGCGCCCTTTGGCTCGACGCGCTGGACCGGCAGTTGCGCCCCCTGTTGCCGCCGCAGCTGTCCAGCCGGTGCCGGCTGGCCAATGTGCGAGGAGAACAGCTCGTTTTTCTTGTCGAGTCTCCGGTCTGGCATGCCAAGGTGCGGCTTGCCGAAGCACAGATCCTCACTGCCGCCCGATCCATCGGGCTGAAGGCCACCCAGGTGACCGTCAAGACCGCGACCACCCCGCTGCATTCCCCAATGCAGCAGAACCGGGACCGGTCACTGCCTGTTTCCGACGCCACTCGCCAAGGGCTGCGTGACGCACTGGCCTCCTTGCAGGACATCCCACCGAGCAAACGGTGAAGCCCTGATCCGCCCAAAGGCGGCCGCCGGTGCGTGAAGAAAATGCGAAGTGCCGCACACGACCCGACGCATCCTAGCGGGCAAGTCCCGTCGAGGAGTTAGGGAAGTATTAAGATCAGGTTAAAGTCGGACCAAAAGTCCGATAGAGTTCACAGTCCCGACCCCAGCCAGGGAAATCCCCGACATCAGGCGTAGACAGGACTGGCGTAGGTGACCGGAGGCTGTTGGACGCTGCCCTGAGGAAAGCTGACCCACTCCCAAGCAGCCTGGTCGGCGAGCAGGGCCCGGACCAGCTTGTTGTTGAGGGCATGGCCGGACTTGAAACCCTCGTAGGCACCGAGGATGGCACCACCGGCCAGGTAGAGGTCGCCGATGGCATCGAGAATCTTGTGCCGGACGAACTCGTTGGTATAGCGCAGGCCGTCTTCGTTGAGCACCCGGAACTCATCCAGCACGATGGCGTTGTCCATCGAGCCGCCCAGGCCCAGATTGCGCTCGCGCATGTATTCAAGGTCGCGCATGAAACCGAAGGTGCGGGCGCGGGAGATTTCCTTGACGTAGGCCGCAGTGGAGAAATCGATCTCCTGCCGCGACTGCTGCGCCGGGATCATCGGGTGGTTGAACTCGATGGTGAAACCGAGCTTGTAACCCTCGTAGGGCTCGAATCGGGCGATCTTGTCGCCATCGCGCACTTCGACCGGGCGCAGGATGCGGATGAAGCGCTTCGGCTTGGCCTGCTCGACGATGCCGGCCGACTGCAGCAGGAACACGAACGGACCAGACGAGCCATCCATGATCGGCAGCTCTGCCGAGGACAACTCGACAATGACGTTATCCACGCCCAGCCCGGCCAGCGCGGACATCAAATGCTCGACGGTCTGGATCTTGGCGCCGTTGCAGGTCAGGCCGGTGCACAAGGTGGTCTCGGTGACCAGTTCGGCATCGGCGGGTACCTCGACCACCGGCTCCAGGTCCACTCGACGGAACACGATGCCGTGGTCGACCGGGGCCGGGCGCAATGTCATATAGACCTTGTCGCCACTGTGCAGGCCGACGCCGGTGGCACGGATGGTGTTCTTGAGAGTGCGTTGCTGGGTCATGGGCGAAGTCTGGAGGAACAAAGCAGACAGACGCTGAACCGACTGTCTAGATCGGTGAGATTAGCCGAATCTTAACAAATACTGCGTGACGGCAGGTGTAACGCCGTCGTCATGCGGTCGCAAAAGCTGCCGGGTCGTGGACCGACCCGGCAGAAAGAGACATGACATGGCGCCGGAGCACGCTCCGGCGTAAGACGCGGCGCCGACAAGCGACGCCGTTGACGCGGATCAGTCTGCCTGGCGGCGCAAGAACGCCGGGATATCCAGGTAGTCGTTGGGCAGGTCGGCCGCGGCCGGAGCCGAGCTGGAGGCGCTCGCACTGGCACCGGCCGAGTCGCTGCTGGGGCGCCGCAGGCCCAGGCCCATGCTGCCGCCAACCGCCTTGGACACTGCATCGCCGGTTCCGGTATCGAAATCGGCGAACTCCGGCTGGCCGGTGGTGGCATTGCGCACCAGCTTGATCGGCGCGCGCTGGTCCGGACGCTGGGCCGCACGCGGCGCAGCGCGATTCAGCCCGGTGGCGACCACGGTCACGCGCACTTCGTCCTGCATGTCCGGATCCAGCACGGTGCCGACCACCACGGTGGCGTCTTCGGAGGCGAAGCCGTCGATGGTGCGGCCGATCTCGTCGAACTCGGACATGGTGAAGTCCGGGCCGGCGGTGATGTTGACCAGGATGCCGTTGGCACCGGCCAGGTTCACATCGTCCAGCAGCGGGTTCTGGATGGCGGCTTCGGCAGCGGCCTGGGCGCGATCATCGCCGCGTGCCGAACCGGTACCCATCATCGCCAGGCCCATTTCCGACATCACGGTGCGCACGTCGGCGAAGTCGACGTTGATCAGGCCGGGGCGCACGATCAGATCGGCAATTCCCTGCACCGCGCCCTGCAGCACGTCGTTGGCGGCGCGGAAGGCCTGGATCATGGTGGCATTGCGGCCCAGCACAGTGATCAGCTTTTCGTTGGGGATGGTGATCAACGAGTCGCAGTGCTGGCTCAACTCTTCGATGCCCTTCAGCGCCACCTGCATGCGGCGGCGGCCTTCGAACGGGAACGGCTTGGTGACCACGGCCACGGTCAGGATGCCCATTTCCTTGGCCAGCTGCGCCACCACCGGTGCGGCGCCGGTGCCGGTGCCGCCGCCCATGCCGGCGGTGATGAACACCATGTCTGCACCCTGCAGCGCGTCCATGATGCGCTCGCGATCTTCCAGCGCGGCCTGACGGCCGACCTCCGGATTGGCGCCTGCGCCCAGACCCTTGGTCACGTTGGTGCCCAACTGCAGCTGCAGCTTGGCGCCACAGTTCTTGATCGCCTGCGAGTCGGTGTTGGCGGTGATGAACTCCACGCCGTCGACATTGGTGTTGACCATGTGTGCCACCGCGTTACCACCACCGCCGCCGACGCCGACGACCTTGATGACCGCGTTGGGAGCCATTTTTTCAATCAGTTCGAAATGTGCCATGTCAGTGTCCTCTTGTATGAAGCCGGGATCCGCGGCTTGGGACCCGGGACCCGGGAAGCGATCTCCCGGCTCCCGGCCCGCAACGCGGACCGGCAAAATTTTTCTTATGGATATTGCGTAACGCCCACGACCTACCGCATCTAATCTGCCTTCCTACCAACCTTCCGCTCTCTGCTCTTGCTCTCTAGCTCTTCCGGGTCCCGGGTCCCGGGTCCCGGCTTCAAAACTCGCCGCGATACCAGTTGCGCAATTTCTTGAACAAGCTGCCCGCACGTCCGGTCGGAATCGACGGCCGTCGCGGATGTTCGATCTGGCTGCCCATCAGCAACAGGCCCACGCCGGAGGCGTGCACCGGATTTCCCACCACTTCGCCCAGGCCGGTGACATGCTGGGGAATCCCCACCCGCACCGGCATCTGCAGCATTTCCTCGGCCAGCTCGACCACGCCTTCCATCTTTGAGGCGCCGCCGGTGAGCACCATGCCGGCACGCACCAGTTCCTCGAAACCGGAACGCCGCAGCTCGGCCTGCACCATTTCGAAGATTTCCTCATAGCGGCCCTGCACCGCCTGGGCCAGCGCATGCCGCGGCATGCGACGCGGCGGACGGTCGCCAACCGACGGCACCTGGATGCTTTCCTCGGCGGTGGCCAGCTGCGCCAACGCACAGGCGTAGCGCACCTTGATCTGCTCGGCCTCGGGGGTCGGCGTGCGCAACATATGCGCGATGTCGTTCGTGACGTGGTCGCCGGCGATCGGCAACGAGGCGGTGTGGCAGATCGCGCCCTGCACGTAGACCGCAAGATCGGTGGTACCGGCGCCGATGTCCACCAGCACCACGCCCAATTCGCGCTCGTCGGCGGTCAACACGGCCACCGAGGAGGCCAGCGAGGACAGCACCAGGTCGTCGACCTGCAGGCCACACTTCTGCACGCACTTGCTGATGTTGGCCGCAGCCGACTGCGCACACACCACCAGATGGGCATGCACCTCCAGGCGTACGCCGGTCATACCGACCGGGTTGCGAATGCCTTCCTGCGAGTCGTCCAGCACGTATTCGCGTGGGATCGCGTGCAGGATGCGCTGGTCGGCCGGGATCGCCACCGCCTTGGCAGCGTCCAGCACCCGTTCCAGATCGCTCCAGGTCACTTCGCCGTCGCGGATCGGCACGATGCCGGGCGAGTTCTTGCACTGCACGTGATTGCCGGAGATCGACGCGTACACCGAGCGGATCTCGCAACCAGCCATCAGCTCGGCTTCCTCCACCGCGCGCTGGATCGACTGCACCGTGGATTCGATATCCACCACCACGCCGCGCTTGAGACCGCGCGATTCATGCGAACCGATCCCGATCACCTCGATCGGGTTGCCGGGCGAATACTCGCCGACCAGCGCGACGACCTTGGAGGTGCCGATGTCCAGTCCAACGATGAGGGATTTGTCGCCTTTGCGGTTCATGTGCGGGGACTGCGAAGAGGGGAGGTGAGGGAAGCCGGAGCCTGGAAAAGCGAAGCGACCGTTTCAGCCGGCGTGGCGTGGTTGATTCGAGCTGCCTGGGGAGCGTGAGCGTGCTTCGAGTCCCGCGTCCCGGGTCCCGGGTCCCTGCTCTCCACCGCCGAGCGAGTCACGGTGAACCCATTGGTATAACGCAGGTCGGCGCGCGCGATCGGGCGTTGCGGATCGGCCAGTTGCGGCAACACTCGCGCGAAGCGTTGCAGGCGCGCACGCGCATCGTCACGGCCAATGACGATCTGCAGGCCGTTGCTCAGGCTCAGCGACCAACTGCCGCGCGCATCCATCTCCAGCCGCTCCACATCCAGGCCGGTGGGCGCGAACAGCGCGCGCGACTCGTTGTACAAGGCCACCACTTCATGCGTGCGGCTGTCCGGCCCGCCCAGCTGCGGCAGCTTGAAATCCTTCAGCAGCGGCGGCGTACGGAACAAGCGTCCTTGTTCGGACAACATGCGATCGCTGCCCCAGCGCGCAAACGGCCGGTGTTCGACGACATGCACTTCCAGCACGTCGGGCCAACGCTTGCGGACCTGCGCGTGCTCGACCCATGGCAAGCGTGCGATGGCGTCCTGTGCATCCTGCAGCTTGACCGCGAAGAAGCCCGCCCGCGCGTACGGCAACACCACCGCGCGCAACTGCTCGGCCGACACCCGCTTGAAGTCGCCGGACACGCGCAACCTGGCCAACGGCCAGCGCTCGGCGCCGACCCAGCCGTTGAGCACGGCGACCACCGGCAGCGCCACCAGCGCCAACGCGATCACCCAGGCCAGGATGCGCAGGGTCGCGTTCAAGGGCGCGCTCCGTGCGCGTCGTGCGCGTCGTGCGCGTCGGGACCCGGGTCCCGGGTCCCGAGTCCCGACATCACTGCCATCACCAGCGTCATAGCGTCTGCTCCAGCACACGCCACACCAGTTGCTCGAAATCGATACCGAGCTGGCGCGCCGCCTTGGGCACCAGCGAATGGCTGGTCATGCCAGGTGCGGTGTTGACCTCCAGCAGATACAACTGACCGCTGGCGCGGTCGCGCATGACGTCCACGCGTCCCCAGCCACGGCAGCCGGCGGCGCGGAACGCGGCCAGCGCCAAGGCGCCGATCTGCGTTTCGGCCTCGCCTTCCAGGCCAGGACACAGGTATTGAGTGTCCTCGGCGACGTATTTGGCGTTGTAGTCGTACCACTGCCCGTTGGGCACGATGCGGATCGACGGCAGTGCGGTCTCGCCGAGCACGGCCACGGTGAGTTCGTCGCCGTCGATCAGTTGCTCCATCAGCAACGCGCCGTCATAGCGCGCCGCCAAGGCCACCGCTTCTTCCAGTTGATCCTGGTCGAACACCCGGCTGACCCCGACGCTGGAGCCTTCATTGGCCGGCTTGACGATCACCGGCAGGCCGATCTGCTGGGCAGCCGCGTGGATCTCGCTGGCGCTGGCACCGGCAGCCAGCCGCGCATAGCGCGGCGTGCTCAGGCCCAGCGACAACCACACCTGCTTGGTGCGGATCTTGTCCATGCTCAGCGCCGAGCCGAGCACGTCCGAACCGGTATACGGAATGCCGAAGGCTTCCATCAGCCCCTGTACGATGCCGTCCTCACCGCCGCCGTTGTGGCCGTGCAGCACGTTGAAGACGCGATCGAACTGCTGGGCGACAAGCGCCTTCGCCAATGCCGGAATGCCGTCCACCGGCTGCGCATCGACACCGCGCGCGCGCAGCGCGTCCAACACATTGCGGCCGGAATTCAACGACACCTCACGCTCGGACGAGGTGCCGCCGAGCAGCACGGCAACGCGACCGAATGCAGACGGATCGCGGGTGCGTTTGTCAAAGCCGGGTCCCGGGTCCCGGGTCCCGACCGCTGAAGCGCTCATGCTTCACCTCCGGAAAATCCATGACTGATGATGTGCTGTGCCATGTAGCCGATATCGCCCGCGCCCATCATCAGCAGCAGGTCGCCATCCTGCAGCACGTCCGGCAATACGTCCGGCAGGCCGTTCACCTGCCCGACGACCACCGGCTCGCTGCGACCGCGCGCGCGAATGGCACGCGCCAGGGCACGCGAATCGGCGCCTGGAATCGGCGCTTCACCGGCCGGATAAACTTCGCTCAACACCAGTGCATCGACGGTGCTGAGCACGGCAGCGAATGCGTCGAACTGGTCGCGGGTCCGGCTATAGCGATGCGGCTGGAAGGCCACCACCAGGCGCTTGTCCGGCCAGCCGCCACGGGCAGCGGCGAACACCGCTTCCAGCTCGCGCGGATGGTGGCCATAGTCGTCGACCACGCGCACGCGCGCACCGCTAGCGGTGATGACTTCACCCAGGTCATTGAATCGGCGCCCGATGCCGGCGAAGTTTTCCAGCGCGCGCGCGATGGTCTCTGGCGCCACGCCCAGCTGCCAGCCAATCGCGGCAGCGGCCAGCGCATTGAGCACATTGTGTCGTCCCGGCAAGGCCAGCGTCACCGGCGTGGTGGTGCCTTCGGGCAGGCGCAGGGTGAAGCGCATGCGCGGCCCATCCTGCACCACGTCCTCGGCGCGCACGTCGGCGGTCTCGCTCATGCCATAGGTCATCACGTGGCGCGGTGTCTTGCCCGCCAGCGCAGCGACTTCCGGATCGTCGATGCACAGCACCGCCAGGCCGTAGAACGGCAAGCGCTGCAGGAACTCGGCGAAGGCGGCCTGCACGCGGGCAAAGTCGTTGCCGTAGTTTTCCAGATGATCGGCATCGATGTTGGTGATGACCGCCATCAACGGATTCAAGCGCAGGAAGCTGCCATCGCTTTCGTCGGCCTCGGCCACCAGCCATTGGCCGCCACCGAGCTTGGCGTTGGCACCGGCGGCCAGCAGTTGTCCGCCGATGACGAAGGTCGGATCCAGTCCACCTTCGCTCAGCACGGCCGCGGCCAAGCTGGTGGTGGTGGTCTTGCCATGGGTGCCGGCCACTGCGATGCCGCGACGGAAGCGCATCAACTCGGCCAGCATCGCTGCGCGCGGCATGATCGGAATGCGCTGGCTGCGCGCTTCCATCAGTTCCGGATTGTCCTCGCGAATGGCGCTGGACACTACCACGCAATCAGTGCCGAGCACGTTGGCTGCCGAGTGCCCACGCATCACGCGTGCACCGAGCTTGGCCAGCCGGCGCGTGGCCGCATTGTCCGCGTTGTCCGAACCGGAGACTTCATAGCCCAGCGTCAGCATGACTTCGGCGATACCGCTCATGCCGGTGCCGCCGATGCCGACGAAGTGCACGCGTGGGAACGCCCGCACCAGATCGCCGCTGTCCTGCAGACGACGGATCATTGGGCACCTCCGGGGGAAAGGCCGGGACGCGGGACCCGGGACCCGGGCCCCGGGAAAAGCGAAACGGCGGCGCGCTGCGCCTGCCCCTGAGGTTGGTCGACGTGCATGCCCATCCGCTGTTGATCGTGCGTCCCGCGTACACCGGCATCCGCATCGCGGTTCACGGCTCTCCTTTGCTGTTGCTCTTCCCGGGTTCCGGGTCCCGGGTCCCGAGTCCCGGCTTCTTCCAGAATGATGTCGGCGATATGTTCGGCCGCATCCGGCTTGGCGAGCGTGCGCGCGGCCTCTGCCATCGCCAGCCGGCGCACAGGATCGGCGAGCAAGGTCTGCAAGACCTGCTGCAGACGCACCGCCAAGCTGTCGTCCTGCTTGAGCAGCACCGCGGCGTTGGCGCCGACCAGATACTCGGCATTCCGGGTCTGGTGGTCGTCCACCGCGGCAGCGAACGGAACCAGCACGCTGCCGACACCGGCCGCGCACAACTCGGCCAGGGTGGATGCACCGGCGCGGCACACCACCAGGTCAGCCCAGGCATACGCCGCCGCCATGTCCGCGATAAAGGCTTCGACGCTGGCGCTGACGCCGGCATCGGCATACGAGCGTTCGGCTTCGGCGCGCAGCTTCTCACCGCACTGGTGACGCACCTCCACTGCCGGATGGCCGAGGGCGGCCAGCGCAGCAGGGACAGCCTGATTGAGCGCACGAGCGCCCTGGCTCCCACCGAGCACCAGCAGCCGCACCGGACCGCCACGGCCGCTCAACCGCACTGCCGGCGCCGGCAATGCGGCAATTTCAGCGCGCACCGGATTGCCCACCGCTTCCTCACCGGCGAAGCTGCCCGGGAAGCCGGTCAGCACGCGACGCGCGAAACGCGACAACACCTTGTTGGTCATGCCTGGAGCGCGATTCTGTTCGTGCACCAACAGCGGCAAGCCGAGCAAGCGTGCCGCCAGCCCGCCGGGGCCGGCCGCAAAGCCGCCGAAGCTGACCACTGCGCGCGGCTGGCGCTGGCGCAACACAAAGCCGGCCGCGCGCACCGCGCGCGCCACCCGGACCGGCGCGCCCAGCAGCTTCAACACGCCCTTGCCACGCAGGCCGGTAATGGCCAAGGTGTCGATCGCAATGCCCTGTGGCGGTACCAGCCGCGTTTCCATCGCGCCCTCGGCACCCAGCCAGGTGACCGGTACGCCCCGCGCGCGCAGCACCTTGGCGACGGCCAGGCCAGGGAAGATATGGCCGCCGGTCCCACCGGCCAGAATCATCACCGGTCGCGCGCCCGCAACCGGATGCGCCGACGCTTGCGAGGGATGCGCAGACAGACTCATGCCATCCTCCCGAAGGTCGGTTCCACCCGCGGCTGCATCCGGCTGGTACCACGCAACACCGCCGAGGCAGGCGCCACCGAGACCGACGCGATGGCCGGCTCGCGTTGCGGTGCACGTGCCGGCGCAGCCGGTGCCGGCTCGGCCACCGCAGCCGGCTCGGCGGGTGCGGTGGCCGCCACGCCCTGCGGCGACAGCTTGCTACGCAGACGTTCGGCGCGATCCATTTCGTAGGAGACGCGCAGCAGCAGCCCCATCGCCACGCAGGTCATCAGCACCGACGAGCCGCCGGAAGAAATCAGCGGCAAGGTCAGACCCTTGGTGGGCAGGATTCCCAGGTTCACGCCCACCGAGACGAAGCTCTGCAGGCTGATCCACAGGCCGATGCCGAAGGCGATGTAGCCGGAGAAATGGCGCTTCATTTCCACGCAGCGCATGCCCAGCCAAAACGCACGGCCGACCAGCAGCGCATACAGCGCGACCACGCCGCAGACCCCGACGAAGCCGAGTTCTTCGGCGATCACCGAGAAGATGAAGTCGGTATGCGCCTCAGGCAGGTAGTTGAGCTTCTGCACCGAAGCGCCCAGGCCCACGCCCGTCCATTCGCCACGGCCGACGGCCATCAGTGCATTGGACAGCTGGTAGCCCGAGCCGAGCTGGTCGGCCCACGGGTCCAGGAACGAGGTGATGCGACGCAACCGATACGGCTCGAGGATGGCGATGAATGCAAACACCGGCAGGCCGATCACGATCGGCATCGACATCCGCGGCAGGTTCACGCCGCCCAGCACCAGCATGCCGGCGGTGATCGCCAGCAGCAGCGTCGAGGAGCCGAAGTCCGGCTGCAGCAGCAGCAGACCGACCAGCGCCACCGCCACACCGAGCGGCTTGAGCATTGCTGGCCAGGTCGCATTGACCTCGTCGCGAAAGCGCACCAGATAGCTGGACAGCCAGACGATATACAGCACCTTGACCGCTTCGACGGTCTGGAACTTGGACACGCCCAGATTGATCCAGCGTCGCGCCCCGTTGACGCTGCTGCCCAGGCCCGGCACGAACACCACCACCAGCAAGGCGAAGCAGGCCAGCAGCAGGATCTGGTTGTATTGCTCGATGGTCTTGAGCTCGGTGCGCATCGCCCAGAACGCCAGGCCCACGCCGATGCCCAGGAACAACAGATGGCGGGTCAGGTAGTAGAACGGGCTATCGGTCAGCTCGATCGAGCTGGACGCCACCATCACCACGCCCAGCGAGGCGAGCGTGGCCGCGGCGCCGAGCAACCAGGGATCGTAGCGGCCGCCGATGGCATCCAGTCGGGTGGCTTGGCGAGACATGTCGTTCATCAGCGCACCTTCAACGTGGCCAGGCCAATCAGCACGAGCACGACCGAGATGATCCAGAAGCGCACGATCACCCGCGGCTCCGGCCAGCCCTTCAGTTCGAAATGGTGGTGGATCGGCGCCATGCGGAACACGCGCTTGCCGGTCAGCTTGAAGCTGGCGACCTGGATCATCACCGACAGCGTTTCGACCACGAACACGCCGCCCATCACCACCAGCACCAGTTCCTGCCGCACGATCACCGCGATGGTGCCGAGCACCGCACCCAGCGCCAGCGCGCCGATGTCCCCCATGAACACCATCGCCGGATAGGTGTTGAACCACAGGAAGCCGAGGCCCGCGCCGGCGATCGCCGCACAGATGATGATCAGTTCGCCGGCACCGGGAATGGTGGGGATCTTCAGATACTCGGAGAACACCACGTTGCCCGAAGCGTAGGCGAACACGCCCAGCGCGCAGGCCACCAGCACGGTCGGCATGATGGCCAGTCCATCCAGGCCATCGGTGAGGTTCACCGCGTTGGAGAAGCCGACGATCCAGAAGTAGGCGATCACCACGAAGCTCACGCCCGCCAGCGGCAGCGCGATCGCTTTGAACATGGGGATGTAGAAGGTGATCGCCGCCGGCACATCGGCGGTGTAGAACAGGAACAGACCAGCAGCCAGGCCGAAGATCGACTGCAACAGGTACTTCCAGCGCGACTTCAAACCATTGGGGTCGCGGCGGACGATCTTGATCCAGTCGTCGTACCAACCGATCGCACCGAAGCAGATCATCACTGTCAGCACCAACCACACGTAACGGTTGCGCAGATCGCCCCACAACAACACCGACGCCAGCACGTTCATCAGAATCAGGCTGCCGCCCATGGTCGGCGTGCCGGCCTTGGAGAAGTGCGTCTGCGGGCCGTCCTGACGGATCGGCTGGCCACCCTTGAACTGCGCCAGCTTGCGAATCACCGCCGGCCCCATCCACAGCGACAGGAACAGCGCGGTGAGCGCGGCGAGGATGCCGCGGAACGTCAGATAGTTGAAGAGGCCGAACACGCTCTCCAACTGCTGCAGCCAACGCGCCAGTTCAAGCAGCATGGGAAGCCCCCTCGTTGCTCGCGAGCAGGGCGGTGACGATGCGGTCCATGGCGCTGCCGCGCGAGCCCTTCACCAGGAGGGTGATGGGAGCTGGCCCCGGGACCCGGGACCCGGGACCCGAAAGAGCGGACGTGGACTGCAGTTTTGATTGGTGAATCAAAGCGTCTTCCTGCGTATTACCCGATGCTTGCTGTTGCTGTTGCTGTTGCTGTTGCTGTTCCCGGGATCCGAGGCCCGGTTCCTGGGTCCCGGCTTCCAGAAGATCCGCCTGCAATGCCGCCGCCAGCTCCGCGTGCGTGGCAAATACCCGGCCGCCCTCACCAAAGGCCTGTGCGGCGGCGGCGCTGAGGTCGCCCAGGGCGTACAGCCGCTGCAAGCCGGCGCGACGGGCACGCTGACCGGCAGCAGCATGCAATGCCATCGCTTCTGCACCGAGTTCGCGCATATCGCCCAGCACCAGCCAGCCCGGGCCGGCGGCAGCGGCCAGGGTGTCGATGGCCGCATCCAGCGAACCGGGGTTGGCGTTGTAGCTGTCGTCGACCAGGACCGCGCCGCTCGCCAGGCGATGGGCGATCTGACGTCCGCCGACGGGACGCGCCTGCGCCAGGCCGGCGGCGATGGTCGACAGGGCGATGCCGGCGCCCAGCGCCAAGCCAGCGGCAGCCAGCGCATTGAGCACGTTGTGGCGCCCCGGCAGGGCTAGCGTGATGGCGGCCTCGCCCTGCGGGCAGACCAGGGTGAAACGCGCGCCGTCGACGCCAACTTGCAGCTGGCGCGCGGTCAGATCGGCGCTGGCCTGCAGGCCATAGCGCACGACACGCCGGCCCGGCGTGGCCTGCAATTGCTGCTCGAACCAGGCGCCGAAGGCATCGTCGGCATTGATCACTGCCACGCCGCCGGGCGGCAACGCCGCGTAGATGGCGCCCTTGGTCTGCGCCACGCCCAGCAGGCTGCCCAGCCGTTCCAGGTGCGCCGAGGCGATGTTGTTGACCAGCGAGACCTGCGGCGGCGCGATGTCGGTCAGATAGGCGATATCGCCCGGCTTGCCTGCGCCCATTTCGTAGATCGCCAGGTCCGCATCGTCGGGGGCGGCGATCACCGCCAACGGCAGGCCGATCTCGTTATTGCGATTGCCCGGCGTGGCATACACGCTCCGGCCTTCGACACGGCTGGCTTCCTGCAGGATGGCCGACAGCAAGGCCTTGACCGTGGTCTTGCCATTGGAGCCCGTCAGTGCGATCACCCGCGTGGCGCGATCGCGCTGCATGGCCGCGGCGATGCGCGCCAGCGCGCGCTCGCTGTTGTCGACCACCACCTGCGGTACCGCCAGCTCGGGCAGCCTGCGCTCCACCAACACACCGCTGGCGCCGTGCGCCACCGCGTCGGCAACGAAGTCGTGGCCGTCGAAGCGCTCACCACGCAAGGCGATATACAGGCTGCCGGTCGTGGCGGTGCGGCTGTCGTTGCCGACCGCATCGATCATGGCGTCCTCGCCATGCAGGTCACCGCCGGCCCAATGGGCGATCAGCGAGAGCGGCGTCAGCTTCATACGCGCACTCCCAGCCCGGTCCGCGGCAGCAGCGCCTGCGCGGCAATGGCCGTGTCGTCGAAGGCATGGCGCACGCCGGCCACTTCCTGGTAAGGCTCATGACCCTTGCCGGCGATCAGCACGATGTCGTCGGCACCGGCCATGCTGATGGCCTGAAGGATCGCCGCCGCACGGTCGCGCTGCACGATCGCCGCATCGGGGCGGGCAAAGCCACGCCGGATGTCGGCGACGATGGCATCGCCATCCTCGCCACGCGGATTGTCGTCGGTGACGATGACCACATCGGCATTGACCTCGGCAATCGCCGCCATCTGCGGGCGCTTGCCGCTATCGCGTTCGCCACCGCAGCCGAACACGCAGATCAGCCGGTCCTGCGCGTGCGCGCGCAGACTCGCCAACGCCTGTTCCAGCGCGTCGGGCGTGTGGGCATAGTCGACCACCACCAGTGGGGCGCCATAGGCGCCGCCGAGCCGGTTCATGCGGCCATGGATCGGCTGCAACTGGCCAAGCACGTCGGCGATCTGCGCCGGCGGATGGCCCAGCGCAAACAACGCGCCGGCCACGGCCAACAGGTTGTCCACGTTGAAACGTCCCAGCAAAGGCGAGCGTACCGGATGCACGTGCTGGCCGAGATGCAGCGCGAACGCAATCCCTTGCTGGTCGAGCTGAAGATCCTGTGCCTGCACCATTGCACCGGCCTGGGCACGCGAGCTGACACCGATGACGCGCACGCCCGGATCCATCAGGCCCAGCAACTCGCGGCCGAAGGCGTCGTCGAGATTGATCACCGCCGCCTGCAGGCCGGCACGCACGAACAGCTTGGCCTTGGCCGCGCCGTACTGGGCCATGTCGCCGTGATAGTCGAGATGATCACGGGTGAGATTGGTGAACACCGCCACGTCGAAGCGCACCGCATCCACGCGCCCTTGGTCGAGCGCATGCGAGCTGACTTCCATCGCCACTGCGCGGGCGCCGGCATCGCGCAGCTGCGCGAGCAAGGCGTGGGTCTGCAAGACCAACGGTGTGGTGAAACCGGTCGGCACCGCGGCCCCGTACAGGCCCACGCCCAAGGTGCCGATGGTGCCAGCCGGCTCGCCGAGCAGGGTCAAGGCTTGCGCCATTAGCTGCACGGTAGAGGTCTTGCCGTTGGTACCGGTGACCCCGACCATGCGCAAGGTCTGCGAGGGATGGCCGTGAAACTGGTCGGCCATCGCACCCAGGCGCGCGCGCAGGCCAGGCACGGCGATCGCATCGGCCGGTGCTGGCAGATCGGCCGGTGCCGGCGGTTCGAACAGGATCGCGCTCGCGCCCTGGGTCCGCGCCTGTGCAGCAAAACGCAGACCATGCGCGCCAAAGCCGGCGATCGCCACAAAGGCATCGCCGGGCTGCAGCGCACGGCTGTCCATCACCAGGCCGGACACCTGGACGTCGTGCGTCAGCGCCACGTCCGGCAACAGCTGCGAGAGTGCCAGGGTGCGGCTCACTGGCGGCGCTCCTGCACGGGTGCGGGCTGCGCTGGCGCGGCGGGTAGCGCAGGTGCCAGTGCGGTCGGAATACCGGCCGACACTTCGTCCACCGGGTCCGGCACCAAGGCCGGATCCAGGTCGGCCGGCTGCGGCTTGACGACCGGCTGACCGGTCTTGCCGGCCGCTTGTGCTGCGAGCCACGACTGGATGTCATCCGGCGGCACGTCCATCAGCCGCAGCGCGCCTTCCATCACGCGATGGAAGACCGGCGCCGACACCAGGCCGCCGTAGTACACCTTGCCCTGCGGATCGTTGATCACGATGACCGTGGCAAAGCGCGGGCGCGTGGCCGGTACCAGGCCCGCGAACAGCGCGTTGTAATGCCCGCGTTCGTAGCCGCTGGCGCCGTTCTTGCGCGCGGTGCCGGTCTTGCCGGCCACGTGATACCCCAGAATCGCCGCGCCCTTGGCGCCGCCCTGGGTCACCACCGTTTCCATCATGTCGATGACCTGCCGCGCCACTTCCGGGCTGACGACCTGGCGCGACTCGTTATGCTGGCCGCGCACGAAGGTCGGCTGGATCAACTTGCCGCCATTGCCGAGCGCCGAATAGGCCTGGGCGATCTGCAGCGGGGTTACCGACAAGCCGTAGCCGTAGGACATCGTGGTCTTGGAGGTACCGCTCCAGCGCGCCGGCGACAGCACCACACCGCTGGACTCGCCGGGGAAGCCGCTGTGCGGCGCACTGCCGTAGCCGAACTTCTGGATCGACTGATAGAAGGTCTGGTCCGGCACCTTGGCGGCGATCTTGGCCGCGCCGATGTTGGAGCTGCGGGTGATCACCCCGGTCACGTTGAGCACGCCGTTGTTGCGTGGCACGTCGCGAATGGTGAAACGCCCCAGCGTCATGAAGCCGGGGTTGGTGTCGATGATGGTGTCCTTGGTCACCACGCCGGCCGTCAGCGCCGTGGCTACGGTCAACGGCTTCATCGTCGAACCCGGCTCCACCAGATCGGTCACCGCGCGGTTGCGGCGTGCCGATGGGTTGATGCCGGTGACCGCATTCGGGTTGTAGGTCGGCAGGTTGACCATCGCCAGCACTTCGCCGGTGGCCACATCCATCACCACGATCGAACCACCGGCCGCGTTGTTTTCGACCAACGCATTGCGCAGTTCCTTGTAGGCCAGGAACTGGATGCGACGGTCGATGCTCAGCGTCAGGTCCTTGCCCGGCTGTGCCGGATGGATGAGGTCCACGCTCTCGACGATCGCGCCGCGCGCATCGCGCACCACTTTCTTGGAGCCCGGCTTGCCGCGCAGCCATTCGTCGAACGCCAGCTCCAGTCCTTCCTGACCACGGTCGTCGATGTTGGTGAAGCCCAGCACGTGGGCCATCGCCTCGCCTTGCGGATAGAAGCGACGGAATTCGCGCTGCGAGAACACGCCAGGAATTTTCAGGTCGACGATCGCATGCGCCTTGTCCGGGTTGATGCGGCGCTGCAAATACATGAATTCCTTGCCGGCCTTCTGCGCCAGCTTGGCGTTCAACTCGTCGAGCGGCTGTCCGAGCGCCTTGGCCAACTCGGGAATGCGGTCCTGGTTGCGCAACAGTTCCTGCGGATTGACCCAGATCGATTCGACCGGCGTGGACACCGCCAACGGCTCGCCATTGCGATCGGTAATCATGCCGCGCGAGGTGGCGATCGGCAGTTCGCGCAGATAGCGCGCCTCGCCCTGGCGCTGATAGAAATCGCGATTGACCAACTGCACATAAGCCGCGCGCCCGATCAGCGTGACCGAGCACAGCCCCAGCGCCACGCCGACCAGGGTCAGGCGACCGCGCAGGTTGAAGTTGCTGCGAGGGCGGTTGCGGCCGGCCTTCACCTGGCACCTCCCTGTGCGCCACCCTGCGGGCGGCTGCGCCGTGCAAAACGGCTGTCCTGCTGTTTTGTCATAGCCGCACCTCCCTGTGCGCCACCCTGCGGGCGGCTGCGCCGTGCAAAACGGCTGTCCTGCCGTTTTGTCATAGCCGCACTTCCCTGTGCGCCACCCTGCGGGCGGCTGCGCCGTGCAAAACGGCTGTCCTGCCGTTTTGTCATGGCCGCACCACGACGATGTCGTTGGTCTCGGGGAATTTCATCCCGATGCGCTGGCGCGCCACCTGATCGACGCGGTTGCTCTCCGCCCAGGTCGCCTGCTCCAGCTGCAGCCGGCCGAATTCGATGTTGAGCTCGTCGCGGGTGTGTTCGAGCTTGGACAACTGCACGAACAGCTTGCGATGCATATGGCGCATGTAGACCACCCCGATCGCCGAGGCAATCGTGCAGGCCAACAGCACGATGAGCAGCAGGCGGCTCATGACGCGCTCCGCAGGAGCGTGTTCGGGACCTGGGTCCCGGGTCCCGCCAGCTTTTCAGCCACCCGCAATACCGCGCTACGCGCGCGCGGATTGGCGTCCAGCTCGGCGTCGTCGGCCTTGATCGCACCGCTGACCAGTCGCAGGGTCGGCACGAAGGTCTGGGCTTCGGGCAGCCGGCGATTGCTCGGCGGTGCCTTGGCGTGGCGCGCCATGAACTGCTTGACGATACGGTCCTCCAGCGAGTGGAAACTGATCACTGCCAGCCGACCACCGGGTTTGAGCGCGCTCAGCGCCGCGTCCAGACCGGTCTCCAGATCGGCGAGTTCGCGGTTGATATGGATGCGGATGGCCTGGAAGCTGCGGGTGGCCGGATGGGTCTTGCTGTCGCCGCGCGGCATCACCGAGGCGATCAGCTCGGCCAGTTGGGCGGTGCGCAGCAGCGGCTGCTCGGCGCGGCGGGCGACGATGGCGCGGGCAATGCGGCGGCTCTGGCGTTCTTCGCCATAGGTCCACAGCACATCGGCGATCTCGCGCTCGCCGGCCTGCGCCAGCCACTCGGCCGCACTCTGTCCGGCTTCCGGGTCCATGCGCATGTCCAGCGGACCGTCCTTGCCGAAGCTGAAGCCACGGCCAGCCACGTCCAGCTGCGGCGAGGAAACGCCCAAGTCGAGCAGCAGACCGTCCACGCTGGCGGCGGCAGCCACCTGCCCCAGGCCAGCGAAGCTGCCGCGATGGATGGACACGCGCACATCGCCACCGAACTGCTGTTCGGCCACCGCGATCGCCTCGGGATCCTTGTCCATCACCAGCAGTCGACCTCCCGGGCCAAGCTGTTGCAGCACGCCACGTGCGTGCCCGCCACGCCCAAACGTGCCATCGAGATACGTTCCGTTATCGATCACCTGCAGGCCTTCGAGAACCTGCGTGTACAGCACCGGCACATGGGCCGCCGGCGGCTGCGACACCGGGTGACCGGGCTGCGCTTCACCGCGCATCCGGGCACCCCGGCTCACAACCTGAGATCGAGCAACTCATCGCCCAGATCCCCGTCAGACAGCGTCTGCTGGATCAATGCGCGATGCGCCTGCTCGCTCCATAGTTCGAATTTGTCGCCCATGCCCAGCAGCACGGCCTTCTTCTCGATGCCAACCGCGTTGCGATGGCTGGCCGGAATGCTCAGGCGCCCATTGGCGTCCAGCTCCAACACCGCCGAGGAGCCGACCAGCTTCTGCTGCAGCGTGCGGACCACCCGCTGGGTATTGGGCTTGGACATCACGTCGTCGCGCACCCGCTCCCATTCCTTCTCGGCATACAGCCACAGGCACCCGGCCTCGAACGGGTTGTAGGTGAGGACCAGGCGATTTTCACTGACGCGCGCGACCAGGTCGCGATACGCGGTCGGAACCGCCATGCGCCCTTTGTCGTCCACCGTGATGGCCGTCTCGCCCTGAAACACCGAATGCAACCTCGAAAACCCGCCTGGGGAATCATTGAACCACGAAAAACCACAAAAAGCCTGGTTTTCCCTCCGATGCCCACCTTAGCAGCGCGTCAAAGGTTGTCAACAACTTTTGAGGCCCCTATTTGCTATTCACATCAATGAGTTGCGGCACTCTTTAGAGACTTGTTCAAAGCTTATCCACAAGTTGCTGTTTCGTCTCAGATTTTGAGATTGAACGGAAATTCAGGGGGGTGAAGGCCGCGTCAGCGCGACCTCCATCCCACTTCACGCCGGACGCGTCCGCTGCACTCAATGCGCAAAACCGGGACAATGACCGAATGTGTCTGGTCGCCCTTGCCTGGCAGTCCCACCCGCGTTGGCGCCTGCTGTTGGCCGGCAACCGCGATGAGTTCCACGACCGCCCAACCGCGCCGTTGGCCCACTGGCCGCCGCCGGCCGAGGGCGTCCTGGCCGGTCGCGATCTGCGTTCGGGCGGTAGCTGGGTCGGTGCGGGCCGCGATGGCCGTGTGGCAGTGGTCACCAATGTGCGCGACCCACTGGCCAGCGCCTCGGGACGCTCGCGCGGCCACCTGATCGCAGACTACCTCGCCAGCAACGAGCCGGCGGCTGCCTATGCGCAGACGCTGGCGGAAGTGGCCGACGCCTTCCCGCCCTTCAACCTGCTGGTCTGCGATGCCGACCATTGCCAACATCTGAGCAATCACCCACCCCTGGCCCGACGCCTGCCGCCGGGCATCCACGGCATGTCCAATGGCCCACTCGATGCGCCGTGGCCGAAGACCCGCGCTTTGACCCAGGCCCTGACCACCTGGTGCAACAGCGGCAGCGACGACCTGAGTCCACTCTGGGCCGCGCTAGCCGACCTGACCACCGCCGAGGATGCCGAGCTGCCTCAGACCGGTGTCGACCCGGCGACTGAGCACCTACTGTCTGCCGCCTTCATCAGCGGTCCCCACTACGGCACCCGCGCCAGCACCGTCGTGGCGGTTGACCACCGCGGCCACGGCTTCATCCACGAACGCCGCTTTGGCCCCAACGGCCTGTTCATCGGCGAAACCGTCCTTCAACTCGCGGGCGCGCACTGATTGACGCATAGCGTGCGCATAGCGTGTACATAGCGATCCGGAGCCTGACGCATGTCCCGCTATTACGATGTCTCGGCGCAAACGAAGCAGCTGAACCCGACGATCAATTCGGACCTTGCCGCGCAGGCGCGCGCGATGGCGGGCACCTTGCCCGCAAAGGTGGAAGAGTTGCTGGCCGAATACGTCACTAAAGAACGTGACAGCCATAGTGCAAGGACACTGGAGCTGCAGCGCGCCGCGAGCGAATGGACGACCTTCACCAAGGCGCACGGCTCCTTTGCCGACGGGCTCTCCACGCTGTGATCGCTCAGTTCGATGTCAACGCCAATGTCGGCCAAAACAAGAACATCCCCTACGTGGTCGTCGTCCAATCGAAAATTTTCGACGCGCCCCGTGCCGCGTGGTCATCCCGCTGATCCAAAAATCCAAGCACGCTCCCACTCCATCCCGCGTTACTCCGGAACTCACGGTGGCAGGTCACAGCGTCATCCTGCAGCCCTTGGAAATGACCTCCGTGCCGCTGGCTGTGTCGCATCGATCGCAGCGGACGCAAGGCGCGCGAAAAAGCACCCGCACCTCCTCCCTTGAGCCAGCGGCGCAGCGACAGCCGCGGGGTTTGGCAGGCCCCAAGCGGGACCCGCGCTTTGGTACTGCCACAAAATGAAAAACGGCCCGATCCCGTGCAATCGCAAGATGGCCCACAACGACAGGCCACCCATTGCCCAAGTCCCCGACCCAACACCTAGCTGCAAGCCCCC
>NZ_NSET01000019.1 GCF_009192945.1 Xanthomonas maliensis | reverse complement strand
CCCGCAGGTGGCGGTGGTGTTGAATCTGTTTCCCGAGCATCTCGACTGGCATGGCAGCGAGCAGCGCTACTTTGTCGACAAGCTACGGCTGGTGACCGAAGCTGCACCGGAGATTGCGGTCCTCAACGCGGCCGATCCACAGCTGGCCCGCCTGTCGTTGCCGCGCAGCGAGGTGGTGTGGTTCAACCAGCCGCAGGGCTGGCATCTGCGCGAGGAGGTCGTCTACCGCGGCGCGCATGCGATCTTCGATACGCGCGCCACGCCGTTGCCTGGCCGGCACAATCGCAGCAATCTGTGCGCCGTGTTGGCCGCGCTGGAGGCGTTGGGGCTGGATGCGGCCGCATTGGCGCCGGCCGTGCAGGACTTCCGGCCGTTGCCCAACCGGCTGCAGTTCATCGGTGCGGTCGGTGGGCTGCGCTACGTCAACGACTCGATCAGCACCACTCCGCATGCCAGCCTGGCCGCGCTCGATTGTTTTGCCGGCGAGCGGATCGCCTTGCTGGTGGGCGGGCACGACCGCGGCCTGGACTGGAGCGACTTCGTGCAGCATATGGCGCAGGACGTGCCACCGGTGGCGATCGTCACCATGGGCAGCAACGGGCCGCGCATCCACGCCATGCTGGCCCCGCTGGCCGCGGCCGGGCGGTTCGATCTGTACGCCGCCGACGACCTGGCCGAGGCCATGGCGCAGGCGCGCACCGCGTTGGGCGAGCAGGGCGGCGTGGTATTGCTGTCGCCGGGGGCGCCGAGTTTCGGCGCCTACCGCGACTACGTCGCGCGTGGCCGCCATTTCGCCGAACTGGCGGGGTTCGACCCGGATGCGATCACCGCGATTGCCGGCATCGGGATCGAGTGAGTCGCCGATGGCGCACATCGGCCCGCCGTCACGCCGCTGCATCGCACGCACGTAGCCTGCCCCTGGTCGCGAATTGCCGGGGTGGGCGGAGTGGTTGCTGCAGCGGCTTGACCCGCGCACGGCGATCTTTGCCACACTGCGGGTTCTTTCCGCGATGGAGCAGGCGCATGAGCAAGCGTTGGCAATGGGGTGCGGCGGTCGTGCTATGCGTGGCGACGGCCCCGGTGTGGGCGGCCATGCAGGCCAAGCCGGTGGACTGGCAGGTCGGCAAGGAGACCTACAGCGGCGTGTTGGTCTACGACGACGCCAAGCAGGAAAAGCGTCCGGGCCTGGTGATGGTGCCGAATTGGCGCGGAGTCAATGCCTCGGCGGTCGAGAAGGCCAAGCAACTGGCTGGCGACGACTACGTGGTGCTGGTGGCCGACGTCTACGGCAAGGGCAAGCGTCCTGCCAACGACAGCGAGGCCGGCCAGTTCGCCGGTGCCCTGAAAAAGGATCCGCCGACCTTGCGCGCTCGCGCGCTGAAGGCGGTGGACGTGCTCAAGGCGCAGGCCGGCAAGGCGCCGCTGGATGCGGCCAGGATCGGTGCGGTCGGTTTCTGCTTTGGCGGTACCACCGTGCTGGAGCTGGTGCGTGCCGGTGCGCCGCTGGACGGTGTGGTGAGCCTGCATGGCGGCTTGTCGACGCCAGCGCCCGCTGCCGCGGGGAGCGCCAAGGCGCCCGTGCTGGTCCTCAATGGTGCCGACGACAAGAGTGTCAGCGGCGAGGACATCGCGGCGTTCGAGCAGGAGATGAACCGCGCCGGTGCCGATTGGCAGTTCGTCAATTTCAGCGGCGCGGTGCATTGCTTCGCCGAGGCCGATGCCAACAGCCCGCCGGGGTGCCAGTACAACCCGCGTGCGGCCAAACGCGCCTATCGCATGCTGCGCGACTTCTTCGAGGAACGTTGGGACTGACCTGCGCGCAGACGCCGGTCCAGACCGGCGTCTGCGCGGTCGCGCGTCCCGGGGCGACCCTGCCGGCGGGACGCGCGATCAGGTTGGTTTAGTGCTGACGTTCCACCGCGTAGCGCGCCAGACCACGCAGTGCGGCCTGGGCCTCGCTCTCGGGCAGGCCATCCAGCGCGCGCTCGGCGGCAGCGGCATATTCGGCTGCCCGGGCGCGGCTGTAGTCCAGTCCGCCGGTCGCCTGGATCGCCGCCAGCACTTCCGGCATCGCCGTGGCGTCGCCGTCCTGCACGATCGCGCGCAGACGCGCGCGGGTGGCCGCGTCGGAATGGGCCATGGCATGGATCAGCGGCAGCGTGGCCTTGCCTTCGGCAAGATCGTCGCCGAGGTTCTTGCCCAGTTCGTCGGCATTGGCCGAGTAGTCCAGCACGTCGTCGGCGATCTGGAACGCATACCCCAGCTGCATGCCGTAGTCGTACAGGCGCTGCTGGGTCTGGGCATCGGCCCCGGACGCCAGCGCACCCAGGCGGGTACCGGCAGCGAACAGCACCGCGGTCTTGCGCTCGATCACGCGCAGATAGGCCGCTTCGTCGGTATCCGGATTGTGCACGTGCAGCAGCTGCAGCACCTCGCCTTCGGCGATGCGATTGGTGGTGTCGGCAAGGATCTGCATCACCTCCATGCGGTCCAGCTCCACCATCAGCTGAAAGCTGCGCGAATAGAGGAAGTCGCCGACCAGCACGCTGGGCGCATTGCCCCACAGCGCATTGGCGGTGCTGCGACCGCGCCGCAGGTCCGACTCGTCCACCACATCGTCGTGCAGCAGGGTGGAGGTGTGAATGAACTCGATGATGGCCGCCAGCTGGTGGTGTTCCGGCCCGGACCCACCGGTCGCGCGGCCGGCCAGCATCACCAGCATCGGGCGCAGCCGTTTGCCGCCGGCCGAGATGATGTGATCGGCGATCTGGTTGATCAGCACCACATCCGAGGCCAGGCGGCGACGGATCAACGCATCCACGGCCGCCATGTCGGGGGCGGCGAGGGACTGGATCTGGGGCAGGCCCAGCACGGCGGGGAGGTCTTCGGCGATGGTCATGCGCAGGCGGATCGAGATGTGCGTCGATTATAGGTGTCCCGGCCGCATCCGTCCCGCAGGTGCCCGTGACGGCCGCGCAAGGCCCTTTGGTGCGCGTGGGTCGGGCTCTTCCGACCCGCCGATGCGGCATTGGCCTGGGCCCGGCTGCGGGGTGCCGCCGGGACCGGGGCAGGGCAGGTGCGGTACCATGGCCCCAAGACATTCATCGCCTGCGCCTTGCGCTGGCGCACCATCTCGGAAGCATTTATGGCCCGCGGCATCAACAAAGTCATCCTCGTCGGCAACCTCGGCAACGACCCCGACACCAAGTACACCCAGGCCGGCATGGCGATCACCCGGGTCAGCCTGGCGACCACCAGCGTTCGCAAGGACCGCGACGGCAACAACCAGGAGCGCACTGAATGGCACCGCGTGGTGTTCTTCGGCAAGCTCGGCGAAATCGCTGGCGAATACCTGCGCAAGGGCTCCCAGGTGTATGTCGAAGGCGAGCTGCGCTACGACAAGTACACTGGACAGGATGGCGTGGAGAAGTACAGCACCGACATCGTCGCCAACGAGATGCAGATGCTTGGTGGCCGTGGTGAAGGCGGCGGTGGTGGCATGGGCGGCGATCGCCCGCAGCGCTCCGCTCCGCCGCGCCAGCAGGGCGGTGGCGGCGGTGGTGGCCAGGATTACGCGCCACGCCGCCAGCAGCCGGCCCAGCAGCAGTCCGCACCGCCGATGGACGACTTCGCGGACGACGATATTCCGTTCTAAGACACGCTGAGCGGTAAGTGTTGTTGAATATCCGAGGAGAGCCCCTTTCGAGGGGCTTTTCTTTTGCCCAGCAGTGCTGGCCCCGCATAGCGGAGTGTTTGTTGTCGAAGTACGGCTGGCACGGATATCGCGTACCGCTTCGCGGGGGTAGCGATGCGGCTGTCGGTCAGCGACGTCGGCATGGGCGGTTGATCGAGATGCTGATTTCGGTCTGTTTGCGATGGCGATCGGCGCTGTCGATCACGAAGCCGTCTCGACCTTGTCGCGATCGGGCAGCCAAGCGTGTAAGACCGTGACCCAAGGTGCTTCGGCCCTAGGTGCTGCGTTGATACCGCCTCGGGTGTCAGGAGGATCGATCGACTGAGTGGCACGGCGAGTCTCACGTGCGAGTGTGCGTTCTTTGACCCAACGAAGGTCGAAGCCAGGCGGTATCGATCACTGGGCGCATCGCAGCCGTCCTTCTTACAGGTGTGGATGTTCAAGCCTAAGCGTGTCCGCAAGCGGCAGGTGCGTTGCTGTTCCTGCCTTCGTGGGGCGCTAACGTGGCTGCACGAGCGGTCGGCTCGAGCCACGCGTTGACGCAGTCGCTCGTGCGGAGCCGATGCTGTCGCTCACGGGCGGGCCAGCCCGGCCGAAGGTGTCAGCTGTCGTGAATGCGCGTAGCCGGCGTGGCGGGCAGGTCTGAAACGCGTCGCCGAAGCGATCACAACGGTCACCAAAGCCATCAGTGTCATTGTTTGAGGGGCGACGGACGCACCGATCTCTCGCCATGCTTTGCCATCGCGGCGCCGGTTTGCGGATGCCCTCTCCGCTGTACGCCTGGTTCGTCCGGTGTCCTCCCGAATTCATCGCGGTGACGCAGCAACAGGCGCGACAGGCACTGTCGCCCGCAGCATGCGTTTCGTGCACTGCGTCTTGCAAAAAGGCGATTTTCTCCTCTATGGTGCAATCGATTGAATTGAGGCGAATCCTCAGTATTCGATACCGGTTGGGAGGTCGGAAAGCGGATGTCTATCCAATCGAGCGGGCCACCGCCGGCTCCGGGAGTCACCAGGCGAGATGCGCTGCGCCTTGGTGTCGCCGGGAGCCTTGGCATTGGTGCTACGCGCGTGCTGCCTGCGTTTGGCGCTGCCTCGCCGCGCAAGGGAAACCTGAAGCATTCCGTCGCGCGCTGGACGTTTCCGCAGCAGTCGATCGCCCAGCTTTGCCAGACGGTGAAAAGCATTGGCTTCGCCGCCATCGATCTGGTGGGCCCGGCCGATTGGCCCACGCTGAAGGCGAATGACGTGTACAGCTCGATGTGCAACGGCGCGGAGATGGGCCTGGACAAGGGGTTCGCTGGCAGCCAGTTCCACGACCAGCTGGTCGAGCGCTATACGCGCCACATCGACTTGGTCGCCGATGCCGGCTATCGCAACCTGATCTGTTTTTCCGGCAATCGGAATGGCATGGATCCCCAGGACGGCATGGCCCACGCCGAAGTCGGACTCAAACGCATCCTCGGGCATGCCGAGAAGCGCGGTGTCGTGCTGGTGATGGAGCTACTGAACTCCAAGGTCGATCATCCCGACTACCTGTGCGACCACGCTGCCTGGGGCGTCGAGCTGTGCCGGCGGATCGGCTCGGCGTATTTTGGCCTGCTGTACGACATCTACCACATGCAGATCATGGAGGGTGACATCATCGCCACCATCGGCAAGCACCACGCGTACTTCAAGCATTACCACACTGCGGGCGTGCCTGGCCGGCATGAGATCGGAGACGCTCAAGAACTCCATTACCCCGCCATCTGTCGCGCGATCCGCGATACCGGTTTCGATGGCTATCTGGCGCAGGAATTCATTCCTGCCGCGCCGGATCCCGTTGGTTCGCTGCGCGAGGCGATCCGCCTCTGCGACGTCTGAAACGCTATCTACCCAGGTGAAGTAGAACCCATGGCAGACAATCACTACGACGCCATCGTCGTCGGCTCTGGAATCAGTGGCGGTTGGGCGGCGAAGGAGCTGACCGAAAAAGGCCTCAAGGTGTTGATGCTGGAACGCGGGCGCAACATCGAGCACGTCAAGGACTACGTCAACGCGATGAAGGAAGTGTGGGATTTCCCTCACTACAACCGGCCGACCCAGGCGATGAAGGCCGATTATCCGGTGTTGAAGCGCGACTACGGCCTGGTCGAGAACCTGCAAGGCATGTGGGCCAACGAAAAAGAATCGCCGTATACCGAACTCAAGCGCTTCGACTGGTTTCGCGGTTATCACGTGGGTGGCCGCTCGCTGATGTGGGGACGGCAGAGCTATCGCCTGTCGGACCTGGATTTCGAGGCGAACCTCAAGGACGGCATCGCCACCGATTGGCCGATTCGCTACGCCGACATCGCGCCCTGGTACGACTACGTGGAGAAGTTCGCCGGCATCGCCGGCACGCGCGAGGGACTGGACGTGTTGCCCGATGGCGAGTTCCTGCCGCCGATCCCGTTGAACATCGTCGAAAAGGACGTGGCCGCGCGAATCAAGAAGGCCTTCGGCGGGACCCGGCACCTGATCCACTCGCGCACCGCCAATATCACCCAGCCGATGGCTGAGCAGGGCCGCGTCAATTGCCAGTATCGCAATAAGTGCATCCTGGGCTGTCCCTTCGGCGCCTACTTCTCGACCCAGTCGGCGACGCTGCCGGCGGCGATGAAGACCGGCAACCTGACCTTGCGCCCCTTCTCGATCGTCAAGGAAGTGCTCTACGACAAGGACAGCAAGCGTGCGCGGGGCGTGGAGATCATCGACGCCGAGAGCGGGCAGACCTATCAGTACACAGCCAACGTCATCTTCCTCAACGCGTCTTCCTTCAACTCGACCTGGCTACTGATGAACTCGGCCACCGATGTCTGGGACGGTGGCCTGGGCTCTTCGTCCGGCGAGCTTGGGCATAACGTGATGGACCATCATTTCGGTGCGGGCGCCTCCGGCCGGATCGAGGGCTACGAAGACAAGTACTACTTCGGCCGTCGCCCCTGCGGGTTCTACATCCCCCGTTTCCGCAATGTCGCTGCGGACAAGCGCGGCTACCTGCGCGGGTTCGGCTACCAGGGTGGCGCCAGCCGCACCGGTTGGTCGCGCGAGATCGCCGAGCTGAACATCGGCGCCGACCTGAAGGACGCACTGACTCAGCCGGGCGATTGGCGCATCGGCATGACCGGATTCGGCGAAATGTTGCCTCACCACGACAATACGATTCGCCTGGACCCGCAGCGCAGGGACAAATGGGGATTGCCGGTGCTGGCAATGGATGTGTCGCTGCGTGCGAACGAAAAGGCGATGCGCAAGGACATGGCGGCCGATGCCGCCGAGATGTTCGAGGCCGCCGGGGTCAAGGATGTGCAGATGCACGACGACGACTATGCGCCCGGCAAGGGCATCCATGAAATGGGTACCGCGCGCATGGGGCGCGATCGCAAGAATTCCGTACTGAACCAGCATAACCAGGTCTGGGATGCGCCGAACGTCTACGTGACCGACGGCGCCTGCATGACCTCCAGTGCCTGCGTGAATCCTTCGCTGACCTACATGGCGCTGACGGCACGGGCTGCAGACCATGCCGTGCGCGAGCTGAAAGCGGGGAACCTGTGATGGAACGCCGTGAGCTACTGAAGATGATTGTCGCCGCCACCGGCGCGGCCATGGTCGGCCTGCCCGCGCTCCTCCATGCACAGGCATCGGCCGCGGGAGCGAAGAGTGCGTTCTCCGCCGCCGATGTCGGTACGCTGGACGAGATCGCCGAGACCATCTTGCCGCGGACCAAGACGCCAGGGGCAAAGGACGCCGGCGTCGGCGGGTTCATGGCGCAATTCGTCACCGATTGCTATACCGCCAAACAGCAGGCCGCGTTTCGCGCCGGCCTGGTCGACATCGACACACGCGCCGGCGGCCGATTCGTGTCGCTGGCGCCGCAGGCACGCACCGAGCTGCTGCGCGCGCTGGACGCGGAAGCCAGGAAACACGCCGTCAGAACGACCGATACCGGCACCGGCGAGACGGCGGATGCGATGCCGCATTACTTCACGATGATCAAGCAGCTGACCATCTTCAGCTTCTTCAGCTCGAAGGTCGCTGCGACCGAGGTCCTGCGGTATGTCGCCGTGCCTGGCCGCTACGACGGCGACATGGCTTATGTCCCAGGTACGCCGGCCTGGGCGACCAACTGATGGACCGCGCAGATGCGCCCATGCGCCACTTCCGCAGGAACATCATGACCAGATCCCTTCTGACGGCGGCCTGCCTGCTGGTCGCAATGCCTGCGTTCGCGCAGACCGGCGGCGACCCGTCGCGCGATCCGAGCAAGACGGAGGTCTGGAAGCCGGTCCCCGCGATCGTGGCCACGCCTGCGGGCCGCGCGCCCTCCGATGCGATCGTGCTGTTCGATGGCAAGGATCTCTCGGCCTGGGAGTCGGAGCAGGGTGGAGCCGTGCCCTGGAGCGTCGCCGACGGTGCGCTGACCGTTGTCCCAGGGAGCAAGGGCATCCGCACCAAGCAGCGCTTCTGCGATATCCAACTGCATGTGGAATGGCGCACGCCCACCGAGACGCGCGGGTTCGACGGCCAGCAGCGGGGCAATAGCGGCATCTTCCTGCAGGAACTGTATGAGCTGCAGGTGCTCGACAGTTACAACAACCCGACCTATGCCAACGGCCAGGCCGGCGCGATCTACAAGCAGGCGATTCCGCTGGTGAACGCGTCGCGCGCGCCGGGCGAGTGGCAGGCTTACGACATCATCTGGAAAGCGCCGCGCTTTTCGCAGGGCGGCGGGCTCACGTCGCCCGCCCGCATCACCGTCCTGCACAACGGCGTGCTGGTGCAGGACGACACCGTCGTGGCGGGCAAGACCGAGTACATCGGCGCGCCGTCGTACGCGCCGCATGCGTGCGCGCCGATTTCCCTGCAGGAGCACGATTCCAAGGTCAGCTACCGCAATATCTGGGTGCGCACGCTGTAGGGCCTGCCATCGATCTCCGCACAGATCGCCCTGCGCTTGCGTATACACGCGGGCAAGCGGCGCGCAAGTGTGGAGAATGCGAGGCTGGGGCGATGGCGTAGCGCCAGGCGCGCAAGCGCTGTCCTGCGGGTTGGGTCGGTCAGGCAACCCGCAGGCAGCGCGCGGCGGGAACCGACCACCAGTCAAGCGCCGCGCCACGCAGCGCCGGCGGGCAAGCTGGCACACCCAACGCGACCGACTCAAAGAGCGATGACAGGCCCTATTGCGCCAGGAAGCTGGCGATGTTGTCGACATCCTGTTGCGACAACTGAGGAAACGGCGGCATCAATCCGCCGCCGTTACGGATCTTTCCTTTGATCTGCGCCGCGTTTAGCCGCTGGCCCACGTCGGTGAGCGCGGGGAATGCGCCTGCGACGCCGGCGCGATCGGCGCCATGGCAGGCCGTGCAATTCGTTGCGTAGAGCTGCGCGCCGGCCGCAGGGTCGTCCTTGGCCCACGCGGTGGTCGCAAGTGCCGTTCCAAGCAGAAACACGGCCATGGTCAGGATCGTCTTCAAGCGGGGCTCCTTTGCGTGCTAGCGAGGTGCGCTGGCGGGCAGGTGTTGGCGCAGATAATCCGCGCCGGTCTGGATGACCGTCGCCGGATCGCGCGGATGATCGTGCTCGATGATGTACCAGCGCACGCCGGCACCGGCCGCCGCAGGCAGGATCGTGTTCCAGTCCAGTACGCCGCGGCCCACGGCGGCGAAGCCGCCTTCGTCCTCAGCTTGCCCTTTCGGTGCATTGTCCTTGGCATGGACCGCGAACATGCGGCCCTTGAACTTGCCCAGCATTGCCGCCGGGTCGTAGCCCGCGCGCGCCACCCAGGCCAGATCCAGTTCGGTCTCGAGATTTGGGCCTGCCGCGGCGAACAGCAGTTCCAGGCCGGTCTTGCCATCGAAGTCGACCAGTTCGAAGTCATGGTTGTGATATGCCAGGTGCATGCCCTTGGCGCGAGCGCGCTTCGCGAGCTGGCCCAGTTCCTTGCCCAGGGCGGTCCAGCCTGCGGCGTCGGTGGGCCGATCCTTCTGGTCCAGGTAAGGCACCACCAGCGTCGTGTTGCCGATCGCGCGGTTGAAGGCCACCGCACCGTCCAGATCCTTGCGCAGATCAGCCAGCTGCACGTGCGAGGAGATCGCCTTGATCGAATACGTGTCCAGTAGCTGCTTGAGTTCCGCCGCGCTGACGTTCTGGGTGCCGACCGTTTCCACCGCGCCCACCCCTGCGTCGTGGACGATCTTCAACTGTTGGTCGAGCGTGCCGGCGTTGCGCAGCGTGTACATCTGCACCGCGATGGGCTGTTGTGAGCCAGCGGTGTCGCGTGCGAAGGCGGGCACGGAAAATAGCAACAGCAAGGCGAGGGTCGCGATCCTGCGTGTCGGTGCGTTCATCGATCAGTTCTCCCGGAATTCAAGCGATGGATGTCCAGTTGCGCGTCTTGGCCGACGCGATGACACGATCGACGATCAGTGCCGAGCGCACCCCGTCTTCGAACGTGGGCAGGCCGTCCGGTGGCTCGCCGTCGATGGCGCGGTAGGTGTCGGCGACGAACGCCTCGAAGCAATCGCCGTAGCCCTGCGCGTGCCCGGCCGGCAGCGTCGACAGCCGGCGTTGTTCGGCACTGCCGGCCCCCGGCCCGCGCACGAAGATGTCCTCGCGCTGGTCCGGCCGGCCGATCCACAGCCGTTCGGCGTCCTCCTGATCGAACGCTACGCTGGCCATGGCGCCATCGATCTCGAACCAGAGCCGATTGCGGCGTCCCGCCGAGACCTGGCTGACCGTCAACGACGCCAGCGTGCCTGCGCCGGTTCTGAGCAGCGCCATCGCCACGTCTTCGCTCGCCACCGCCTGCATCGCGCCGCCTGCCGCCGGCGTGGTGAAGCTCTGTCCGGTCGTGGTGCCGCGCTCGGCGATCACGGTCGCAAACGCCGCACTGACCTCGGCGAAGCGCTCGCCGCTCACCCATTCCACCAGGTCGCACCAGTGCGAACCGATGTCGGCGAACACGCGTGAGGTACCGCCCAGTGCCGGGTCCACGCGCCAGTTGTTGCTGGCAGGGTCCAGTAGCCAGTCCTGCAGGTAGCTGCCATGGATCAGCCGCAGCGGCCCCAGTTCGCCCTGCGCGATGCGCGCGCGCGCTTCGCGGACCACCGGGTGGTAACGGTAGACGAAGGGCACCGTAGCGACCAGCCCGGCCGAGGCGGCCAGTGCCGCCAATGCCTGCGCGTCTTGTAAGGTCGTCGCCAAGGGCTTCTCGCAGATGACGTGCTTGCCGGCGTGCAGCGCCGCCTGCGCCATGGCGCGGTGCAGATGGTTGGGCGTGCACACGTGCACGACTTGCACCTGCGGATCGGCGACCACGTCCTCGATGTCGCGATAGGCGCGCGGCACGTTCCAGGACCGCGCGACCTCACGTGCACGTTGCGGCGAAGAGGCGGCGACGCCGCGGACGTCGGCGCCGGCCAGCAACGCGGCACGGCGATGCACCGCACCGATCATGCCGGTGCCGACGATGGCGATTCCAAGTTTGCTCATCGGCTGGGTACTCGGGGCGAGGAGGGTACGGCCGCGGCCGCCGGGCGGTCGCGGAACAGCAACAGAAAGGCGACCAGGACGACCAGCGCCACGCCTGCCGGGAACAGCCAGATCCGCTGCCAGTCCGGGCCCGCCGCCGTGGTGTAGTGCTCTACCACCGCGCCGGACAGGAAGGTGCCGATCAACATGCCCACGCCGTACGTGGCCAGGGTGATGAACCCCTGCGCGCTGCTGCGCGCGTCAGGGCCGGCATGCGCATCGGTGTAGATCTGGCCGGTGACGAAGAAGAAGTCGTAGCAGATGCCATGCAGCACGATACCGATCACCAGCAAGGAGAAGCCGCTGCCTGCATCGCCAAAGGCGAACATCGCATAGCGCAACACCCACGCCGCCATGCCCAATGCCAGCATCGTCTTGACCCCCAGCCGCGCGAACAGGAACGGCATGGCCAGCATCAGCAGCACTTCGGACACTTGGCCCAGCGATTGCAAGCCAGCGGCGCCGCGCACGCCCAGCGCGTTGAGATACGGGTTGGTGAAGTTGTAGTAGAACGCCAGCGGGATGCAGATGGCGATGGACGCCAGGAAGAACACCAGATAGGAGCGCGACTTCAGCAGCCGCAGCGAGTCCAGTCCCAGCAGCTGCCCCAGCCCGGCGTCGCGCTGTCGCGCCAGCGGCGGCGTGTGCGGCAGGGTGAAGGCGTACAGGCCCAAGGCCAGCGACGCCAGCGCCGCCATCCGGAACGTCAGCTCGAGCCGGTGCGCCTGTTCCCAGCCCAGCCAGCCGATCAGTACGCCCGCCACGATCCAGCCGACGCTGCCGGCCACGCGCACCGGGGGGAACTGCTTTTCAGGCGATTGCATGTGCCGCATCGCCACGCTGTTGGCCAGCGCCAGCGTCGGCATGAACAGCAGCATGTAGGCCATGACGCAGGCGGAGAACACGCCGAAGCTGCTCGCCGTCGATGCCAGCCACATGAGCACCGCGCCGGCGAGGTGCAGCACCCCGAGGATGCGCTGCGCCGCGAAGTAGCGATCGGCGATCAGGCCGACCAGGAACGGCGCCACGATGGCGCCGATGGACTGGCTGAGGAACGCCGTCGCCACCTGGCTCGCGCTGGCCTGCAGGGGGCCCTGCACCAGGTACGTCCCCAGGGTCACGAACCACGCTCCCCAGATGAAGAACTGCAGAAACATCATCGCGCCCAAGCGCGACATGGCGTGTGTCATGGCATCCCCTCCCAGGGTGGTCGCGGCGTAGAGCGTGCTATGGACGTTGCGGTGAGCGCGAAGCGCGCTGTGGCGCGCAACGCGGTCTCGGCGCGCCACAGGGTGCTTCCCGCCGGGGTGGTCGTCCGCGGCACGGCGCATGCGCTGCGCCGCTTGCCTTGGCGCCAGCCGAGCCAGCACCCCCCAGCCCCCGCTCCGCACCGCTGACGGCCTACGCCTCTCATCGCAACGTGCATCACGCGCTTTAGGTCCCCAGCATGCGGCGCAGCGATTCCGCATTGGCGCCGCTGTCGGCGAAGTCGTCGAAAGCGCGTTCGGTCACGCGGATGATGTGCTCGCGGATGAACGCGGCGCCTTCGCGTGCGCCGTCTTCCGGGTGCTTCAAACAGCACTCCCATTCCAGCACGGCCCAGCCGGGGAAATCGTATTGCGCGAACTTCGAGAAGATCGCCTTGAAGTCGATCTGACCATCGCCGAGCGAACGGAACCGCCCCGGGCGATCGATCCAGTCCTGGTAACCGCCATAGACGCCGCTGCGCGCGCTGGCGCGGTATTCCGCGTCCTTGACGTGGAAGATGCCGATGCGCGTGTGATAGCGGTCGATGAAGCCCAGGTAGTCCATCTGCTGCAGCAGCAGGTGGCTGGGGTCGTACAGGATCTTGGCGCGTGGATGGTGTTCGACCACCTCGAGGAACCGCTCGAAGGTCGCGCCGTCGTGCAGGTCCTCGCCCGGATGGAGCTCGAAGCACAGATCCACGCCGCAGGCGTCGAAGACATCCAGAATCGGGCGCCAGCGGCGGCCGAGCTCGGCGAAGGCTGCGTCCACCAGCCCGGGCGGACGTTGCGGCCAGGGATAGAAATAAGGCCAGGCCAGTGCGCCGGAGAACGTGGCGTGCGCGGTCAGCCCCAGGCGCTGGCTGGCCTTGGCGGCCAGCAACAACTGCTGCTCCGCCCAGGCCTGGCGGGCGGCGGGATCGCCACGCTTGTCCTGCGGCGCGAATCCGTCGAACAGCTGATCGTAGGCGGGATGGACGGCGACCAGCTGTCCCTGCAAGTGGGTGGACAGCTCGGTGATCTGCAGGCCATGCCCGGCCAGCATGCCGGCAACGTCGTCGCAGTACGTCTGGCTCTGCGCGGCCTGGGTCAGATCGAACAGGTGCGGCGCGCCGGTCGGTACTTGGACGCCGGCATAACCCAGGCCCGCGGCCCAACCGGCCAGTGTGTCCAAGCGATCGAAGGGAGGTGTGTCGCCGATGAACTGCGCAAGGAACAGCGCTGGACCTTTGAGCGTCTTCAACGTGATTCGCCCTCGATTCAATCGATTGAATTATCCTAGCATGGACTTCCTGCAGGACCCGTTGTGCACTGCACAGCAGAAGAACAGTCATGGCCACCACCATCTACGACATCGCAAAGCACGTCGGCGTCACCGCCGGTACCGTGTCGCGGGCGCTTTCCCGGCCGGATAAGGTGCTGCCGGCCACGCGCGCGCGCATCGAGCAGGCCGCCGCCGCGCTGGGCTATGTTCCCAACACGGTGGCAAGGACGCTCAAGACCCAGCGCAGCGGCAAGCTCCTGGTGACCGTCCCGGATATCGCCAATCCCTTCTTCGCCCAGATCCTGCAGGGCGCGGAGGACGCCGCGCAGGCTGTCGGCTACGCGGTCCTGTTGGGCGATACCCAGCACCAGCCCGACCGCGAGGAGCGCTACGCGCAGATGCTCCGCCGCAACGAGGCCGATGGCCTGATCGTGCTGGGGCATCGCCTCCCGCGCACGGCGCGCGAGATCGTCAAGCAGCAGGGCGCCGCCGCGCCGGTGGTCAACGGCTGCGAGTTCGACCCGGCGCTGGGCATTCCCAGCGTTCACATCGACAACGCGGCCGCCGCCCGCGCCGTGATGGAACATTTGTATGGATTGGGGCACGAGCGAATCGCCGTGGTAGGCGGACCGCCCGACAACCCGCTGCACCGGCAACGACTGGAAGGGGTGCACGTCTGCGGCAAGGCGCGCGGCCGTGTGCGCAAGCTGACGGTGGTGCCGGGCGACTTCTCCGTGGAATCCGGCCATGCGGCTGCGCTGGCGCTATTGGCCCGTGCGCCCGCGCCGACCGCGATCTTCTGCTTCAGCGATCAGATGGCATTGGGTGCGCTGGCGGCCTGCCGGGACCTGGGCATCCGCGTGCCGGACGACCTGTCCATCGTCGGCTTCGACGACCTGGCGTCGTCCAGTTACCTCACTCCCCCGTTGACGACCATCAGGCAACCCATGCGAGAGATCGGTGTGCGCGCGGTCAACCTGCTGCTCGCCATCATCGAACGGGGGGATGTGCCACGGCAGCAGACGCTGGATTTCAGCTTGATGGTGCGTGGGTCCACTGGTGCGCCGCGGGGGGAGTGACGGCATCGCGCCATCACAAGATCCCAGTCGCGCCTTGCGCCTGCTGGGGATTTTCGAGGCCAGCGATGTCGCCGCAGGCGCGATCGGCAAGCAGATCGCAGCACGCGCACCGCGCGCCATACGCAAGCGCAATGCCTGCTCGCCGCCTCAGGCTTTCAGCCAGCGCGTGGAGATCGCGACGCCGATCAGCAGGACAGCCACGCCGATGAACGCAGCGATCAGGTCGATCGCCTGCGCGGCGAACCCAATCAACGCCGGGCCGGCCAGAACGCCCGCGTAACCCAGGGTGGTGACCGCTGGGATCGCAATACTCTCGGGCATGCGTGTCTGGTTGCCGGCCAGCGAGAACAGCGCCGGAACGATGTTCGCGCAGCCCAGGCCGAGCAGCACATAGCCCGCCAGCGAGAGCTGCCACGGCGTGGCCAGCGTCAACACGAGGAAGCCTGCGCTGCCCAGCAAGGCACCGACCACGATGGCGCGGACCCGTCCCAGCCGCTCGACCAGCGCATCGCCCAGCAGGCGGGTGACGGTCATGGTCAACGAGAACACGACATAGCCCAGGCCGGCCTTGCTCGGTTCCAGCTGGCGCATATCGGCCAGGAAAACCGCGCTCCAGTCCAGCATGGCGCCTTCGGCCAGGAACACCACGAAGGCGAGAATTCCCAGCAACAGCACGCTGCCTCGTGGCCAGGCCAGCAATGGTCCTTGCTGCTGCAAGGTGTTGCGCCGCCAGTGGCCGAGCGACAGCAGCGCGATGACCACGATCGCGCCGATTCCCGCCAGTGCGGCCGGCAGCGGCCCGATGCGCACGGACAGCAATGCGGTCATCGCAGCGGCGCCCATGAATCCACCGATGCTGAAGAAGGCGTGGAATCCGGACATCATGGCGCGTTCGGCCTCGCGCTCGACGACCACCGCCTGCATGTTCATCGCACAATCCATCGCGCCGATACCCGCGCCGAACACGAACAGCGCCGCGCCCAGCACCCACGGATCTGCTGCGATGGCCAGCACGGGAAGACTAAAACAGATGATCGCGGTGGTGGCGATCATCGCCTGCCGACAGCCGAATCGCGCCGCCGCCGCTCCGGCCATCGGCATCGCGATGAGCGAGCCGCTGCCGAGGCAGAGCAGGATCAGGCCGAGGGTGCCATCGTCGACACCCGTACGCGCCTTCGCGAACGGGACCAATACGGCCCAGATGGCGGCAGCAAATCCTGGAATGAAGAAGGCCGCACGGGTGGCATGTTGTTGCGCGCGCGGGCGGTTGGCAGGCTCGAACGGCATGCGGGTCACCGGGAGCGAGCGGCGGGCGCCGCGGGGACGCGTTGAATGCGGATGCCGGCGTCGCGGAATCCCCGCAGTTGCGCGTCGGAGCCGTCGGCGGTGACCACCAGGTCATCGATCTGGGCCAGTTCCGCTACCTGGTGATTGCCCTGGGTGCCGAGCTTGTCGGCAGTGGCGGCAACGATGACGCGCGCGCTGTTGGCCACGATCATGCCACGCGGCCATGGTCGCGCAGCAAGTCCAGGATGGCCAGCACGCGTTCGCCAGGGCATCGGGTGTCGTCGGACATCGGCATGACGCATCGCGAAGTCGAATCGTGCGTTATCGTGCAAGAGTGTGCGAAAACGTGCGAGCGCGACTGTTCATTGCAAGGGGCGCCGGCCGACGGGCTCAGCCCTCGATGCGATCGCGCCCTTGCTGTTTGGCGCGATAGAGGGCGGCATCGGCGGCGCAGATCAGTCCCTCGCCGTTCATGGCGTTCTGGTCCGGCAGCCAGGTGGCGTGACCCACGCTCACCGTCACCCGGTCCCGGGTTGGACTGGATTGGTGCGGCACGGCCAGTTGCGCCACCGCATCGCGGATTGCCAGCGCCCGTGCAGCGGCGGCGGCGCGGTCGGCCTGCGGCAGTACCACGCCGAATTCCTCGCCGCCGTAGCGCGCCACCAGATCCTCACGTCGACCACTGCCAACGATGGCGCCGGCAACGAGCCGCAGGCAGTGATCGCCAGCCGGGTGGCCGTAGGTGTCGTTGTAGCGTTTGAAGTGATCGACATCGATCAGCAGCAACGACAGCGGGCGCTGGTTCGCAGCGGCATCGGCCAATGCCTGCGCCAGGCCGATGTCGAGCGCGCGGCGATTGCCGACCCCGGTCAAGGCATCTCGGTTCGCCTCATCGGTCAGCCGGACTTCCTCGCGATGCATGCGACGCAATTGCAGATCCAGCCAGAGGCCGACCGCCAGCAACAGGACGCACCCCAGGGCGGCGATCTCGATGCGATGACGCGTCGACTGCCGCCAGTTCGCCAGCGCATCGTCGAGCGCGATGCCGGTGAGCACCGTCAGCGGAAACGGCCGTGCCGGGACGAAACCGGAGATACGCTCAACATCGTCGAACGGCGAACGGTAGCGCGTGGTTCCTTGTTGCTGAGTGCGCATCGCGGCATACAGCGGGCTGCCGCTGAGCGAGCTACCGATCACGCCCGGTCGGTCTGGGACCCTCACCAGCAGCGTTCCGTCATCGTTGACCAGGATGATGGTGCCCTGGTGGCCAATCCGAAACCGGGCGAAGTCGTCCTGGAAATAGCGCAACTGGATGGCGACCAGCACGACGCCGGCGAACTCGCCGTTGGCTGCGTTCAGCCGTCGGCTCACCGTCATGACCCAGCTGCCGTCCGAGCGACTGCGCACCGGCGGACCGATGAACGACAACGCGTCGCGATGCTCGCGGTGATAGCGGAAATAGGCGCGATCGGCGTTGTTGTAGTAACGCGGCGTGCCGTCCAGCGAGGAACTGAGCCAGCGCCCGTCGGCGGCGTAGATGAAGATGCCATGCAGGCGATCGGAGCGCTGCGCTTCTGCCACCAGGAAGTTGTGCATGGCCGTCGCGCTCGCCGTCGACTGGTCCTGCTCCACGCGTGCGACCAGGCCCGACAGCACAGCGTCGGCAATCGTCAACGTGTCGCCAGTATGCTGGGCCAGCGCATTGGCCAGCGACAGCGCACGATTTTGGGCTTCCCGCAGCGTATTGCGATACTCCTCACGCGCCCACCAGACCTGCGAGCCCAGCAGCGATATCCACGAAGCGGCCAGCACGAATCGCAACGCGATGCGCTGGAAACGTCGTCGCCATTGTCGGGAAGTCGCGATCGCGGGTTCTCCATCAGGACCAGCGATGGTCAAGCAACTGCTGTGCCAATGTGGGGCGTCGGCTGATTGGCCGGCGCGCGATGCGGCGGCCAAGCGACACAGTGGCGATTCCACTGCTGTCTTCACATCTGAGCGGACACGACTGCATTCAGCTAACGCGTTGCGTGTTACTGATGGGAAAACGTTATCGGAGAACTATATGCATGCCATTCGTCTAGGTCAGCCCGCCGGACTCAACGCGCTACACCGCGTCGACTTGCCGGACCCCGGTACGCCCGCGCGTGGGCAGATCCGTGTGCGCCTGCACGCCAGTTCGCTGAACTTTCACGATCTCGGCGTCGTCCTCGGGCGCATGCCCACAGCCGATGGCCGCATCCCGATGTCCGACGGCGCCGGCGTGGTGGAGGCGGTCGGTGCCGAGGTGGACGAGTTCGCCGTCGGCGACGCTGTCGTGTCGACGTTTTTTCCCGAGTGGCTGGACGGAGAGCCCCGACATGCCGGCTTTTCCACTACGCCTGGCGATGGCGTGGATGGCTATGCGCGCACGGCGGTGGTCGCGTCGGCAACGGCCTTCACGCACGCGCCGCAGGGTTACAGCCATGCCGAGGCCGCGACCTTGACCACCGCCGGCGTCACCGCCTGGCGCGCGTTGGCGGTCAACGGCGGGCTGAAGGCCGGCGAGACGGTCCTGGTGCTGGGAACCGGCGGCGTCTCGATCTTCGCGCTGCAACTGGCCAAGGCCATGGGGGCCACGGTCATCGCGACGTCCTCGTCCGAGCAGAAACTGGAGCGGGTGCAGCAGCTCGGTGCAGACCATGTCATCAACTATCGACGTGAACCAGAGTGGTCGGCGCGCGTGCTCGAGCTGACCGAGGGGCGCGGCGTCGATCATGTGGTCGAGGTCGGTGGCCCGGGAACCCTGGCGCAATCGATTCGTGCCGGGCGCATCGGCGGGCATATCGCCTTGATCGGCGTGCTCACCGGTGCTGCCGGCCCGGTCCCGACCGCTGAAATGATGGGGCGCCAGCAGCGCCTGCAAGGCCTGGTCGTCGGCAGTCGTCGGCATCAACAGGATCTGGTGCGTGCGCTCGACGCCACTGCGATCCGGCCGGTGATCGACCAGACGTTCGCGCTCGACGACATTGCCGATGCGTTCGCGCTACAGCAGTCGGGCGGTCATTTCGGCAAGATCGCGCTGGAATTCTGACGGCGGCGGCGATTGCGTGATCGGGGTGTAGATCCACTCGATCGAGCGGTATGGCCGCGGCCCGCGGATACCAGGCCAGCGCGGCGCAGTATGTATCGCTGTCTTGCTGCGCTGGTCGATGTTGCAGCCACGCCGCAGATCCAGAGAAGCGCCTGCGGGTCAATCTTCGCAGCGGCAGTCGTCAGCCTGGCATCAAGAGCGACTGCGGGCGCCTGGCGGTCATGATCGGCCCGACAGCATCCGCATGCCGACGCCGTGTTGCTCGCTCGACTCGCCCTGCACGCTCTGCGCAACGGTCGCGTGCGCTGCCGCGCGGCATGGAAACTCGCTGGCGGATCGCAGCATCCGCTGCCTGTCCTCGCACTTGCTTGTCAGTTTCGCGGCAGGCCGCACGAAACGGCAGGGCGCCGCGCACGCGCCATCGCAGCGCCGCTGCGTTGCCGTCAACGCTCACACGCCTGTGATCCCATGGGCTGCACATTGCTATGGGAATGAAATGCCAGCACTCCTGGGAGATGCCAGCCATGAGAGACATGAAAATGACGCGTCGCGGCGTGCTGATCGCCGGTGCCGCTTCCGCCGCCAGCGCCGCAGCGAGTCAGTCCATGCCCATCGGAGGCGTGATGGCAGCGGCAGCGCCCGCCGCCGAACCCGCCGAGACCCGCAGTACGGTAGCCATGACTGTCAATGGCAAGCCGGTGAGCCTGACGCTGGACAATCGCACCACGCTGCTCGATGCATTACGCGAACACCTGCAACTGACTGGCACCAAGAAGGGGTGCGATCACGGCCAATGCGGTGCCTGTACGGTCATCGTCGATGGCCAGCGGCTCAATTCCTGCCTGACGTTGGCGGTGATGCACGAGGGATCCAAGGTCACCACCATCGAAGGCTTGGGGTCTCCCGAGGACCTGCATCCGATGCAGAAAGCGTTCGTCAAGCACGACGGCTATCAGTGCGGCTATTGCACGCCAGGGCAGATCTGTTCGGCGGTGGCGGTGCTGGACGAGATCAAGCGCGGCATTCCCAGCCACGTCACCGAAGACCTGACTGCCAAGGCCCGGCTCAGCACAGCCGAGTTGCAAGAGCGCATGAGCGGCAATCTGTGCCGCTGTGGGGCGTACTCCAACATCATGGAGGCGATCAACGAGGTGGCCGGGAGGCGCGCATGAAAGCTTTCAGCTACGAGCGCGCGGTGTCGCCTGCGGATGCGGCGGCCAAGGCAGCACGCCATCCTGGCGCCAAGTTCATTGCCGGCGGTACCAATCTGCTCGATCTGATGAAGCTGCAGATCGAGACGCCGTCTCACCTGATCGACGTCAACGGCCTGCGGCTCGATACGATCGAAGCCGCCGAAGAAGGTGGGCTGCGGATCGGCGCGCTGGTGCGCAATACCGATCTCGCCGCGGATGCGCGGGTGCGACGCGACTATCCGCTGTTGTCGCGCGCGTTGCTGGCCGGTGCGTCCGGGCAATTGCGCAACCGCGCCACCACGGCCGGCAACCTGTTGCAGCGCACGCGCTGCCCTTACTTTTACGACACCCATCAGCCCTGCAACAAACGACTGCCGGGCAGCGGCTGTGCCGCCATCGGTGGTTTCAACCGCCAGCTCGCCATCATCGGCACCAGTGAAGCGTGCATCGCCACCCATCCCAGCGACATGGCCGTTGCGATGCGGGCGCTCGACGCCGTCGTCGAGACGGTGGGTCCGGAGGGGCAGACGCGCGCCGTGCCGCTCGCCGACTTCTACCGGGCTCCCGGCAAGACGCCGCACCTGGAGACCGTGCTGGAGCGGGGTGAGTTGATCACCGCCGTGCGTTTGCCCAAGCCCGTGGGTGGCACGCAGGTCTATCGCAAGGTGCGCGATCGCGCGTCGTATGCATTCGCCCTGATCTCCGTTGGGGCAGTGGTGCAACGCGATGGCAGCGTGCGCGTGGCGCTGGGCGGCGTTGCTCACAAGCCCTGGCGCAGCGAGGCGGCCGAGACCCAGGCGCAGCAGGGCGCGCGCGTCATCGCCGCGCGCTTGCTCGAAGGCGCCAGCACCACCGAGCACAACGCATTCAAGGTGCCGCTGGTGGAGCGGACCTTGGCATCGATCCTTGAAGAGGCGAGGGCTTGAGATGAAATTCGACACCCCTGCCGGCACCAATCCCATCGATCAGCTCAAGGTCGTGGGCCAGCCCGTCGATCGTATCGATGGCCCGCTCAAGACCAGTGGTCGCGCACCCTATGCCTACGAGCATCACGAGCTACCGGATCGTCCCGCCTATGGCCATGTCGTAGGCGCAGGCATCGCCAAGGGCACGATCCGCAGCATCGACCTGAGCGCCGCGCGCAAGGCGCCTGGCGTGCTGGCGATCATCACCGCGCAGACTGCCGGCAAGCTGCAAAAGGGCAAGCACAATACGGCCAACCTGTTGGGCGGCCCCAGCATCGAGCATTACCATCAGGCCATTGCCGTGGTGGTGGCCGAGAGCTTCGAACAGGCGCGTGCGGCCGGACAACTGATCAAGGTGGACTACGGCCGGCAGGTCGGCGCCTACGATCTCAAGCGCGCCCGCAGCAGCGCCAAGATCGCCGAGGATGGCGACAACAGCACGAGTGGTGATTTCGACGCGGCGTTTGCTGCTGCGCCGGTGCAGCTGGATGCCGAATACGCCACGCCCGACCACGCGCACGCAATGATGGAGCCGCATGCATCCACCGCCATGTGGCAGGACGGCAAGCTCTCGCTCTGGACCTCCAACCAGATGATCGACTGGGGGGCGGTCGATCTGGCCAAGACGTTGGGCATTGCGCGCGAGAACGTGCGGCTGATGTCGCCGTATGTCGGCGGAGGCTTCGGCGGCAAGCTGTTCTTGCGTGCGGACGCGGTACTGGCCGCACTGGCCGCACGGCAGGTCGCTCGCCCGGTCAAGGTGATGCTGCCGCGCCCGCTGATTTTCAACAACACCACCCATCGTCCTGCGACCCTGCAACGGATTCGCTTAGGTGCCGAGCGCGAAGGCCGATTGACTGCCATTGCGCACGAAACCTGGTCGGGCGATCTGCCCGGCGGTAGCCCGGAAACTGCGGCAGGGCAGACACAGTTGCTCTATGCCGGCGCCAACCGGCGCGTCGCCACCCGACTGGCGGTGCTGGATCTGCCCGAAGGCAATGCGATGCGTGCGCCCGGCGAAGCGCCCGGCATGATGGCATTGGAGATCGCGATGGATGAGATGGCCGAAAAGCTCGGTCTCGATCCGGTGATCTTCCGCATCCGCAACGACACCCAGGTGGACCCGGAAAATCCGCAGCGGCCGTTCTCGCAGCGCCAGCTGGTCAAGTGCCTGCAAGAGGGCGCGCAGCGCTTCGGTTGGTCCAAGCGCAAGACCACGCCAGCGAGCGTGCGCGACGGTCGCTGGCTGGTCGGCATGGGAATGGCGGCGGCGTTCCGTAATGCCCCGGTGATGGCCTCGGGCGCACGCATGCGCCTGCAGCCGGACGGTCGCGTGGTGGTGGAGACGGATATGACCGACATCGGCACCGGTTCCTACACCATCATCGCGCAGACTGCTGCGGAGATGCTGGGCGTGCCATTGCAACAGGTGGACGTGCGTCTGGGCGATTCCAGCTTCCCGATCTCGGCCGGCTCCGGCGGCCAGTGGGGCGCGAACAGTGCAACAGCCGGCGTCTATGCGGCAGCGGTGAAGCTGCGCGAAGCGATCGCAGCGCGCCTGGGCGTCGATCCCGCCAGCGCCGAATTCGTCGATGGTCAGGTGCGTGCGGCTGGCAAGCGCATCGCGCTACGCGAGGCTGCGGCGGCCGGCCCGTTGGTGGTCGAGGACAAGATCGAATTCGGCAAGTTGTCCAAGACCCATCAGCTGTCGACGTTCGGCGCGCATTTCGTCGAGGTCGGTGTCGATGCGGCGACTGCCGAGATCCGTATCCGTCGCATGCTGGCGGTCTGCGCGGCCGGGCGCATCCTCAATCCCAAATCGGCCCGCAGTCAGGTGATCGGAGCGATGACGATGGGGGCGGGTGCGGCGCTGATGGAGGAGTTGGTGGTGGACAAGCGGCTGGGCTTCTTCGTCAACCACGATCTGGCCGGCTATGAAGTGCCGGTGCATGCGGATATCCCGCACCAGGAGGTGGTGTTCCTGGAGGAGGCCGATCCTTACTCCTCGCCGATGAAGGCCAAGGGTGTGGGTGAGTTGGGAATCTGCGGGGTTGCCGCGGCCATCGCCAATGCGGTCTATAACGCCACCGGTGTTCGCGTGCGCGAGTATCCGGTGACCCTGGACAAGCTGCTGCCGAAGATGCCGGGCGGGCTACGCGCATGAATGCGGCATTGGCCTCGCGTGCGGCGGCCACGTTGCCGTCGGATCGCTGGCCGGCGTGGCCCAGCTTCGCCTTGCAGGTCGATCTGCTGCCCATCTTGTCGGGCTGGTATCGCGAGGGTAAGCGCTTTGTCATTGCGACCTTGATCGATACCGTAGGCTCATCGCCACGGCCGCTCGGCAGCGAGATGGCTATTGGCGCCGACGGTCAGGTCGCTGGCTACGTCTCCGGTGGCTGCGTCGAAGCAGCGGTCGCCCTTGAGGCGATGAGCGTGCTGCACGATGGGCAGCCGCGCTGGCTGGACTACGGCCAAGGGAGCGAGGTGGTGGATATCCAGCTCAGCTGCGGAGGCCGCATCGGCGTGCTGGTCTGGGCACCGCCAGATGCCGGCGAATACCTGACCCGCTGGCGCAAGGCGCGCGCGAACCGCCGGCCGTTTTACGTCGCCCTGCACCGACGACGGGGCACACTGCGTTACCTGTCGACTGCGCGCGATTTAGCCGGCGACGAATTCCTGCAATGCCATCGCCCACCGCTGCGTCTGGTGTTGGTTGGCGCAGATCCGGCGATCCTGGCGCTGGTCACGCTTGCTGCCCCATTGGGGATGGAAGTGCGTGTCCTGCGTCCGCACGGTCCAGTCGAGCCGCCTCCGGGTCTGGCGGTGGCGCATTATGATCGGCGTGCATTGGAGGTCGCGCTGGCGGAGCTCGCGCTCGATGCCGATTGCGCGATCTATAGCCTCGCACATGACAGCGCGATCGATCTGCAGGTGGTCTCTCGTGCGCTGAGCTCCGAAGCGGCCTGCATTGGCGTGTTGGGCAGTCGCGGCAAGCGTAAGCAACGCGTGGAGGCGCTGCGCGCGCAGGGCCATGAGGCGTCGGCGCTGGAGCGCCTGCGCATGCCGGCGGGCTTGCGGCTGGGGCCCGCATCGCCGCAGGCCATCGCCCTGGGCATTCTTGCCGAAGCCCATCACGCCGTTGCCGAGGCCGCGCAGCGCGCGTCCACGTCCGTCGCCGCGCTCTGACGTCACGAGCTGGGCAGACGGCCAGCGTTGCTGTCTGCGCTGGGGACCGGTGGGTCGTCACTCGTCATTGCGGGGTTTTTGCCTGCCAACTTGCCGAGAGATCGGCTACCGGCGCGTACACGCCACCGCGGCAAGCCAGTCACTTCGCGACCACATCCGCAACCCTAGGCTTTGTGGCATCTCCTTGCGGTGCATGCCAATGCAGACACTCGACCACATGCGCGTTAGCGCTCCGCAGATCGTTGCAATCCACGCGGCCATGTCGCCGCGCACGCTGCTGGCACGCGTGCGGGGTGGAGGCGTTTACAGCGGGCGTTGGCGATGACGGCTGCCGACTACGCGGCCTTGATCCTGGCAGCAGGTGCCGGTCGCCGCCTGGGACGCAGCAAGCAGCTGCTGACGCGCGATGGCGAACCGCTGCTGCGCCGCGCCGCGCGAATCGCCCTGCAGACCTCGCCGCGGCGATGTCTGGTGGTCGTGGGTGCAGACGCCGACGCAGTGGTCGGGGCGCTGCATGGCCTGGAGGTGGAGATCGTGCACCACGCCAAGTGGGAAGCGGGAATGGGCAGCAGCTTGGCGGCGCTTCGTCAGGTGGTACAGCAGGATGAGGCGATTCATCGCGTGCTGATCCTCGGCTGCGATCAACCAGCGCTGGATGCGCCACATCTGCGGGCGCTGTTGAAGGAGGCCGAACGTGCGCCGTCGGGGTGTGCGACCAGCGGTTATGCCGGCGTGCGCGGGATCCCGGTGGTGGTCACGCAGCAGGTGTGGGCAGCCGTGCCGCTGCAGGCCGATGCAGGCTTGCGTGGCCTGTTTGCCAGCCTGGAGGCCCCGGTGCTGGGCTGCGTCACTGCGCCAGCGCTGGCGCTGGACATCGACACGCCCGGCGACCTTGACGCTGCCCGCCAGCGCGGCTGGGTGGACGCGGATTGATCCCGCGCCCAGACGCACGCGGCGCCCGCGTACACAGGCCTTCTGGCCCCCGGGGTTGCAGCCACCAGCACTCGGCCGATCTACACATCGTCTTCGCGCCGCCGATGCGACGGTGTGTCCTCAAATGCGAATTCGGTCACGGTAGAGTGGCTGGCCGGGCTCAAGTCCAGAGCACAATCGCCTGGCGAATCATCAAGATGTAACCGATCACCATGGCAGTCTTGACCGGCCATTGGAACTTCTTGAGCAGATACATGCTGACCCTCCCCGGAGGCACTATCTGAACTTTACTGTAATGTTGGTCGTGACGGATGTCACGTAAGTATTTTCCTACTCATGCGCCAGGGTTCGCCCGACGGCGCGAGACATAGGCCAGCAGGCATGCTGGCTATGCCGGACGCGGGGCCATCGGCCACTCACCTCGCGGCCCCTTGAGTAAGGGCCCGCCGGCACGCTGCAGGAAGCAGGTTGTCCCAGATGCTGCCACGCTCGTGGCCGCACATTGTCGCCGTTCGATCGTTACATACCTTGGCTGGAGGCCAGATGGACGAATCCCGATACGTCGTACGCATTCATTCCGAGCCCGATGGTTGGTGGGTCACGCGGCCGCAATGGTCGCCGTTGCGCTATCTGCGAGAGCAGGGGGCGTTGGAAAACGCCGAATTGATGGCCAAGTTGCACTGCCTGACCACCGGCCAGCCCAGCGGCGTGGTGCTGAGCACGGACAAGGGCGAGCGCGTGGTGCGTCGTTACGGTTGACGCCGGCGGCGTGCGGGCGAAGGTCGGCTTGGAGAAGGCTTGCGTTGCAGGGCGGCGTGGCTAGATTGAACCGCTCGGCCATGCTGGCCGGCCCGTACGCTGGCGGTCGCCGGCAGGAAGTCCATCCGCGTTGACCGTCGCCAACACCGCTCTGATCGACAACGATATCGTGGTGTTCGGCTTGATCGCCGCCACCCTGGGGGCGGTGTTCTGGACATCGTCCCGCGAGCACGGGCCGTGGCGGCGGTTCTATGCCGTGGTCCCGGCCTTGTTGCTGTGCTACCTGCTGCCGGGCATCTACAACACCGTCGGCTTGATCGGTGGTGGCAGCACCCGGCTGTACAACCCGATCGCCCGCGATGTCCTGCTGCCTGCCGCATTGGTGTTGCTGACGCTGGGCATCGATCTCAAGGCGATTCTGCAACTCGGGCCACGGCTACTGGTGATGTATCTGGGCGCGTCGCTCAGCGTGATGCTGGGCGCCGTAGTGGCGTTCTGGCTGATGCAGTGGCTGCATCCGGCCACGGTCGCCGGCGATACCTGGGCCGGGATGGCCGCGTTGGCGGGTAGCTGGATCGGTGGCGGCGCCAACATGCTGGCGATGCGGGAAATCTTCGCCGTCGACGCCACCACCTTTGGTCAGTTCGCGGTGATCGATGTCGGCGTGGGCTACGTCTGGATGGCGCTGTTGATCGCGCTGGCACAGCATGCTCCCCGGTTGGATGCCCGCAGCGGTGCCGATACCCGTGCGCTGGATGCGCTGCAAGCGCAGATGGCGCAGTTCCAGGCCATGCATGCCCGGATTCCCAGCCTCGCCGACCTGATGGTCATCGTCGGCGTCGGGTTTGGCGGGGTCGGGTTGGCGCATGCACTGGCCACGCCGCTGGCGGGGTGGTGCAAGGCGCGGCTGCCGTGGGCGTCGCAATTCAGTCTGGATGCGCCGTTCGTCTGGGTGGTGGTGCTGGCAACCAGTCTGGGGCTGTTGTTGAGCTGTACCCGTGCCCGCACCCTGGAAGGAGCCGGCGCATCGCGGATCGGCACCGTGCTGCTGTATTTCCTGATCGCCTGCATCGGCATGCAGATGGACCTGCTGGCCTTGCTCGATCGCCCCTGGCTGTTCCTGCTGGGCCTGCTGTGGATCCTGGTCCATATCGCCGTGCTGTGGGGCCTGGCCCGCCTGTTGCGGGTGCCGTTCTTCTACTTTGCGATCGGCTCGCAGGCCAACATCGGCGGGCCGGCGTCGGCGCCGGTGGTCGCCACGGCCTTCCATCCGGCACTGGCCCCGGTCGGTGTGCTGCTAGGGACGCTGGGCTATGCCACCGGGACCTATCTCGCCTATCTGGTCGGCATTACCCTGCGGGCCATGGCGGGTCACTGAGCTCTGCGTTGTTGCGCTGCAGCAGTCATAATGGCGTTCTTTGCGAGGGCGCCATGTACAGGCATCGATTCGAGCTTCTGATCAGCGATTGCGACGGCGTGCTGGTCGACAGCGAAGTGCTGGCCGACCAGGTCATGCGCGAGGCGCTGGCGGCGTTCGTGCCGCTGGAGCCGCTGGAGCGCTTGTTGGCCACCACCTTCGGCCAAACCACGCGCGAGGTGCTGCGGCGGGTGCAGGAGCAATTCGCGCTGCAATTGCCCGAGACCTTGCTGACGCAGATCCAGACCCGCAGCGAGGCCTTGATCGCTGCGCAGGTCCAGCCGATTGCCGGTGTTCGCTCCGCGTTCGAGCAGATTCCATTGCCGTTGGCAGTGGCCTCCAACAGCCGCCGGCACAATGTGGTCGCCTCGGTCGCGCGCGCTGGCCTCAGCGAGCGCGCGGCGGGGCGGATCTTCGCCGCCGACATGGTCGAGCGGCCCAAGCCGGCGCCCGATGTCTATCTGCTGGCCGCCCAGACCGTGGGCGTAGCGCCTGCGCACTGCCTGGTGATCGAGGACAGCCTGACCGGCGCGACCGCCGCGCTGGCGGCGGGCATGCAGGTACTCGGCTTTACCGGCGCCGGCCACGTGCCGCCGGGGCATGCCGAGGCCTTGCGGCGTTTGGGCGTGCGCGAGGTGTTCGACGATATGCGTGCCTTGCCGGAACTCTTCGTGCAGTTGACCCAGGCTGCCGCCGGCTAGAACGCTGCGAGTGCTGTCTGGCTGAGCCAGACGGCTGGCGATGGGGTCGCTGCACGGACTGTAGGCGGGTTGGGTGAAAGGGCGACGGCGCGTGTCGCCACAGCCGGTACCGGCGCGCGCTGCTGCATGACCCGGCTCGCCGGATGGACGACCGCACGTCCCGCGCGTTTCATCGGCAACCAGGCGACTGATAAGCGAAAGGGCGCGTCGCCGCGCCCCTTCGCCTCGCTGGTTCAGGCAGTTCCGCTCAGCAGCAGCGGAAACCGCTCTTGCCGCCGTACCGCGCGTCCTGGCGCTCGCGGAAGAAGGTCGGGTAATCCATCACCGGCCGATCCGGATGCCGCTCGAGCATATGCCGCACGTAGTTGTCGTAGTCCGGAATGCCGCAGCACAGCCGCGCGGTCTGTACCAGGCGCCGCCAGATGCGGCGATGCGCCTGGTAGTGACTGATGGGAACGAGTTGGGTGCCCATCACAGGTCTGCCATTTGATGCGGCTGCAAGGCCACGTAGGGCGCCTCGCGGTCGCTGCGCTGGGGACTGCGACGTGCCGCCACGATCGTCTTGATCGAATAGATCAGGATCGACGCGACCACGAACAGGAACAGCGCGGTCAGGCCGGTGTTGACGTAGGCGTTGGTGACGATCTGCTGCATCTGCGCCACGCTCTTGGCCGGTGCGGTGATGGTGTCGCTGGCGATGGCGGCCTGGAACTTGTGCGCCTGCGCCAGGAAGCCCTGCGCCGGATTGCTGTCGAAGATCTTGATCAGCCCGGCGTAGGTGGTGCACAGCAGCAGCCATAGCGCCGGCACGATGGTCACCCAGGCGTAGCGGTCGCGCTTGAGCTTGAACAACACCACCGTGCCCAGCAGCAACGCGATGCCGGCCAGCATCTGGTTGGAGATGCCGAACAGCGGCCACAGCGTCTGGATACCGCCGAACGGATCGATCACGCCGGTGTAGAGCAGGTAGCCCCACAGCGCCACGCAACCGCCGGTGGCGATGATGTTGGCGGTCCACGACTCGGTCCGGCGCAGGGCCGGCACGAAGTTGCCCAACAGGTCCTGCAGCATGAAGCGCCCGGCACGGGTACCGGCGTCGACGGCGGTGAGGATGAACAAGGCTTCGAACAGAATGGCGAAGTGGTACCAGAACGCCATCGTGTCCTCGCCGGGCAGCACCTGGTGCAGGATCTGTGCGATGCCGACCGCCAGCGTCGGTGCGCCGCCGGCGCGCGCCAGGATGCTGTGCTCGCCGATATCGCGTGCCGTGGCCTCGAGCACCTGCGGCGTGATGCTGAAGCCCCACTCGCTGATCTTGGCTGCCACCGCGACGGTGTCGCTGCCGACCAGCGAGGCCGGGCTGTTCATGGCGAAATAGATGCCCGGTTCGATGATCGAGGCCGCTACCAGCGCCATGATCGCCACGAACGATTCCATCAACATGCCGCCGTAGCCGATATAGCGCATGTGCGCCTCGTTGGCCAGCAGCTTGGGCGTGGTGCCGGAGGAGATCAGCGCATGGAAGCCGGAGACCGCACCGCAGGCAATGGTGATGAACAGGAACGGGAAGATGCCGCCCTTCCACACCGGGCCGTCGCCGCTAGCGGCGAACTGGGTCAGCGCCGGCATCTTCAGATCGGGCATCACCACCAGGATGCCGATCGCCAGGCCGACGATGGTGCCGATCTTGAGGAAGGTCGACAGGTAGTCGCGCGGCGCCAGCAGCAGCCAGACCGGCAGGACCGAGGCGACGAAGCCGTAGCCGATCAGCATCCAGGTGATCTGCTTGGCGGTGAAGGTGAAGGCCGGGCCCCAGGTCGGGTCCGCCGCCACCTTGCCACCCAGCCAGATGGCGCCCAGCAGCAGGATCAACCCCACCACCGAGATCTCGCCGATCTTGCCGACGCGGATGTAGCGCATGTACACGCCCATCAGGATCGCAATCGGCATGGTGGCGATCACCGTGAACATGCCCCAGGGGCTCTCGGCGAGCGCCTTGACCACCACCATCGCCAGCACCGCCAGGATGATGATCATGATCAGGAAGGCGCCGAACAGCGCGATGGTGCCTGGCACCTGGCCCATTTCCTCGCGGACCAGGTCGCCGAGCGAGCGTCCGTTACGACGGCTGGACAGGAAAAGCACCATGAAGTCCTGCACCGCGCCGGCCAATACCACACCCACCACCAGCCATAACAGGCCGGGCAGGTAGCCCATCTGCGCGGCCAGCACCGGGCCAACCAAGGGGCCGGCGCCGGCGATCGCGGCGAAGTGGTGGCCGAACAGCACGTGCTTGTTGGTGGGCACGTAGTCCAGGCCGTCGTTGTTGATCACCGCGGGGGTGGCGCGGGTGGGATCGAGCTGCATCACCTTGTCGGCGATGAACAGGCCGTAGAAGCGGTAGGCGATCAGGTAGATCGACACCGCGGCGACGACGATCCACAACGCGTTGATGTGCTCGCCGCGTCGCAGCGCCACGGTACCCAGACAGAACGCGGCCAGTAGCGCCAGTGCGCCCCAGGCCAGCTTCGAGAACCCTTTCATGCATGCCTCTCCTGATCGATCCGGCTAGGGTCGCGCCCGGGTCCGCCGGGGTCAATGGCGGCCGCCTCGGCCAGGCTAGAACTTTGGTCGTAGTGCGTCTTGCAACGGTGTGCCCGGATTGGCGCCCGCCACCGGCGGCGATGGAACGATCGGTTGCGCCGGGAGCAGTTGGGACGCGCATCCGTTGCCTCCATGATGCTGGCTTGATCCGTTCAAGGAGCGTCCGATGAGCCTCACCTCCGCCGCTGCGGCGCACGTCCTGCGCAGCATTCGCGGCCTGCCCACCTCCGACGGCGCCGGCGTCAAGCTGACGCGGGTGATCGGTACCTCGCAACTGCCGGCGCTGGATCCGTTCCTGATGCTGGACGAGTTCGGCACCGATCAGGCCGAAGACTATATCGCCGGCTTCCCGAGCCATCCGCATCGCGGCTTCGAGACGGTGACCTACATGCTCGATGGGCGCATGCGGCACAAGGACAACCACGGCAACGAGGGCCTGCTGACGCCGGGCAGCGTGCAGTGGATGACTGCAGGCCGCGGGCTGATCCATTCGGAAATGCCGGAGCAGGAATCCGGGCGCATGCGTGGGTTTCAACTGTGGGTGAACCTGCCTGCGCGCGACAAGATGACCGATCCGAAGTACCAGGAATACGCGCCGGAAGGCATTCCGCTGGTGCATCCGGCCGACGGCGTGACGGTGAAGATCATCGCCGGGCAGGTGGGCGAGCAGCAGGGGCCGATCGTGCAGCCGGCCACCGCGCCGGTCTACCTGGATATCGCCCTGGAAGCCGAGCGCGCGTGGGAGTACGCATTGCCCAGCGGCCATAACGCCTTCGCCTATGTGTTCGAGGGCGCAGTGACGGTCGGTGAGGGCGATGCCGCACGCAGCGTGGCGTCCCAGGAGCTGGCCGTGCTGGGCGGTGGCGAGCGCGTGCTGCTGCGTGCTGCGGGCGAGGGCGCTCGGCTGATTTTGGTCGGCGGGCGTCCGCTCAACGAGCCGGTGATGCGGCATGGTCCGTTCGTGATGAATACCAAGCAGGAATTAATGCAGGCCTTTGTCGACTTCCAGGAGGGCCGGTTTTGAGCAGGCAGCGGTTCCCAACCTCATCCCGGAGTGCCATCAATGTCTGATCGCCCCGTTCGTGTCGTCACCGGCGCGGTTCCTTACACCGTCACCATCGACGATGGGCAGCACCAGTGGCAGGGCGATACCCAGCCCGCCAACGGCGGCGCCGATGCCGGGCCGGACCCGGAGGCGCAGGTGCTGGGGGCACTGGGCGCGTGCACGGCCATCACTGTCTCGATGGTGGCGGCCCGCAAGCAGTGGCCGCTGACGGCCGTGCATGTGCATCTGCGCTACAGCGAGCGTGCCGGCAGCGTCACCACGATCGAGCGCGAGCTTGTGCTCGAAGGCGCGCTGGACGATGCGCAGCGCACGCGCTTGCTGGAGGTGGCGGAGAAATGCCCGATCCATCGCTTGCTGACAGGTGAGGTGCGGGTCGCGACCGCATTGCAGGCGCCGACGATCAGCGGCGCATCCGACCGCTGACTTGGCTAGGCAGGTCGCTGCTGGCAGGCATCGCGGGCTGCCGGTGAGTCTTCGTTGTGCCAATGGGCAGTGGTCGGCGCAGTCGCCGGCCACTGCCTGATGCAGACGATCAGCGCTGCAGCGCCAGACTGGCCGGCTGCAGGTCCATGCTCTGCACCAGCGACTGCATCGAGCTCAGCTCCTCGCCGCTGGTGCCGTCGATCCACAGCTGCGCATAACGCTTCTTGCCCAGTTCGACTACGGTGACGCGGCGCGAATCCATGCCCGGAACCTCACGACCCCCCAGATCGAGCTTGTACCAGTAGAACTCCTCCTGCTGGATTTGGCCCTTTTCGGCGCGCCGGTCGCGCGACAGCACCATGTCCGGGTCGCGGGTGGTCAGCATGACCCCCAGCACCTGGCGGCCATCGGCGGTCGTCGCCTTGCAGACCAAATAATCCGCGCCGGCCAACTGGTTCCATTGCAGGCCCGAGGCGGGCGGCAGTGGCGGGCAGACCGGCGAGGATTGGGCATTGGCGGTGGCGGCGGCCAACAGCAGGGACAAGCCGACTAGACAGGATGCGCGCTTCATTCAAGTAATCCCCGGCGATGGAAGACGATGCGGGCGACGTCGTCCTACGTGCCGCTGCACCGGCTCGAACTCCCCGTTCGAGCGTGCCGTCCACGCAACGTGCTCCGACTACGTGGGTATCACTATCACAGTTCCAGCGCCGGTCTCAAGCCGATTTGCAGCCGCGACCGGCATCGCCCGTGCAGCGCGGTACTTCCGCGACGAGACCTGGCGTGCTTGCGCTCGCCAGCACGGTTTTGCGCATGGTTTCAAGGGTAATTGACCGGTTTGGGGGCCGGGGTCTCGGGCAGCGGAATGAACTCCTGATCGTCGCCGGGAATGCTGCCGAAGCGACCGGCCTGCCAGTCCTCCTTGGCCTGTTCGATGCGTTCCTTGGAGCTGGAAACAAAGTTCCACCATAGGTGACGCGGGCCGTCCAGCGGTTCGCCGCCGAGCAGCATCGCCTTGAGTGGCGTTTTGGCGCGCAATCGCCCGCGTGCTCCGGGCGAGGGCACGATCAGATGGCGCGCCGGCACGTCGGCGCCATCCAGCTGCGCTTCTCCATCCAGAATGTAGAGCGCGCGCTCGGCATGCCCCGCGTCCAGGTCGAGCTCCGCCTCCGCTGCCAGATCGAGGGCGACGTTGAGGGTGCCACTGAAGACCTGCACCGGCGATTCTTCGCCATACGCGCGACCAGCGATCACCCGCAGCCACACGCCGTCGCGCCGCTGCTGCGGCAAGCTGGCGGCTGGATGGTGAAAGAAGGCCGGTGCGGTCTCCTCGGCGGAGCGTGGCAACGCGACCCAGGTCTGCATGCCGTGCAACGCATGCATGCGGCTGCGTTCCGGGCCAGGCGTGCGCTCGGAATGGGCGATGCCGCGGCCGGCGGTCATCCAGTTGACGTCGCCGGGCCGGATCACCTGATCCGAACCGAGGGTATCGCGGTGGCCAATTTCGCCGTCCCACAGGAAGGTGACGGTCGCCAGGCCGATATGCGGATGCGGACGCACGTCGATGCCGTGATCGGGCGCCAGCGAGGCCGGCCCCATGTGGTCGACGAAGACGAACGGGCCAACGCTGCGTGCCTGTAACGTCGGAACGGCGCGACGGACCTGGAGGCCGCCGATGTCGTGGACGCGCGGCGCGATCAAGGTGGTCATGGCGGGCTCGTGGCTGGGAGTTGGACCCGCAGCTTGGCACGGCTGTCCTTGGCATGCGCCAAGCCGGCGCAAGACGCTCCGTTCTGCGCCATGTTCACGCCAGCAGATCGCCGCTGGCGTCGAGCGTGATGTCGCCGCGCCGCGAGGCCAGGCGGTCGGCCAGCCGGGTTGGTTCGGGTAGCCGGTAGCTGCGCAGGGTGCGCAGTGTCCAGTCCAGTGCGCCCTGCAGCGAGACCCGGTGGCCAGGCGAGACGATCAAGGGATTGCAGCGTGGCTTGCTGCGCAAGGCCCAACCGATCTGCGCGCCGCCCAGGCGCAGCGGTGTGTGGTCGCCGCGTACCGGGCCAGGGTCGGCACACTCGCCGGCGAGCCGTTGCTTGGCCACGCCGATGCTCGGCAGCCCGGTGACCACGCCGAAGTGCGCCGCGATCCCCAACCGGCGCGGATGGGCGATGCCCTGACCATCGATGAAGACCAGGTCCGGCGTACGCGACAACAGCGCCAGCGCCTGCAGCAACGCCGGCAGTTCGCGGAAGCTGAGCAGGCCGGGCACATAGGGCATGCTGGTGGGCACGCGCGCCACCTGCGTCTCCAGCGGCAACAGCGTGTGGGCATCCAGCAGCACCGCGGCTGCGCGGGTGGTCTGGCCGTCATCCTCGAAGCCGACATCGAAGCCGGCCAGCAGTTGCGGTGTGGGCGTCCATCGATCGTCCAGCACGACCTGCCCAGCCAGTTGCTGTTGCAACTGACGCGCTTGACGGACGCTGCCGTCCCAACCGGCGAACACGGGATCGATGGCGGTCTGCATGCGCGCAGCATTGCGCGCTGCCTGTCGCCACACCGTGCACGCCAGCGCTGCATCGGCTGCCGCTACAATCGCAGGCTGATCGGCCCCATCGGAGAATCGTAGTGACCCGCAAACTCGTACTGCTGCGCCATGGCCAGAGCCAATGGAACCTGGACAACCGTTTCACCGGTTGGGTGGACGTGGATCTCACCGAACAGGGCCGGCAGGAAGCGGCGGCTGCCGGCAAGTTGATGAAGGACGAAGGCCTGCAGTTCGATGTCGCGCACACCTCGGTGCTCAAGCGCGCGATCCACACCTTGCAGGGCGCCTTGAAGGAGCTGGACCAGGATTGGCTGCCGGTGTTCAAGAGCTGGCGCCTCAACGAGCGCCACTACGGCGGGTTGCAAGGCCTGGACAAGGCCGAGACCGCCGCCAAGCACGGCGAAGAGCAGGTCAAGATCTGGCGTCGGTCCTACGACATCCCGCCGCCGGCGATGCGCGTGGAGGATCCGGGCCACCCGGTCCACGATCGCCGCTACGCCACGCTGGACCGCAACGCGTTGCCCGGTACCGAGTCGCTGGCCACCACGCTGGTGCGCGTGCTGCCGTATTGGCACGATGCGATCGCTCCGCAGTTGAAGGCCGGGCAAACCGTTCTGGTGACTGCGCACGGCAATTCCTTGCGCGCGCTTTACAAGTACCTCAACAACGTTTCCGATGCGGAGATCCTCGAGCTCAACATCCCCACCGGTATTCCGTTGTTGTTCGAGCTGGACGAGGCCTTGCAGGTGCAGAGCTACCGCTATCTCGGTGACCCGGAAGCGGCCAAGCGCGCGGCAGAAGCGGTCGCCAACCAGGGCAAGGCCAAGTAGTCCAGTCGGCGCCCGCGGCGCGTGCCCGTTGCCTGCACCATGCGGTGAGCAGGCAACGGCCATGGCGGTTGGATGCGCTGCGCAGCGCAGAGCGAGTAGGCAGTGTGCAAATCCTGGAGCATGGTGGATGTCTGGACGACGTAAAACCCAGCAGATCAGCGCGACCTATTGCCGCGCCTATCTGGTGACCCTGGGCCTGTTGTTGGCCGGTGGAAGTGGTGCATTCGCTGGCTTGGCCGCCGGTAGCGTCTCCAGCAATGCCTTGCTGCTGGCCTTGCTGATCTGTGTGATCGGTTTGGTGCTGCTGGCATTCGGCTTGTTCGGGCCGGCGCAACAGATGGAGGCTTGGGCCGGTGCTGCGTCGGGGCACGAGGTGGCGCTGGTGCTGATGCTGCTGGCGTATCCGGTGTACCTGTTGCTGGCTCCGTTTTACCGGCGGCGCTAGCGGCCCAATAGGGCGTGCGAGCCTGTAGGCGGCGCGCGTCGGCAGAGTTCGACATAGGGCGGTAGCGGCATCACGCAGTCGCGCCACCGTCGTAAAGATGGATGTAGCCTGCGTTGGCGATCGGGGCCCGCAGCGTTTTGGATCATGCGCCACGCCATCACCGGCTTTGGAGAATTGAATGAAGTTGAGCACCTTCGTCCCGCTGCCGCTTGCCTTGGCTGTCGCGGTGGCGCTGTCGGCCTGCGGCGCCTCCGACGACACCACCAAGGCCGCCTTTCCCGCGGCGCGGGCCGCGCCGCCGGCCACCGTGGATGTATCCAAGCTGGATGCGCCGATCGTGGCCTTCGGGAGCGGCGATCTGGATCCTGCGGTCAGCGCCTGCCAGGACCTCAATGGCTTCGTCAACGGCAAATGGTTGAAGGCCAATCCAGTGCCGTCCGATCGCAGCAGCTGGGGCAGTTTCGAGGTGTTGGCCGAGCGGTCGTTGACGATCCAGCATGCCTTGGTCGAACAGCTCGCGCGCGGCACGCTGTCGCCGGGGTCGGTGGATGCCAAGATCGCCGACCTGTGGCGCACCGGTTCGGATGAGGCGGCGATCGACCAGGCCGGCATCGCGCCCTTGCAACCGCAGTTGCAGGCCATCGATGCGCTGAAGGATCCTGCCGGCATTGCCGGCTGGCTGCGCGACAGTTACGCCCAGGGGCAGGGCTTCGTGTTTTCGTTCGGCGCCAATGCCGACTACAAGAATTCCGAGCAGATGATCGCCTACGCCGGCCAGGGCGGATTGGGGCTGCCGGAGAAGAGCTATTACAGCGAGCCTGGGCAGGCCAACATTCGCAGCCAGTACGTCGCCTATATCGCGCGGATGCTGGAATTGTCGGGAGTGCCGGTAGCGCAAGCGCAGGCGCAGGCCAAGTCGGTCATGGCGTTCGAAACGCGGTTGGCCAAGGCCTCGCTGTCGCGGATCGAATTACGTGACCCGGCCAATCGCTATCACCCGGTGGATGTGGCGGCCGCCAACCGGGTCACGCCGCATTTCGACTGGCAGGCGTTCTTCGCCGCGCTCAAGATACCGGCCGGCACGTTCTCGCTGAGCCAGCCGGGATACTTCGCCGAGTTCGACGCGATGCTGGCCGATACGCCGCTCGAGACCTGGAAGGCCTATCTGCGCTTCCACAGCATCGACGAGGCCGCCCCCTATCTCGCCAAGCCGTTCGAGCAGGCCAATTTCGATTTCTATTCCAGGACGCTGCGTGGCCAGCAGGACATGCTGCCGCGCTGGAAGCGCACCTTGAACGCGGTCAACGCGGCGATGGGCGAGGCGTTGGGCCAGCTGTATGTGCAATCCGCGTTCCCGGCCGAATCCAAAGTGCAGATGCAGCAATTGGTGCAGAACCTGTCGCTGGCGCTGAAGGCGCGGCTGCAGCAGCTGGACTGGATGAGCGAGGAAACCAAGCAACGAGCGCTGGAGAAGTGGGCCAGTTTCACCCCGAAGATCGGCTACCCCGATCAGTGGCGCGATTGGTCGGGTCTGCAGATCCGCAGCGAGGGATTCCTGGCCAACATGCAGGCGGCGCAGGCGTTCAATTATCGCGACATGCTGGACAAGATCGGCAAGCCGGTGGACAAGCGCGAGTGGCACATGACGCCGCAGACGGTCAACGCCTACTACAACGCCACCCGCAATGAGATCGTGTTTCCGGCGGCGATCCTGCAGCCGCCGTTCTTCGATCCCAAGGCCGACCTGGCACTGAACTACGGCGGCATCGGCGCGGTGATCGGCCACGAAATGATGCACGGGTATGACGACTCCGGTAGCCAGTTCGACGCCAAGGGCAATTTCGATTCGTGGTGGAGCGATGCCGATCGCAAGCGGTTCACCGAACGCACCGATCGCCTGGTGGCGCAGTTCGATGGCTATGAGGCACTGCCCGGTGTCCATGTGAAGGGCAAGCTGACCTTGGGCGAAAACATCGGCGACCTGGGTGGGCTGACCGTGGCCTACGATGCCTTGCAGATGGCATTGCAGGCACAGCCCGCGGCCAACAAGGACGTCGATGGCTATTCGCAGGACCAGCGCTTCTTCATGAACTGGGCCACGGTGTGGCGCCGCAACTTCACCGATGGCGAGTTGCGCGTCCGTCTGAATACCGATCCGCATGCGCCAGCCAATTTCCGCGCCAACGGTGCGCCATCGAACATGCCGGCGTTCGCGCAGGCCTTCCAGTGCAAGCCCGGCGATGCGATGGTGCGCGGGGACAAGGAGCGCGTGACGATCTGGTAGGCGCCTGTGCGCGCGTCGGCAACGCGCGTCCAAGGCGGACAGGAATAGTCGCCTTGGTCGCGGTCGCTTAGGCGGGCCGTGCACACCGGCCACAAGCAGGCGCTCTACACTGCGGGCCGGAGGCAGCAGGGACCGGTCGTGCGCAAGCTTGGAAGGATCAAATGGACGGGCATCGGCCTGCTGGTGCTGCTGGCGGTGGGCCTGCTCTCGCTGTATGGCTATGGACGGTCCGCCGGCCACCTGCGTGGTGCAGCCAGCCACGCCTTGCCGGTGGTTGCCGCTGCCACCGCGATCGATCGCGCGGTCGCACCGGTACAGCTGGCGCATGCGGGCCAGACCGGCATGGTGATCCTGTCCGACAACGTGGATGCCTTTGCCGTGCGAGCGTTGACCGCACGTGCCGCCGGCCGCAGTCTGGACCTGCAGTACTACATCTGGCATACCGACTTCACCGGCAACCTGCTGCATCGTGAGTTGCTGCGTGCGGCCGACCGAGGAGTGCGGGTGCGGCTGTTGCTTGACGACATGAACGTGCACGGCAGCAAATCCGTGCTGGCGGCGCTCGACAGCCATCCGCTGATCGAGGTGCGCCTGTTCAATCCCACCCGCGCCCGCGAGGGCACGCTGATGCGCGGCGTGGAAATGGTGCTGCGCATGTTCAGCATCAACCGTCGCATGCACAACAAGGCCTGGATCGCCGATGGCCGCGTTGCCGTGCTGGGCGGGCGCAACGTCGGCGACGAATATTTCGATGCCTCGCGCGATACCAACTTCATGGATGTCGATGCGGCGCTGATCGGGCCGACGGTGCAGGCAGCCGAGCAGGTCTTCGATGCCTACTGGAACAGCGCCAATGCCGTGCCGCTGGCGGCGCTGGCGACGGCGCCGTCGCAGGCGCTGCAGGCGGTGCGGACCAGCCTGGACGCTGGATTGCAATCGACGCAGGCGCGTCCCTATGTCGAGCGACTGCAGCGCTCGCCGAATGTGCACAACCTGCTCGATGGCGGACGCCCACTGCATTGGCTGCAACAGGCGCGCATCGTGTCCGACCCGCCAGAAAAGGCCGAGGGTGCAACGCCGCAGGCCGATTGGATGACCCCGACGCTGATCGGCGAGATGACACGGGCGCAGCACGAACTGAAATTGATCTCGCCGTACTTCGTGCCGGGCGAGGAGGGCGTCGGCTGGATCGGTGGCCTGCGCAAACGCGGGGTGCAGGTCAGCGTACTGACCAATTCGCTGGCAGCCAACGATGTGGTGGCGGTGCACAGCGGCTACGCGTCTGCGCGGGTGCCGCTGCTGTCGCAGGGTGTGCGGTTGTACGAGCTCAAGCCGATGGGCCGCAGGGAGGGCAGCCTGTTCGGATCCAGCGGTGCCAGCCTGCATACCAAGGCGTTCGTGGTCGACGATACCGCCAGCTTTATCGGCTCGTTCAATCTCGACCCGCGTTCGATGAATCTCAATACCGAGATGGGGTTGCTGTTCGAGAACCGCGCCGCCAGCGCCGAACTGGAGCGGCTCTACGATCAGAAGGCCGGGCCGGCGTTGAGTTATCGCGTCGTGCTCGAACAGGGACAACTGCGCTGGCACGACGACGCGGCCCAGCCCCCGGAGACCTGGAAGCGCGAGCCGGCGGCCAGCCTGTGGCGGCGCAGCGCGGCGACGGTGCTGGGCTGGCTACCGCTGGAGTCGCAGTTGTAGGAGGAAGATGGCCGAATCTAGGTCTGCACAGCAGTCGCGCCGGTGATGCACTGCGGTCAGGAGCGTCGGCAGATCAGCTCGGCCGTCGCGCCTTATTGCAGCTGGGTGACGATCTCGCGCGCCATCGCGCCGAGCGGCAGGATGCGATCGGCACCGCCGCGTTTGATGGCTTCCTTGGGCATGCCGAATACGATGCTGGTCTGCTCGTCCTGCGCCACCGTGCGGGCACCGGCCTGGCGCATCTCCAGCAGCCCGGCGGCACCGTCATCGCCCATGCCGGTCATGATGATGCCCAGCGCATTGCTGCCGGCTGCACGTGCGGCCGAGCGGAACAAGACGTCTACCGACGGCCGGTGACGATTGACTGGCGGGCCTTCGAGCACTTCGACGAAGTACTGCGCGCCGCTGCGGCGTAGCAGCAGATGCTTGCCGCCAGGCGCAATCAGCGCACGTCCCGGCATCACGCGATCGTTGTTCGCTGCTTCCTTCACCGCGATCTGGCACAGGCCGTCCAGCCGTGCGGCGAAGGCGGCGGTAAATTTTTCCGGCATGTGCTGCACGATTACGATCCCGGGACAGACGCGCGGCAGCGCAGTCAGGACTTCTTCCAACGCCTGGGTGCCGCCGGTGGAGGTGCCGATGGCGACGACACGCTCGGTGGTCTGCGCCAGTGCGCGGCCGCTTTGCGCCGGCAGGATCACGTCGGCGTTGTGCTTGACGTCGGCTTCCAGCGGCGTGGCAGTGGCGCGCGCCGCCAGCCGCTTGACGTTGGCGCGGGCGGCGCTGCGCACAGTGGCGACCAGTTCGTCGGCCGATTCGGTCAGGAATTGTTTCAGGCCCAGGCGTGGCTTGGTGACCACCGCTACCGCGCCGGCGGCCAGCGCGTCCATGGTGACGCGGGCGCCTTTCTCGGTGAGGGTGGAGCAGATCACCACCGGCGTCGGCCGCTCGCTCATGATCTTGCGCAGGAAGGTGATGCCATCCATGCGTGGCATTTCCACGTCCAGCACGATCACGTCGGGCCACTGTTGGCGCATCTTGTCCATCGCCAGCAATGGGTCGGCAGCGGTGGCGATCACCTCGATGCCCTGTGCTTCGTTGAGTACGCCGACCAACACTTGGCGCACGACCGCCGAGTCGTCGACCACCATCGCCTTGATGGTGTTGGGGTTTGCAGCGGAACGGGGCAGCGCGGTGGACATGGGCACTCCTCGGCTCAGGCCTTGCGGTAGATCGAGGGTGCCACCTGGACCAGGTCGACGTCGAGTTCGCTCAGGCTCTCCGAATGGCCGATGCAGAAGTGGCCGCCCGGCTTGAGGTGGTTCAGCACCCGCTGGATCACTTCACGCTTGGTCTGGCCGTTGAAATAAATCATCACATTGCGCAGGAAGATCAGCTCGAAGCTGCCCAACATCGGCAGCGCGGCGTTGAGGTTGGCGTGCACGAACTGCACGCGCTCGCGCAGACGCCGTTCGATCAGCAAGGTGCCCTGGTACTCACCCTGGCCGCGCAGGCAATAGCGCTTGAGGTAGGCCGGCGGAATACCGTCGATGCGCTGCAGCGCGTAGTGGCCGGTCCGCGCCTTGGCCAGCACGCGCGTGCTGATGTCGGTGCCCACCACCTCGAAGGCGCGGCCCTGCAGGCAATCGTCCAGCACCATCGCCATGCTGTATGCCTCCTCACCGCTGGAGCTGGCCGCGCTCCAGCAACGCAGGGGCGCCGGGCCACGGTGCTCGCCGGCCAGGCGGCGCAGCAGGTCGAAATGCTTGGGCTCGCGGAAGAAGTACGTTTCGTTGGTGGTGAGCAAGTCGATCGCGGTCTGGATCTCGACCTTGTCCTGGCGGCTTTCGAGCAGCTGCAGGTACTGCGTATAGCTCTCGAAGCGATGTTCCTTGAGACGCTTGCCCAACCGGCCGCACAACATGGCCTTCTTGCCGCTGGAGATGCTGATGCCGGCGGCTTCGAAGATGAAACGCTGGAAGCGTCCGAATTCCTGTTCGGTGATGGCGGTGGCGCTGCTCATGCTCAGGCCACGTCCGCATCGTCGGCGAGGGTGGTGCCGCACAGGCCGGCGATGCGCAAGGCATGGGTGCGCCACCAGTCGGACAGCATCGGTCCGGGCATCGGCGATGCCATCAGGTAGCCCTGTGCCAGATCGCAACCGAGGTCGCGCAGCAGCCGCCAATCGTCGGGCGTTTCCACGCCTTCGGCCACGGCGGTCAGTTCCAGCCGATGCGCCAGCTCCAGCGTCGACTCGAGCACGGTGCGCTGGCTGCGGCTGCGATGGGCCGCATGCACGAAGCTGCGGTCCAGCTTGAGTTCGGTGAACGGGATGCTGGCCAGACGCTGCAGCGAAGAGAAGCCGGTGCCGTAGTCGTCGATCGACAGGCCGAAGCCATGCAGGCGCAAGCGCGCCAGCATGCTCAGCGCGTTGGCCGGTTCCACCAGGGCGCTTTCGGTGAGTTCCAGGACCAGATCGGCCGGCGTCAGCCCGTGCTCGGCCAGCTTGCCGCACAACTGCTCCAGGAAGTCGGCTTCGCCCAGCAGGGTCGGCGACAGGTTCAGTGCCAGCGTCAGGTGCAGGCCTTCGCCGCGCCAGTCCACCAGTTGCTTGATCGCCTTGTCGACCACCTGCTGGGTCAGCGCATGGATCAGGCCTTCGCGCTCGGCCAACGGAATGAAGCGATCCGGTCCGATCATGTCGCCTTGCGGGCGCCGCCAACGGGCCAGCGCCTCCACGCCGCGCAGGCGACCGTCGCGCAGATCGAGCTTGGGCTGATAGGCCACGCGGATCTCACCGCGGCGCATGGCGCGGTCCAGCCGCGAGGCGGCTGCGCCACCGCTGGAGAGCAAGGCGCTGATGGCGACTGGCGGCGGCGCCGGTTCGCTGGGCGCGGTCCCCGGCACGCAATTCAACGCCGTGGCCAGTTCCTGCAGGGTCAGTGGCTTTTCCAATCCGCCCAGCACCCGCAACCCGGCGCTGCGGCCGAGTTGGGTGACGGCATCGATCAACGCGCTGCCGCGCTGGGAAACCACGATCACCGGGACGCTTTGCTGGCCGCGCGCCAAGGCATCGAGTAGCTGCACGCCGTCCATGCCTGGCATTTCCAGGTCGATCAGCATCAGCGATGGCGCGCTCGCGTGCGCCAGCCAATCCAGCGCGGCCAGGCCATCGCTGGCGCCATCCACGGCCGCCGCGCCGAGTTGCCGGCACAGCGCCATGGCATGTTCGCGCTGGACCGCGCTGTCGTCGACCACCAGGACGGGGCCTGCCAGCGCACAGTTGCAGGAGAGAAGGGCGGAACGCATGAGGCAATCCTTGGGCAGCCAGGTCAGGCGGCCAGGTCGGTGGCGGCCAGCTGGGCGAGGGCATCGCTGCTCAGCACGGCGTCGGCGTCGAGAAGCAGGACGAAGCGCTCGCCGATGCGGCCCATCGCCTGGATGAAGTCGCGGCGGATTGCCGTCCCGAAGCTGGGCGCGGCGGCGATCTCTTCATGCGCGATCTCCAGCACTTCGCTGACCGCGTCCACCAGCAGGCCCAGCACCTGCGAGCCCTGCGCCTGGGCGATTTCCACGATCACAATACAACTGCGCTTGGTGATGGGGCTGGCGCTGCGGCCGAAGCGTTGCTGCAGGTCCAGCACCGGCACCACCGCGCCGCGCAGGTTGATGACCCCACGCAGCGCCGCCGGCATCATCGGCACATCGGTCGGCGTGCGGTACTCGATGATTTCCTTGATGCCCAGGATGGCCAGGCCGAACAGTTCCGTGCCCAGCATGAAGGTCAGGTATTGCTGCGCCGGTGACGAGGGCGTCACGCTGGTCGAGGCTGCGCGTTGCGGTTGCATGGTCTGGCCTCAGAAGCTGGCGAACTGGCTTTCGTCGATGGCTTCGGCGCCTGCCGCTGCCACGCCGATCGGACGGACGTTGCTGCGCCGGTGAGCGACGTTGGGCGATGCATAGCTGCTGGTCTGGACCGCGCGCCGTGCGGCGGTCGGCCGGACGGCGCTGGCGCCGTGGCTGTCGCCGGCAAGCCGGAAGAAGCCCATCAACTGCTGCAACTGCTCGGCCTGCGCACTCATTTCCTCCGAGGTCGCCGCCAGTTCTTCGGCATTGGCCGCTGCCGACTGGGTGGTCTGGTTCAACTGACCGACAGCGGTGTTGATCTGGCTGACGCCGGCGGTCTGTTCCTCGGAGGCCGCCGCGATTTCCTGCACCAGGTCGGAGGTGCGGCGGATCGACGGCACCATCTCGCCGAGCACGCGGCCGGCACGTTCGGCCAATTGCACGCTGGATTCGGCGACCTCGCCGATCTCCTGCGCGGCGACCTGGCTGCGTTCGGCCAGCTTGCGCACTTCCGCCGCCACCACCGCAAAGCCCTTGCCATGCTCGCCGGCGCGCGCGGCTTCGATCGCCGCGTTCAAGGCCAGCAGATTGGTCTGATAGGCGATGTCGTCGATGATGCCGATCTTCTTGGCGATGTCCTTCATCGCCACCACGGTGGCGCGCACGGTGTCGCCGCCATCGGAGGCTTCGGTCGCCGCCTTGGCCGCCATGCTGTCGGTGATGCGTGCGTTCTCGGTGTTCTGCGCGATCGAGGCAGTCATCTGCTCGAGCGAAGCGCTGGTTTCCTCGACACCGGCGGCCTGCTCGCTGGCGGCCTGCGCCAGCGCTTGTGCGGTGGCGCTGACTTCTTCCGATGCGCTGGCCAGGTTCTCGGCGTTGCGGTTCACCTCGTCGACGATTTCGGTCAGCCGACGCATGGTGGTGTTGACGTAGCGCTGCATGTCGGCGAATGCGCCTTCGTAGCGGCCTTCCACGGTGTGGGTCAGATCGCCGTCGGCCATCGCGCCCATTACCTGGATCACTTCGGAAATGCTGCGCAGGTTGCCGCGCGCACGCTCCACCGTCTCGTTGATGAAGGCCTTCTTGCCCGGCAGCTGCGCCAGCGGCGCGTCGAAGTTGCCGCGACCGAATTCAGCCACCACGCCCATCGCCAGCTTCTTGACCGCGATATGCGCGCCGACCATCTGGTTGATGCCGGCAGCCATGGTGCGAAAGTCGCCATCGAAGCGGCTGGTGTCGATCACCACGTCGATGTCGCCGGCTTCGTGTTCGGCCGACATGCGGTTGATCTCGCGGATCAAGCCGGTCAGGTTGCCGCGCACCCGCTCGATGGTCTCGTTGATGAAGCGCTTCTTGCCCGGCAGCAGCGGCAGCTCGGCGGTGAAGTTGCCGCGGCCGAACTCCTCGACGCAGGCGATCGCCTGCTTCTTGACCGCGATATGGCTGGCGACCATGGCATTGATGCTTTCTGCCATGCGACGGAAGTCGCCGGTGAAGCGCTGCGGGTCGATGACGACGTCGATATCGCCGGCATCGTGTTCGGCCGACATGCGGTTGACCTCGGCGACCATGCCGGTGAGGTTGCCGCGGATCTGGTCGACGATCTCGTTGATGAAGGCCTTCTTGCCGGGCAAGCGTTCCAGTTCGGCGGCGAAGTTGCCACGGCCGAACTCGGCCACGCAGGCCATCGCCTGTTTCTTCACCGCAATGTGGCTGGCAACCATGCGATTGATACCTTCGCCCATGCCGCGGAAGTCGCCATCGAAGCGGGTGACGTCGATGCGCACGTCGATGTCGCCGGCGTCGTGCTCGCGCGAGACCCGATGGATCTCGTCGTTCACGTGCCGGACGCCGCTTTGCAGCTTGCGTAGCGCACGCAGCACATCGCTGGACTGGTCATCGCGGACCTGCGGCAAGGCCAACTCGAAGTTGCCTTGCGCGAAGGCTTCCAGCGTCGTGGTCGCCAGCTGTAGCGTGTCGGCAGCGGTGCGCACTGCCCAGGCGAGCAGTGCGCCACCGGTCAACGCGGCCAGCACGATGCCGGTCAGCAGCACGCCGGGCGAGAGTGACAAGGCGATGCCGATCGCACTCGCGCCCACGGGGAGAGCGATGGCGACGGCGGCAGTGAGCCACAATTGGGTGGCGGCGGGAACACGGTGCGACATGGCGACGGCTTCCTGATGTCAGGCAAGAACGGACACGATGGTTGGACGAACGGTGAGGCTCAGGCTGCCAGGGCGTCCTGGCTGGGCTGCAACTGCTGGATAAGGCTGGCAATGTCGAGAATCAGCGCGACCTCGCCGCTGCCGAGGATGCTCGAGCCACTGATGCCCTTGGCCTGTGCGAAGACCTTGGACAACGGTTTGATGACGGTCTGCCATTCGCCGAGCAAGGTGTCGACCACCAGGCCGAAGCGCTGCGATCCTTGGCGGATGACCACGATGCTCTCGCGTACCGGCGTCTTGCCGCCGAGTGCGAACAGCTCGCGCAGGCGCACATAAGGCAGCACGGTGCCGCGCAGGTCGATGTAGTCGCTGGCATAGTTGGGAGTGAATTCCACGCACTCCTCCACCAGGTCCAGCGGCACCACGAACACCGACTTGCCCACCCCGACCTGGAAGCCATTGATGATCGCCAGCGTCAGCGGCAGGCGCACCGAAATGGTGGTGCCCACACCGGCGGTGCTGTCGATCTCCACGGTGCCGCGCAATGCGGTGATGTTGCGCTTGACCACGTCCATGCCGACGCCGCGGCCAGACAGGTTGGTGACCTTTTCGGCGGTGGAGAAGCCGGGCTCGAAGATCATCGCGAACACTTCGCGATCGCTGAGCTGGCGGCCGGGTTCGACCAGGCCACGCTCCACCGCCTTTGCCAGGATCTTGTCGCGGTTCAGACCGCCACCATCGTCGGTGATCTCGATGACGATGCTGCCGGAGTCGTGATAGGCATTGAGCCCGACGGTGCCGCGCGCGGGCTTGCCGCGCGCCACGCGCACCTCGGCCGGTTCGATGCCGTGGTCCATCGCGTTGCGGACCAGATGCGTGAGCGGGTCGCCGATCTTTTCCACCACCGACTTGTCCAGTTCGGTGTCTTCGCCGGCCACCACCAGCGCGATGTCCTTGCCCAGCTCGCGCGCGACGTCGTGCACCACGCGCTGGAAGCGACTGAAGGTGCCGCCGATCTTGACCATGCGCAGTTGCAAGGCGCTCTCGCGCACGTCTTCGACCAGGCCAGCCAGGATCGAGGCCGATTCCAGCAATTGCGCATCGCCGGTGCGCTGGGCATTGGCGCCGGTGCTGGCGACGGCGATGATCAGTTCGCCAACCAGATCGATCATGCGATCGAGCTTGTCGGCATCCACGCGGATGGAGCGCGCTTCGGCATGACGGGCAGCGTCCGGCGTCGCGCGTGCCGGCGTGGTGGCTGCCACGGCGGGGTGGGGCGGCGGTGCGACGGCTGGCACGGCCGCCGCCTGGGCTTCGGCGCTGCCAGGCAGTGGCAGTGCGACGATCTCCAGGTCGCAGTCTTCGCGTACGAATTCGAACACGTCCTCGATCGCCGCGCGATCGGCATCGGCACGCAGCAGGATTTCGAAGCCGAGGTAGTTGGCTTCCGGATCCAGCTCGGCAAACGCGGGCAACTGGCTGGCGTCGGTTCGCACCGATTCGACCGAGCCCAGGCCGCGCAGATTACGGATCAGCTTCAGCGGCGAATTGCCGAAGCGCAGCGCGTCGGCGAACAGTTTCAGGGTGATACGCCAGTAGCCGCTCTGCTTTTCCGGCGTGCTGCGCTGGATCGCCTCGGCGGTCGTGCCGCAGGCCGCTCCTTGCAGATAGGTTTGCAGTTGCGCCAGCAACGGCTCGGCCTCGGCGGCCAGCGCGGCCGGGTCGGCATGGCTGGGATCGGCAGCGGTCTCGACCAGCGCATGGATATGATCGCAGCACACCAGCAGCAGCGCGATCAGTTCCGATTGCAGGGTCAGCTTGTCCTCGCGCACCAGATCCAGCACGCTCTCCACCACATGGGTGAAGCCCACCAGTTGCGGCAGGTCGAACAGACCGCCGGAGCCCTTGATGGTGTGGGCGGCGCGGAAGATCGCATTGACCGCATCCGGTGCTGCTTCGCCACGCTCGGCCTGTAGCAGGTGGCGTTCCATGTCTTCGAGCAGATCCCGGCTCTCCGCCAGGAAAGTCTGCATCAATTGGGTCATATCCATTGCGGCGCCGTCCCTCAGTGCAGGCGTTCGTCCAGCCCGGTGGCTGCGTGCGGATACAGCGTCTCCAGCAGGCCGAGCAGTTCCATCACGTCCACCACGGCGCGGCTGGAATCGGTGAGCGAGAACGGCCGTCCATCGGCCTGGATGGCCTGCTTGGTCGCCAACAGCAGCTGTAGGCCAGTGGTGTCGATCTCGCTAACCGCCGCCAGGTCCAGCCGCACGCCACCCGGATGCGCCAGTGCCGGCTCCAGCAGGGGCTTGAGTTCGGCCGCGCGACGGATGGTCATCTCGCCTTCGAGGGCGAGCGTCAGTGGGGCGGGCAGGTCGGGCAATAGGATGTTCATCGGTGCCTCGGGGGCGGTGGTGCGCTGGGTGCCATGACGCGGGAGGAGAGCGGTCGGTGCCGCAGGCGCCACAGCGCACACGAGCCGATCGGTCTATGCAGGTATCGGCGCGCGGCAGGAATATTTAGGCAAAATTCATCACGATGATGGTTTTGCGAATTCGATCACCTCTGGCGGGTTAATGGCTCAGCTTTGTTGAAACGTGCTGATGTGCTAAGCAAACGAGCGCAATCAGGGGCGCTCGTTCATCGACGCGTTGCCGAGGGCAGGCCAAGAGCAGGCAAAGGCCGCAGTCGCGGTAGCCGCGGTGTGGCGTAGGAGAGAGCGGTGGGTCGACCCTGGAACGGCTGGGGTCTTGGGTCAGCAGAATCGGATGACGGCAGGCGGCGCCCTGTCATGCCGAGCCGCGTCTGCGTTGCCGGCCGCGCGATCCCCGAGCGCGTGGCTCAATGGTTTCACACAGCAGACGGCGGCCGCCCTTGGCAGACCTCCGTCACTGCACAAGCGCGCCAGTCGCCCCGGCAGCCGCGGGCACGGGCACGGGCACGGGCATCGCGATGGTGGCGACTAAGAGCAGATAATAAAACTACTGCGCAGCCGCCAGGCGGGCGCGGCCGGTGCTCGGAATCCTCATGGACCACTCGTACACTGCGGTTCCTGCGCGCCGTCCGCGCCCACCTGACGGCTGCTCGCTACGTTTTGTTAGCCGCTCTAATGCGGCGCCAGCGCCGTCAGCAAGCCTCGCGCCGCATTGAAGCGATCGGCCGGCTCGGGCAGCGGCAATTTGATGCGCAGCTTGTCCGGGCCATCCATCGCATACAGCTTGGGCTGCTTCTGGATCATCTGGATCACCGCCATCGGGTCGATCGACGGCTTGGCCTCGAACACCAGGCGTCCGCCGCTATCGCCGAGGTCGAGCTTGCGCACGCCCAGCGTATTGGCCTGTAGTTTGAGCTCGGCAATGGCGAACAGATGTTTGACCGGATCCGGCAGCAGGCCGAAGCGGTCGATCATCTCCACCTGCAACTCGCGCAGCGCCTCGCTGTCGCGTGCGCTGGAGATGCGTTTGTAGAGGGTCAGGCGCGTATGGACGTCGGGCAGATAGTCTTCCGGGATCAGCGACGGCACGTGCAATTCGACCTCGGCACCGCGCACCTCTTCGCCGGCATCCAGGTCCGGCAGCTTGCCCTGTTTGATGCTGCGCACCGCGCGCTCGAGCAGTTCGGTGTACAGGCTGAAGCCGACCTCGGCCATCTGGCCGCTCTGGTCCTCGCCCAGCAGTTCGCCGGCACCGCGGATTTCCAGATCGTGGGTCGCCAGGGTGAAGCCGGCGCCCAGCTCGTCCATCGAGGCGATCGCCTCCAGGCGCTTTTCCGCATCCGGCGTGATCGAACGCCGGTCCGGCACCACCAGATAGGCGTAGGCGCGATGGTGCGAGCGCCCGACGCGTCCGCGCAGCTGGTGCAACTGGGCCAGGCCGAAGCGGTCGGCACGATTGATGACGATGGTGTTGGCGTTTGGGATGTCGATGCCCGATTCGATGATCGTGGTCGACAGCAGCACGTTGAAGCGCTGCTTCTGGAAATCCAGCATCACCCGCTCCAGCTCGCGCTCGGGCATCTGGCCGTGGGCGATGCCGATGCGCGCCTCCGGCACCAGCTCGGCCAGGTCGCGCTGCATGCGCACGATGCTTTCGACATCGTTGTGCAGGAAGTACAACTGGCCGCCGCGGCTGAGTTCGCGCTGGAAGGCCTCGCGCAGCAGCGCGTTGTCCCACTGGGTGATGAAGGTCTGCACCGCCAGCCGGTTCGGCGGCGGGGTGGCGATGATCGACAGGTCGCGCAAGCCGGCCATGGCCATGTTGAGCGTGCGCGGGATCGGCGTGGCGGTCAGGGTCAGCAGGTGCACGTTGGCGCGCATTGCCTTCAACGCCTCCTTCTGCCGCACGCCGAAGCGCTGCTCCTCGTCGACGATGACCAGGCCCAGATCCTTGAACTTCACGTCCGGCTGCAGCAGCCGGTGGGTGCCGACGATCACGTCGATATCGCCGCTGGCGACCTTTTCCAGCTCGGCCTTGATCTCCTTGGTGCTCTTGAAACGCGACAACACCTCGACCTTGAGCGGATAGTCGGCGAAGCGGTCGCGGAAATTGCGGTAGTGCTGCTCGGCCAGCAACGTGGTCGGCACCAGCACCGCCACCTGCTTGCCGGCGCTGGCCGCGGCGAAGGCGGCGCGCACCGCCACCTCGGTCTTGCCGAAGCCGACATCGCCGCAGACCACCCGATCCATCGGCTGGCTGCTGGCCAGGTCGCGCAAGGTGGCATCGATGGCGGCCAGCTGGTCGCCGGTTTCCTCGAACGGGAAGCCGGCGGCGAACGGCTCGTACATGGCGCGGTCCACCTGCAGCGCCAGCCCGGCGCGGGCGCGCCGGCGGGCCTGGATTTCCAGCAATTCCGCCGCCACGTCGCGCACTTTCTCGGCGGCCTTGCGCTTGGCCTTGGTCCATTGCTCGCCACCCAGCGAGTGCAGCGGCGCGGTCTCGGCCGAGGCGCCGGAGTAGCGGCTGATCAGGTGCAGCTGCGCGACCGGCACGTACAGCCGGTCGCCCTTGGCGTATTCGATCTCCAGAAACTCGCCGGGCATGCCGCCGGCGTCGAGCACGATCAGGCCGCGGTAGCGGCCGACGCCGTGATCCTCGTGCACGATCGGTGCGCCTTCGGACAACTCGCCCAGGTCGCGGATGATCGCTTCCGGCTCGCGGCCGGCCCGCCGCGTGCGGCGGGGCTGGTTGGCGCGCTCGGGAAACAGCTGGCGCTCGGTGAGCACGGCGATCTGCGGTGCGTCCAGCGCAAAGCCATCTTCCAGCGGCGCCACCGCGATGGCGAAACGCGGCGACGGGCTGGCCAGGAAGCCAGGCAGGTCGGCCACCACGTCCGGCTTGAGCTGCGCGGCGGCCAGCACTTCCATCAAGGCTTCGCGGCGGCCGGCCGAATCGGCCGCCACCAGCACTCGGCCCGGGTAGTGCTGAAGGAAGGTTGCCAGCGCCTGACCGGCCGGCGCGTCCTTGGCCGCCACCGGCAGCGCGGGAACCGGCTGGTCGCCCAACGGCGCGGCCTCGGACAGCCGTGGATGGTCGCTGGGCCACACTTCGATGCGCGCCAGACCATTGAGCCGCTCGCGCAGTGCGTCCGGCGACAGATACAGCTCATCCGGCGGCAGCAACGGGCGTTCGACGTCGTGCCGGCGCTGTTCGTAACGCTGCTGGGCCTGGCTCCAGAACGCATCGGCGGCGTTGGACACGCCGCTGGCAACCAGCGGCAAGGCATCCTTGTGCAGATAGTCGAACAAGGTGGCGGTCTTGCCGAAGAACATCGGCAGGTAGTACTCGATGCCCGACGGCGCCAGACCGGCCTTCAGATCCTGGTACAGCGCACTGCGGCGGGTGTCCACGTCGAAGCGTTCGCGCAGGCAGGCCAGCACCCGCTCCACGCTGGCATCGTCCATCGGCACTTCACGTCCGGGCAGCAGCTTGACTGCGTCGACCTTGTCCAGCGAGCGCTGCGACTCCGGATCGAAGGCACGGATCGAATCGATGTCCTCGTCCAGCAGTTCGATGCGCAGGGGCGCTTCGGTGCCCATCGGGAACACATCGAGCAGGCCGCCGCGCACCGCGAAGTCGCCCGGGTCCATGACCTGCGGCACGTTGCGGTAGCCAGCGCTTTCCAGCCGGCGCTTCTCCGCTTCCAGGTCCAGCCGCTGGCCGACCTTCAGGTCGAAGCTGCCGCCCACGATGTAGCTCAGCGGCGCCAGCCGTTGCAGCAGGGTCTGCACCGGCACCACCACCACGCCCTGGCGCAGGGCCGGCAGCCGGTGCAGCGCGGCCAGCCGCTGGCTGACGATTTCCGGGTGTGGGCTGAACTGATCGTAGGGCAGGGTTTCCCAGTCGGGAAACGGCACGACCGGCAGCGTCGAGTGCTCGCCCAGCAGGGTGTGCAGGTCCGACTCGATCTGGTGGGCGCTTTGGTTGTCGCGCGCGATCACCAGCACCGGGCCGGCATGGGCCTCGGCAGCGCGGGCGATCGACCACGCCAGCGCAGTCGGAGAAGCGGGAGTACGCCAGTAGGCGCGGAGCTGGCCAGACTTGGGCAGCGGCGGGGAAGGGAAGGTAGGCGACGGCATCAGCAGGCGATTTTAACAGAGCCCCTGGCGCGGCCGGTCCAACCGGCGTGAACGCGTCGGGCTGTCGGGCAGGGGGGCGGAGGCGGATGCCGACGGGGACACCGTGATCCGCCTGGCCGAGGCGGCCAGTGCGGTACGCCTGGGAACTGTCCGGCGATCAATCGCTGCCGGTGTGCCGGTCGTCGCTGCACGCGCTAGGGGACGACGATCGCCTCAGGTATCCAGCTCCAGCACCATGCGTACCAGTTCGGGCGAGTCCGGGTGCGGCTGCGGCTTGAAGCCCAGCGATTCGGCCAGCTGCAGCATCGGGACGTTGCTTTGCAGCACGTCGCCGTACAGGCAGTCCAGGTATTTGCGTCGCGCCCATTTGACCAGCTTGCGCATCAACTGCCGGCCCAGGCCCTGGCCGGCCACGAAGCTGCTGACCAGGATGGTGTATTCGGCCTGGCGGGTGCCCGGCACCAGCGCGGCCCGTGCCACCGCGCCAACCAGCGCCTCGCCCGGCGGGAGTTGTTCGGCAGCCACCAGCACGATCTCGCTCTTGGGATTGGGATGGGTCAGCCGCTGCACCATTTCCGGGGTGATCTCGCTGGCCGAGCGCACGAAGCGGGCGCGAATCTCCTCCGGTCCCAGCAGGCTGAAGGCGCCTTGCAGCGGCGGGCCATCCTCCGGCCGGATCGGACGAAGCAACAGGACGCGACCATTGGGCAGGCTGAAGTTTTCATGCCAGGGGGGCATGCGGTTGCGGATGGCCATGACCGGGTATTCCTTAAAGATCGGAAGATTCTGGCACCTGACCAAAGCGCGACCATGAACGATTCCGGTGCGCAGCATGGCGGCCAACCGGGTGGCAGTCTTCCGGTCCCACTGTACCGAGCGACGCCGTGAGACGGCCGTGAGCATTCCGCGTCCAGGCGCGCCTCAGCTGTCCTGGCGCAGCCATTCCAGTCGAGTGGATGCGCCGGCTTCGCCCAACAGGGTCTTCAGCACTGGCAGCACCGGTGCCAGCACCTGGTCGAACTGCCAGGGGGCATTGACGATCAGCAGGCCGCTGCCGGTCAGCCGCAGCGGCGAATCGTCCGGGCGGACCTGCAACTCGGCGACCAGCACCGACTTGGCCGGCAGCGCGGCGGCCTTGCGCAGGAACGGCTGCAGGCTGCGGCGCAGCTTGATCGGGTACCACACCATGCAGATCGCCTGCGGCCAGCGGCTCAGGATCTCGCGCACGCTGGCGAGGATCTGCGGATACTCCGCATCCTGCGCCTCGTACGGCGGGTCGATCAGCACCAGGCCGCGGCCGATCTTCGACGTGCCGGCGCGCGGCGGCAGAAACGCCCGGACTGCGGCATAGCCATCGCCGCTGTGCACCCGCACCCGGCTGTCGTGGGCGAACAGGGACTTCAGCGCTGCCGCCTCGTCGGCCTGCATTTCGCAGAAGGCCATGCGGTCCTGGGTGCGCAGTGCCTGCGCGGCCAGCGCCGGCGAGCCGGGGTAATGGCTGATCTGGATTCCGCTGGCGCGCGCGCTGTCGGCATTGTCGGCCTGCACGGCGCGCAGATAGCGCTCCACCGCCTCCGGCAGGCGTGGCTCGGCCATCAGTCGCATGACGCCGGCGTCGGCTTCGCCGGTCTTGCGGCTGTCCTCGCCGCCGAGCGCGTAGCGGCCGCGCCCGGCGTGGGTATCGAGCACGAAGAACGGGCTGTCCTTGCGCTTGAGGGTGTCGATCAACGCCAGCAGGGCGATGTGCTTGAGCACGTCGGCATGGTTGCCGGCGTGGAAGGCATGGCGGTAGTTCATCGCGGCAGTGTACGGACCGCGCCCGCGTGCGGCTATGCTGCGCGCCATGTCCGATGCTCCCGCCCGCGTCCTGCTCGTCGAGGACGAACCTGCCATCGCCGAGACCGTGCTGTACGCCTTGCGCAGCGCAGGCTATCTGCCGACGCATTGCGTGCTCGGGCGCGAAGCGCTGGCACAACTGCGCACCGAGCCGGTCGACCTGGTGGTGCTGGACGTCGGCTTGCCCGATCTCAGCGGTTTGGAGGTATGCCGCAGCCTGCGCAGCTTCAGTGAGGTGCCGGTGATCTTCCTGACCGCGCGCAACGAGGAGATCGACCGCGTGCTCGGGCTGGAGGTGGGCGCCGACGACTACATGGCCAAGCCGTTTTCGCCGCGCGAACTGTTGGCGCGGATACGCGCACGTCTGCGCCGCAGTGCGGTCGCCGCGCCGGCCAGCGGCTGGCAGGACATCGGTGCCTTTGCGATCGATCGCGAAGGCCACCGGATCCGCTATGGCGATGCGCTGCTGCCATTGACCCGCTACGAATACGCCTTGTTGGCCGCGCTACTGCAACGGCCGGGCGCGATCCTGAGCCGCGCCCAGTTGATGGACCGCGGTTGGGATGCCAGCGCCGACAGCGCCGACCGCACCGTCGACACCCACGTCAAGACCTTGCGCGCCAAGCTGCGCCAGGCCGGTGCGGCGGCCGATCCGATCCGGACCCATCGTGGGCTGGGTTACGCGTTGGAGCTGTAGCGCGTGCGTGGGCAGGGAGCAACGGCAGTGAAGGACGGTTTGGTCAGGCCAGCGCCTCGACAGGCCGGTGCGTGCGGCAGTGCCGGTGCGGCGACGCGTCACACCATGCCGGCACGGGGGGTGATCGCATGCGGCTGGGTCTGAAGCTGTTCCTGGCGTTCTTCCTGATCGTCGGTCTGGCCGCGTTCTTCGTCATGCGGGTGTTCGTCAACGAGGTCAAGCCAGGGGTGCGGCAGGCGATGGAGTCCACCCTGGTGGATGCGGCCAATGTCCTGGCCGCGCTGGCCGCCGACGAACTGGCCGCCGGCCACATCGCCGATGGCCGCTTCGCGCGCGACGTGGCGCAGGCGCAGCAGCGCGACCCCAAGGCCTGGGTCTGGCGTTTTCGCAAGCATCAGGTGGACTACCGCGTGACCATCACCGACGTGCGCGGCGTGGTGGTGTTCGACTCGGCCGGCCGCGACATCGGTCGCGACAATTCGCGCTGGAACGATGTCTACCGCACCTTGCGCGGCCAATACGGTGCCCGTTCCAGTCCGGAGGATGGCGGCCCGGCAGGGGCAACCGTGATGCACGTGGCCGCGCCGATCTATGCGCCGGATGCGCCCGGCCGGCTGATCGGCGTGCTGACGCTGGCGCAACCCAATCGCAGCATCGACCCCTTCATCGCCGCCAGCCAACGCAACATCCTGCAGCGTGGCGCCTGGTTGATCGGCATCTCGGCGTTGATCGGACTAGGGATGACCGCATGGCTGACGCGCCGGATTGGTCGGCTCAACCGCTATGCGCAAGCGGTCAGCGCGGGCGAGCCAGTGCCGCCGCCGACACCCGCACGCGACGAAATCGGCGATCTCGGCCAGGCGCTGGAGCGCATGCGCCGCAAGCTGGAAGGCAAGGCCTACGTGGAGCAGTACGTGCAGTCGCTGACACACGAGATGAAGAGCCCGCTGGCTGCCATCCGGGCGGCGGCCGAACTCCTGGCCGATCCCTTGCCAGAGGCCGATCGCCAGCAGTTCGTGGCCAGCATCCGCGCCCAGGAGCATCGGCTGACCGAGACCATCGACAAGCTGCTGGCGCTGGCCGAGGTCGAGCAACATGGTTGGCTGCAGACGCGCGAGCGCATCGATCTGTCGGCGCTGCTGCATGCGGTGCTGCAAGCGGTGTCCGCGCGTGCAGCGGCCGCGGAGGTGTCGGTGGCGCTGGATCCGCTGCCGGCCGCTGTGCCGGACCTGCATGGCGATCCCTATCTGGTGCGGCAGGCGCTGATCAACCTGCTGGAGAACGCGCTGGCGTTCTCGCCGGCGGGCGGGCAGGTGGTGGTGCGTGTGCAGATGGCGCCCGGTCAGCTGCACCTGCGGGTGGAAGATCGCGGCAGCGGGGTGCCGGACTACGCGCTGGAACGTGTGTTCGAGCGCTTCTATTCGCTGGCGCGCCCGCACACCGGCCAGCGCAGCTCCGGGCTCGGTCTGCCGTTCGTGCGCGAGGTGGCGCGCCTGCATGGCGGTGGAGTGGCGCTGAGCAACCGCGCAGGCGGCGGCGTGGCCGCCGTGCTGCGCTTGCCAACGGCCTGATCGCCCGTTGCACAAGCAGGACGCCGCCCCGCGGAGCCCGAACCGCCTGAGTGGCGCGCTGCGTCGGCGCAACCGCGCAGCTAGAGCGCGTTATGCACGTTCAGATGCGCTGCGTTGGCCATCAGCGGTGCGGCGCGGCTGCTGCGTGGCGCCGGCGTGGTGGCGCCACGGCTAGTCGCGCGGCGCACGCTCCGTGCCGCTGGCGGTCAACCCTGCCGGAAGCGCCCTGTGGCGCGCCGAGACCGCGTTGCGCGCCTTGCCCAGGCAGAGCCAGCCTGGGCAAGGCGCACGTCTGGTCTCGACGCACCACAGGACGCTTCGCACTCACTTCAAAGGGCATGCACGTTCTAGGTAACCCGGTCGCAGGCAGCGACCGGGTCACGCCGACATCCGTCGACACACGAAACTGCGGACGCTGCCCACACCCGCCTTCCGTTATCGCGGACCCGTTTCGCCTGCATTGCAGAGCAGCGGATGGCAAAGCGCAACGATGCCGTGGCGATGCGTCAAGGGTCATCCCGTTACGCGGATGACGGTACGAACAGGGGCGACGCACGCGTTCTGATTCGGATCGTTCGTCATACGGATCATGCCGTTGGGGACATCGGCGCGATCTCCCGTCTTCCTATCGTGGAGCATTCTGATGATCAATGACCGCTTTCTGTCTGCGTGCCTGCTGCTTGGGCTTGGCGTTGCCGCGTCGGCGGCAGCGCAACCGCCGCGGCATGGCATGGGTTTGAAGCCCTCATCGCAGTTGCAGCCGGTGCTGCCGCTGTTCGGTACCGCCAGCACCGATGCGACCGCCCTGCCTGCCAAGGTGGATCTGACGTCTTGGGCAATCGCGCCCGGCGACCAGGGGCAGGTCGGCTCCTGCGCCTCCTGGGCCACCGCGCATACGCTGACCGGCTGGTATGCCAACGTCGCCAAGCAAACGCAGACGCGCTTTGCGCCGATGTATCTCTACAGCCAGGTCGATGGCGGCGTGGACGAGGGCTCGACGATGGAAGCGCCGCTGGATATCGCGGTCGCGCAAGGTATCGCCACCGAGCAGAACTATTCCTGGGGCAATTACGACTGGCAGCATCAGCCGACCGCGGCCGATCGCGCCGATGCGGCCGCCAATCCGACCCCGTACCGCAATTACACCGTGCTGTACTCGGGCAATGGCAATGGCGGCGCTGCGCTGATCGAGCAGATCAAGCGCGCGCTGGCTGCATCCACCCCGGTCGCCATCGGATTCGAAGTGCGCCAGGGCTTCGAGGACCTCGATGCCAAACATCAGGTCGATTACGACACCCACAGCGCGATCCTCGGCGGTCATGAAGTCATCGCACTGGGTTACGACAGGGAGGGCTTGTTGATCGAGAACAGCTGGGGCGAGAACTGGGGCAACAAGGGCTTCGCCAAGCTGTCCTGGGCGGTGGTGGCCAAGGATGTGATCGGGGCCGTGGTCGTCCACTAGGCGACAGGATCGCCCGTGCGTCGCCGGGCCGCACGTCAGTGTGGGCCTGGCGACCGCCACTTCACATTGGCTTCAAATTCGCCTCAATCGCGGCACACGTGCCGACGCCACGCTGGCGGCCTCCCATTGCGAGGACCGCCGATGAAATCCCTGAAACTCCTGTTGCGTTTCGCCACCGTGGCTGGGCTGGCGCTACTGCTGTTGATTCCGCTGCTGTTGATCCGCGGCACCGTGCAGGACCGGGTGAGCTACCGCGACCAGGCCGTGGAGCGGGTGGCGCAGAGCAAGGCTGGCGAACAGGCGTTCATTGCACCGGTGCGCGTGCTGCCCTATACCGAGCAGGTCCAGGTCAGCGAGCCCGACGAACAAGGCGTGCTGCGCAAGGTCTGGCGTAGCCGCGAGGGCCAGTTGCTGCAGGCGCCGCGTGGCCTGCAGCTGGACGGTACCCTGACCCCGTCCGAACGCACGGTTGGCTTGTTCCGGGTGCCGGTGTACGCATGGCATGCGCAACTGCGCGCCGACTTCGATCCATTGGTGTACCCGGCGGTGGCCGGACGCCGTTATGGCCAGCCGCATCTGGCGATCGGCATCTCCGATGTCCGTGGCCTGGTCGGCAGCCCGCAGTTGCGCGTGAACGGGCAGGCGTTGGCCTTGCAGAGCGGGGCAGGTGGCCTGGCCGCTCGCTCGCGTGGCATCCATGCCGATCTGCCGCCACTGTCCGATCCCACGGCCGGCAGCCTGCCGGCCACCGGGCCGGTGGACCTGCACTTCGTGCTGGACGGGACCCGCAGCCTGTCGATCGCCCCGATCGCCGACAGTAACGACATCACGCTGCGCTCCAACTGGCCGCATCCGTTGTTCGGCGGTCGCTTCCTGCCCAATGCGCCGACCATCGGCCCGAAGGGCTTCGATGCCAGTTGGTCGCTGTCCTCGCTGGCCACCGGCGCGCAGGCGCAGCTCAACGTCAATGACGCGTCGCTGGACATGCTGGACGTGCGCCTGGTGGACCCGGTCGACGTCTATACCCAGGCCGATCGCGCCAGCAAGTACGGCATCCTGTTCGTGGTGTTGACCTTCGTGGCCTTCGTGTTGTTCGAGCTGATCAAGCGGCTGCCGATCCATCCGCTGCAATACCTGCTGGTCGGCCTGGCCTTGGCGATCTTCTTCTTGCTGCTTTTGAGCCTGTCCGAGCACATTGCGTTTTGGCAGGCCTATCTGCTGTCGGCGGTGGCGTGCATCGGCCTGCAATGCGTCTATCTGTCGGGTGTGTTGCGCAGCTGGGCGCGGGCAGCGGGCTTCTCGGTGATGCTGACCGCGCTGTATGCGGTGCTCTATAGCTTGCTGATTTCCGAAGACAACGCCTTGCTGATGGGATCGCTGCTGCTGTTCGGCATTCTTGCCGCCATCATGTGGGTGACCCGCAAGGTCGACTGGTATGAGCTCGGCCACAGCCTGCGCTGAGGACGGGATGTTCGTTCCGATGCGGATGTACCGGCGCGTGCAGCAGCGGCTGCCCGCCGGGATCCGGACTGTGGGGGTGTTGCCAGCGACGGCGAGCGATTGGGAAGCCTCACCGTTGGCGGCCTTGTCGTTGCCAGGCGCGCGGCGAGTGGGCAGGGTCGGGCTGCGCCTGCATCCCTGCACGCACCAGCGGATCTGCACCGAGGGGCTCGGGTTCCTGCAGCAGGCGCAGGTGACGCGTGCGCCTGTCGCGATCGCGGACCAAGCGCGGTGCCTGCGGCAGGAACGCTGGCGCTACCGGCCCTGGCAGCGACTTGGCCCCAACCGTTACTGGAGCCCTGCGGTCGACCTGCGCTGCGTGGCCGTGCTGGATGCCGCGCAGGCAACGGTCTGGCTGGTCTGGTGGTAGCCAGGGCGCTGCGGCGGAGGGAGGGTGTGCTGGTCCCGCCGCGTGCAGCGGGAGCGGCCGCGCATCCATGGCAGTCGGCGCAAGCGCGGCGCACGCGCCCGGCCTGGTTGCCGGTGCCGGGGCGGTCGTATCATGCCGTCCATGAGCAGTTCCTCCCTGAGCGTGGAAACGGTGCACGGCACTGCGGTATTGCCTTACCTGGAGGCAGTGGCACGGCTGCGGATCGCCGTGTTCCGCGATTGGCCCTATCTCTACGACGGCGACGCCGATTACGAGCGTGGATACCTGGCGGCCTATGCCGACTCACCGGACAGCGTGTTCGTGCTGGCCCGCGATGGCGAGCAGATCGTCGGTGCGTCCACTGGATTGCCGTTGGTCGACGATGATGAGGCGTTCCAGCAGCCGTTCCGCGCGGCGGGCATCGCGCCGGCGAGCGTGTTCTACTTCGGCGAATCGGTGTTGTTGCCGGCGTATCGCGGGCACGGCCTGGGGCATGCCTTCTTCGACCGCCGCGAGGCCCATGCGCAAGCGCTGGGGCGTTTCGAATGCACGGCCTTCTGCGCGGTGGAACGCGCGGCCGACGATCCGCGTCGGCCTGCCGACGCACGCAGCAACGAGGCATTCTGGCGCAAGCGCGGGTACGCGCCGCAGCCGCAGATGCAGGTCCACCTCCGCTGGGCGGAACTGCAACACGGGGAGATCGCGCACCGCCTGCAGGTCTGGACCCGCGCGCTCCCGCGTTGAAGATCGCCTGCCCGGGGCGAGCCCGCGTCCCATCGATCGCCACCCAACGCCGTTTCGTCACCCGAGGATTTCAGATGAAGATCGCCGTCGCCAAATACCCGATCGGCAAGCCCGCCGATGTGGCTGCCTTCGCCGCCCGTCTGGGCGATCTGATCGGCGAAGCCGCCGGGGCCGGTGCGCGGGTGGTGGTGTTGCCGGAATATCTGTCGTTGGAACTGGCGGCGACCTTTGGGCCGCAGGTATCGGCGGGCCTGGCCGAGTCGCTGGCGGCGATCCAGGCGCTGCGCGCGCAGTGGCTGGCGCTGTTCTCGGTGCTGGCGCGGCGGCACCAGGTGCACGTGATTGCCGGCAGTTTCCTGCTGGAAGTGGCGCCTGGCCACTACCGCAATCGCAGCGACTGGTTCACGCCCGACGGCGGGCATGCGTGGCAGGACAAGTTGCAGCTCACCGGTTTCGAGAAGGCGAGCGGATTGATCGTGCCGGGCGATGCCTTGCATGTGTTCGAGCTGGACGGCATCCGCGCCGCCATCGCCATCTGCTACGACAGCGAGTTTCCGCTGCCGGTACGCGCACAGTACGAGGCCGGCGTGCGCCTGTTGATCGTGCCCAGCTGCACCGATACCGAGGCCGGCGCGACCCGCGTGCGGATCGGTTGCCTGGCGCGTGCGCTGGAGAACCGCCTCTTCGTCGCCCAGTCCGTCACCGCCGGGCAGGCAGCATGGAGCCCGGCGCTGGACGTCAATACCGGCGAGGCGGCGGTGTATGCGCCGATGGATGTCGGCTTCCCTGCCGATGGCGTGTTGGCGCAGACGCATGGCGAGACGGTGTGGGCCTATGCCGAGCTGGATTTCCACGCCTTCGAGACCAGCCGGGCACAGGCCCAGGTCGCCAATGACCGCGATTGGCGCGGCCAGTTGGCCGCGGGCCTGACGCATGCGAAGCTGGTCGCGTTCGATTGATCCCGGCCGGGGCGGCGGGTCTCGCCGCCCAGCAGGTTGCCATGGCCAAGAAAACCCTGTTCCCGCATCGCGTCCGCTTGGAGTTCAATCCCGGCGCCCTGGTCCACAGCAATCTCTCCGGCGCGGCGTTCACCGACGATTGGCTGTGGGTGGCCGGCGACGAGGCCTGTGCGGTGGATCGGCTGCGTCGGCTCGAGTCGGCCCATGGCGAGACGCTGCGCTTTGGCCAGGGCCGCAGCTTCCCGCTGTCCGCACTGCTGGATCTGCCTGGCACTGCCGACGACGAGGCCGACCTGGAGGGCATGGGGCTCTCGGACGGCTATCTGTGGGTCGTCGGCTCGCATGGGCTCAAGCGCAAGAATGCCAAGCCCGGTCGCGACGACGCCGAGAACGCCAAGCGACTGAGCAAGCTCAAACTGGATGCCAATCGCCGCCTGTTGGCCTGCCTGCCGATCGAGCATGACGCCGATGGCGCGCCGCTGCTGGTGCGCGAGGCGGCCGATGGCCGCCGCGCCCGGCGTCTGAAGGGCGATGCCAAGCACAATCAGTTGACCGACTTGCTGGCCGACGACCCGCACATCGGCCCGTTCCTGCAGATCCCCGGCAAGGACAACGGCCTGGACATCGAGGGCATCGTGGTCGACGGCGCGCGCCTGTTGCTGGGCCTGCGCGGCCCGGTGCTGCGTGGCTGGTCGATGCTGCTGGAAATCGCAGTGGAAGCGCATGGCGAGTCTCTGCGGCTGGCCCCTCTGGACGAGGACGGCACGCTGTTGCGCAAGCATTTCCTGCAACTGGGCGGGCTGGGTGTGCGCGACCTGCACTATTCCGGCGACGATCTCTACGTGCTGGCCGGGCCGACCATGGTGCTCAACGGCGAGATCCGCCTGTTCAAGTGGCCCGGCGCGCGTGCGATCCTGGCCGCCAACCGCGCGCCGGTGCGCTTCCAGCACGAACTGCTCACCGCGGCAGTGCTGCCGCATGGCAAGGATTGCGACCGCGCGGAGGCGCTGTGCGACCTGCCGCCGCGGCTGGCCGGTGCCACCCCGAGCTGGCTGGTGCTGTACGACGCGCCCGCCACCGAGCGCAACCCCGAAGAAAACGTGGTCTACGGCGACCTGCTGCGCAATCGCTAGTGCGCCGGGCAGCGGCGGGCCGGGCAAGGTAAAATCGGGCGATCCCCGTTCGCCGAGCGTTCCATGACCTGCCGCACCCGTTTTGCCCCCAGCCCCACCGGTTATCTGCACATCGGTGGCGCCCGTACCGCCTTGTACTGCTGGCTGGAGGCGCGTCACCGTGGCGGGCAGTTCGTGCTGCGCATCGAGGACACCGACCGCGAGCGCAGCACCCAGGCGGCGATCGACGCCATCCTGGAAGCGATGGAGTGGCTGGGCCTGGATTACGACGAGGGTCCGATCTACCAGACCCGCCGCCTGGAGCGTTACCGCGAGGTGGCCGAGCACTTGCTGGCCCAGGGCAAGGCCTATTACGCCTACGAGACCCGCGAGGAACTCGACGCCATGCGCGAGGCGGCGATGGCGCGGCAGGAAAAGCCGCGTTACAACGGCGCGGCGCGCGAGCAGCAGCTGCCGTATCGCGACGATCCCAATCGGGTGATCCGCTTCAAGAATCCCGCCGATGGCGTGGTGGCCTTCGACGATCTGATCAAGGGTCGCATCGAGATCGCCAACAGCGAGCTGGACGACATGGTGATCTTTCGTCCGGACGGCTACCCCACCTACAACTTCGCGGTGGTGGTGGACGACTGGGACATGGGCATCACCGAGGTGATCCGCGGCGACGACCACATCAACAATACCCCGCGCCAGATCAACATCTACCAGGCGCTGGGCGCGCCGGTGCCGAAATTCGCGCACATGCCGATGATCCTGGACGAGCAGGGCGCCAAGCTGTCCAAGCGCACCGGCGCTGCCGACGTGATGCAGTACAAGGATGCCGGCTATTTGCCGCATGCCTTGATCAATTATCTGGCGCGCCTGGGGTGGTCGCATGGCGACCAGGAGCTGTTCGGCCGCCAGGAGCTGATCGATCTGTTCGACGTCACCAACGTCAACTCCAAGGCTGCGCGGTTGGACATGGCCAAGCTGGGCTGGGTCAATCAGCATTACCTCAAGACCGACGATCCGGCGACGATCGCTCCGCAGCTGGACGATCAACTGCGCAAGCTCGGCGTTGATCCCGCACACGGCCCGGCAACGGTCGACGTGGTCATCGCGTTGCGCGAGCGCGTGCAGACGCTGAAGGAAATGGCCGAAAAGGCGCTGGTCTGGTACCAGCCGCTGGAAAGCTACGATGCGGCGGCGGTGGCCAAGCATCTCAAGCCGGGCGCCGAGCTGGCGCTGGACGCGGCCCGCGCGCAGCTCGTGGCGCTGGAGCGCTGGGACGTGGAAAGCGTTTCGAGCGCGCTGCATGCGGCCGCTGCTGCGCTGGAGATCGGCATGGGCAAGGTGGCGCAGCCGCTGCGCGTGGCGATCACCGGTACCCAGGTGAGCCCGGACATTTCCCACACCGTCTACCTGGCGGGCCGCGACGAGGCCTTGAAACGCATCGACGCGGCACGCATTAAGGTGGAAGCGGCCTGACGCCGGAGCCCCGCATGAAGAATCACGACCACGCCTGCACCGACCCGCATCACCACGTCGACGACGCCAATGGGTTCGTGCGGGCGGTCGAACGCGCCTGCAGCGAGCGCGGGCTGCGGCTGACGCCGATCCGCGCCAACGTTCTCCGGCTGATCGCCGATGCCGGCAAGCCGGTCAAGGCCTACGAGCTGCTGGACTGGGTGCGCGAAGGCAAGGGCGTCGGCGCCGATGCGCCACCGACGGTGTATCGCGCGCTGGACTTCCTGATGGCCAACGGTTTCGTGCACAAGCTCGAATCGGTCAACGCCTTCGTCGCCTGCCACCATCCGAACAGCGCACAGCATTCGGTGCCGTTTCTGATCTGCGATCGCTGCCATAGCGCGGTGGAACTGGAAGACCGCGACGTGGTCTCGCAGTTGGATGCGCGCGCCAAGGCCTTAGGCTTCCAGCCACAGGCGCAGACGCTGGAAGTGCATGGGCTGTGCGCCAAGTGCGCGCTGGCCGGTTAGATCGTCGCGTACCGCTTGCAAGTTGGCTTGCCGGTCTGAAGGTCATGGTTGCGTCGATGGGCGGGCACGCGTGACGCGCTTTCCGACGCGATAGGCGCTTACGACGGCACCTGGTCGCCGCCATCGTCACTTTCGTGCGAGCCGCGGCCAGGTGGCATGTGCCAGATCCGCCATGGGCGCGCGGGGTCACGCCGAGGCAAGCGGCGCTGGATGTCCATAACCGCAGAGGAAGGCCGCCACCGCGCCTTGCGTGGCCTGGCGCAGAAACTGCGGCGAGGGCGCCTTGAGCATGCCGAACAGGCAGGGCATCAGCGTTTCCGCTTGCAAGAGGGCGCTCAACTGCCTGGCCGCCAACTGGGCGTCGCCGCTGCGTAGCTGACCGTTGTCCATCTGCGTCTGCAGGATCTGCGCGATCCGTTGCATGGCCTGTTCCGGGCCGCTGCGAAAGAACAGCGCGCCGACATCCGAACGTCCGGACACGCCGATCACTGTCTGCCAGGTGACGATGGATTCGGGCAAGCAGACGAAGGCGAGCAGATCCTCGCCGAAGCGTTGCAGGGCAACGTCGATCGGCGCGGCGCTCTGCGAAAGCGCGTCCAGCAGCGGCTCGATATAGCGCTCGGCCTTGGCATGCGCCACCGCGATGAACAACTCCTCCTTCGACGGGAAGTAGCCGTAGAGCGTGCGTTTGGAGCCGCCGACCCGGGCGGCGATCTGCGACATCGATGCGCCCTCGAAGCCAAGCTCCAGGAACACTTCGCCGGCAGCCTGAAGGATGGCAGCGCGTTTTTCCTCGGTCCGAACCCGCATCGTCTGACTCCTGTGATGCCATAAGTATACCGGCAGGGCAGGAATGCTTGACCGGCCGCGACCGTGCTTTTAAGATACCGAACCGTACCGTTTTATTTTCCTCCCCTGGAGAATCCTCGTGCGTCGTCATGCCTGCCACCGTTCAGTCCTGTTCGCTCTCGTCGCCACCTTGCTGCTCAGTGCCTGCGGCAGTCCTCCCGGTGGTCCACCAGCGCCGGAAGGGATGCCCGTGGTCGGGGTGCAAACGCTGCGAGCGCGGCCGGTCACGCTCAGTACCGAATTGCCGGGGCGGACCGTGCCTTATCTGATCGCCGAGGTGCGGCCGCAGGTCGGTGGCATCGTGCAGTCCCGTCAATTCACCGAAGGGGCCGACGTCCGCGCCGGCCAGACCCTGTACCAGATCGATCCAGCGACCTATCGCGCCAGTTACGCCAGCGCACAGGCCACCCTGGCCAAGGCACAAGCCAATCTGCGGACTGCGCGGTTGAAAGCCGACCGCTATCGCGAACTGGTGCAGATCAAAGCCATCAGTCAACAGGACGGCGACGATACCGCCGCGGCGCTGGGGCAGGCCGAGGCCGACGTGGCGGCGGGCAAGGCCAGTGTGGAGAACGCGCGCATCAACTTGGCGTTCGCCCGCCTGGATGCTCCCATCTCCGGTCGTATCGGTCGCTCCACGGTGACACCCGGGGCGCTGGTGACCGCCAACCAAGCCACCGCGCTGACCACGATCCAGCAACTGGATCCGATCTACGTCGATGTCACCCAGCCCAGCGCCGCGGTACTGCGGCTACGGCAGGCGATGGCGCACGGCGACTTGGAGCAGGCTGGTGGCGCCGCCAAGGTGGAGCTGCTGCTGGAGGATGGCAGCCGTTATCCGCTGCCCGGGCGGTTGGAATTCTCCGACGTCACCGTCGATCAGAGTACCGGCTCGATCACCCTGCGCGCCGTCTTCCCCAATCCCAATGCCGACTTGCTGCCGGGCATGTACGTACGTGCGGTGCTGCAGGAGGGCGTCAAACAGCAGGCCGTGTTGGTGCCGCAGCAGGCGGTGTCACGCAACGGAGCCGGCAAGCCGACCGCGTTCGTGGTGGGAGCCGACCGCAAATTGCATCTGCGCGTGCTGGACACCGAGCGTGCGCTGGGAGATCAGTGGCTGGTGCGCGGCGGCTTGCAGCCGGGCGAGCAGGTGGCGGTCGACGGGCTGTCACGCGCGCGCGACGGAATCGAGGTCAAGACGGTGCCGTGGACGCCAGCGCACGCCGCTCCGGACCCAGCGCCAGCCGGCGGTACGTCGCCGGCCCCGCAACGCGCAGCGCACTGAGGCGGAGCACACGACATGGCACGCTTCTTCATCGACCGCCCGATCTTCGCCTGGGTGCTGGCCATCATCGTGATGCTGGCCGGCATTCTGGCAGTCGTCACCTTGCCCATCGCGCAATATCCGAGCATCGCACCGCCGGCAGTGGCGATCACTGCCAACTATCCCGGCGCCTCGGCCAAGACCCTGGAGGACACCGTCACCCAGGTCATCGAGCAGAAGATGAAGGGCCTTGACCACCTGAGCTACATGGCCTCCACCAGCGAGTCCAGCGGCCAGGTGACCATCACCCTGACCTTCGACAACGGCACCGACCCCGATACCGCGCAGGTACAGGTGCAGAACAAGTTGTCGCTGGCGACGCCGCTACTGCCGCAGGAAGTGCAGCAGCAGGGCGTGACTGTCACCAAATCGGCGACCAACTTCCTCAACGTGCTGGCCTTCACCTCCGAAGACGGCAGCATGAGCGATTCGAATCTGTCCGATTACGTGGCGGCCAATGTCCAGGAAGCGATCAGCCGCGTCGAAGGTGTCGGCGACACGACCTTGTTCGGCTCGCAATACGCGATGCGAATCTGGTTGGACCCCAACAAGCTGAGCAACTTCAGCCTGACTCCACTGGACGTCAAGACCGCACTGCAGGCGCAGAATGCGCAAGTCTCTGCCGGCCAGCTCGGTGCGTTGCCGGCCTCGGCCAACCAGCAACTCAACGCCACGATCACCGCGCAGACCCGGTTGAAGACCGCCGCCGAGTTCGAGGACATCCTGCTGCGTACGCAGTCCGACGGGTCGCAGGTCCGGCTGCGCGATGTGGCACGCATCGAACTAGGCAGCGAGAGCTATAACACCGTCGGCCGCTACAACGGCAAGCCCGCTGCCGGCCTGGCGATCAAGCTGGCCACGGGTGCCAACGCGCTGGATACGGTCAAGGCGATCGATGCCAGCATCGCCGAGCAGGAGAAGTTCTTCCCGCCAGGGATGAAGGTGCAGAAGCCGTACGACACCACGCCGTTCGTGCGTATCTCGATCGAGGAGGTGGTGCGCACGCTGGTCGAGGCGGTCGTGCTGGTGTTCCTGGTGATGTACCTGTTCCTGCAGAACTTCCGCGCCACGCTGATCCCGACCATTGCCGTGCCGGTGGTGTTGCTGGGCACCTTCGGCGTGCTGGCCGCGTGCGGCTTCACCATCAACACGCTGACCATGTTCGCGATGGTGCTGGCGATCGGCCTGTTGGTGGACGACGCGATCGTGGTGGTGGAGAACGTCGAGCGGGTGATGAGCGAGGAGAAGTTGTCGCCCAAGGAAGCCACACGCAAGTCGATGGGGCAGATCACCGGCGCGCTGGTTGGCGTCGCCCTGGTGTTGGCCGCGGTCTTCGTGCCGATGGCGTTCTTCGGCGGCTCCACCGGGGTGATCTACCGGCAGTTCTCGATCACCATCGTCGCGGCGATGACGCTATCGGTGCTGGTGGCGATGGTGTTGACCCCGGCGCTATGCGCGACCCTGCTCAGGCCGTCCACGCAGCATGGCTTGGCCACCGGCGGCTTCTTCGGCTGGTTCAACCGCATGTTCGATCGCGGCAACGGCCGCTACCAGGGCATCGTGCGCCACATGCTGGGCAAAGGCTGGCGCTACATGCTGGTCTATGCGGGGGTGCTGGCGCTGGTGGTGGTCGGTTTCATGAAGTTGCCGGTCGGCTTCCTGCCCGACGAAGACCAGGGCACGCTGTTCGTGCTGGCGCAGCTGCCGCCGGGCGCGACCGCCGCGCGGACCGACGCGGTGATCCGGCAGATCGAGCAGCACTTCCTGGTCGAGCAGAAGGATTCGGTTGCCGGCATCTTCGCCGTGTCCGGTTTCAGTTTCGCCGGCAGCGGGCAGAACGTGGGCTTCGCGTTCGTCAAGCTGCGGCCGTGGAACGAACGCACCGGCAAGGACCAGAGTGTGACCGGTGTGGCGGCCAAGGCCAGCGCGTTCTTTGCCGGTATCCGTGATGCCAAGGTCTTCGCCTTCGCGCCGCCGGCGGTGTCCGAACTCGGCAACGCGACCGGCTTCGACCTGATGCTACAGGACCGCAGCAACCTCGGGCACGCCGCGCTGATGCAGGCGCGCAATCAGTTGCTCGCCGAGCTGTCGCAGGACAAGCGGCTGGTCGCGGTGCGTCCGAACGGGCAGGAAGATGCGCCCGAGTTCAAGCTCGACATCGACGCACACAAGGCCGAAACGCTGGGCTTGTCGATTGCCGATATCAACAGCACGTTCTCCAGCGCCTGGGGCAGTACCTACGTCAACGACTTCATCGACAAGGGCAGAGTCAAGAAGGTGATGCTGCAGGCCGATGGGTTGTACCGCATGCTGCCGGAGGATATCGATCGTTGGTACGTGCGCAACAGCGCCGGGGCCATGGTCGCGTTCGGGTCCTTTGCCAAGGCCAGCTGGACCAGTGGATCGCCGCGGCTGGAGCGCTATAACAGCGTGCCGTCGGTGGAGATCCTTGGCATGGCAAAGCCAGGTGCAGCCTCCAGTGGCCAGGCGCTGGCCATCGTCGAGGCCGCGGCGGCCAAGCTGCCGCCAGGCATCGGCTACGAGTGGACGGGTTTGTCGCGGCAGGAGAAGGCCTCCAGTGGCCAGACCGGCTTGTTGTACGGCTTGTCGATCCTGATCGTGTTCCTGTGCCTGGCGGCCCTGTACGAGAGTTGGGCGATTCCCTTTTCGGTGATTCTGGTGGTGCCGCTGGGCGTCTTCGGTGCGCTGCTCGGCGCCTTGTTGACGTGGAAGATGAACGATGTCTATTTCCAGGTCGGCTTGCTGACCACGATCGGGCTGGCCTGCAAGAACGCGATCCTGATCGTCGAATTCGCCAGGGAGCTACACGCCGGTGGCGTCAGTCTGATCGATGCCGCGCTGGACGCGGCACGCATGCGGCTACGCCCGATTCTGATGACGTCGCTGGCCTTCATCCTCGGCGTGTTGCCGTTGGTGTTGGGTAGCGGTGCCGGTGCCGGCGCGCAGCACGCGTTGGGCACGGCGGTGATCGGCGGCATGTTGTCCGGCACCGTGCTGGCGATCGTGTTCGTCCCCTTGTTCTTCGTGTCGGTGTGTCGCCTGTTCCGGTGCGGCAGCCAACCGACCGCACCCGTGCCGCAACCCCTGGGACAATGATCATGCACACGAGCTACAAATCGCTTGTCGCGGTCGCTGTTGCCGCCGTGTTGTCCAGCTGCAGCCTGATGCCGCGTTACGTCCGCCCCGACACCCCGGTACCGGATCGGTTTGCGGCCGTGCCGCCTAGCGTGCCGTCGCAAGCCGGGGCGGTCGGCGACGCTGCCGATACGCTGCTGATTGCCGACATCGGATGGCGCGAGGTGTTCACCGACCCGGCGTTGCAGCAGGTGATCGCATTGGCGCTGGAGAACAATCGCGACCTACGCGTGGCCGCGCTCAATATCGAGGTGGCGCGAGCCGAGTACCGGGTGCAGCGCGCGGCGCTGCTGCCCGCGGTGGATGCGACCGGTACCGCCAACAACGCACGCACGCCGAGCGAGTTGGCGGTACCGGGGCAGCCGCCGGTCGTGCGCAGCTACAGCGCCAACCTGGGCATCAGCGCCTATGAGCTGGATGTGTTCGGACGCGTGCGCAGTCTCAAGGAGCAGGCGCTGCAGTCGTTCCTGGCCACCGTCGAGGCACGCCGCAGCACCCACATCAGCCTGGTCGCCGAGGTCTCCACGGATTACCTGACGTTGGCAGCCGATCAGGCGTTGCTGCAGCTGGCGCAGTCCACCCTGCGCAGCCAGGACGAGAGCGTTCGGCTGCAGCAGCGCAGTGTCGAGTTGGGCGTGGCGTCCCAACTCACCCTGCGCCAGGCGCAGACGCAGAGGGAGAGCGCGCGCGTCGATGTGGAGCGCTATACCGCACTGGTGGCGCAGGATCGCAATGCGCTGGCCTTGGTGGTCGGCAGCCAGCTGCCCGACACCCTGTTGCCGCGGGCGTTGCCGGCCGACGCGAGCGTGGAGGCCAATATCCTGGCCACGATTCCTGCCGGACTGTCCTCGCAATTGTTGCAACGCCGCCCGGACATTCTGGAAGCAGAGCGCACGCTGCGTGCGGCCAACGCCAATATCGGTGCCGCACGCGCGGCGTTCTTTCCCAGCATCAGCCTGACAACGTCGTTGGGGTCGTCCAGCAGCGGCTTGTCGCGGCTCTTCGATGCCGGTTCCCGCGCCTGGAGCTTCGTGCCCAGTCTGACCTTGCCCATCTTCAATGCAGGACGAAACCGAGCGCAGTTGGACAGTGCCATGGCCAACCGCGAGATCGAGGTGGCGCGGTACGAAAAAGCCATCCAGACCGCCTTTCGCGAAGTGTCCGACGCGCTGGTGGCGCGCGATACGCTGAGGCGCCAACTGCAAGCTCAGCAGGCACTGGTGGTGGCCAGTGCGGACAGCTACAGCTTGTCGCAAGCCCGCTTCGAGCGCGGCGTCGACAGTTATCTGCAGGTACTGGATGCGCAACGCACGCTTTACAGCGCCCAGCAGAATCTCATCAATACCCAGCTCTCGCGGATGACCAACCTGGTGACCTTCTACAGGGCGATGGGGGGCGGTTGGCAGGCGGAGCGGGCCTCGGCAGAGCAGACCCAGGAGCCCCGCCATGGATGAGTCCGAGGAGGGAAGGCCTGCGGGCGGCGGCCATCGCGGCAAGCGCGACGCGATCCTGACCGCCGCGCGCATGCTGTTTCTGCGCGAGGGCTTCGACAGAACCACGATGGAGGCGGTGGCCACGCTGGCGATGGTGTCGAAGGCGACGGTCTATACGCACTTCATGTCCAAGGAGCTGCTGTGCCGCGCCGCATTGGAGGCGGAAGCGCATGCTGCCCGCGATGAATGGCGGACGCTGTTGCACACCCGTGGGTCGTTGCAGCAGCGCCTGACAGCAGTGGCGCAACGCGTGCTGCGGGTATGGAGCCGGCATTGCCTGGGCGAGGCGGCCTATGCCCTGCTGCAGCCGCCAACGCTACCGGAACACGTCCACGAACAATTGCTCTTGCTGCGTTTCGAACGCTATGACACGGTCATGCGCGTGTTGCTCGCCCGCGAGGTCGCCCGCGGCAGACTGTCGATCGACGACGCGCCCGAGGCCTCGGCGCATTTCTTCGGCTTGGTGACCGGGCTGCCGCTGGTGAGCGCGCCTGGCGGCCGCCGCGACGGCCTGGTGCATCAGCGCGCCGTGGCGGCCAGGGCGGTCGCCTTGTTCCTGTCGATCTATGGTCAGGCTGCCGGCCCCGGCGCGGCGCCGCAGGCTGGGACAGCGGCAGTAGCTGGCAGCCGCCGGCGAACGCGGACGTAAGCTGGCGTGCGGGTATCGACGGTTGCCCGGTGCAGGCGGCCGGTACGTGCACTTGGCGTGCATGCCGGCGGTCGGCCGCCTGATCCGGTCCGGCGCGAGGCGCGGTGGTGCGGGCGCTGCGGCAACCGCCCGCCGAGCTGTCGAGTCGCTCGCTGCGCGCGGCTCCGCAGCCTGTCGCGGTATTACGCCACCTCTACCGTCTCCGCCGCGCGCAAGCGTTGCGCATCGCGTGCCGGCGGGACGCCGAGCAGTCGGGCGTAGTCGCGGCTGAATTGCGAGGCGCTTTCGTAGCCGACCCGGAAGCCTGCATCGGCGGCAGTCAGTGACTCGGCCACCATCAGTCGGCGCGCTTCCTGGACGCGCAGGTGCGAGCGGTATTCCAGCGGCGTCATCGAGGTGACTGCCTTGAAGTGCGCATGGAAGGTGGAGCGACTCATCGCCGACAGGTCGGCGATCTGCTCGATGCTGAAACGCTGCGCATAGTGTTCGCGCAACCACACGATGGCCCGGGAGATCTGATTGAGCCGACTATCGGCCACCGCCATCTGGCGCACCATGGCGTTGCCTGGGGCGGCCATCAACCGATACAGCAGCTCGCGGGTGATCAGCGGCGCCAGCGCCTCGATGTCGCGCGGTTGGTCGAGCAGGCGGGTCAGCCGCAGCGCGGTGTCGCGCAGCTCCGGGGTGCTGCGGTTGAGCGACAGGCCGGCGCTGGGGGGATCGCCGGCAGCCATGCTCAGGTCCGGGTGGCGAATGGCCAGGTCGCTGAGGATGGCGACGTCCAGATCCAGACTGACACACAGATAGGGATGCGCCGGGCTTGCTTCGATCACCGAACCGATGACCGGCAGATCCACCGACGCCACCAGGTACATGTCCGGATGGTAGTGATAGACGGTGGCGCCCACCATCGCCCGTTTGCGTCCTTGCGCCACCAGGCACAGGGTCGGGGTGTAGACGGTCGGGATGGCGCTGCTCGGCGTGGACCAATGGATCAAGCGCAAGCCGGGCACGGCGGTGTCGTAGCTGCCTTCGGTGGGCGCGTGACGCAAGACGACGTCGGCCAGATCGGCGTTGGAAGAGGACATGCGGTACGTTCCTGGGCTGGAGTGGACGGGCCCGGCAATGCGCCGATGCTACAAGAGCGGGCGTGGTCGCCTCATCACCGACAGTGCCCGATGGCGCGCGTGCCCCTGGGACTGATCGCATGCTCACGGCGGGCTCGTATCATGCGGCGTCTTCGTCCCGATGCCTTGTCCATGCCCGCAAAACGCCCGCTCCCTGCCGATCCCGCAACGCCTGCCGAGTGGAAGGCGATCGAACAGGCCGCCAAGGCCGAGCTCGCCAGGCGGACCCAGCTGGCGCACCAGCACATCGTCGGGTTGCTGACCACCCACGGCCATTTGCTCAGCGATATGCAGCGTCGCGGCTTGCGGCGGCGGCTACAGCGCGCTGCCGGCCGTTCGGCTTGAGCGCGCGTTATCGCCGCCGGCGTTCGCGCGCTTGCGAGCGCGGGCTGCTGTCCCAGGGCGGAATCTCGCCGAAGCGTTCCAACAGGAAGTCGACGAAGGCGCGTACGCGCGGCGGTTGCAGACGCCGTGCCGGCATCACCGCGCTGATCTGCGAGGCCGGGGGGCGGTAGTCGGGCATCACTTCCACCAGTCGGCCGTGACGCAACTCATCGGCGATATGCCAGTACGAATGCACGGCGATGCCCTGGCCGGCCACCACCGCGTCGCGTACCAGCTCGCCAAGATTGCTCTCGAAGCGGCTCTGCATGCGCACCCGGACCAGGTCGCCGGCCGGCGTCTGCAAGGTCCACACGTCCTGGCGCCCGTCGCGGCCCATCAACAGCACGCCGACGTGTTGCGCCAGCTCGTCCGGCGTGCGCGGGGTGCCGTGGCGACGGAGATAGTCGGGCGAGGCGGCCAGGGTGCGGCGGTTGTCGGCGATGCGCCGCGCCACCAGTCCGGAGTCGTCCAGCGGACCGATGCGGATCGCCAGGTCGAAGCCCTGCTTGACCAGATCCACCACGTCGTCGCTGAGGTGCGCGCTGATGCGCAGGCGTGGATGGCGTGCCTGGAATTCGGTCAGCAGCGGTGACACGTATTGGCGCCCGAAGGTGGCCGACAGCGTCATCCGCAGGGTGCCACCGACATCCTGGGCGCTTTCGCGCAGGTCGTCGGCCAGGGCGTCCAGATCTTCCACCAGCACGCGCCCACGTTCGGCCAGCTGTTGCCCTTCGGCGGTGGGATGCAGGCGGCGCGTGGTTCGGTGCAGCAGGCGCACGCCCAGGTCGCGCTCCAGGCGCTTCAAGCGCTGGCTGGCGACCGCGACCGACAGGTCCAGGCTGCGGGCGGCGGCGGTGATCGACCCGAGGTCGAGCACGCGCAGGAACAAGGCGATGTCACCCAGGCGGTCCACGCGATTCTCAATGATCCGTTGATAGTGAATCAGCATACCAAGGCTTTTTGCACAGGGCTTGCCAGCGCACGCTGTGCGCCTTCCTTCCTGGCTGACGCTCATGTCCCGCTCCGCTTCGTCCCGCCTCCCACCGGCCTTGCTGGCCTTGACGATCGGTGCCTTCGGCATCGGCACCACCGAGTTCGTCATCATGGGGTTGCTGCAGCAGGTGGCGACCGATCTACGGGTATCGCTCAGCGCTGCTGGCCTGCTGATCAGCGGGTATGCACTGGGCGTGTTTGTCGGCGCGCCGGTGCTGACGCTGGCCACCGCGCGCTTGCCGCGCAAGGCGGTGCTGGTCGGTTTGATGGGCATCTTCACCGTCGGCAACGTGGCCTGCGCACTGGCGCCGGACTACAGCGTGCTGATGGCGGCGCGCGTGCTGACCTCGCTGGCCCACGGCACCTTCTTTGGCGTGGGTGCGGTCGTGGCGACCTCGCTGGTGCCGGCCGAGCGTCGTGCCTCGGCGATCTCGCTGATGTTTGCCGGGCTGACCGTGGCGACCCTGCTCGGCGTGCCGGTCGGTGCCTGGCTGGGCCTGCAGCTGGGCTGGCGCGCCACCTTCTGGGCAGTGACCCTGATTGGCCTGCTCGCGACCGCGGCGGTGATGCTGTGGGTGCCGGCCGCCGCAGGAGCTGCAGCAACGGTGTCGTGGCGACAGGAAGTCACGGTACTCGGGCGCGGCCAGGTGCTGCTGGCACTGGCGATGACGGTAGTGGGCTATGCCGGCGTGTTTGCGGTGTTCACCTATATCCAGCCGTTGCTGGTGCAGGTCACCGGCTTTGCACAGACGGCGGTGTCGCCGGTGCTGCTGGTGTTCGGCGTGGGAATGATCGTCGGCAACCTCGTGGGCGGGCGGCTGGCCGATCGTCGTCCGACCGCTGCGCTGCTGGGGAGTCTGGGCGCGCTGGTGGCGGTGCTGGGGGCGATGGGTTTCGTTCTGCACAGCAAGCCCGCAATGGTGCTGTTTGTCGGCTTGTTGGGTGTGGCCGCTTTCGCTACCGTGGCGCCGCTGCAGCTGCGGGTACTTGAACATGCGCGCGGTGCCGGCCAGAACCTGGCGTCCAGTCTCAATATCGCCGCGTTCAACCTCGGCAACGCGCTGGGCGCTTGGCTGGGCGGGATGGTGATCGCCACGCAGGCGGGTCTGTTGGCCACCCCGTGGGTCGCTGCGCTGTTGAGCGCCATTGGTTTGGGCATCGCGGTGTGGAGCGTACGGGTGCAGCGTCGCTGCGCCATTGGCGCCGACGCCTGTCTGCAGACGCGCTGAGGTGGCGCTGCGGCAATATGCGCGAGGTGCCAGCAACGCGACCTTCGAGGACAGCGTGCCGGCAGTCGTATCGCCTATAGCAATGGCTGGTCGGCACGATGCCTGCTGCAACGGGCGATCAGCGTAGGCCGCTGTGCCTCACCCATGTTCTATTCGTGCTGCATCACCGGCGTGTACAAGGCATTGGTGATGGAGCACAGGCCTCGGCAAGCGATTGCGGCGGCGGCCGTCAGCTACGCCGCCGGCGTCGATCGACTACCAGCGATAGGCGATCGACATCTGGTATTGCCGCCCGGCAATCGGCCGTCCCATGAAGACCCCGCCAGTCGCTGCCCCCGGCACGCGGACATTGCCTTCGGTCAGTCCCAGTGCATCGGTGACGTTGCTGCCGCTGGCAGTGACTTCCCAGTGGTCGCCTACGTGCAGATTGGCGCCGATATCCAGCATGTCGTAGGACGGCAGCCGTTGGCTGTTGGCCAGGTCGGCGAAGCGCTCGCCGATATAGGAATAGGTGGCGAACAGCTTGAGGTCGCCGAACGGCAGCATCCAGTAATAGCTCGGCGTCAGGCGGAACTGCCGCTTGGGTTGACGCATCACCTGGTTGCCGGTGAACTCGCGGTAGTTGCGGTACTTGGCATCCAGCCACACGCCGGTGCCGGCCAGCTCGAAGCCGCCGAACGGGCGAATGGCGCCTTCTACCTCCATGCCATAGGCGCGCGAATCGCCGCTGGCGGTGAAGTTGGTTCCATCCGACAGGAAGGCCTGGAACGGCGAGTTCTTGAAGGTGTTGTAGAAAGCGGTCAGATACAGGTCGTAATTGCTCGCGCCGGATTTGAGGCCCAGCTCGTATTGGTCGACTTCCTGCTTGCGGGACTGGCCATCGCGCAGATTGTCGAAGCCTGGGAACTTGACCCCCGAGTTGGCGCGCGCAAACAGGCTGTTGTTCGCATCCAGGGTGAAGTTCAGGCCGGCGGTCCAGGACACCGCTTCGTCGTCCTGGTCGATGTGGCGGGTGCTCGGCAGCGCCAGCGAGGTGGCGTTGTCGTACAGCGTGGCCGGATTGCCGTCCAGATCGACAGTAGTGGTGTCATGCACGTCGCCGGTGACGCGCTGGCGCTCGTAGCGGGCCCCCAGGTCCAGGCGCAGGCGCTCGTTGAGTTCCCATTCGTCGGCGACGAAGGCCGCCAGATTCTCGCCGTTGTAGCGGGCGCGCAGGTTGAGAAACGCCGTGCTGGTGAAGCCCTGGCGCGTGACCTGGCGACCATCGTCGAGCGCCACATCGATGCGACGCGCGTTGTTCTGCGCAGTCAGCAGCATGTTGTTGCCCAGATACCAGGTGTCGGTGGACGAATATTTGGCGTAGTAGCTACCGATCGTCAGCGTGTTGCCGGCAAACAGCGTGCGGCTCAGGCGCAGATCGTTGGTGAAGGAGTTCAGGCGCTTGTCGACCGACCACCAGCCAGCTTCCAGTACCTGTTGGTTGGGATCGACCACCCCGCCGCCATTGGTGAAGGTAGCCGTGCCGCCGCTGCCGTAGCTGGCGATGAAGTCGCCCAGGCGTTGTGGGGCGTCGCCAGTGAACAGTGCATAGGTGGGAGCGGTGCCGCCGAGCACGTTGAAGCGGTCGGCGAGCGTCCAGTCGCCCACGTCCCAGTTCAGTTCGCCGCCGAAGAGATCGATATTGATGCCGCGGCCGTCGGCCAGATCACGGCGCAGGCTCTGGCCATTCGGCCCGACCAGCAAGTCGACATTGCGGAAGTCGCGTCCGAGCAGCGTGCCGCTTTGCGCATCCAATCCGGGGAAGCTGGAGAGGTCGCGGCCCTCGTTGCGCGACAGCAAGGGGATGGCGGTGTAGAAGGCATTGTTGTCGTCGGTGTGGCGCGCGTAGAAGCTCAGCTCGCCGCTGTCCCAGCGCTTGCTCAGGGTGGCGCTGAACTGTCCGCCCTTGTCGGCGGCGAACTGCGGATCGCGCACGCCATCGGTCTCGCGGAAGAAGCCGCCGATGCTGTAATACCAGCCGTTGCCCATCGGCCCGCTGTTGAACAGGTCGATCCGGCGCAAGGCATTGTTGCCGCCGGTCACGCGCACGCTGCCTTCGGGTTCGTCCTGGCCCTTCTTCTGGATGAAATTGACGGTCAGTCCGGGCTGGCCATTGGAGAAGATCGGACTGGAGCCGCCGCGCAGCACCTCCATTCGCTCGACGGTGTCGTCGACGCGGAACAACGTGGAGTTCTCCAGGAAGGACAACGTCGGTGGCGGGAACAGCGGCGAGCCGTCCAATTGCATGGTCACGAACGGCGCATCGCCTTCGGAGGGCATGCCCCGCACGAAGATGTTCGCGCCGGTGCCGCCACCGCTGGGTTCGGCCCACACGCCCGGCACGATCTTCAGCAGGTCCGCAGTGCTTTGCGGCACGGCTTGCTGGATCTGTTCGGGGCTGGCGGTCGTGATCGAAAAGCTGGCATCGCGTTTGGAGACACCGCTGAAGCGAGCGGTACCGCTGACCACGATCGCATCCAGCGTAGTGGCCTGCTGCTGCGTCGTGGCAGGTGTGGCCTGCTGTGCGTGTGCGGACGGGGCAAGCAGGGCGCCGATGGCCAATGACAGCGCGTACCGAGGCATCGAAGGAATCATGCGGGTTCTCCCGGGCAATGGATGGATGAGGCGGATGCGGTCCCTGCGCGCGGCGCGCGCGGATCGAAGTGGGAAGGGCGACACATCCGCGGCTCGCGTGCGATGGCGTGGCGACGGATGCTCTCGGAAGTTCTAACGGAATCGCTGACAAAACATGTTGTGCACCGCGACAACCTGCGGCCAATGCACGCAGCTTGCGCGGCCGAATCCGCGGCGATTAAACGCAAACGCAGCACGTCGCAAGCGTGCGCAACGGCAGCGTCGCAGGTGCGCAATATGCGATATCGCAACGATGTACGTGACCACGGTGAGATGCGCTTGCGACGCGTTAGGTCAGTCACGCAATGCGCTGCAGTGACGTCGCGATGCGTGTGCGGCGCGGGCCGACGATGCGGGCGCCGCGCAGGGCAATGCGATGGCGCGACAACCGTGTTGCGGATGTCGGATGCGTTGCCAGGCGGGACTGTCGTATGCGTGGCGTTCGCTGCGTGCTTGGCCTCGAGAGCGCTGGCGTGCGTCAAGCGATCGTGTCGCACCGCGGCCATGGCGGTCAGGTGCACGGCGCTGCGTGCCTTCGCCGTCGATCACACTGCATCGATACGCGTCGCTGTCAGCGAACGCCAGCGCGACAACGCCACCGCGTTCCCGATGTGACGAGGCCGCCCGTAGGCGGCCTCGCTTTCAGTCGATAGCGCAGAATGCCTGCCGTCAGAAGAACAGGCGCACGCCGAACGAAGCATTGCGTCCGGGCAGCATGACGTCGTCCTTGAGGAAGGAGGTGTGCACGCGCGCGTCCTGATTGGTCAGATTGTTGCCATCCAGGAACACTTCCCATGCGGTGCTGCCCTGGTCCACGTGGTAGGCCAGGTGGGCATCGACCATGGTGTAGCCGTCGGTGGGCGTCTCGTTCACCGCCACCTTGTCCTGCTTCATGGTGCGGGTCGCACCCAGCGAGGCGCGCCATTGGTCGGCGTTCCAGCGCATCTGCGCGCCCACGCGCGCGGGCGCGATGCGCGGCAGATTGCCGCCATCCTTCAGGCGCGCCCGCACCGTGTCGCCGAACACGCGCAGATCCCAGGCGCCGGTGTCGTTGTTGGCCAGGTGGAAGGTGGCTTCGCCTTCGAAACCGTGGAAGATGGCATCGGCCTGTGTCCACTGGCGGATCGGCAGGAAGTCGTTGTCTTCTTCGTGGAACCACTGTTCGCCGGTGTCGACGATGTAGATGAAGTCGTTGTAGCGGTTGTAGTACGCCGACACCTTGGCATCCACCCAGTCGTTCTGGAAGCTCAGTCCGAGTTCGGCCTGGTTGGCCTTTTCGGTCTTGAGGTTGGCGCCGCCGATCTCATAGGCCAGCGTGGCGATGTGCGGACCGTTGGCGAACAGTTCCTCCTCGGCCGGCGCGCGTTCGGCATGGTCCAGGTTGAGGGTCAGGCGCCACTGTGGGTTGAAGCGGAAGCCGGCGCTGGCCGAAAAGCTGGTCGGGCTGAAGTTGCGGTCCACGCCAGTGTCGGTGCGGTACTTGACCTTGTCGCCGCGCGCGCCGACGTCGGCACTGATGCGGTCCCAGGTGTTGCGCGCGACGCCGAACACACCGATTGCGCGGGTATCGGTCTTGGGCACGAAGGATTCTTCGCCGATGGCCTGGAAGGTGGAGTCGCTGCCCTGTACGCCGAACGCCGTCTGCCAGCCGCCGCCGAAGCTGAAGGAGGCTTCCACGCGTCCTTCGTTGGCGCGCTTGGAGAAGATCGTGCCCACTTCCTCGCCTTCGAATTCGGTGTGCGCGTAGTCGGTGTGTCCGAAGCTATAGCGCAGCGCGCTGCCATCGCCCCAGGGATCGGTCAGGCCGCCCTTGAGGTCGTAGCGGTCCTGCTGCAGCTTGAGCGACACGCCGCGCTCGCCGATGGACAGATCGCCGGGTTCACCGGGATTGCCGTAGTTGTCGCGGAAACGCGAGGCCGACACGCCAACGAATCCCCAGTCGCCGGCCAGCGAGGCGCCGACCGAGCCGACCTTGGAGTCGATCCAGGAATTGGCCTGGCGGCCTTCCGGCGTGTCGTAGTCCTTCTGATTGCGATAGACGCCATCGGCATGAATCGACAGGCCGCTGCCGTTGCCGGCGTCGACCCGGAACATGTCGGTGTTGCCATCCTTGTCGCCGCCATCGAAGCGCACTTCGGCACGGCCGTTGAAGCCATCCACCGGCGTTTCGGCGATACGGCCGTCGACGACGTTGACCACGCCGCCGATCGCGCCCGAGCCGTAGAGCAGGGTGGAGGGACCCTTGAGCACTTCGATCTGGTTGGCCAGGAATGGTTCGATCGCCGGCGAGTGGTCCTGGCTCACCGTGGACACGTCCTGCGTGGACAGGCCGTCACGCAACACCGCCACGCGGGGGCCATCCAGGCCGCGGATGATCGGCCGGCCCACGCCGGGGCCGAAATTGGAGCTCTGCACGCCCGGCAGGCTGGCCACGGTCTCGCCCAGACTGGCGGCGCGATTCTCGTCCAGACGTTCACCGGCCAGTACGGCCACCGGTCGACTCAGCTCGCCGGCGGCGTCGCGCAGCGGGCTGGCAGTCACCACCACCTGGTCCAGGTCCTTGATGTGGCGGCCGCTGCTGGCACTGGCATCGTGGCGAGTGTCCGAACGGGGCGGCGTCTGCGGGTCGGTCGCCGTCGACGTTTCCTCTGCCATGGCCAGTGCCGGGGTCAGGAGACTGGCCAGGGCCAGCGCGAGGGTGGAGCGGCGCAACGAAACGGCGAGACGTGGTGACATGGCAGATCTGGGCTCTTTAGGTTGTGACGAAGGATCAGCAGGAGGAGGTCGCGGCGGGCCGCCGCGGGGAAGGGTGCAGGCCATGCAATGCAGCGATTCAGGCCTGGAACACGGAGATGTTATATTATTCCACGTTGTCGCGACCTTCTGCCGGAAGTCATGCCCTTGTCACCCTTTCGTCATGTGCTCGATCGTTTCGGTGCGACCGGCTCGTTGCTGTGTGCGGTCCACTGTGCCGTACTGCCGGTAGCGCTGGCGCTGGCGCCGTCGCTGGGCCTGTCGTTCTGGCTCAGCGATGGGGTGGAATTGGCGATCGTGGTGTTCGTGAGCCTGCTCGGCTCATTCAGCCTCATCCTCGGCTATCGCCGTCACCGGGCCCTGCATGCCCTGGCCTTGTTGCTGCCGGGGCTGGTGCTGCTGTGGGCAGGGCTGTTGGTCGATGCCCTGCATCACGCCGCGGTGCCGCACGCAGTGGTCATGACGCTGGGCGGGTCGCTGGTGGGCATCGCCCATCTGGTCAATCTGCGCCTGAACCATGGCCACGGTCACGTCCACGACGCCAGTTGCGCCCACTAGCTAGCTGCGCCACCACGGGCGACGTGATAGGCTTGCCGGCCTCGCGCGAGGGCGCCTTATGGCTTCACTCGCCAGACCCCGTGTCCGCACGGGGATTCGTAATCACATTCAGGAGTCGAACAGATGGGTAAGGGTGACCGCAAGACCGCCAAGGGCAAGCGCTACAATTCCAGCTACGGCAATTCCCGCTCGCATGCGGTGAGCAAGGTCGTCGTCGGCGCCGGCGCCCCGGTCGCGAAGAAGGGTGTGGTCAAGGCTCCGGCCAAGAAGGCCGTCGCCAAGAAGACCGTCGCCAAGGCCGGCTGAGTCCAGCCTGCTGAGTGATCGAAAACGCGGCGCTTGCGCCGCGTTTTTTGTGGGCGCCATGATGCGAACGGCCCCGTGGAGGAGGCACGGAATGTCGCCTGCGCTAAAGCCAAAGAGGTACGGCCCGCTGCCGTGCAGTGGATGCTGAGTTTGTCGGGAAGGGCGGCTTCCTGTGCGACTAGCGGCGTCGTGTGGCGGCATCCACTTCATGCAGCGCCTGGCTGAGCCGGCACGGTCGCGTCATCGCTTACTCGGCTCCGTGGCCTGCATGGACAGCGTGCACTGACTGGGCTGGCCGGTCGGCCGGTCGATCAGCACGCTTGCGGTCTCGGCGACAGGCGTCTTTTGCCGAGTGGGCAGGCTCGGATCGCCCGGGTAGCGCGCCCCATCGAAGGTCAGCGTTGCGGTGTATCCCTCGGTGATGCCGCCGCCGGAAACCAATACGCCAAGGTCATGCCAGCCGTGGTGCGATGTCGTCAGAGCGAGGATCGGTGGCTTGGCGACGATGAAGCCTGAGACAGGGTGATAGCGGGGTGCGGCTGTCGCCGAGCTGCGATCGTCTGCCAGCACCAGCAACGTGCAGCCGGACGAGCCGCAATAGCTGTTGTCGTTGATGTAGACCACCGCGTCGCGATGGCTGTTGCGCAAGCCGCCGATGCTCACCTGCACGTCGGTGGGCCTCGCTTCCCGGGCTGCGGGCTTTGCCAGTCGCGCTGCGAATGCCAGGCGCGCGTCGATCTCCGTTCTCAGCGCCGACTGCTCGGCGACGGTCAATTTGCTGCGGCAGTCGGGGAGCGCGTCCGAGCGCGCCGAGGTCGTTGCGGCGGCAGATAGCATCATGCTCTGGCTGGCGAGCGAGATGATCGCCAGCCAGGTCGCCGTGCGCTTCCAGTTCGCTGATGGGGGGCGCGGCTCAGTCGCCATCGTGATTGCCCCTTGAGGGTTGCACGCCAGCGTGGGGGATCGGATGCAGCCGCGCAAGCACGTACGCGACGGTGCAGCTGGGCCCTCGCTGCTGGCTGCGACGCGCCGACGTTGGTCATGGCCTTGCGATGTTGCTTACGACCACCGGTCTTCTGCGAATGCGAGCGTGGGCCTCTCCACGCTGACTTGTCGTCTGGTCTCCGTGACGCAGAAGGCAGGACCTGTCGGCAACCGTTGAGTGTGCTGCGAGCGCACGATCGCCGCATCCCCGGCTCTTCCTATGCACGCACCCGCCTGTCTTTGGCCTCAGGCTTCAATGCCTCTCGGCCGTGCGCTCTGCCGGCGGTAGCAATTGCTCTGCCAGGCCGCGATAGATTGGCGTCTTGCAGACCAGGCCGGAGATTGCGCGCGCGATCAGCACGGTGGCCAGGATGGGCAGCAGCATCTGGCCGGACTCGGTCAGTTCCAGCGAAATCACGGCCGAGGTCAGCGGAGCCTGGGTGACGCCGGTCAGGTAGGCGCACATGCCCAGCAGGACGAAGCTGCGCGGGTCCACGCCAGGCATCAGCACCGACAGGTTGTGGCCGATGCCGGCGCCGACCGCCAATGCAGGCGAGAACAGCCCGCCCGGGATGCCGGCGACGTACGACACCAGGTTGGCCATCAGCTTCATCAGGCCGAATTCGTGGCCGACCGAGGCATGTCCCTGCACCAGGCTGCGCGCCTGTTCGTATCCGGTGCCGAAGGCGCCTTGTCCGAACACCAGTGCCAGCGCGACCAGCGCCACGCCACACGCGGCGGCCAGCATGACGGGATGCCGCTGTCGCAGCGCACCCAGCCAGCGGGGTTTGCCGGCCGCGCTGGCCAGCACCAGACGGGAAAAGCCGCCGCCGAGCAGGCCGCCCACGCCGCCGCACAAGGCGATCGCCAGCCAGGCCTGGCCCAGCGGCAGCGCCACGGCTACTCGGCCGAAATAGGTGTAATCGCCCAGCAGTCCGAGCGAGACCACGCCACCGACGATCACCGCGGTCAGCAAGGTGCCGGAAAAGCGATGCTCGAAGCGGCCGCTGAGTTCTTCGATGGCGAACACCACGCCGGCCAAGGGCGTGTTGAAGGCTGCCGCGATGCCGGCGGCGCCGCCGGCCAGCAGGAAGTGCGACAGTTCGCGACTGTCGTCGAACCCGAACCGACGGCCGAACAGCTGCATGATGCTGGCGCCGACATGCACCGTCGGGCCCTCGCGGCCCACCGATGCGCCGCCGAGCAGCGACAGCGTGGTCAGCGCCAGCTTGCCGACCGAGACGCGCAGCGACAGGTTGCGGTCGCGGAATTCGGGGGCGGGGTGCTCCAGCGCGGCGATCACCTGCGGAATGCCGCTGCCGCGCGTCGGTCGTAGCACGCCGGCGGTCAGCCAGGACAGCAGGGCGAAGATGGCTGGCGTCAGCAGCAACGCCCACCACGGCGAATGTGCGGTGATGCGCTGAAAGACCTTGAAGGCCTCATCGCTGGCCTTGGCGAACAGGATCGACACCAGCGCGACGGCGATCGCGCCGCCCCATAGTGCGGCCCGGCGTCGCCAGCCTTCGTTGGTCAGCAGCGTACGCAGCCGGCGCGAGGAGGGGGTTGGAACGGACATCGCGCTAGTGTCGCATGCATGTGCACGCCACGTGGCACGCCGGCGTCGCCCCGCTGTGTTGCAGCGGCGTGCCAGCGGCGGCGGCGCGCTCGCCAAGGCAGCGCGCCGCCGCAGGCAATGCACGCACCCGGTTCATTGCGGATGGGCGCGCAGGGCCGGCAACAGGGTCTGCGGGTTGCCGTCGTTGGCTGCGGCCGGCAGCTGCAGCAGGCGCATCAGCAACGGATAGACATCGACATTGTCGAAGCCGGGCAGCGTGCGGCCCTGCGCCAGATCGGGGCCTTGGGCCAGAAACACGGCGCGCATCGACGGCAGTGCCGGGTCGAAGCCATGCGAACCGCGCACCGTATCGCGCGGACGCTGCGCCAACCTGGCCGGCGACAAGGCATCCCAGCCTTCGTGCATCTGGCAGACGATGGGCGGAATGCGCGGATGGCGACCGTAGTGCCAGCGGGCGGGCAGCTCCTGTTTGCGCCAGCAGTCGGAGTGCGGATGGGCACCGAGCAGTTGCTTCTCGGCGCGCTGCTGCTGGCCGGGCAGTGGGTCGAAGCCGATCACCTGGCCCTCGGTGACCGCGGTGGCCACCGTCGCTGGTGCCATCGCTTCGACACTGATCGCCTGGCCCGGCCCGACCGTCGCCATGCCATGGTCGGACACCACGACGATGTTGGTGCGGTCGCGGCTACCGTCGCGCTGCATGCCGTCGAGCAGGCGTCCGATCGCCGCATCCACCGCGCGCAGGCTGGCGGCGTACTCGGCAGAGTCCGGGCCATGGTCGTGGCCGGCTTCGTCCACCTGTTCGAAATACAGGGTCACCAGACGATTGGCTTGCGTGCCCTCTGGACGGAGCCAGCCCAGCACTTCGTCCACCCGGGTGTCCAGGCCGATGCCTTCGGCATAGTGGCGCCAGTGGGTCGGGCGCACCCCCTGGATCGGCGCCTCGCTACCGGGCCAGGACCAGGTGGCTGCGTGCAGCCCGGCTTTTTCGACGCCGACCCAGATCGGTTCGCCGCCCCACCATCGCGCATCGCCGACCGCATCGTCCTTGCTCAGCCAGAAGCTGCCCAGTGCGCCATCGCGCATGCTGTTGTGGACGATGCCGTGGTGGTCCGGGCGCAGGCCGGTGACCAGCGTGTAGTGGTTGGGAAAGGTCAGCGAGGGATAGGACGGTGTCATCCATTGCGCGCGCACGCCGGCGCGTGCGAGCGCCGACAGGTGGGGTGTGAGCCCGCGGTCGAGCATGTCCGCGCGCAAGCCGTCGATGGAGATCAACAACAAGGCATGCGGCGTTGTGCTGCGGTTGTCGCTGGTGGTGGGCGGGGCGCGCTCGGGCGCCGGCGCAAGGGGAGGCGTGGTGGTGCAGGCCGCGAGCAGGGCGAGGGCTGCAAACACGAGACGTCGATCGATCATCGGCGCATTTTAAGGTGTCCTTGCGACCTGGCGAAGTTGTGGTTGTTGGCTGTGCCCACTGCCGTGGTCAGCAGACCGTGGCGGGGACCTGTGCACGGCTTGCTCATCCGCCGACGGCGAACAGGTCTTCTGCGCCGACGCGGGCTGGCGACCAGCCTTCCAGCGCCAACAGCGCCTGCTTGGTCGGCAGGCCGCCACCGAAGCCGGTCAGCGCGCCATTGGCACCGATCACCCGGTGGCAGGGCAGTACGATCGGCAGCGGATTGCGCCCATTGGCCGCGCCGACAGCGCGACTGGCGCCCGGGCGCCCGACGGCGCGCGCCAGTTGCACGTAGCTCCAGGTCTGCCCGAACGGGATCTGTGCCAGCGACTGCCAGACCTGCAGCTGGAACGGCGTCCCCAGCGGCGCCAATGGCAGATCGAACTGGCGCCGCCCGCCGTGCAGGTAGTCGAGCAACTGGGTGCGCGCGGCCCGCACCAGCGTTGCGTCGGGTGCATGCTGCCAACTGGCACGGCCACGGGCGTCGTGACGGTTCTGGGCGAACAGGATGTGGCGCAGCCCGTCGGCATCGGCCGCCACGGTGAGCGCGCCGATCGGCGACGGAAAGGTGTCGTACAGCAGCGGCGGCGTGCTCATTGGGACGTCTCCTTGCGATCGTTGGCCAGTTGCCACAGGTGCAGCACGGCATAGGCGCGCCACGGGCGCCAGGCTTGCGAACGCGCCTCGGTGGCGCGTTCGCTCAGGCGTTGCGGGTGACCGAGCACCTGCTGCAGCACCAGGTCGCCGGCCGGGAAGGCATCCGGATGCGATAGCGCACGCATGGCGATGTACTGCGCAGTCCAGGCGCCGATGCCCGGCAGCGCGGTGCAGGCGGCGACAAACTCGGGCAGGCGCTGGCCGGCGCTGAAGTGCAGCCGGCCCTGCTCGCAGGCCGACGCCAGCGCACGCAAGGTGGCGGCACGGCTGCGCGGCAGGCCGATCTGCTCCAGCGGCGCCTCGGCCAGCTGCGCGGGGCTGGGGAAGCGCCGGTCCAGCCCGGGCGGCAAGTCCGGTAGCTGATCGCCGTACTGCGCGACCAGGCGTGCGGCCAGCGTGGTCGCGCCGGCCACGCTGATCTGCTGGCCCAGCACCGCCCGCACGGCGACCTCGAAGCCGTCCCAGCCGCCGGGAACGCGCAGGCCGGGCCGGTGGGCGATCGCCTCGGCCAGCAAAGGATCCTGGGCGAAGGTGGCATGGACGGCCTGCAGGTCGGCATCCAGATCGAACAGGCGGCGCACCCGCTGCACGATCCGCGGAATCTGTCGCGGGTCGGTGGCGCCAATCCGCAACAACAGCTCGGCGCGTTGCGGCGCTGCGGTGACCTCGATCAGGCTGGCGCTGCCGGCGGTGCCGACGACGCGTCGGTAACTGGCGGCATCGACCTGTTCGATTCCCGGGATCGCGCGACGTTGCAGAAACGCCAGCATCGCTGGCCAGTCCAACGGTGGGCGGTAGCCGAGCCGTAAGCTGAGTGCGCCACCGGGAACCTCGCTGCGCTGCTTGCGCAACGCCGACGGCGGCATCCCGCAACCTTGCAGAAAGGCTGCATTGAAACGTCGCAGGCTGTTGAAGCCGGCCGCAAGCGCGACCTCGGTGATCGGCAGTGTGGTCTCGGTGAGCAACTGCTTGGCCAGTAGCAGGCGTCGGGTGCCATGCACCTGGATCGGGGTGGCGCCGAGCTGCTGCACGAATTGCCGCTGCAACTGCCGCGCGCTCATCCCGACCGCCGTGGCCAGGGTCTGCACGGGCTGCTCTTGCAACACGCCCTCGGCGATCATCGCCAGCGCCCGCTGCACGCTCTCTTCGCCCAGATGCTGTTGCGCCTGCGGCGACAGTTCCGGGCGGCAACGCAGGCAAGGCCGATACCCGGCGGCGCTGGCTGCTGCCGCGGTCGGGAAATAGTGGACGTTGCCGGGTTTGGGCGGCGGTGCCGGGCAGACCGGGCGGCAATAGATGCCGGTGCTGCGCACGGCGGTGAAGAACAATCCATCGAAGCGCGCGTCGCGTGCCAGCCGGGCGCGGTCGCATTGGATTCGATCGGGCGTGAACGTCTGCATGGCGCCAGTCTATGCCCTCGTCCCAGCGCCGGCTGGCCGTTTTCGGACAGCACTGCATGCGGTCATCGCTGCCGCCGGATCGCGCAGCGAGTAGGGGGGGCGCACGCCGCGGTGGGTGCGTTCTGGCGCGCGCCGGCAGGCGGCTAGCCGGTGCGGAGTTCGCGGCTGCGCTGTAGCCGCTGCACGCGCCAGGCGGATCGCGTTGGCCAGCCGCGCCGCTGCCTGGACGTGGGGCAGGGCGTGTCGCTGGCGTCGGGTTAAGGCCAGGTTCGGGGGCGCAGCCCGGCGCTCGCCCTAGACTGGGGGGCCCGCCGCCCGATCGCTTCTTCCTCGATGTCGAAATCGTTCTACCTCGCCTTGCTGTGTCTGTTGTTGCTGGTGGCGTGCCAGCGCGACGGCACCACATCCGCCGATGCCGGCGCAGGTCAGCAAGGCAATGGTGGGCAGGTGGGCGATGGCGATCACATGGTGTCGGTGGATACGCCCGAGCCGGTGGCGCCGCCCTCGCAGCCGCGTGCGCAGGCGGGCGAGCAAGGTTGGCCGGCGGCCGAGCTCCAGCTCGGCCAGGCCTGGATCAGTTGCGCGACCGATTACCGCGGGGACGCCGGCGATGGCAGCCTGCTGCCGGCGCTGGATCGCGCCAGCATCGAGGCCGCGCTGGCGCCGTGCCGCGACACTGGGCTGTTGCGTGTGCGTTACGCCGGCAAGATCAACGCCGGTTTCGCGGCACTGGTCTCGCGCCTGGCAACAGTGGCCGAGCAATTGCGGCTGCCGCACCGCATCCTCGACCTGGATTCCAGCGGCGGTCAGGTGGAAGCGGCGATTCGCGCCGGCGATGTCATCGGCGAGTCCAACTGGACGATCTGGGTGCGCGAAGGTTCGATCTGCCACAGTGCCTGCGTGTTCGTGCTGGCCGCCGGCGACAACCGCCTGGTGGCCGGCAAGGTCGGGATCCATCGCATGATGCGGATCAGCTCCAAGGCGACCTCACGCGCCGAACTCAACCGCGAATTGCGCGAGGTCTACGGCAACGTCAAGGATTATCTGGAGCGCAATGGCGTGGCCGTCGCGGTGGCGGACCTGATGATGACCGTGCCCAACCGCAGCCTGCGCCTGCTGACGATGGAGGAGCTGCGCGAATACGGCCTGGATGGCACCAACGCCGTACAGGACGACCTGGAGCGCATTCGCCAGATGCGCAAGTGCGGCGATGCCTTCGTGCGTCGCAAGGACGCGTTCCTCGTGGCGTTCGACCAGCAGTGCAAGAACAAGGGCGCGGAACTGGAGGCGGTCAACGCCTGCGGACTGGCGCTGAAGCAGCGTTTTGGCTTTCCCGACGCTGCGTGCCCGGAAGAAAGTCCGCTGGCCGAAACCGACGTCGCTGCGCTGCCGACCGCTCACGCGGCCGAGAGCGAGGCGGGTGCGAGCGTCCCTGCCGGCGAGCCGGCGGTGGCACCGACAGAGGGCGCCGACGCGTCGGCAGCGGCCGCCACCGACGCACCTGCGCCGGTGCGTGAAGAGGCTGGCGGCTGACTTCACACGCGCCGTACTCACGGCTGCCTATCGTCGCCGCAGACGACGGCACGGGGGCGGACACATGCTTGGTAAATCGAAGGGCGTCATGCTGGCCTATCTGCCGTCGGTCCTGATGGTGGTGGCCGGTTTCGGCATGGCCGAGATCCTGCGGGCCGCTGCGGCGGCCGCGCGCGTGCAATGGCCGGCAACGCTGGCGGTATGGCTGAGCCTGGCCGCGCTGTTGGCAGCGATCGGCCGCGCGCTGTGGATCAGCTGGCGCCTGTGGCGACCGCGGACCGTCACCTTGCCGCCGGCCGGAGAGCCGTGATCCCATCGCGGATGGTCCACTGGCGTGCCGCTCTAGACTGCCACTTCGTTCGTCCTGTCCAAGGACGTCTTCTTTCAATCCTGCAATGGTGAGCTGCGCATGTTTCGTCGTCCCCTGACTGCCGTCTTCGTATTGCTGCCTGCGCTCGCGGTTGCGCAACAACCGACTGCCACCGCGCGTCCCGCCACGCCTGCGTCAGCGCGTCCGGCTGCAACGGCGCCCAACACGCAAGCCGAACAGGCGCAGTTCGCCCGTCAGAACACCGAGATGATCCAGGCCGCGTTGCGGGTCGCGCAGATGGTCGATGCCAACCAGACCGCGACGCTGTGGGACGGCGCGTCCAACGTGGCCAAGAAGGCGGTGGCGCGCGATGCCTTCGTCAGCCAGATCGGCGGCGAGCGTGCGCGTCTGGGCGCGGTGGTGGGACGCGGGCAGGGTGCGGTCACGCGGGTCAAGTACGGCCCCGGTGCGCAGGTGCCTGAGGGGTTGTACATCAACGTGAGTTTTCCGACCCGCTTCGCCAAGGCGCCGCAGCCGGTACGTGAGCTGGTGTCGTTCCGTCTGGACGAAGACAAGACCTGGCGCCTGGCGGGCTACAGCCTGCGCGCGTCGATCAAGTGACCCCCGCGCCCTGGAGCCATGACCATGATGGAGTTGTCGATCGAATTGCGCATGCTGGGTTGTGCGATGGTGCTGGGGCTGGTGCAGCTGTTCGCCGCATCGGCCAGCATGACCGCCCAGCGCGGTGCGAAATGGAATACCAGCGCACGCGATGGCGAGGCCGCGCCGCTGACTGGCGTGGCCGCTCGCCTGGACCGCGCCTTCCATAATTTTCGCGAGACCTTTCCGATCTTCGCCGCCGCGGTGCTGGCGGTGACGGTCAGCGGCCGCAGCAGCGCCGACACCGCGCTGGGCGTGCAGTTGTATCTGTGGGCGCGGGTGGCCTACGTGCCTGCCTATGCGTTGGGTATCCCGTATCTGCGCACCGGCATCTGGGCGGTATCGCTGTGGGGCATCATCAAGTTGCTGCGCGCCTTGCTGGGAGGGTGAGCCGGCGCGCTCGATCCAGCGCAAGTCGCTGCGCTGCCGCGGCGTCTAGAGCGTGTTGTGCACGTTGAGATTCGCACTCGGCTCAACGTCCATGACACGCTCTAAGCACAACGCGAACTGGACAGCCAAGCGCGATGGCCTGCCTATGCTCGCTTTACAGCAACGCCTTCGGCACCGTCTGCGCGTTGCAGCGCTTTGTACTTGCACAGGAATTGCGCTGTTGCCACGTGATGGCATCACCTCCCACAACGCCGCACATCAGCTCCACGGGCAATGCTTTTCCGGGTCCCGGGTCCCGGGTCCCGCACTCAATCCCCAAAATCGCCCGCCATGACCCGAATCTCCACATCGTCCAGCCGCACCACCTGGCCCGGACGGATCTTGGCGGTCTTGCGCAGCTCCTGCGCGCCGTCGACGCTCACCGCGCCGCTGGCGACGATGGCCTTGCCCTGGCCGCCGCTGTCGGCAATGCCGCACAGTTTGAGCAACTGGTGGAGTTCGATGTACTCGCCATCCAGGTCGAATTCCAGGATCTGCATAGGGGGCTCGCGCTGAAGAAGGGCGGCGATTATCCGCCGACTGGCGTTGGAAGCGGGCGATTTCCTCCAGCGCGGTTGCGGTCCGAACCAGCGCGTCGCCGACGTGGCGCTGGTCGGTCCGCCCCAGCCGGCCGGGGCCGCGGCGTTGCAGGTATCGGATGCCGTCGCTCGTGCTCCGGATCGCGGGCGAGCGGGGCGGCCAGGCGATCGGCGCGCGTCTCCACTGCGAGCGGGGTCCGATCTGGACGGCTCCGGCCACGCAGATCGCCGGTCGCCAGGGTCAGGGCGGTGCGGTGGCGCAGGCCGCGAACGGCGGCGCCGGGACCGGCCCGCCACAGCTGCAAGACGAGCTCCTGGAGGCGTTCGGCAACGCCCTCGCGGCTGCGGCGACAGCTGGCGGCGATCGTGAACACGAGGCCGCGGTGCCCCGGCAGGGAAGCGAAACGGGTGGGCAGGTCACGTGCCATGGTCTTCATGGCGGGATGGAGCATGGCAAGGTGATTCGGCGGAGAGGGCCGATCATTACAGCTGAACGGAATGCGAAGAAATTTTCGACAGCGGGGGGTGTCCGGGCGCACAATAAGCTGCTTTGCGCCTGCCGGCTCCGTGCGGCGCCTCCGGAGTTACCCATGACCCAAGAATCTTCCGCGCCGCTGCTGTTTGCAGATCTCGGCCTCTCGGACGCTGTGATGAAGGCCGTTGCCAATGTTGGCTACGAGTCGCCGTCGCCGATCCAGGCGGCCACCATTCCGGCCCTGCTGGCGGGCCGTGACGTCCTCGGCCAGGCGCAGACCGGCACCGGCAAGACCGCGGCGTTCGCGCTGCCGGTGTTGTCCAACGCCGATCTGCAGCAGGTCAAGCCGCAGGCGCTGGTGTTGGCGCCGACCCGCGAGCTGGCCATCCAGGTCGCCGAGGCGTTCCAGAAGTATGCCGAGGCCATTCCGGGTTTCCGCGTGCTGCCGGTCTATGGTGGCCAGCCCTATGTGCAGCAGCTCAGCGCGCTCAAGCGCGGCGTGCATGTGGTGGTGGGCACCCCTGGGCGGGTGATCGACCATCTGGATCGCGGCACCCTGGACTTGTCGCAGCTGAAGACGCTGGTACTGGACGAAGCCGATGAAATGCTGCGCATGGGCTTCATCGACGACGTCGAGGCGGTGCTGAAGAAGCTGCCCGAACAGCGCCAGGTGGCACTGTTCTCGGCGACCATGCCGCCGGCCATCCGCCGCATCGCCCAGACCTACCTGAAGGATCCGGCCGAAGTCACCATTGCGGCCAAGACCACCACCTCGGCCAACATCCGCCAGCGCTACTGGTGGGTGAGCGGGCTGCACAAGCTCGATGCGCTGACCCGCATCCTGGAAGTGGAGCCGTTCGACGGCATGATCATCTTCGCCCGCACCAAGGCGGGGACCGAGGAGCTGGCGCAGAAACTGCAGGCGCGCGGCCTGGCCGCGGCGGCGATCAATGGCGACATGGCGCAGGCCCAGCGCGAGAAGACCATCGCTCAGCTCAAGGACGGCAAGCTGGACATCCTGGTCGCCACCGACGTGGCCGCACGCGGCCTGGACGTGGAGCGCATCAGCCATGTGCTGAATTACGACATCCCGTACGACACCGAAAGCTATGTGCACCGGATCGGCCGCACCGGCCGTGCCGGCCGCAGCGGTGAGGCGATCCTGTTCGTCACCCCGCGCGAGAAGGGCATGTTGCGGGCGATCGAGCGGGCTACCCGCCAGCCGATCGAAGAAATGCAGCTGCCGAGCGTGGATGCGGTCAACGACACCCGCGTGGCGCGCTTCATGGGCCGCATCAGCGAGACCCTGGCCGCGGGCGAGATCGAGTTCTATCGTGAGCTGCTGCAACGCTTCGAGGCCGACAACAATGTGCCGGCGATCGACATCGCCGCGGCACTGGCCAAGCTGCTGCAGGGCGATGCGCCGTTGCTGCTGACCCCGCCGGCGCGTGCGCAGCGCGAAGAGCGCGCGCCGCGCGAGTTCGCCGAGCGCAGCGAACGCCCGCGCGCCGAACGTGGCGCCCGCCCGCCACGTGCCGAGCGCGCGGCCAGCGACGCCGGCAGCGGCGAGCGCGAACGTCCGCGCCGCGAGGCGCCGGCGCCGCGCGGCGAGCCGGAGTTCGGCATGGAAACCTACCGGATCGAAGTTGGCCACGTCCACGGGGTCAAGCCCGCCAATATCGTCGGCGCGATCGCCAATGAGGCCGGGCTGGAGAGCCGTTATATCGGCCGGATCGATATCCACGACGACTATTCGGTGCTGGACCTGCCGGCCGACATGCCGCGCGAGCTGCTGCAGCACCTCAAGAAGGTCTGGGTGTCCGGTCAGCAATTGCAGATGCGCAAGGTCGAGGAGGGCGACGCCGGCGCGGCGCCGTTCAAGCCGCGCTTCGCCCGCGGCGCCAAGCCGGCCGGCCGTCCCAACCGACCGACCGACCGCCCTGGCGCGCCGCACCGCAAGGGTCCGCGTCCGCCGCGCGGCGAATAAATCGCCGCCGCCTAGCCGTGTCCCGCCAGCGCGTCATGGCGGTGGCATACAGAGTCCGCCGCAACGGCCGCTACTGGCTTCAGGCGCCTAGGGGCGCTCGACACCACTGGATGGCCGCGGGCGGGATGAGCGATGGCACAGGCAAGGCGAAGCATGGCGACTGGTCGCTCCCCGTCCTGGGGACGCGGCTGGATGACGCTGCCGTTGGCGATGCTGATCGGCCTGGCAGTGGCCATGACCGCGGTGTCGGCACTGGTGATCGAGGCCCAATCCGGTGCCACCGGCTGGATCATCGCCGAGAGCCATTGGACCAAGGCCCAGCGGGAGGCGGTGTACTGGCTGGAGCGTTACCTGGATAGCGCCGATCCGGCGCATCTGCAGGCGGCCTGTCATGCCCTGGATGTCCCGCTGGGCGACCGTTCGGCGCGGCTGGCGGTGGAGCGTGTGCCGATCGATCGCGCCGCGGTGGTGGGCGGCCTGTTGGCGGGCGGCAATGCGCGCGAGGACATCGCCGCGATGGTGCGCCTGTACCGGTTCGGCCGCCGGCTGCCCTACCTGGAGCCGGCGATCGGCCTGTGGAAGCGCACCGATGCCGATGTGCTGGCGCTGAGCGCGCTGGCCGACCGTGCTGCCTCGGCCCAGGCCGCCGCACGCCCGGATGCCCGGACCTTGCAGGCATTGCGCGGGCAATTGGCAGAGGTCGATGCGCGCCTGCAGGACGATGCGGCGCAATTCCTGGTGCTGCTGGGCCGCTGCGCGCGCCTGCTGCACCACGTGATGGTCGCCTGCAGCGTGCTGACCCTCTTGCTGGTGCTGGCGACCTGCGCGGTGGCGATCCGGCGGACCCGCGACTACCTGATGGCGCACGAAGGGCGCTTCCGTACCGCCTTTCAGCAAGCCGCGCTCGGCATGGTGAAGTTCGATCTGGGCGGGCGCGTGCTGGACGTCAACCTGTCGCTGGCCAATCTGCTGCGTTACCGTCCTGACGAGCTGCATACCTGCACGCTGACCGGGCTGCTGCATCCGGACGAGGTGGTGCTGGACAGTCGCGGCATGATCGACTGGCCGCGTGTGCTGCAGGCCGAGGAATTGCGCCTGCTGCGCGCCGACGGCAGCGTGTTGTGGGCGCGCTGGAATGCCTCCTTGGTGGAGCCGGCGCCGCGCGAGCCCAGCCTGGTGCTGGCGGTGATCGAGGATGTCTCGCACGCCCACGCCCTGGCCGACGAAGTTGCCTACCATGCGCGCCACGACGCCCTCACCGGTCTGATCAATCGGCGCGAAATCGAGCGCCGGCTGGCGGCGCTGATCGAACCGCCGCAGTCGCCGCAGCTGTGCCATGTGCTGTGCTTCGTCGATCTGGACCACTTCAAGCTGGTCAACGACACCTTCGGGCATGCCGATGGCGACCGCTTCCTCTGTCATTTCGCCGACGTCATCACCATGCAGTTGCGCCCGGGCGATTGGCTGGGGCGGCTGGGCGGCGACGAATTCGCCATCCTGTTGCGTGACGCCGACCTGGCGCAGGCGCATGGTCTGCTCAAGCGCATGCACGACGTGCTCGGTCAGCCGTGGAACCATCAGGGCGGGCGACCGCTGACGCCTAGCTGCAGTTTCGGCGCGGTGGAAATCCGTCAGGGCGCCAGCGACGTCAATCTGTTGATGACCGCTGCCGATCTGGCCTGCCATGCGGCCAAGGAAGAGGGGCGCAATCGCATCCGCTGCATGGATGAGAGCGATCTGGCACTGGCGCGGCGACGCCACGATGGCGGCTGGATCAGCGCCGTGCAGCAGGCCATCGCCGAAGATCGGTTGCCGTTGTATGCGCAGAAGATCCAGGTGCTCAGCGACCCGACCCGCTTGCAATATGAAGTGTTGGTGCGCATGCGTGCGCACGATGGGCGCGTGTTGAGTCCGGGCGAGTTTCTGCCCGCGGTCGAGCGCTACGGTCTTGGCAGGATGGTCGATTCGCATGTGCTGCAGACGCTGTGCGCGCAGTTGGCTGCCACGCCTGCGCATCTGGCCACGCTGGACATGTGTCACGTCAATCTGTCGGCGCAATCGATTACCCAGCCGGATTTCCTGGACTTCGTCTTCCAGCTGTTCGAGCGCTATCCGATGCTGGTGCCGAAACTCTGCCTGGAAATCACCGAGACCGCGGTGATCGGCGATCTGGAGCATGCGCAGCGCTTCGTGCAGAGCGTGCGTGCACGCGGATGCCATGTGGCCTTGGACGACTTCGGTAGCGGCTTGGCCTCGTTCGGTTACCTCAAGCAATTCACCGTGGATGTGCTGAAGATCGATTGCGGCTTCGTCCGCAACTACGCCCACGACGCCGTCGACCGCGCGACTGTGCATTCGATCGCGCAGGTGGGTCTGGCGCTGGGTATCGAGGTGGTGGCCGAAGGCGTCGAGTCGGAGGCGGATATCCCCAGCCTGCGCGAGGCCGGGGTCGGGCAGGTGCAGGGCTACGGCCTGCATCGTCCTTGTCCCTTGGGCGAGTTGTTGCAGCCGGCCGCGCCGCCGGCGCTCGTGCATGGATGAGCGCAGCGGCGCGCAATCGCCGATAATGGCGCGATGACCACCCGACTGAACAAACACATTGCCGAGACCGGCTTCTGCTCGCGACGCGAGGCCGACCGCCTGATCGGCGAGCGCCGCGTCACCGTCAATGGCGTCCCGGCGGGCACTGGCGCGGTGGTGGGCGAGGGCGATGTCGTGCTGGTGGACGGCCAGCCGCTGCGCACGCGGGTGGCCAGCCGGCCTGGCGCGCGGCGGCATGTGTACATCGCCTTGAACAAGCCAGTGGGCGTGACCTGCACCACCGAAAGTTCGGTCAAGGGCAACATCGTCGATTTCGTCGGCCATGAGCAGCGCATCTTTCCGGTCGGCCGGCTGGACAAGGATTCGGAAGGCCTGATCCTGATGACCAGCAATGGCGACATCGTCAACGCCATCCTGCGCGCGGAGAATCGTCACCAGAAGGAGTATCTGGTGGCGGTCAACAAGCCGGTGACCGAGGAATTCCTGCGTGGCATGGCGCGTGGGGTGCGCATCCACGATCAGACGACCTTGCCGTGCCGTACCGCGCGCATCGCCAAGTTCGGCTTCCGCATCGTGCTCGAGCAGGGTTTGAATCGGCAGATTCGCCTGATGGCCGCCGCGTTCGGCTATCGGGTCACCCAGCTGCGACGCGTGCGCATCGACGACATCAAGCTGGGGGCGCTCAAGCCGGGGCAATGGCGCAACCTCACCGATCCAGAGCTGCGCGCGCTGCTCCCCGAGCGGACCGACTGGTAGGAGGTCGCGGGCGGGTACTCGCGGCAATGGTCGCTCGAGCCCGCCTGCGGCATACTTCGCGCGATAACCTTCTGTATGGGTCACACCGGTGATCAAACCGCCATTGCCGGCGAACGAGGCCGAACGGCTGCTCGCGTTGCGTCACTACGCGGTGCTGGATTCGCCTGCGGAACCGGCCTTCGACGACCTCACCATGGTCGCCTCCACCCTGTGCGAGACGCAGATGGCCGCGGTGGTGCTGGTGGACGAGCACCGCCAGTGGTTCAAGGCAGCCCATGGCGCTCCGCGCAGCGAGGCGCCACGCGACATCTCGTTCTGCGCGCATGCCATCCTGCAACCGGACCAGGTGCTGATGGTCGCCGACACCTGGCTGGATGCGCGCTTCCATGACAATCCCATGGCCACGGGCAGTCCTGCGGTGCGCTTCTACGCGGGTGCGCCGCTGGTGACCAGCGATGGCATGGCGCTGGGATCGCTGTGCGTGTTCGACACCTCGCCGGCGCAGCTGCGCGAGGACCAGCGGCAGGCCCTGCAGGCCTTGTCGCGGCAGGCTGCGCAACTGCTGGAATTGCGCGCGGCGGGCATCCGCTTGCGGCAACACCTGCGCGAGCGAGATTGGTACGAGCAACAGCTGGCGCAGTACTACGCGACCATGGAGGCCACCCATGCCGAACTGGTCGAGCAGACCCGTACCGATCCGTTGACCGGGCTGCCCAACCGGCGCGCGTTTGCCGCCGCGCTGTCCACTGCGATCGAGCAGACCCGCGCTGCCGACCAGCCGTTGTCGGTGGCGCTGTTGGACATCGACCACTTCAAGACCGTCAACGACGTGCATGGGCACGACCAGGGCGATGCGGTGCTGCGTGAGTTGGCGAGCTTGCTGCGTACGCATGTCGCCGGCGCCGGCAGCATTGCCCGCTACGGCGGTGAGGAGTTCGTGCTGCTGCTGCCGCATCTGGATCTGCGGCAGGCGCAGTTGCAATGCGAGTATCTGCGCCAGAGCGTGGCGGCAATGGGGCTGGCGTTGCCGGTGACGGTGAGCATCGGGGTGGCGGTGTTGCATCCGGACGAGAGCGTCGAGTCGGTCATCAAGCGCGCCGACCAGGCGCTGTACGCGGCCAAGCGCAATGGTCGCGATCAGGTGGTGTCAGCGGCATAGGACGCCTCGTGCGCCTGGTACATGCTCTGGTCTCGAGGCGCCATCCGTCGCCGCCCGCTTGTCGAGAAGGACGCATCCGCGCAGGCCATGGGGTGCGTCAGTCGACGATGGTCTTGGCCTCGGCGGTGCCCAACAGTTCCGGATGCGCCACGCGGTGGCGGCGCTCGAGCATCGGATGCAGGAACACCGCGCCGAGAATGATTGCCACGCCCAGGTAGAACATGCCGGTGAGTTCGCGTTGTTCGCCCAGCAATACGATGGCGAGCACGATGGCGTAGACCGGCTCCAGGTTGGTGACCAGTTGCACGGCATAGGCGCTCAGATGGCGCAGGGCCACCAGCGCCAGCGCAAACGGCAACAAGGTGCAGGCCAGTGCCAGCACCAGCAGCAACAGCCCATCGTGCAGGCCGGGAATCACCAGCAGGCTGCCGTGCAGGGCGGGCAGCAGCAGCGGCAATGCCGGCGCCAGCAAGGTCAGGGTGAGGGTGCCGGCACCGAGTTCCAGTGCGGTGACGGTGAGCGGATCGGCGTGCACCACCATGCGCTTGTTGAGCGAGCCGAACCCCGCCACCAGCAGCGCCGACACCGCGCCAACCACCACCCCGGCACGCATGCCATCGGGAACGCCGCCAACCACCAGCGCGACGCCTGGCAGGACCGCCAGGCCGAACAGCAGCTCGCGCGGCCGGAACGGCCGGCCGGTGACCCAGGGCTCGATCACCGCGGTGAACACCGGCGCCAGCGCAATGCAGGTGGCCGCGACCGAGGCGTTGGCCAGCTTGATCGCACCATAGAAGGTGAGCCAATGCAGCGCCACCAACGCGCCGATGCCGCAATAGGCCATGACGACCTGCCAGGAAAGTTGGCGCAGTCCGCGCCACACGCGTGGCAGCACGGCCAGCGCCGCCACCACGATCAACATGCGCCACCACACCAGCGGCAGCGCAGGCAGGGTGATCAGCTTGCCGAGGATGGCGGTGATACCCCACAGCAGCACGCAGAAGTGGATTTGCAGTTGCGCCTTGCGCAGGTCGTTCGTGGGCATGGCCTATTGTCGCGCACTCCTCGCTGCTGCGCGACGCTCGCGCGTCCCATTTCGTCGGTCCTCACGACTGCAGCGAAACGCCACGCCAATCGAGGAGCGCGTTACCGGCGTCTGCCACGTGACGCGATCAGCCGCGACGCCAGTTCCGCTCGAGCACGCGATGCAGCAGGGTGCCCGCCAGCATGGCCGGCACGAACCACGCCGCCTCCAGCGAGCCGACACCCAGGCCGGCCAGCGCAGGTCCGGGGCAATAGCCGGCGTATCCCCATCCGATACCGAACAGGACGGCGCCACCCAGCAAGCGCCGATCGATCGGCGCCGGCGCCGGCAGGCAGAAGCTGGACGCAGCCAATGGGCGCGAACGGCGCAGCACCAGCGGAAATAGCGCCAGCGTGGTGGTGACCGCGCCCGCCAGGGTGAACAGCAGGCCAGGATCGAAGGCGCCGGCTACGTCCAGAAATGCGAGTACCCGTCGCGGATCCACCATGCCCGACAGCGCCAGGCCCAACCCGAACAGCGCTCCAGCGATCAGGCCACCGAGGAGTTGCTTCTTCATGCGATGTTCCAGACGTGGCGGACGAGGAAGCTGGTGATCATGGCGGTGACCAGAAAGGTGACGACCGCCGCCAGCGAGCGCGGCGAGCGGCGTCCAAGCCCACACACGCCGTGACCACTGGTGCAGCCATTGCCCATGCGCGTCCCGATGCCGACCAGAAGGCCGGACAGCACCAACGCCGCCGGCGGGAAACCTTGGCGAGGGAGTGGCGCATCGGCGATCAGCGTCATGGCGACGCCAGCGACCGAGATCATTCCAAGCAGGAACGCCAGGCGCCATGCCAGATCATGCCGTTGCGCAGTCATTGCGCCATTGACGATGCCGCTGACACCGGCCACGCGCCCATTGTTCAGTAGCAGCAGCGTTGCCGAGAGGCCGATCAGCACGCCGCCGCTGGTCGAGGCCAGCCAGGCATTCATGGCGCCCCCGTCGTGTCGATGCGTCCGCCGATGGCGGGGATGTCGCTTTCGCTTGGCGGCCAGCGGCCGGCCTGCAGATTCATGCGTAGCGCTGGACCGATCAGTGCGGGCAAGGCCAGTTTCGCGTCGCGCCGCTTGCGCAGCTCGACGAAGCTTGCCTCGTCCTGTGCCGCGAGCAAATGGATGTTTTCATTGGCCTGGGCCAGCGGTGTGCTCTCGAACGATGCAGACAGACCTGTCGGCGGATAGTCGTGGCAGAGGAACAGGCGGGTCTGCGCGGGAAGCGCGAGCAGCCGGCGAATCGATCGGTAAAGTGCGTGCGCATCGCCGCCGGGGAAATCGCTGCGTGCCGTGCCGGACGCGGGAGAGAAGACCGTGTCGCCAACGAATGCGGCATCGCCGATCAGATAGGTCAGGCTGTCTTCGGTGTGACCGGGTGTGGCGATCACCTGGGCGTCCAGCGTGCCGATGGCAAAGCGGTCGCCGTCGACGAACAGGCGATCGAACGGATGGTCGTCGTCTGCGGCCTGTGGCAGCCATCCATCGGGAGGGCCGAAGCGCGCGCGGACTGCCAGGATGCCGCGTCCGATTGCGACCTTCGCACCCGTGCGCTGCTTGAGATAGCCCGCGGCAGTGAGGTGATCGGCGTGCGCATGCGTTTCCAGGATCCATTGCACGGTCAACCGATGCTCGTGCACGAACGCCAGCAGACGATCGGCGGAATCGGTCGACAGGCCTCCACTGGCCCGATCGTAGTCCAATACCGGGTCGATCACCGCGGCATGGCCGCCGACATGGCCGTAGACCACGTGGCTGAACGTGGAGGTCGCTGGGTCGTGAAAGCTGGCGACATTGGGATTCATGGCTTGATCTTTTACTTAGGTTATTCTAAATTAGGACCATCTAAACAAAAGGTCAAGTCTCATGCAATCTTCTGCGCGGGCAATCGCATGACCGGTTCAAGGAAGCGGGCCGGCAAGCCGGCCTCCCCGGAGGCCATGGCGCGGCATGCGGCCGACGCCGCCGCATTGCTGAAGGCGCTGGCGCATCCGGCCCGGTTGCTGGTGTTGTGCCAACTGGTCGAGAGCGAACGCACGGTCGGCGAACTGCAGCCGATCACCGGGCTCAGTCCTTCGGCGCTGTCGCAACACCTGGCGGTGCTGCGGGACATGGATTTGGTGCATACGCGTCGTCAAGCGCAGACGATTCACTACTCGCTGGCGGCCGGGCCGGCTGCCAAGGTGCTCGAAACCTTGTACGCCATCTACTGCGGTGATTCGGGAGTGTCGCAATGAGCGGTTTGCAATTGGCGCTGGGCGCCCTGGCTGGAAGTCTGGTCGGATTGACGCTCGGTTTGCTGGGCGGTGGTGGCTCGATTCTGGCCATCCCGTTGTTGGTCTACCTCGTCGGGGTGCACGATCCGCATGTGGCGATCGGTACCAGCGCGTTTGCGGTCGCGGTCAATGCGCTGATCGGCCTGCGCGCGCATGCGCGCGCAGGCAATGTCAAATGGCCGTGTGCCATGGCGTTTGCCGGGGCCGGTGTGGTGGCGGCCTGGGTCGGCGCTTTGCTGGGCAAGGCCATGGACGGTCAGCGGCTGCTGATGTTGTTCGCGCTGCTGATGATGGTCGTGGCCGCACTGATGTTCCGCGCCCGCAACCATGCCGGCGATCCTGCGGTGATGCTCAGCCGTCCGCTCGCGCCGAAGGTGATGGGGGCTGGCGCGGCCGCCGGTCTGTTATCGGGATTCTTCGGCATCGGCGGCGGCTTCCTGGTCGTGCCTGGCTTGATCGCCTCCACCGGAATGCCCACGTTGTATGCGGTCGGCTCCTCGTTGGTGGTGGTCGCCGCCTTTGGCCTGACCACCGCGCTGAGCTACACCAGTTCGGGAATGGTCGCCTGGACGCTGGCTGCAGTGTTCATCGGCGGCGGTGCGTTCGGCAGCCGATTGGGAACCGGTCTGGCCCAGGGCCTGGCCCTTCGCCAGGGGCGCTTGAACCTGGTGCTGGCGGCGGTGATCTTCGCCACCGCCGTCTACATGCTGTACCGCACCCTGCTGCACGTCGGCGGCGCGTGATGCCGCATCCACTTCACTGACGCGAGACGTGCCATGACCGAATGGCTTCGATTTTCCGAGGGTTGCTATGCCGCTGGGCAACCGACGACGACACAACTGGCAGCGTTGGCAGCTGCGGGCGTAAGAACGGTGATCAATCTGCGCACGCCGCGCGAGCAAGACGATGCCGATGAAGTCGCAGTCTTGCAGCGGCTTGGCGTGGCCTACCTGCGCCTGCCGATTGCCAGTGCCGCCGATCTGGAGCGCGAACGCGTGCGCCAGTTCGGCCAGGCCTTGGATCGCGCACGTCGCGATGGCGATGTGCTGGTCCATTGCGCCAGCGCCAATCGGGTCGGCGCCCTGGTGGCGTTGGACCAGGCCTTCAATCGTGGCCAAACGCCCAGCGAGGCGCTGGCGGTCGGTCGTAGCGCCGGTCTGGCAGCGCTTGAACCGGCAGTGATCGCATTGCTTGGGTTGCCTGCGTAACAGCGTCGATGCGCGGTGGCAGCGTCACGACTCACAGCCGCAGCGATCGCGATGCGGTGGCGAGTTGGATCATCGCGGACGCGCACGGCATGCCGTCCTGCGATCGCGCATCAGCGTGCCTGCAGGACTTGCAACAACGCCATCGCCGCAGCTGGATTGCGTTCCTTTGCGGCGCTGATGAAGAACACGAAGACCTCGCGTGGCGCGTGCGGTGCGGCCGCCTCTGGCGCTGCATGCGGCAGGTCTGTCGGATCCTCGCCACGTCGCCAGGCATGGATGCGCCCGGCCCAGTCGGTCAACGCGGGGGCTGAGTAGCCGGCATGCAGGCGTGCCTGGCTGCGCATCAGCCGCGCATAGACGAACTCGGCGGACAGATCGGCGAAGGATGGATGGGTGTCCGAATCGGTGTAGACCGTGGCCACGCCATGTCGGCGTACCAGCGCCACCAGTGCCGCATCCACCACGGCCGGGTCGCGGATCTCCAGTACGTGCCGCGACGGGCGCCCGCCCACTTGCCTGGGGAGCAGACTGAGGAAGGCATCCAGCTCGTCCAATTGCAGGTGGTGGCCTTGTTCGAACTGCCACACCAGCGGTCCCAGCCGCTCGCCCAGTTCGGCGATGCCGCCGATGAAGTCCTCGACCTGATGGCCGGTGGCTGCCAGCTGCCGCGACTGGGTGATCCGTCGTGGCGCTTTGGCCGAGAACACGAACCCGGGCGGAACCTCGTCGCGCCATTTGGCATAGGTCGCCGGTTTCTGCGCGCCGTAGTACGTGCCGTTGATCTCGATAGCGGTGAGCTGGCGGCTGGCGTATTCCAACTCGCGCCGTTGAACCAGCCCCTCCGGGTAGAACATGCCGCCGCGCCAGGGCGCATAGACCCAGCCGCCAATGCCGACGTGGATGCCTTGCAGGGGTGCGGCAGCGGAATCGAACAACGTGCGCATTGCGGCCTCTTGGTGGGAATGGGCGTGGCGGGCAGACGCCGCAGGGAGCGCCGTCGCTAGCGCAGCATAGCCAGGCGGTGGCCGGAGTGAGTGCCGCGTGCAAACGGCGTCGTGGCGCTGCCCGGCGCCGTTGGGCAGCAGTGCAGCGGCGTGGCATCGGCAGGCATGCGCTGGGGCGGGTGATCGGGCTACGATCGCCCATCGGTCACTCTCACCGGAGTCGTTGTCATGTCCTGGACCACCCCCGATCTGTGCGATCTCCATCCTGAGGTCGCAATCGTCGAGCCGCTGTTCCGCCAGTTCGGCGGGTCCAGGGTATTTTGTGGGCCGATCGCCACGGTGCGCTGCGTGGAGGACAACTCGCGGGTGCGCGAGTTGCTGGCCACGCCAGGTGCAGGCAGGGTGTTGGTGGTCGACGGCCAGGGCTCGTTGCGGCATGCCTTGTTGGGCGATCAACTGGCCGCACAGGCGGTGGCCAATGGCTGGTCCGGGGTGCTGATCCACGGCTGCATTCGCGATGTGGAACTGCTGGCCGGCTTGCCGCTGGGCGTGCTGGCGCTGGCGGCCTGTCCGCGCCGCACCGACCGGCGCGATCTCGGCGAGATGGAGGTGCCGGTCAATTTCGCCGGCGTCGCCTTCGTGCCTGGGCATTGGCTGTATGCGGACGACAACGGCGTGCTGGTCAGCCCGCAGCCGCTGCCGTCGACAGACGGTACCGGCATACCACGTTGATTGCAGGAGTCCAGCGGAATGAAGATGACGATGTGGGTGGGGAGCGGACTGATGGCACTGGCGATGACGATGGGCAGCGGTGCGACGACGGCGGCCGAGCTGCCGGCGGGCATGCAGCAGTTCGATGCGCAGGTCGAGCGTGTGCGGAAGCAGTTCGACGTGCCCGGGATCGCGGTGGCGATCGTCAAGGACGGGCAGGTGGTGCTGGAGCGCGGCTATGGCGTGCGCGAAATCGGCAAGCCGGCGCCAGTGCAGGCCGACACGCTGTTTGCGATTGCCTCCAATACCAAGGCCTTCACCGCGGCCTCGCTGTCGATCCTGGCCGACGAGGGCAAGCTCTCGCTCGACGACAAGGTCATCGACCATCTGCCGTGGTTCCGTATGTCCGATCCCTACGTCAGCGGCGAGATGCGCGTGCGCGACCTGCTGGCCCACCGCAGCGGTCTGAGCCTGGGCGCTGGCGATCTGCTGTTCTGGCCGACCACCAGCTACAGCACCGATGAAGTGGTGCAGCGGCTGGCCAAGGTACCGCTGAAGGGCGGCTTCCGTGACCGCTATGCCTACGACAACATCCTTTACGCGGTGGCGCAGAAGGTGATCGAGCAGGTCTCCGGGCAGTCCTATGCCGATTTCTTGCAGCAACGCATCTTCGCCCCGGTCGGCATGCGCGGGACCCGCTTCAACGCCGACCATCTACAGCCTGGCGACGCGCCGGCGGTGGGGCATGCCAAGTACGATTTCCGCGAGCTGCGCACCGTGGCGCCATTGACCTGGTCCAATAACTCCGGTGCCGGCGGTATCTACTCCAGCGCCCACGACATGGCGCTGTGGATGCAGGTGCAATTGGCTGGCGGGCTGTTGCCTGATGGCAAACCGTTGTTCAGCGCCCAGCGCCAGCGCGAGATGTGGTCGATGATCACGCCGATCGCCATCGCCGACCCTTCGGTGCCCGAGCTGGCGGCAGCCAAGCCCAATTTCGCCGGCTACGGCGAAGGCTGGAGCCTGAGCGACTACCGCGGCCATCGGCTGGTGTGGCACACCGGCGGCTGGCCCGGCATGGTGTCGCGGCTGACCCTGGTGCCCGACCAGAAACTGGGCGTGGTGGTATTGACCAACCAGGAGGTCGGCGCGGCCTTCAATGCGGTGACCCTGCAGGTGCTCGATGCCTTCCTGCAGGTGCCGGCGGTCGACTGGACGGCGGCCTACGCCAAGGCGGTGGCCAAGGCCGATCAGGAGGCCGACACCAGCTGGAGCAAGCATCAGCAGGCGCGCGATGCACGCTCGCGCCCGTCGCTGCCGCTGTCGCGCTATGCCGGCACCTATCGCGATTCGTGGTATGGCGATGTGCGCATCCTGCAGGACGGCAAGCGCCTGCGCATGCAATTCGACAAGACCGCGCAGCTGGTGGGCACGCTGGAGCATTGGCAGCACGACACCTTCATCGTGCGCTGGGACGACCGTTCGCTCAATGCCGATGCCTTCGTCAACGTCGCACTCGATCCGGACGGCAACATCCGCGAGATCCGCATGCAGGCGGTGTCGCCGCTGACCGATTTCAGCTTCGATTTCCAGGACCTGGTGCTTACCCCGGTCGCCGCGAATGCCGCTGCTGGCTGAGCGGCCAGTTGCTAGCGGCACGACCTGGCGCAGCGCAGCGCCGGATCGTGTCGCGCGGCAACTGCGTTGCGCTGATGGGCCCGATGCGCGAGACGGTCTCGACCGGACTCCCGGTATCACCCGATGGCAGGGCCGGCTATGATCCGCGCACTTCTTCAGGGATGGCGCAGCGCTCATGAGCACTCCGCAGATGTCGGTGTATTTCTTTCTGCAGGCGGCGGTGATCCTGCTGGTCTGTCGCGTGGTCGGTCTGTTGGCCAAGCGCCTCGGGCAGCCGCAGGTGGTGGGCGAGATGATCGCTGGCGTGATGCTGGGGCCGTCCTTGTTCGGTCTGCTGCTGCCGGGCGTGCAGGCCGCGCTGTTTCCCAAGCAGACGCTGGATGTGCTGTACGTGTTCGCGCAGTTCGGCGTCGGTCTGTACATGTTCCTGGTCGGCACCGACTTCCGTGGCGACCACTTCCGTGCGCGCTTCGGCAGCGCGATGAGCGTGTCGCTGGCCGGCATCGCAGTGCCGTTCGCCTTGGCCTTCGCGCTGTGCCCGTGGCTGATCCGGATCGACGGCTTGTTTTCGGACAAGGCGCAGCTGCTGGAAGCCTCGCTGTTCCTCGGCGCGGCGATCGCCATCACCGCCTTCCCGATGCTGGCACGCATCATCCACGAGCGTGGCCTGACCAATAGCCCGCTGGGAACGCTGGCGCTGACGGCCGGGGCCTTCGACGATGCCGCGGCATGGTGCATCCTGGCGGTGGTGCTGGCCAGTTTCGGCGGCAGTTGGGGCAGTGCTTACCTGGCCATCGGCGGCGGCGTGGGCTATGCGGTGTTCATGATGTGCGTCGGCCGCCACTGGCTGCGGCGATTGGCCGACCACGTGGTCCCCGACCAGCCGCTGGGCACCGGCATGCTGGCGGTGGTGCTGGCGCTGTTCTGCCTCAGTGCCTGGGCGATGGATGCGATCGGCATCCATGCGGTGTTCGGTGGCTTCCTGCTGGGCGCCTGCCTGCCCAAGGGGCCGCTGACCGAAAAGCTGCGCGCGATGATGCAGCCGTTCGTGGTAGTGCTGCTGTTGCCGATGTTTTTCACCTTCTCCGGGTTGAAGACTCAGCTCAGCGTATTGTTGCAGCCGCAGATCCTGCTGGCGGGCGTGGTGGTGCTGGCGGCCTCGTTCATCGGCAAGGGCGTGGCTTGCTGGGCGGCGGCGCGTGCAACCGGCGAGAACAACCGCGATGCGATGGCGATCGGCGCGCTGATGAATGCCCGCGGCCTGATGGAACTGATCATCATCAATATCGGCCTGCAGGCCGGGGTGATCGAGCAGGGCCTGTTCTCGGTGCTGGTGCTGATGGCGATCCTGTCCACCTTGATGGCCACGCCGCTGTTCAACTGGATCATGCGCCGGCATGCGCATGGGGCGGACGCGGTGCCGACCCTGCAGGGCCGTTGATCGCCGCGGCGGTCGCTCAGCGCGCCGCCGGAATCCGCACGCAGGCCTGCAGGCCGCCGCCGTCGCGATTGACGAAGCGCAGCTCGCCATCGTGGGCCTGGCAAATCGCCGACGCGATCGCCAGCCCCAGGCCGCTGCCACCGGAGTGACGCGCCCGCGAGCTGTCCGCCCGCCAGAAGCGGTCGAGCAGCTGCGACAGCTGTGCCGGTTCCACCCCGGGGCCGCGATCGGCCACCGTGACCAGCACCATCGCGCCGTCGCGCCGCGCAGCAATGTCCAGGGCGCGGCCGGCACTGGCATAGCGCAGCGCGTTGTCGATCAGGATCGACAACACCTGTCCCAGCCGGTCGCGGTCGGCGCGCAGGTCCAACCCCGCCTGCAGCGATATCTGTACCGTCATCTGCGCCTCCTGCAGCCCAGGCCCGGCCCACTCCAGGCGTTCGTCGATCAGCCCGCGCAGGTCGACGCTGTCAGTGTCCAGCACCAATTGGCCGGCGCGTGCGAGCGAAACCAGGTGCAGGTCGCCAACCAAGCGATTGATCTGCTCCAGTTGCCGATGCACCAGCCGCAGTTGGGCCGGCTCGCAGGGAAACACGTCGTCCAGCATGCCCTGCACCCGCCCCATTGCGGCATTGAGCGGGGTGCGCAACTCGTGTGCCAGCATCGCGCTGGACTCGCGCAGTTCGCGCTCATAGCGCTGCAGCTTGCCGCTCATGGCATTGAAGTCTTCGGCCAGCCCGGTCAACTCGTCCGGTGCGCCGGCGACCACCTGCGCCCGTGCACCGAAGTCGCCATCGCTGACCCGGCGCGCCGCGTGCGCTACCTGGGTGAACTGGCGCGAGAGCGGGCGCGAGGCGAGCAGGCCGCAGAGCAGGATGACCGGCACCGCCACTGCCACCATGGCCATCAGCATCCACCAGTCGGGATTGGCCAGCCCCGGCAGGAAGGTATTTAGGTCGGCATAGCGCTGCAGTAATTCCCACAACCGCGCCTCGTTACCGGCCGGGTGTTCGCGCAGGTGCTCGATCTCCACCCGCGCTGCCGGCGGCAAGCGCTCCAGCGCCAGGTGATCGCGCAGGTGGAAGTAACACCACATGCCGAAGGCGATGACCAGCACGGTGCCCACGGCCAAGGCGCTCATGCGCACGCCGACCCATCGCCAGAGCGGCGCCTGTTTCCAGCCCGGGCGCTGCCCGCTCATTGGAACCGGTAACCGACCGCGCGCACGGTCACCAGCACGCCGACGATGCCGTGCGCCTCCAGCTTGCGGCGCAGGTTGTGGATATGCGCATCGACCACGCGCTCGAGCGCATCGCTGTCGGGCAGGCAGGCTTCGAGCAACTCGCTGCGGGTGAAGGCCTTGAACGGCGTGCGCAGCAAGGTGGCCAGCAGGTTGAATTCGGTCGGGGTCAGATCGAGCGCGATCGCCTGGCCGTGGCCATCCTCGACGCTGGCCACGACTGCGCCAAGGTCCACCAGCAAACGGCCGTGGCGCAGTGGCTCCTGGGAGCCGCGGCTGGGCACGCTGCGGCGGAGCACCGCATGCACACGCGCCACCACCTCTTTGGGGCTGTAAGGCTTGACCACGTAGTCGTCGGCGCCATAGCGCAGCGCGCCGAGCTTTTCCGGCTCGTCGCCGATCGCCGTCACCATGATCACTGGGGTATCGCCCGCCCGTCGGATCGCCGACAGCACCTCGATGCCGCTGCGCTTGGGCAGCATCACGTCCAGCAGCACCAGCTCCGGCGCCCATTGCTGGTGCAGCTGGATCGCCCGCTCGCCATCGCCGGCCACCGCCACCTCGAAGCCATCCCGACGCAGGTAGGCCTCCAGGATGCTGGCGCTGTCCGCATCGTCCTCCACCAACAGAACCTTCTTGCCCGTCATGGCGTGTCGCTACCCGTGGTCTTGATCGAATCTTGAAAATTCCCGAAAACGCCCTTGACGTTGCCGGTCGAGGATGTCGGTCGAGATTGGCTCAGGCATCCCGACATCATGATTCCACAGTTTGCAGTACCACGTTTCCTGCGACAGCCCGCTCCATTGGCGCTGCTGGTGTTGGCGGCACTGGCCGGCTGCTCGATGACCCCGACCTACCAGCGACCCACAACCTCCGTCCCTGCCAGTTTCGGCGCTTCCAGCGCTGCGGCCGCAGCTCCGGCCGATGAAGGCGGCGCTTCGGCCGTGGCCACGCTGACGACGCAGGAGCAGGCGTTCGTGCAGGCCTTTGCCCCGGATCGCGATCTGCGCCCCTTGCTGGAGCGCGCGCTGGCCCACAACGCCGACTTCCGCCGGGCGGCGCTGCAGGTGGAGCAGGCCCGTGCGCAGTACCGGATCGAACGCGCCGGCCAGTTGCCGACGCTCGGCCTGGGCGCCCAGCAACTGCGGCAGCGCTTCGACAATCCGGCGCTGGACCAGCGCTACCAGCAGGACCTGGTCGTCGCCAATGCCGGCATCGGCAACTTCGAACTGGACTTCTTCGGCAAGCTGCAGGCCTTGTCCGAGGCGGCACGTGAGCGCTACCTGGCCAGCGACTACGGACGCCAGGCCGCGCGCGGCGCGCTGATTGCCGAGGTGCTGCGGGCCTACACCAGCGAACGCACCACCGCGCAGGCGCAGCAGCAGTTGCAGACGCTCGACGCCGACAGCGCCGCCTTGCTGGCGATCGCCGAGCGCCAGTTGCAGGTCGGGCTGATCTCCCGCGACCAGTTGGATGCCCAGCGCCGCCAGGCCGACCAGGCGCACGTCGCCGCCCTGCAGGGCGATGCCGACCACGCCGCTGCGCTGCGCGCGCTGCACGTGCTGGCCGGTTACGACAGCGCGCCGGTGGCCGGTTCACTGGATGCGCTGGCCAGCGCCGATCGCCCGAGCAGCGCCTGGCGCAACCTGGACTCGTCGCTGCTGCTGCAGCGGCCCGACGTGCAGCAGGCCGAATCGGAGCTGCGCGCCGCCAACGCCGACATCGGCGCTGCGCGCGCGGCCTTCTTCCCGTCGATCACCTTGAGCAGCAGCTTCGGCACCGCCAGCGACGGCCTCAGCGGGCTGTTCACCGCCGGCCATGGCATGTGGAGCTTCATGCCCAAGCTCGAACTGCCGCTGTTCGATGGCGGCCGCAATCGCGCCAACCTGGAACTGGCGCAGCTGCGCAAGCGCGCCGACGTCGCCGCCTACGAGCAAACCATCGAAGCCGCCTTCCGCGAAGTGGCCGATGCGCTTGACGCCCACGCCACCGCCTGCGTAGCCGAGCCGCGTGCGCGTGCGCAGGCCGAGCGCGAACGCCTGCGGGTGCAACGCCTGCAACAACGCGTCGATGCCGGCCTGGAAGACCGCACGACCTTGCTGAGCGAGCGCCTGCGCGCCACCCAGTCCCAGCTGGATTACCTGACCAGCGCACGCCAGCGCGTGTACGGCCGGATCGCCTTGTTCCAGTCGTTCTACGGCGTCTCCCTGCCGACCCAGTCCTGATTCCCCCAACGAGTGCTTCCGATGACCATTTCCCGCTCCCGCCGTCTGATCCGTCCCTCCCTGCTGCTGGCCAGCCTGGCCTTGCCCTGCGTGGCCGCCGCGCAAACCGATGCGTCCGGGCAGTCCCGCCTGCTCGGCGACCACACCGACATCACTGTCGGCGCCGCGGCCGTCGCCGCACCGCGCTACGCCGGCGCCGAGCGCGCCCGTGTGCTTCCCAACCCGGTGCTGGTGGTACAGCGCGGGGTACTGTTCTTCGACGCCAGCCGCGGTGCCGGCTTGCAATACCAGAGCGATTCCGGCTTCTACGTTTCGCAGTCGCTGTATTACGACTTCGGCCGCCTGCAGCGCGACAGCAGCTGGCGACCGGGTTCGCGGCTGTTGGCCGGCATGGGCGACGTGCCCGGCTCCACCACCGCACGCACCCTGGTCATGCAACAGATCACGCCGTACCTGAGCGCAAACGCGGAGGCAGAGTTCAGCCTGAAGGACAGTGCACGCCGCAATCGCTATCGCGCCGGATTGGAATTCACGTTGCTGCACACCGCCAGCGACACGGTGACGCTGGACATGGACGTGCATGCCGGCGACCGCCGCTTCAACCAGGCCTACTTCGGCGTTACCGACGCACAGGCCGCAAACACGCGCTTTGCGCCGTTCCGCGCCGGCTCCGGCGTCTATGCCGGTGCCATCGGTGCCGGCTGGACGCATGCGCTCGGCGATCACTGGGCCAGCACCTTCAACGTGACCGGCACCCGCTACGTCGATCGCGCCGACGACAGCCCGTTGGTGGCGCGCCGCGCCTTCGTCAGCAGCACGCTGGCACTGACCTATAGCCGCTGAAACCGCAGGGGGAGACACCGATGAACAGGATGGGATGTGTGCTGGGCGGAGTGTTGGTTGTGCTGCTGGTCGCCGCCTGCAGCCGCACCGCCTCGCCGGTGGCCGACGTGCCACGGGCAGTGAAACTGGAACGCTTCGGTGCCTCGGCTGCTGCCGGCCTGCAGCTGCCGGCTCAGGTGCGGCAGGCGCAACGCGCCGAGCTCGCCTTCGAAAGCGGCGGCCGCATCGCCGAGTTGCTGGTGGACGTGGGCGATCGCGTGCAACGCGGTCAGGTGTTGGCGCGCCTGGATCCGGAGCCACTGCAGCTGCGCGCGCAGCAGGCCGACGCCAGCGTGCGCGCGGCGCTGGCGCAAGTGGGCGAGCGGCAATTGCAGCTGCGCCAGCAACAGGCGATGTTCGCCGATGGCGCGGCGTCGCAGGCAAGCCTGACCGCCGCGCAGGCCGCCGCTGATGCAGCACAGGCGCAGTTGCGCAGTGCGCAGGCGGATCTGGCACTGGCGCGTCGGGCCGGACGCCTGGGCGAGCTGCGTGCGCCATTCGATGGCAGCGTCGTGGCGCGTCTGCAGCAGCCGCAAGCCGAGGTCGCTGCAGGCCAGCCGGTGTTGCAGCTGGACGGGCAGGGGCAGCTGCAGCTGCTCGCCAACCTGCCGGCCGACACCGCCGCCACGTTGACCAGCGGGCAGACCTTGCAGGGGACGCTGGAGGGCGCGACGGCGGGGGCGGTGAGCCTGCGTGTGCGCAGCGTCGCCACGCGTCTGGACAACGGCGCCACCGTGCCGGCGATCCTGGACATCGTGTCGGCCAACGCTGCATCGCCGCGTAGCGGTGACAGCGTGCTGCTGCAGCTGCCGGCACCATCGGGCGCGGCCCTGCCGAGCGTGCCGCTGACGGCGGTGCTGCCACGTCTGAATCGCCGCAACGCCAGCGTCTTCGTCTACCAGGCGGCGCGCGGCGTGGTCGTCGAACGGGCGGTCGAGCTGGGTGCGATTGCCGGTGAACGTATCCAGATCCTGCGTGGGCTCAAGGCCGGCGAACAAGTGGTCTGCGCAGGCGTCGGGTTCCTGAGCGACGGCCAGGCCGCGACTCCGTTCCAGACACAGACCCGACTGAGCGGAGCACGGCTGCCATGAAATTGACCGATTGGGCATTGCGATCGAGCCGGCTGACGCTGTTTGCCGCGCTCTTGATTCTGGTTGGCGGTGTGGTGGCCTTCCTGGGCTTTCCTTCGCAGGAAGAACCCTCGGTCACGATCCGCGACGTGCTGGTCTCGGTGGCCTATCCGGGTATGCCGAGCGAGCGGGTGGAAGAACTGCTGGCACGTCCTACCGAGGAACGTTTGCGTGAGCTGGCGGGCATCAAGCGCATCGTCACCACGGTGCGCCCGGGCAGCGCGATCCTGCAGTTGACCGCCTACGACGACGTCAAGGACCTGGGCGCGCTGTGGCAACAGGTGCGCGCCAAGGCGGGCGAGGCGGGCGCACAGTTGCCGGCCGGCACGCTGGGTCCGCTGGTGGACGATGATTTCGGGCGCGTGTCGGTGGCCTCGATCGCGGTGACTGCGCCAGGCTTTTCGATGAGTGAGATGCGCGGCCCGCTGCGGCGCATGCGCGAGCAGCTGTACACCGTGCCCGGCGTCGCCAAGGTGTCGCTGTACGGATTGCAGGAAGACCGCGTCTACGTTTCCTTCGACCGTGCGCGCCTGCTCGCCACCGGCCTCAGCCCGGCCAGCGTGGCGGCGCAGTTGCGTGCACAGAACGTGGTCGACCCGGGCGGCCAGGTCGCGGTGGGCGGACTGGCGCTGACGGTGGACACCTCGGGCGAGGTGCGCACGCCCGATCAGCTGCGTCGGCTGCTGTTGACCCTGCCCACTGCCGCCGCCAATGGCCCGCGCGAAGTGGCGCTGGGCGAGATCGCCAAGGTCGATGTGCTGCCGGCCGATCCGCCGGACAGCGCAGCGTTCTATCAGGGGCAAGCGGCCGTGGTGCTGTCGGTGTCGATGAAGCCCGGCAGCAATGTCGCTGCGTTCGGCAAGGCGTTGCGCGCCAAGTTGGGCGAGACCGCGCAGCTGTTGCCGGCCGGCTTCTCGCAACACGAAGTGAGTTTTCAGGCCGACGTGGTCGAGCGCGAAATGGGCAAGATGCATCACGTCATGGGCGAGACCATCGTGATCGTCATGGCGGTGGTGATGCTGTTCCTGGGATGGCGCACCGGATTGATCGTCGGCGCGATCGTGCCGTTGACCATCCTCGGTGCGCTGATCGTCATGCGTGCGCTGGACGTGGAGCTGCAGACCGTCTCGATCGCCGCCATCATCCTGGCGCTGGGCCTGCTGGTGGACAACGGCATCGTCATCGCCGAGGACATCGAGCGCCGCTTGATGGCAGGCGAGGAGCGTCGCCAGGCCTGCATCGAGGCCGGCCGCAGCCTGGCCATCCCGCTGCTCACGTCCTCGTTGGTGATCGTGCTGGCGTTCTCGCCGTTCTTCTTTGGTCAGACCAGTACCAACGAGTATCTGCGCTCGCTGGCCATCGTGCTGGGCGTGACTCTGTTGGGTTCATGGCTGTTGAGCATCACCGTCACTCCGCTGCTGTGCATGTATTTCGCCAAGGCCCATGCCGAGACCCACGCCGCGCAGGGCGAGTCGCGTTTCTATCGTGGCTACCGCCGCCTGATCGAACGCTTGCTGCAGCACAAGCTGATCTTCATCGCGACCATGTCGTTGCTGCTGGCGGGGGCGGTCACGGTGTTGGCCAGCATTCCCTACGACTTCCTGCCCAAGTCCGACCGCCTGCAGTTCCAGATGCCGGTGACGCTGGAGCCGGGCAGCGATGCACGCGAGACCTTGCACACCGTGCAGGCGCTCAGCCGGTGGCTGGCCGATCGGCGCGCCAATCCCGAGGTGGTCAACAGCATTGGCTACGTGGCCGATGGTGGCCCGCGCATCGTGCTGGGACTCAACCCGCCGCTGCCTGCCGCCAATAGTGCTTACTTCACCGTCGGCGTGCGGCCGGACACCGATATCGATGCGGTCATCGCCCGCGTGCGCGCCTATGTGCGTGGCCACTATCCCAGCGTCCGTGCCGAACCCAAGCGCTTCTCGCTCGGTGCGACCGAAGCCGGCATGGCGGTCTATCGGGTGGTCGGGCCGGACGAGGCCGTGCTGCGCAGCAGTGCGGCGTTCATCGCCAAGGCCCTGCGCGCGCTACCGGGCACGGTGGACGTGCAGGACGACTGGCAGATGCGGATCCCACGCTATGTGGTGCGGCTGGACCAGCTCAAGGCGCGGCGTGCTGGCATCACCAGCCAGGACGTGGCCCAGGCGTTGCAGCTGCGCTACAGCGGCATGGATGCGTCGCTGATCCGCGACGACGGCAGCAGCGCGCCGATCGTGTTGCGCGGCAGCGCGGCCGAGCGTGCGGCAGGCGGCAGTCCGGCCGACACCCTGGTCTATCCGCAGTCCGGCGGTGCGCCGCTACCGCTGGCAGCGATTGCCACGCTCGAGCGCGACAGCGAACCGTCGGCGATCATGCGGCGCAACCTGAGCCGCGCGATCACCGTGACCGCGCACAATCCGCACCTGACCGCCAGCGAGATCGTCGATCAGCTGAGCGGACCGTTGGCCGCGCTCAAGCTGCCGCCGGGCTATCGCCTGGAGATCGGCGGCGAGATCGAGGACTCGGCCGAAGCCAATCAGGCGTTGCTGCAATACATGCCGCATGCGCTGGGCGCGATCCTGCTGCTGTTCGTGTGGCAGTTCAACTCCTTCCGCAAGGTGTTGATCGTGTTGTCGGCGGTGCCGTTCGTGCTGATCGGCGCGGCACTGGCCTTGTTGGTCACCGGCTATCCATTCGGCTTCATGGCGACCTTCGGCTTGCTGGCGTTGGCAGGCATCATCGTCAACAACGCGGTACTGCTGCTGGAACGCATCGATGCCGAACTGGCCGCCGGCTTGCCGCGGCGCGAGGCGGTCGTGGCGGCAGCGGTCAAGCGGCTGCGGCCGATCGTGATGACCAAGCTCACCTGCATCGTCGGGTTGGTTCCGTTGATGCTGTTCGCCGGTCCGTTGTGGACAGGTATGGCCATCACCATGATCGGCGGGCTGGCGCTGGGCACACTGGTGACGCTGGGGCTGATCCCGATCCTGTACGACCTGCTGTTCGGGATGCGCGTTCCCGCGCGCACGGAGGCCACCGCATGAGGCGGCGTGACCTATGCGCGCTGCTCTGCCTGTTCGCCGGCATGGCCAGCAGCGGTTGCGCGATGGTCACGGTCACCCCGCTGTCGCCAACGGCCTATCGACAGAGCTTGCGCGACGACGCCTTGCACAATGGCCGGCTTGGCCAGGCGACGGTGGAGAGTCTGCAGGTGCTGGGCATCGACCGCGCCAGGTGCGAGCGCGATTCCGCTGCGTGCGTGCAGCGCTTGTTGGACAGCACGGGGCTGACCCAGGAGCAGCGCCTGTCGGCGGCGGCAGAACTCGCGTTGCTGCAGGCCTTGAAGGCCAGCGCCGGCAGCGGCGCTGGCGGGTCGGATGCCGCACTGGATGCCTGGTTGCGTAGCGCGCGCTACGCCTACGCCTATCTGTTCTTCAGCGAGCGCGCGCCCAACGAGCGCGCCTTCGAGGATCGGCAGACGCAGATACGCGACTACTACAACTACGCCACCGAGCGGATCGTTGCCGCAGTGTTCCAGCGCTTGCCCACGCGCGCCGCCGGCCTGGGCGGTGCCGCCGCGTTACCGGCACCGGCGCCATGGCGGATCACCTTGCAGACTGCCGCGCTGGGGCCACCGGCGCAGTTGCCCAAGCCGCAGGCCCTGCTGCCGGCGACCAGCCTGCGGTTCGGCGGGCTGCGCAACGTCTATCGCCGCGATGGCTTCGGCACTGCAATGGTCGCGGTGCTGCCGCCGACATCGGCCATCGTGCCGCCTGCCGCGACCGCGGAGATGGCCGACAGCGCGGATATCGTGCCGGGAACGGTCGTGGACATGCAGACGCCCAACGTCACCGTCGTGCTGCGCTTCCACGGCGACCGTCTGGCCGATGTCCTCGGCAGCGCCGAGGTGACGCTGGAAGCGCTCGATCCCCTGCACGACGTCAGCGCGCGCTTCGGTGCCTACCAGGTGCCGTTGGCGGGCAACTTCACTGCCGGCTATGGCGTCTGGCTGGCGCGTGCCGGCTTCGCCCAGCGGAGCGTGCAGAACTTCTTCGATCTGGGGCAGGGCAGTCACGGGCCGCAGGTGTTCATGCTGCAGCCCTACGATCCGAATCGCCGTGTGCTCTTGCTGCTGCATGGCCTGGTCAGCAGTCCCGATGCTTGGGTCAATGTGGCCAACGAGATCCTCGGCGATGCCGCATTGCGGGCGCGCTACCAGATCTGGTTGGCGTACTACCCGACCAACCTGCCGTTGCCCTATACCCATCTCGCCCTGCGGCGCACGATCGAGCAGGCGCTGCGGCGGTTCGATCCCGCTGGCACCCATGCCGCATCGCATGACATGGTGCTGGTCGGGCACAGCATGGGCGGCATACTGGCGCGGCTGATGGTGTCCTCCAGTCACGGCGATGCGCTCTGGCAGCGGTTGTTCGGCGACCTGCCGGCCGGCAGCGCAGAGGCCGCACTGGTCCGGCGCAAGTTGGGTCCCTTGCTTGAATTCGAGCCAATGCCGGCAGTGGGGCGGGCGGTGTTCATCGCCGCGCCGCAACGCGGGACGCCGGTGGCCAATGGTGCCTTGGTCGGCATGCTGCGCGCGCTGATCGAGCTGCCGGCGGCCTTGCGGCAGCGCTACGCCGATGTCGCCGCGCTGGCCGGCGCGCGTCCTGGTCGGCTGCCGACCAGCCTGGACAATCTGCGCGACACCGATCCGTTCATCCAGGCCGCGGCCGCTCTCAGCATTCAGCCGGCCGTACCGTTTCATTCGATCATCGCGCGCCGTAACGCGCGGGGGCCGCTGGCCGACGCCAGCGATGGGTTGGTGCCCTACCGCAGCGCGCATCTGGAGGGTGCGCAGTCCGAGACGGTGATCGTCGCCGGCCACAGCGTGCAGGAACGGCCTGCGGCGATCCTGGAATTGCGGCGCATCCTGCGCTTGCATGTCGGTCTGCCGGATCTGGCCGGGACGCCAGCACCCGCGGGCATTGCCGCGCCGGCTGCCGGCGCAGCGGCGACGCAACCGTGAGTGCACACCCGATGGGCTAGCATGGCACACCGTTTCAGCATCGATGCGCCATGTTCCGCTGGTTCGAATCCCTGATCGATATCTTCCCGCCGATCGAGCGGCAGATGCCACCGCGTAGCGTCTGGCGCTTCTATCTGCATTACCTGCGGCCGCTGTGGCCGGTGCTGTTGGCCACGCTGCTGGCCGGGCTGCTGCTGGCGCTGGTGGAAGTGGCGATGTTCGACTTCCTGGGCCGCATCGTCGACATGCTGACCGAGCGGCCTGGGCCGGACTTCTTCGTGCGCCATGCCGGCGAGCTGCTGTGGATGGCGACCATCACCCTGGTGGCGCGACCGGCCTTCACCGGATTGCACAACCTGTTGGTCAACCAGGCGATCGTGCCCGGCTTGAGCAATCGCGCGCGTTGGCTGATGCACAACTACGTGGTGCGGCAAAGCCTGGGGTTCTTCAACAACGACTTCGCCGGGCGCATCGCCAATCGGGTGATGCAGACCGGCACTTCGCTGCGCGAATCGGCCGTGCAGATGGTCGATGCGCTGTGGTACATCGTGGTCTATACCGGCAGCGCGTTGTGGCTATTCGCCCAGGCCGACCCCTGGCTGATGGCGCCGTTGCTGTTGTGGCTGGTGGTCTACGTCAGCTTGATGGCCTACTTCGTGCCGCGCATGAAGACACGCGCCTGGATCGCCTCGGACGCGCGCTCGAAAGCCACCGGGCGGATCGTCGATGGCTATACCAACATCGCCACGCTCAAGCTGTTCTCGCATGCGCGCCGCGAAGAGGCGTATGTGCGCGACGCCATCGACGAACTGGCGGTCAAGCATCGGCGGCAGACGCGGGTGACCACGGCGATGGACACTGCCATCGCCATCGCCAACGGCTTTTTGATCGTGGGTACTTGCGCGCTGGCGCTGTGGCTGTGGAGCCGGGGGCAGATCAGCGTGGGGGCGATCACCCTGGCGACCGGATTGGTGATTCGCATCCACAACATGTCCGGCTGGATCATGTGGACGGTCAACGGCATCTTCGAGGACATCGGCACCGTGCAGGACGGCATGCAGACGATCTCGCAGCCGATCGTGGTGCAGGATGCTCCCGCGGCCATGCCGTTGCAGGTGCAGCAGGGCGAGGTCGTCTTCCAGGACATCCACTTTCACTACGGCAAGCGTGGCGGGGTGATCGCCGGCCTGGATCTGCGGGTGCGGCCTGGTGAGAAGATCGGCCTGGTCGGTCCCTCTGGCGCCGGCAAGTCGACCCTGGTCAACGTGATGCTGCGGCTGTACGACCTGGAAAGCGGCCGCATCCTGATCGACGGCCAGGATATCGCTCAGGTGACGCAAGAAAGCCTGCGGGGCCAGATCGGCCTGGTCACTCAGGACACCTCGTTGTTGCATCGCTCGATTCGCGACAACCTGCTGTACGGGCGGCCGGATGCCAGCCAGGCGCAGATGTTCGACGCGGTGCGCAAGGCACGCGCGGAGGATTTCATCGACGCGCTGGTGGATGGCGAAGGGCGGCGCGGTTTCGACGCACATGTCGGCGAGCGCGGCGTCAAGTTGTCCGGCGGCCAGCGCCAACGCATCGCCATCGCCCGCGTGCTGCTCAAGGATGCGCCGATCCTGGTGCTGGACGAGGCGACGTCGGCGCTGGATTCGGAAGTGGAGGCCGCGATCCAGGACAGCCTGGATGCCTTGATGGGCGGCAAGACGGTCATCGCCATTGCGCACCGACTCTCCACCATCGCGCGCATGGATCGCCTGGTGGTGATGGATGCCGGCCGCATCGTCGAAACCGGCACCCACGCCGAACTGATTGCCAGGAACGGCTTGTATGCCCGCCTGTGGGCGCGGCAGACCGGCGGCTTCGTCGCGGTGGAGTAGGGCCGACTCGGCGGCGGCAGCGCTGCACAAACGTTGCGTTATCGCAGGATGCACGACGCGCGCTGCCGACTGGCAAGCCCCTCACCCGAGGCTTGCCTCCACGTCGATCAGCGGCAGCGCTCTTGCGGGTCCCGAGTCCCGAGTCCCGGGTCCCGAGCCCCAACCCTCACCTACTCAATCGGCTGATCCAGCATCAACTCACGCACGAAGCGCACCGGCGGCGCACCATAGGACAGCACCTGGTCGTGATAGGCCTTCAGCTGGAACGCGTCCCCCAGCTTGTCCTGCACCGCCTTGCGCGTATCCAGATGTTCCTGCACGCCGACGAAATAGGTCGGCAACTGCGCCGAAGACAACTGCGCACGCACCCACTTGCCGGCTGCTTCGCTGTCCTGCTGGAAGGCGTCGTGGGTCATCAGGTGCATCGCCTTGTCGCGATCCCAGCCGTCCACATGCACGCCCTGATCGAGGATGGCATTGGCAATGGTGCGCAGGTAGAACTTCAGCTGCACCAGGTGGAACAGCGGGTCGTTATCCAGATATCCCTGCTCCTGCATCATGCGTTCGGTATACACCGCCCAGCCTTCGGCAAACATGCCCGAGCGCAGCACCGCGCGTAGCGTGGACGGGAACTTGGCCGAATGCCAGCCTTCCAGATAGTGACCCGGCGTGCCCTCGTGGATGCTGAGCAGGTGGATCATGCGGGTGTTGTATTCGCGCAGGAACGAGTCGACCTGCTGATCGTTCCAGTCGTCGGGAATCGGCGACACCGCATAGAAGGTCTTCAGGTTCTTGTCGAGCGGGCCCGGCGAATCGCAATACGCCACCGCCACGCCGCGCTGGAATTCCGGCATCAGGATGATGTCCACCGGCGCATCCGGCAGCGTCATCAAATCCTTCTGACGGACGAACTCGGTCGATTGCGCCAACGCGGCCTTGGCCTGCTCGACCACCTTGTCGCGTGCCGGCTTGTCGGCATACGCCAGCTCCAACGCCGCCTCGATCGCGGCCTGCTGCTGCGCATCGTTCGGCGAGGCGGGCAGTTTCGGTGCGCCCGGCTTGTCCTTCAGCACCGTGCGCGCGACGCCGTACATCTCGCTACGCACGCGCTTGAGTTCGGACTCGGCACGCTGCTTGATGTCGGCGCGCGACAGCGACGACAACAGTGCGAATTTCAGCTTTTGATCGTACTTTTCCGCACCGATGCGGAAGTCGCCCTTGGCATTGGGCACCAGCACGGTGTCCAGCCAGGTTTGTTGCTCGGCGACCGCCTTCTTGAGCGTGTCGATGGCGGCCTGCGCGCGCGCTGCTTCGATCGGCCCGAGCTGGCTGATATTGGGCGCAATCAAGGTGTCGACGATGCTGAGGATGCCCTTGTTTTGCTTGGCGACCGTCTCGGCGTGGATTTTCGGCACCCGCGCCGGATCGAGGTTCGCGCGCGCCTGCGCCAGCAGGGCAGGGATCTTCTCCATCCGCTGGGTCGCCGCGCTCAGCCGTTCCGGCAGCGGCGCGAATTCGCGTGCCATCAGGCCGTACAGCGCGCTGCCGGCCAGGCTGTTGTAGACCTGCGGATCCCAGGCCCAGCTCTGCAGCACCTCGCTGTTCCAGATCTCCGATTGCAGCTGGTTGCGCAGGATGGCGGCATCGACCTGATTCTCGCGCGAGAGTTTGGCGAGCTCGAGCTTGTCCAGTTCCGCCAGCAGTTGCTTGTTGGCTTGCAGGGCGGCCGCGCGTCCGGCTGGGCTGAGATCGTCGAGCTCGCTGTCGAAGCGATGATCGCCGGTCTGGGTGGCGGTCACCGGCGATAGCTGCATCCAGCGATCGAGCGCGCGCTTGGACAGCGCGGCAAAGCGCGCATCGGCGCTGTCGGCAGCGGTGGCTTGGGGCGCATCCGCAGGCGCAGCGGCGGTAGGAGGGGCGGAGGGTTGGCAGCCAGCCAGGCCGGCGAACAGGGCGAGGACGAGCAAACGATGACGCATCGAAACTCCCGGGGAGGCAAACCGACAGCATAGGCGGGCAGGCCGCGGGCTGCACCTTCGCCGGTCGCGGAGGTATCAATCGACCAGCATGACGTCGCCCACCGGCATCGCCCGCACGGCGGCATTGCGCTGGTCAGCGAGGGCCAGGATCTAAAACATCGGTCATGCGCATATGGGTGTCGGTGACCGCGGCCTGTCGGAGCTGGATCTGTGTGGCCCGCAGGGACACACGATCCACGGTGCCAGCCACTGCAATGGCGCATGCTACCGCCGACGTGGGGCAGCAGTAGCGGAGGATCGCGATCGCGCTGGCGGACGCGGCGTTGGCGCAGCGTTCGCTGTCGCCGACGTCAGCAGAGTCAGCCTTCGTCCTGCTCGAATTCGACGAATACGTCCAGTTCCAGCGACAGTTCCTGCACCGCATCGCGCACCTTTTGCGCGGTGGCGGCATTGCCGGCCTCCACCTCGAACTCATGGGTGCCCGGGCCTTCGTCGTCGGACAGGCCTGCCGAGCTGGAGTCGTCGTCGTCCAGGTGCGGCATCAGGTCGTCCACTTCTTCCACGTGCTCGATGCCTTCGATGCTCTGCAGCAGGTTGGCGATGGCACGGGCATCGTCGTCGGTACCGGTGATACGCATGCGAAGTGTCGGCATGGCGGAGTCCTACAGTGGTGAACAGGCCACAGAGCCTAGGCAGCCACAGGACAAGACAAGGTGATGGCGGTGCTCAGGCCGGTTGCCACTGTCCGACCGGGACCGCCGCGGCCGCCGTGTAGAGATGCGGCACCGCCGCTTGCAGCATGCGCGGCATGACATAGCGGCGGTGGGTGGTATGAATCGCCGCCATGTACAGCCAGCCGAACAGGTTGCGGCAGCAAACCTGAGTGGCGACGGTCAGCACGATGCGATGATCGTCCATGCGCCGGATCCCAATCGTGCTGCGGAATCGCAGATGCTTGTCGTCGGCACCCAGGACGACCTGTACGCCACGGCCGTCGGTATCGCGCTGTTGGCCGAGCACAGGAAAGCGGCCGGCGAACAACTGGGGCGATGCCGGATCCAGCAACGAGGACACCGGGCAGCCCAGCGGCGAGGTACGCAGGCCCAGCGGCGCGACCAGCGCATTGCGCAGGCGCATCAGGCTGCTGACGCCGCGTGGTGGCGACGCGATAAAGGCTTGCAGCAGGTCGACCAGCACGCCATGCGGCGTGTCGGCGCGCAGCTGGCGCAGATCCAGCTGCATGCGGTGGGCATCCTGGAAATGCACCGGCCCGGGCAGATGGCCGGGCAGCACGGCAGTGGGCGGCACCTGCGGCAACATCTCGATCGTCGGCAACCGGACCTGGGTGGCGATCGATCCGCGCAGCGGCAGACGGGCCAGCAGCTGTCGCACCCGACCGCAGTGGCGGCGGATCGCCGCACGCGCGCGCTGCCAGGGGCTGTCGGGCACGTCGACCAGCGACAGTGTGACCGTTGGAACCGCGTCGCTGCGGAGGTCGGCGTGTTGCAGCAGCGCTTCGACCGCCGGTGGCAGCACCTCGGTCAGGCTGGCGATGGTGGCCTGGCCCTGCGCGACCAACTCGCGTTGCTCGGCGCTCAGGACGCCGCCGGTTTCGTCCGGATGGCAGGAGAGGGCGAACAAAGCGCTGTGCCCATGGCCATCGGCGGGGACGAATTGATGCCAGGTGCCGCCGGCGAAGCGCACGGTGAACAAACTGTCGCCAGGCACGTCGACCTGCACCAGGGCATCGAGGAACGCGCGCGGATCCTGCTGCAACTGCCCGGACGAGACAGTCGAAAAACGCAAGCGGGCGCCGGCGCTGCCGGTGACTGCGGTGAACAGGCGATGGCCGGCATGGCAGTGGAACGGATGACCATGCGGACCGACCGCGAAGGAGAACAGCGAGGCAGGATCGCCATGCGCGATATCCGGCGCCGACAACTGTGCGGATGGCTCGTCCAGCGCATCGTGGTGGGCCGGATGGCATTGCTGGCGGGCGCCGGCCTGGGCGATCAGGCTGTCGCCGGCGCCGGCACCGAGTTGGGCGACCAGCACCACTTCCACCGGCCTGCCGCCGCTATGGGAGGGTAGGCTCACACGGGGGAAGCTGCGTTCGGTGACGATCCGTTGCCAAGCCATTGCAACTCCTTGCGGTCGAGAAGAGATGCTCAGCGCACTTTTTTGGCGAGCTTGCGCGATTCGCGTTGCAGCGGCCCAGCGGTCGGGCAGACCTCGAAAGCGAAGCCGGTGAGGGTGTTGACCATGTTGTCGGGGGTCAGCCGATAGACCACGAACTGACCGCGACGCTCGCTGCTTACCAAACCGGCTGCGGCCAGGACCGACAGGTGCCGCGAGATGGCCGGCGCGCTCATCGCGAAGCGTTCGCCGATCTGCCCGGCAGTCAGCTCCTGCGCCGACAGATAGGCCAGAATCTCGCGCCGTGGCCGCGAGGCCAGGGCTTCGAAGATGCGATCGATGGACATGGGGATTAGCTAATTAACGAATTAGCTAATTAATGACCTGCAGTGGATCGGGTGTCAAGCACTGCGTGCTTCTGCATGATCGCGGGTCGGTTAGCGGCACGCCACGGCAATGCCGTGTGCGCTCCCACGTCCGTGCTGCGCAAGCCGCTGCGGAAATGGATTGGCGGGGGACGTCGAACCCTGTCATCGCCCGGCAGGCAGACAGACCTCGGGCTGGTGATCCGTGCGGCGCGGTCATGTCCGCGCTCGGCGTGGTGGCCGCAGCGGGCGTGCCGCATCGCTGGGCAGGGCCCGCAACTCGGCGGGCAATGCCGGCATTGGTGTGCGCGGGTCCAGTGCCTCGCGCTTGAGCCAGTCGATGAACAAGGACGCTGCCGGGCTGAGCACGCGATGGCTGGGGTGCACGATGTAATAGGCGTAGCGCGCCTTCAGCACCGGGCCGGGCAGGCGCACCAGCTCGTAGCGCTGCAGATAAGGCTGCGCGATGTGGGTGCGGGCGAGCACGGCCCCCAGTCCGTAAACGGCCGCGCGCATCGCATCGGTACTGTCGTTGAAGGTATGCATTGGCGGCAGGACAAGGCCACGCACCTGTGCGGCGCGGAACCAATCGCGCCAGCCCTGCGGCGACATGTCCGCCAGCAACGGCAGCCGGGCGATCTGCGCCGGTGTGCGCAGGGTGGCGACCTCCACCAGCGAAGGCGACGCCACCGGAAACAATTCGTCGTCCATCAGGTGATGCGCGGTCAGTCCGGGCCAGCCACCTTGGCCATAGCGAATGCCCAGGTCCGGGCCGCCTTCCTCGAATCGCGAGAACGCCGCATCCGACTGCAGGTCCAGGCGGATATGCGGATGCGCCTGGCAAAAACGCGGCAGGCGCGGCAGCAGCCAGCAATAGGACAGCGAGCGCAGCGTGGTCACCCGCAGCGGAATCGCATCTTCGCGCGGATGCAGGTTGCCGGCGACCGCAGCGATGTCGGCCAGCGCGGCGCTGGCGGCATCGGCCAGTTGGCGCCCTTCGGCGGTGAGCTTGACCCCGCGCGCCTGGCGCTGAAACAACGGTGCGCCGAGCAGAGCTTCCAGCTTGCGCACGTGGTGACTGACCGCGCTGGCGGTCAGGTGCAGCTCGGCGGCCGCATGGGCGAAGTTCTGGTGGCGCGCGGCGGCGGCGAACACCCCCAGCGCCGGCAACAGGGTCGGACGCAGATTCATCAGGCATGAGTGAGATTTGTGGCTCACTCCGATACTACGCGCTTGTCGGCGTTGCGTTCAGCGCCGATGCTTTGTCCCTCTTCTCGCCTCGGTCGCGTCATGCACGCCTGCGCTGCTCTCCTTGGATGCCTTTGTTGCCAGCCGCTGCGCGATCAGCCACGAGGATGCGCATGAGCGCGCAACCGGAGGCGCAACTGCCAGCGGCGACCCGCGATTGGCGCACGCCGCTCGAGCTCGGTTTCCTCGGCATGGTGTGGGGATGCTCGTTCCTGTTCATGCGGGTGGCGGCGCCGCAGTTCGGCGCAGTGGCATTGGTGGAGATCCGCCTGGCACTGGGCACGTTGGTGCTGCTGCCGTTCCTGTGGCTGGCGCGGGCGCGCTTTCCTGCGCGGCGTTGGCCGACCCTGGCCTTGATCGGCGCGCTTAACTCGGCACTGCCGTTCCTGTTGTTCGCCTGGGGGGCGCAACACGCGCCGGCGGCGATCGGTGCGATCTGCAACGCGATGACGGTGCTGTTCACTGCGCTGGTCGCCTTCGTCTGTTTCGGCGAGCGGATCGGTACGCGCCGCACGCTGGCACTGCTGGTCGGCTTCGTCGGTGTGCTGGTGCTGGCCACCGGCAAGTCGGCCGGGCTGAGCGTTGGGCCGGCGGCATTGGCCGGCGCAACCGCGTCGCTGCTCTATGGCGTCGGCTACAACCTGGTCAAACGCCAGATGGGCGACTTGCCGCCAGCGGCGTCGGCGGCGGCCACGCTGGGTTGCAGCGCAGTGCTGCTGGCACCGCTGGCCTGTTGGCAGTGGCCGGCGAACCCTGTACCGGCGGCGGCCTGGGCGAGCGCGGCAGCCCTGGGTGTCGTCTGCACCGGGCTGGCGTTCCTGATGTATTACCGCCTGATCCAACGCATTGGCCCGGCGCGTGCATCCACCGTGACCTATCTGGTCCCGGTGTTCGGCGCCTTGCTGGCCTGGGCCCTGCTCGGCGAGTCCTTGACCTGGAGCATGTTGCTGGCAGGCATGTTGATCCTGGGCAGCGTCGCCTTCAGCCAGCGCGCGCGTTGAGTCACTCAGGAAGCCGGCGGCGTGCGCACCGGCAGCGGGACGTTGCACAGGTCGATATGGCCGGCCGGGCGCTTGTAGAAATCGTCCTTGCGGTTGCGACGGGCTTCGGCCACTTCGCGGAAGGTCTCGCTGTCGGTCCGCAGGAGTTGCAGCGGGGTGCGCTCGGGTGGCGGTAGCTCGCTGGCCAGGCGGATCGCGCGGATCGGCGTGCGCTGCGCTGGGTCCTGGTAGAAGCCCATCGGATCGGGGCCGCGCGGAATCACGCTCAGCAGCTCCATGCCTTTCACCACGCGCCCGACCACGGTGATGTTGCGGTCCAGCTGACGCGGCGACTGGCCGGTGACCACGTATAGCTCGGCACCGATGCTGCTGTCTTCGTCATTGTTGCGGCCCGCGCCCAGGGTGCCATAGCAATGCGCCAGCCAGGTCTTGCCGTTCGCTCCATCGCGGCCCACCGGGAACCCATCGACAAAGCCCACCTGAGGCGCCCAGCCATCGCTGTCGGGCAGGCGCTGGAAATCCAGGCCCTGGGAGCTGCGCTCGAATTCGGCGGGAAGATGGGTCTTGGCCGAACCCAGCGACTTGGCCTTGTCCGGTGTCTCACCATCTGGGTCGCCGAACTGCACGACGAAATTGTCCTGCGAGCGGTAGATGCTCAAACCGTCCCAGAAGCGCTCGTGCGCCAGCGTGCGGATGTTGGCCACGTGGGCGGGCGCGAACTGCGGCGCCAACTCGATGATGACCCGCCCGCTATCCAGTTCCAGATACAGCGTGCGATCGGGATCGAGCACGCGCCAGGCGCTGGCGGGCGAGGCGTCGAGAATCTGCTGTGGGCTGCGATAGGCCGCCTGTGCGGCGGCGGGGAGCACCAGGGCGAGCAAGCAGGCAGACAATGCGATGCGGAGCGGCATGGAGGCGACCGGCGGTGAGGAAGGTCGATTCTTGACCAATGCCGCCGAGGACGCAAAGCGCGTGCGCGCAAACGGCGACGCCGGCGTGGTGCGCCGACGTCGTCTGCTTGGTCGTGTGGTGCCGCAAGGCCAGCTTACGGGTTGCGGACATGTGGGCTGGCGTGGTGGCGCGCGCCAGTGTCGTGATTGTTGCGGAACAGCGGCACCAGTTGCCACAGCGCGGAGATGCCCACCAGCGTGTAGACCACGCGCGACAGCAACGCCTCCTGTCCACCGAACAATGCGGCGACCAGATCGAACTGAAACAGGCCGACCAGCCCCCAGTTCAAGCCGCCGACGATGAGGAGCACCAGAGTGATGATGTTGATCGCTTTCATGCAGGCATCCATGTGGGTTGGGAGAACCCAGGGTCCGCATGCGCCAGCGAGCAGGCCGTGAGCGTCGCGCACTTGCCGGCCGCGTTGCACACATGCCGCTCACATCTGCCTGCTCTGCAGGCCGTGTAGGCGCGTCCAGGCGGCAGTCGCCAGCGGCGCGACAGCGATGAACGATGCCGGCACAGCCATCGTTGCATCCGTGACGCGGCAGCGATCGCTGCCAGCGTGCTCAACGTGCCGGTTTGCGTTTGACGTAGAGTTGCTTGCGGACGTGCGCGACCACGTCGCCGTCGCGGTTGCAGACCGTATTTTCGAACCAATGCAGGTATTTCTCCCCGCCAGCAGTGGCGGCGCGCATGGTCGCCACGACCGCATCGTCGAGCGCGAAGTCGGCACTCACGGTCCCACGTCCCGGTTTGACGAAGTCGATGCTGCCGGCCTTGTCCCACACGTAGTAGTCGCGCCCCAGCGTGTGCATCGTCAGCAACATCCAGAAGGGGTCGGTCATGGCGAACAGGCTGCCGCCGAAGTGCGTGCCCACATAGTTGCGATTCCACGGCCGTAGCCGCAGTTCGACCCGCGCATGGCGATAGTCGTCTGCCAGCGCGACGACGTGAATGCCGGTGAACAGGAACGGCGGCCACAGGTTGAGGCCGGCTTTGAACAGAGAGGCGCGCATACACAGGACCAGGGCGAAACCGCGCCGAGCATACCATCCGTATGCGTATGGAGGAGCCGGCGCTGCGCGTAGAAGCCTACCGGCGCGGTGGCGGTGGCGGACGTGCGCGACGCGCGTCCGCCGGGGCGACTCAAAACAGCAGGGCGGACATCTTGCGACGGTAACGGCCGACCAGGTCCTCGTCCTCGATGACCCGGAAGGCATCGATCAGGCTGCGGCGCGGCAGGTTGTCGTCGAAACCACGGTCCCGACGCAGCATGTCCAGGAACTGCTCCAATGCCGCCTCGTCATGGCCGTCCAGCAGATGGCGTACGCCCAACAGATGACGTGCCCGCAGATCGCCGCCATTGGCATCCACGCTGGCCTGCAGTGTCGCTGCATCCGGCGCGTCCTTGAGCACGTTGGCAAAGCCCAGCCGGGCCTTGGCGCGAACTGCACGGTCGTCGGTGGCCAGATTGGCCGGCAAGCCGTCGATCAGGCCCTCGGCTTCTTCGGTTTGGCCGGTCTTGAGCAGGGCCAGCGCCAGATCCAGCTTGAGCTCGTCCTTGTCGGGCGCGGCGGCAATGGCGTCGCGCAGTGCGGCAACCTGGGCCTGCGGATCCAGCGCAACCACCGGCACCTCTTCGGCTAGCTGCGGCTCGGCCGGCACCACGCCGTGCTGCGCCAGAAATTCGCGCACCTGGCCCTCGGGCATCGCGCCGGGGAAGCCGTCGACCAGTTCGCCGCCCTTGACCAGGAAGACCGTGGGCACCGAGCGGATCTGGAAGGCGGCGGCGATCTGCTGCTCCTTGTCGACATCGACCTTGGCCAGGGTGAACGCACCGTGGTACTCGCCGGCCAGCTTCTCCAGGATCGGCGTCAGCGTCTTGCAGGGCCCGCACCAAGTGGCCCAGAAATCCACCAACACCGGCGTGGTCAGCGATTTTTGCAGGACCTCGCTCTCGAAGGTCGCGGTGGTGGCGTCGAATACGTGCGGCGTGTCGGACATGGGCTTCCAGGGAATGGCGGCAACAGTGGACCGTAATGGTGTCAAACACCGCGCATACAAGGCGAGGGGGTTCACGCATCCAGCGGAGGGCCGGACAATACGCCGTCACGGCGGCGCGGCGCGCGGCCAACCGGAGCAAGGCAATGGCGATCAACGGCGCGCAGCGCTACCTGGGGTTGGCGGCGGCCAGCGTGTTCGTGTTGGCGGTGGCAGGCTTTGGCACAGCCTTGCCGGGCTATCTGCAGACCCGTCACCCAGTGGCGTTGCTGGGGGCTGCCGGGGTGCCGCATGCAGCGGGATTCAACCTGTTGGCGTTTTTGCTGGTGGGGGCGCTGGGCATGGCCTGCGGGGTGGCCTTGCTGGCGGCGATGCCGAAGACGGCGCGCTGGAGCGCGCGGGTGGGCGGCCAGCTGATCGTGCTGGCCGGTCTGGCCTTCGCCGGGATGGGCGCCTTGCCGCTCGATCCCAGCGACCTGGACGGGCGGGCCAGCCAATATCACGCCACCGCCTGGCTGTTGTGGGCCGTGGCCTTCGTTCCCGCGCTCATCTTGCTGGCTGCCGACCTGCTCGACCGTCCCGAACAGCGCGGTCTGGCCTGGTTGAGCCTGGGAACCGGACTGCTGGTGGCGGTGTTGTCGTTCGGCCCAGCGGTACTGTTGCCACCGGCGATCGCCCAGCGGCTGGCCTTTCTGTGCTGGGTCGGCTGGCTGGCGGTGGCGACCTGGCAGTTGCCCGAGCGCCGCGCGGCCTGAGCCGGGGTTTGGACCACCTGCTGCACTGCGGTACCCTGTACCGCTTTGCGCCGCCCGAGCTGCCGCTCCCATGTCCACCGTCGAACCCAACGCCTACGACCCGCAACAGGTCGAAACCTCCGCCCAGCAGTTCTGGGACGCCACCCGCGCCTTCCAGGTGGACGAAACCGCCGACAAGCCGAAGTTCTACTGCCTGTCGATGCTGCCGTACCCCTCCGGGGCGTTGCACATGGGGCACGTGCGCAACTACACCATCTCCGACGTGGTCAGCCGCTACAAGCGCATGACCGGGCACAACGTGCTGCAGCCGATGGGCTGGGATGCGTTCGGCCTGCCGGCGGAAAACGCCGCGATCAAGAACAAGACCGCGCCGGCGACCTGGACCTACAAGAACATCGAGCACATGCGTGCCCAGCTGAAATCGCTCGGTTATGCGATCGACTGGTCACGCGAGTTCGCCACCTGCACGCCGGACTACTACGTGCACGAGCAGCGCATGTTCACCCGGCTGATGCGCAAGGGCCTGGCCTATCGCCGCAACGCGGTGGTGAATTGGGATCCGGTGGACCAGACCGTGCTGGCCAACGAGCAGGTGATCGACGGGCGCGGCTGGCGTTCCGGCGCACTGGTGGAAAAGCGCGAGATCCCGCAGTGGTTCCTGCGCATCACCGACTACGCGCAGGAACTGCTCGATGGCCTGGACCAGCTGGATGGCTGGCCGGATTCGGTCAAGACCATGCAGCGCAACTGGATCGGCCGCTCGGAAGGACTGGAGATCCAGTTCGACGTGCGCGACGCCGACGGCGGTGCGCTGGATCCGCTGCGGGTGTTCACCACCCGTCCGGACACCTTGATGGGCGTGAGCTTCGTCTCGATCGCCGCCGAACATCCGTTGGCGCTGCATGCGGCCAAGTCCAACCCGGAGCTGGCGCGCCTGCTGGAAGAGCTCAAGCACGGCGGCGTCTCCGAGGCGGAACTGGAAACCCAGGAAAAGCGCGGCATGGCCACCGGCCTGACTGCGGTGCATCCGATCAGCGGCGAGCAGGTGCCGGTGTGGGTGGCCAATTTCGTGTTGATGGGCTACGGCACCGGCGCAGTGATGGCGGTGCCTGGCCACGACCAGCGCGACTTCGAGTTCGCCAACAAGTACGGGCTGCCGATCCTGCAGGTGGTGCGCCTGCGCGAGCCGCGCAATGTCGAAGAGCAGACCTGGGACGCCACCCAGTGGCGCGACTGGTACACCGACAAGACCCGTGAGTTGGAGCTGATCAACTCCGCCGAGTTCGACGGCCTGGACTACCAGGGTGCCTTCGAGGCGTTGGCCGAGCGTTTCGAGCGCAAGGGCCAGGGCCAGCGCCGGGTCAACTACCGGTTGCGCGACTGGGGCGTAAGCCGCCAACGCTACTGGGGTTGCCCGATCCCGGTGATCTATTGCGATAAATGCGGCGCGGTGCCGGTCCCGGAAGACCAGTTGCCGGTGGTGCTGCCGGAGAACGTGCAGTTCAGCGGCACTGGCTCGCCGATCAAGACCGATCCGAGCTGGCGCAAGACCACCTGTCCGGACTGCGGCGGCCCGGCCGAACGCGAGACCGACACCTTCGACACCTTCATGGAGTCGAGCTGGTACGTGGCCCGCTACACCAGCCCGAACGCGCGCGACATGGTCGATCGTCGCGCCAACTACTGGATGCCGGCCGATCTGTACGTGGGCGGTATCGAGCACGCGATCCTGCACCTGATGTACTTCCGCTTCTATCACAAGCTCATGCGCGACGCGCGGCTGGTGGACAGCGACGAGCCGGTGACCAATCTGCTCACCCAGGGCATGGTGATCGCCGAAACCTTCTATCGCGATGCGGAAAATGGCGGCAAGGACTGGATCAATCCTGCCGAGGTGGAGATCCAACGCGACGAGCGCGGGCGCGTCACCGGCGCCACCCTGATCGCCGACGGGGCGCCGGTGCAGATCGGCGGCACCGAGAAGATGTCCAAGTCCAAGAACAATGGCGTGGACCCGCAGGCGATGGTCGCCAAGTACGGCGCCGACACCGTGCGCCTGTTCTCGATGTTCGCTGCGCCGCCGGAGCAGTCGCTGGAATGGAACGAAGCCGGTGTCGACGGCATGGCGCGTTTCATGCGCCGGCTGTGGACGCAGGTGCAGCGTCACGTGAGCGAAGGCCCGGTGCAGTCACTGGACGCCGCAAGCTTGAGTGCCGAGCAAAAGGCCGTCCGCCGCAAGACCCATGAGACCATCGGCAAGGTCGACGACGACTATGGTCGCCGCCACAGCTTCAATACCGCTATCGCGGCGGTGATGGAGTTGTCCAATGCCCTGGCCAAGTTCGACGACGCCAGTGCGCAGGGGCGGGCGGTGCGGCAGGAAGCGCTGGAGGCGATGGTGCTGCTGCTCAATCCGATCACCCCGCATGCCAGCCATGCGTTGTGGCAGGTGCTGGGCCACCAGGAGGCCTTGCTGGAAGACGTGCCGTTCCCGCAGGCCGATGCCAGCGCATTGGTGCGCGATGCGCTGACGCTGGCGGTGCAGGTCAACGGCAAACTGCGCGGCACCATCGAGGTCGCTGCCGATGCCGGACGCGAACAGGTCGAGGCGCTGGCGCAGGCCGAGCCGAACGCGGCCAAGTTCCTCGATGGGATGACGATCCGCAAGATCATCATCGTGCCCGGCAAGATCGTGAACATCGTGGCCGGCTGAGGGCTGCCTGGCCAGCGTGCGCAAGGTCGGTCCGCTCGCTTTGCCGGATCGGCCTGGACCACGCGGAGGGCAGGCGGTTGCGGTTGTTCCCGACGGTCACTCCACTGGCACGCGGCGACGCGTTCTTCATTCCTTGGCGCCACGCTGTGTGGCGGCGCCTTCTCAAGCCCCGTTCACGCCGGCTCGGGCAGGCTAGCGCCCCTGTTGCCGCCGCCGGGGCGGTCCTCCAGACTGTACCCATGATCCGATTTCCGACTGCCTTCGCCGCCGCCCTCGTGCTTGCCTCGAGTCTCACTGCCTGCGGCTTCCATCTGCGCAGTTCCTTGGCCTTGCCGCCCGATACGCCTGCGGTCAAGGTGCAATCGGCGGTGCAGTACAGCGAATTGACCAAGCTGTTGCGGCGCGGGCTGAAGGCGTCCGGCGCCACCCTGGCAGCCGACGATGCCAAAACCGGCTTCGCGCAGGTGCAGGTGCTGTCAGAGCGCTGGGGCGACCTGCCGATCGCCATCGACAGCCAGGGCCGTGCGCAGGAATACAGCCTGCGCTATGCGGCGATCTTCACCGTGACCGCGGCCGATGGATCGGTGCTGGTACCGCAGCAGGTGATCGAACTGTCGCGCGACTACGTGTCGCCGCCGGTCGACGCCACCGGTACTGCCACCGAGCGGGAAATCCTCGCCGACGAATTGCGCAAGGACATGTCGGCATCGATCCTGCGGCGTATCGACAGCGTGGTGCGCGCACGCCTGCGGCGCGGTCAATCGCTGGAGGGCGGTGCCGCGCCGGCGTCATCCACCACGCCGCAGGCCCAGCCGTCGTCGGCGACCCCGGCAACAACGCCGGCAACGCCAGCGACGGCGCCGCAAACCCAGCCGCCGGCCAGCACGCCTCCGGCCAGCGGCAACTAGTCGGCCTGCGATGGAACTTCGTCCCGAGCAGCTGGCGAGCCAGTCCAACCAGCCGCTGCAGCCGGTCTATCTGATTGCCGGCCCGGAAACCTTGCGTGTCCTGGAAGCCGCCGATGCCGTGCGCGCGCGTGCGCGCGCCGAGGGCATTGGCGAGCGCGAGGTGTTCGATGTCGACGGGCGCGATTTCGACTGGTATCAGCTCGATGCCAGCTTCAATGCGCCCAGCCTGTTCAGCGCCCGACGTCTGGTCGAGATCCGCATGCCCAGCGGCAAGCCGGGCAAGGAGGGCGCCGATGTCATCAGCCGTTTCTGCGCCAACCCTCCACCGGACGTGGTGCTGCTGATCACCGCCAACGACTGGAGCAAGGCGCACCAGGGCAAATGGGCCGAGGCGGTGGCGCGGATCGGCACGATCGCCGTGGCGTGGGCGATCAAACCACACGAGTTGACCGACTGGATCGAGCGCCGCCTACGCAATCACGGCCTGCGCGCCGATGTGGCCGCCGTGCAGCGGCTGAGCGAGCGGGTGGAGGGCAACCTGCTCGCTGCCGCGCAGGAAATCGACAAGCTCGCGCTGCTGGCCGATGGCAAGCCGCTCGACCTGGAGGCGATGGAATCGCTGGTGGCCGATGCTGCGCGCTACGACGTGTTTCGCTTGGCCGAAACCACGCTTGGGGGGCAGCCGGCCGCGGTCGTCCGCATGCTCGCCGGCTTGCGCGCCGAGGGCGAGGCGGTGGCCGCGCTGATGCCGATCCTGATCAAGGAACTGCTGCGGACCGCGGCATTGGCGACGGTGCAGGCCGGCGGCGGCAACCTCGGCGCGGAAATGAAGGCACAGGGCATCTGGGACTCGCGCCAGGCGCCGTTCAAGCGCGCCCTGCAGCGGCATGCCGAACCACGCCGCTGGGAGCGCTTCGTCGCCGAGGCCTCGCGGGTGGATCGCATCGCCAAGGGCCGCGCCGATGGCGATGCCTGGGTGGCCTTGGAGCGCCTGCTGGTCGCAGTGGCCGAGGCACGGGCGGTGAGATTGTTGGTATGAAGGCCGGGACTCGGGACCCGGGACCCGGGACCCGGGAAAGCGGGGGCGCTGCGACCGGCAGGAATGTTGCTCCCGGCTCTGAATCTGGGGGAAGCGCCAGTCCTCGGCCTGATGCGCACTCTGATACAGCTGCTGTTGCTGTTCCCGGGTCCCGTGTCCCGGGTCCCGAGTCCCGGCTTCACCTGTACTACGGCGGCACCTTCGATCCCATCCACTGCGGCCATCTCGCCATCGCCTGTGCGGCACGCGATGCGTTGAAGGCCGATGTGCACGTGGTACCGGCTGCCGATCCGCCGCACCGCGTCGCCCCCGGTGCCACCGCGGCGCAGCGGGCGCGCATGGTGGAGCTGGCGCTGGCCGGGCAGCCCGGGTTGCACCTGGACCGGCGCGAGTTGCAACGCGCCGGCCACGACAGCGCGCCGTCCTACACCGTCGACACCTTGCGCGACTTGCGCCAATCGCTCGGGCCGACGCCCCCGATCGCCTGGCTGCTGGGAGCCGATGCCTTTGTCGGCATGCAGTCCTGGCATCAGTGGCAGGCGCTGTTCGCGCTGGCGCATCTGGTGATCGCCGCGCGTCCGGGAACGGCGCTGGCGCTCGACGACGCGCCCGCCTTGGCCGCGGCGACGCAGGATCGGTGGGTGGCGGATCCCCGCGGGCTGATCGCGGCACCGTCCGGCCGGCTGTGGCGCCTGCAGCAGCCGCTGCGCGCTGAATCCGCCAGCAGTGTGCGTGCGGGAATTGCCGCCGGTGCCGCCTGGCAAGCGGCGGTGCCAGCCGCGGTGGCCGATTTCATCGAGCGCGAAGGCCTCTACGGCTGCGCTCGCCGGTCTAGCTGAACACGCGGCCGTCCGGACCAGCCTATACTTTCCCCTAATTCCATCGAGTGACCGCTTTGACCAGTTCAGCCCACGTCATCAAGACCTCCATTCCCAACCCTCCGCCGTCGGTACCGGCCCTGTTGGCCACCGTGCGCGAGGCGGTCGAGGAACTGAAAGCCAAGGACGTGGTGGAGATCGACGTGCGCGGCAAGTCCAGCGTGTGCGATTTCATGGTGATCGCTTCCGGCACCTCGACCCGTCACGTCAAGTCGATCGCCGATGAGGTGGTCAAGTTCGCCAAGCGTCTGGATGTCATGCCGCTGGGCGTGGAAGGCGAGCGCGAGGCCGAATGGGTGCTGGTCGACCTGGGCGACGTGGTGGTGCATGTGATGCTGCCGCGCGTACGCGAGTTCTACGCGTTGGAACGGCTGTGGACGGTGGGTGACCAGCGTCCGGACGACGACGCCGAGCAAGAAGACTGACTGACCGGAGCCGTCATGGCCAGCAAGGGGCCGGTTCCGACCGACCTGCCTGGCTCCCGGGCGCTGCGGCAATTACAGAGTCGGCCGGCGGGCGATGCCACTGCATCGCCGACGCAACGGCGCTTTGAGCGCTTGCTTGGCGAACTGGAACGGCAACGCGCTGAGCTGCATGCATGGCAGCTGGCGTTGACGCGTTGGCGCGCGCGTTATCACAGCCAACTGTTGCCGTTGTTGGAGCGCCGGCGCGTGGCCGATCGTGCCATGGTCGAGTTGCTCGATCGTGCGCACGTCAGCATCAAGCTGGCCAAGACCGATCGTGCTTTTCTGTCCGAGTTGTTGTGCGAGATCGCCGGCCCGCTGATCGATGCTGGCGACGAGACCCTGCGGCCGATCTACGACCGCCATAGTGCGGTCGGCTACGACGAGGAAGTGGCTGTCTCCGAGGCGCTGATGAAGCAGGCCATCGGGCAGGCTTACGGCCTGGATGCCGAGGAATTGGACGGCATCGATTCGCCCGAAGCCCTGTACGAGCGCATCAGCGAGCGCTTGCAGCAGCAACAGCAGGCCCGGCAACAGCGCCGCCCGCAAGGTCGCAAGCGCGCAGGAAACAAGGCGGCTGCGGCGTCCGCCGAGCCGCCACCATTGCGCGAGTTGTATCGCCGGCTGGCTGCCGCGTTGCATCCCGACCGTGCCAATGACGCACCGGACCACGCGCACCGGACCGGCTTGATGCAGCGGCTCAACGTGGCCTACAAGGCGGGCGATCTGTTGGGGTTGCTCGAACTCCAGGCGGAGATCGGCCTGCTGGATGCGCAAGGCGTGGCGGCGATGAGCACGTCGCGGTTGCAGGATTACAACCGTGAGCTGGAGCGGCAGTGTGCGGATCTGCGTGCGCAGCTCGCCCGTCAGGCCGCCGATTTCTGTGCCGAGTACGGACTGGAGCTGCGCACGCGGCCCAAGCCGGAGCGGCTGGACAAGCTGCTGGCGCAACTCAAGCGCGAGACCGAAGAGGAGCTCCAACAGTCGCAGCAGGAGTTGCAACTCTTGGAGGATCCACGCCTGTTCAAGCGTTGGCTGAAGCAGCAGCGCAGCTGGTCGGATGCGGCCGACGCGGCCTGGTGAAGACCGCGGCAGGGTTGTTCGACAAGGCGAACCGGACGCATCGCCTGGTGCAGCGACACGCGCTGTCGCGCGGGACGCATGACGCCTCCGGCAGCGCCCTATGGCTCTACAGCGGCCCGCGTTCCCACGGGCCGGTGATCGCCACGGTGATGCCGGGGGTCTGGATGTTGACGAACAAGGTGCGCCCCAGCGGATCCCAGCAGGCACCGCAGAATTCGCTCTCGCGATAGTCGCCTTCGGCGATGAGCTTGCCGGCATCGGCGATCTGCTGCGACGTCAGCTGCACATTGTTCTTGGCCAGGTAGAACGACTCGCCAGCGCGCGTCAGTCCCAGCAGTCGCGCGCCGGGGCCGTAGGCGTCTGGGCTCTCACCGCCGTCCTCGCACAGCACCACGCCGCCGCGTGCGCTGACGGTGACATTGTCGGGATTGTGGCCGGCCAGCTGGTGACCGCTGACGAACAGCGCGCTCAGACGTTGCGTGAACAGATCCAGCACCCAGACCGCGCCGTTGCCGTAGCCGCGGCGGCCCTGCGCATCGACGCCGGTGCTGGTGTCGACGATGAACATCTTGCCGTAGCTGTACCAGATGCCTTCGCCGCGGCTCATGCGCAGCGCACCATCGGCCCAGGCCTGGGCGAACGGACCGCTGAGTGTGTCGTTGGCGCCGATATCGGCGAAGCCGGCGGGTGCGGTGATGCTGTCCAGATCGGGCTCGGCGATGTCCACCCACTCCAACGGGTACTGCTGGCCGATGTTGGCGACGATGAGGTCGGCGTTGCGGCGGCCGCGCACGCGGGCGGCCTGCAGGCGACCGCCGTTTTCCAGCGAGCCGTTGCGGCCACGCCGATCGTTGGGGATGAAGCGGTACAGGCCGGCTTTGTTGCGATCGTCTTCGGTCAGATAGACGATCCCGGTACGCGGGTCGATCGCCACCGCTTCGTGGCTGAAGCGGCCGAGCCCCACCAGCGGGCGGCCGCTGGTGCGGGCGCTGTCCGGGTCCACCTCGAACACATAGCCATGCTTGCGGCCGGTGCTGGAGATAGCGTTGGTCTTGATCTCTTCGCAACTGAGCCAGGTGCCCCATGGGGTCGGCCCACCGGCGCAATTGACCAGGGTGCCACCCAGGCTGGGCTCCAGGCTGCCCCAGCCACGCAGCCCATAGCTCAGCGTGGTGGTGCCGCCGCCGGCCAGCTGGTTGCCGCTGACGATGCCGGTGTCGTACATCGCCGGCGCGCGGAATGGTGTGGCCGCGCCGCGCTCATGGTTGCGGATCAGCATGTATTCCAGACCGCGCAGCGGATCGCGGCCCGGCCGCCAATCCGGCCGGCGCACGCCGACCACCGCCATGCCATCGTGGCGATCGGGGCAGGGCTGGCCATCGTCCATGCGGTCGCCACTCCAGCCGAAGGAGCGATAGCTGAAGCCGCGCGGTAGCTGCAGCAGCGGCAGGCCGGTGCTCTGGTCGGCTACCGGCGCCAGCGGGCCGTAGCGACTGGGGACCGGTTCCAACTGCTGTGCGTTGGTCGTGGCGGCCTGGGCCTGGCGCGATTGCAAGGCGCTAAGACTGCCGAGCGCGCCGGCGGCCATGGCGGCGGCGCTGCCCTTGAGGACCTGGCGGCGGGCGGGATCGAAACTGGGCATCGAACGGCTCCTGCGGGCTGGGTGGTGCAGCGACCGTACTTGCCGGCTGTAACCACACCATGACACGCAGCGGCACAGATGCTGCGGAATGTCCGAGCCGTGACACGGATATCATGTGGCGATGAAATGCCGACTCATCGCCACCGGCGAACGCGCACCGGCCTGGGTAGCGCAGGGCTTTGCCGAATACCAGAAACGTCTGTCGCATTGGATGCCGCTGGAGCTGGTCGAAATCGAACCGGGCCTGCGCGGCAAGGGGCGCGATGCCCAGCGGGCGATCGACGACGAGGGCCGGCGGGTGCTGGCGGCCTTGCCCAAGAACGCCCATGTGGTTGCGCTCGATGTGCCCGGACGACCGCTCAGCTCCGAACAGCTCGCGCAACGCATGGAGCATTGGCGCGGACAGGGCCGCGATCTGGCGTTCCTGATCGGCGGGCCGGAGGGGCACGCGGCCGAGGTGTTGCAAAGCGCCAACGAGCGCTGGTCGATCGGCCCGTTGACCTTGCCGCATATGCTGGTGCGATTGATCGTCGCCGAGCAGTTGTATCGGGCCGCGGCGATGCTGGCCAATCATCCGTATCACCGCGCCTGAGCGAACGTCGCCCCGCCGACAGCCATGCTAGCGTGTGCTATGCACGTCGAGATGAGATGCGTTGGCCGTCGGCGGTGCAGGGCGGGTGCTGCGTGGCACGGGCGTTGGCTGGCGCCAAGATAAGCGGCGCGGCGCATGCTCCGTGCCGCCGACGAACGCTGCGGGAGGCGTCCTGCGGCGCGCCGAGACCGCGTTGCGTGCCTTGTCCAGGCGGGCCAGCCAGCGCACGCCTTGTGTCGACCCGCCATAGAGCGTTTCGCACGCACCTCAACGGACATGACGCACGCCAGGTGGCCGTCGCACCGCCATGGTCACGGCGGGCGAGGCGATCATCGGGGAGCTGCGGTCCCCGCGCCTCAGCGCAGGCCGCCGCGGCAGCTGGGCCGCCGCGGCTTCAAGGCCGCGCCTACTCCAACGAAAAGCTCACTGGTACCAGACCGTAAGCCTGGACCGGCTGGCCGTTCTGCAGGGCGGGTTGGAAGCGCCAGCTGCGTAACACCTGGCTGCGTGCGGCCAGATCCAGTGCGCGGTGACCGCTGCTGGTCTGGATGCTGACCTCACTGGGGCGTCCATCGATGTCGACCAGCACACGCAGCACGACGGTGCCCTGCAGGCCGGCACGTAGCGCCGCAACCGGATAACTCGGTGCTGGCGCGCTGAGATAGTGCAACTGACCCGCCTCGACCGGCCCGCTGGACGCAACGCTATCGGCCGAACCTGTCGCGGGAGTGGCTTCCAGTGGCGGCAGGGCCGCGGATGTGTTGTCCACCACCGCCGCTTGCGTTGCCGATGCCTTGATCGGCGTGGTGGGGGTGGCGGTATGCGTCTTGAGCGGCGTGAACTCCACGACGACTGGCACGACCACTGGCGGCGCCGGCGGCACTGGCGGCGTCGGCACGTTGATCGGGACCTGCCAGCGTTCCTTGGCGACTGCCGGCTGCGTCAGCGGATGCTGCGAGAGCGGAATCAACAACAGTCCGGCGGCCAGCAGATGCAAACCGATCGCGGTGCTGAGCGCCAGCACACGCGAACTGTCGATGGGTTGGGTGCGGGGAATCGCTTGCGACTGCGTGCGTACCATCATCCACCTCCGGAACGGATCTGCGGAAAGGAACAGCGCGATGCGGACGCATCCGCCGTCCGCAGGCCCAGATGTACTCCAACGCAATGGGATCTACAAGCGAGCCACCGATGCGTGCGTCTCTTGCGTTCGCGATGTCACGTTGGAGACATCGCCCGCAATGGTGTCATCAGGCGCTTCCGGCGATCGGATCGGAACGGTACGCGACCGCTCATCAGAAAAGCCCAGCCCTTCGCAGGGCTGGGCAAACGACACTGACGGGAGAGGCGTCAGTAGTCGTACGACACGGACAACACGGCATAGCGAGGCTGGGTGAAATAGATCCCCATCCCGTAGGTGTTGGACAGGCTGTAAGGGCTGTCTTCCCAGGTCGAGTCCACCTGCAGCGGTTTGCGTTCGTTGAAGATGTTGAAGCCTTGCAGGGTGAAGGCCAGTTTCTTGTCAGCAAAGGCGGGGCGGTAGGTCAGGCCCAGATCGACGATCTTCGTCCATGGCAGGCGACCGGCGTCGCCAGGCCGCGATGGCTGGCCGTCGCAGGTGTGATAGGACGAGCCATACCCGACCGGGTCGCCGGCAGCGGAAGACTCGTCGATGCCGTTGATGCTGACATAGCCCAGGCAGGACCTTGGCGTTCCGGACAGGATGCGGATATTGCCAGCGATCAGCCATTCCGGTGCGAGTTGGTAAGAGCCATAGAGCTTGATCTGGTGGCGACGATCGTTGGCCAGATATCCGCCGGAATACCACATCAGCGCAGCCGCATCCCAGTCCTGGGTCTTGGACACGTCGGTCTGGCCGATGTCCGACTTCACCTGGCCCTCGGTATTGCCATAGTTGCGCGACAAGGTGTAATCGATGCGGCCTTCCCACTTGCCGTCGAAGGGGTGCTGCAGGAAGAGATCCAGAGCCAGGTACTTGCGCTTTGCCTTCTTGTCGAAGCCCCAGTCCTCTGACGTCATCGAAAACTGGGTCCGGCCCGAGCCATCGAGATTGGCCAGGCTGAACGAATTCGTTTCGCCCGGATTGAAGATGATGCACCCAGGAATATTGACCGTGCTGGGATCAATGCCGATCGCGGTCAGTTTGTCGCTCATCTTGGCGGAATCGCATACGTCGTCGATGGTGGCGCCCAACGTGCGATAGGTGAGCTTGGCGCCGGTGACCCAATCGCTGCCCAGGGTCTTGTCGAAGCCGACCATGAATTCATCCTGGTACATCGACTTGAGATTGGTGGCAGCGATGCCGGCCGGGTCGGTCGGCTGGCCACATTCTAGGTTGGAGGAGACCACGTTGCCCGAGCAGACCAAGCCGCTACTCGGATCGACCGCAATTGGCGTCAGGCCGGTGGGATTGCCTTGCGCGTCGACGCCCGTGTAATTGAAGTACTCGCGGGTGAACGTCGACGGCGATGCTCCGCGGATAGCCACGCTATTGGGCAATGCCAGATAGTAGCGGCCGGCATTGCCGTACACCTTGAACGACGAATCGCCGAACACATCCCAGCTCAGGCCCAAGCGCGGCGCCCACTGGTCACCACTTTCCACATATGGCTTGCCGGCGTCGTTGAAGTTGGTGAACTTGTCGTTGCGTACGCCCAATGTCAGCAACAAGTTGTCAGTCATCTGCCACTTGTCTTCCAGGAAGTAGGCCTTTTGCCGGACCGACATGCTGGTGGAGGTGTTGAACACGCCTCGATACACGTAATAGCCATCGCCGCCGGCCGGGCCGACGCCCAGCGAACCGCTGATCGGCAAATCCGGGCGCCGCGAGCGGCCATAGGTCCAGGTATACCCTGGGCCGGTCGTGACCACTCCTTCTTTGTCGGCGTTGAAATACATATTGTCGACGCCCGCCGCCAGCGTGTGGTGGCCCAGCACGTATTCCAGGTCGAGGCGCAGGCCATGCGTGCGGTTTTCGCCGTCGCGTCCTTGAGATGAGGTCTGGTTGTTGCGAATCTGGGCGCCGCCGGTAACGGATGGATCCTGCAGATTAGGGGTATACAAAAATGGGTTCGTGCTCGGGTTATTGCGATAGTCGCTCTGCTGGCTCTTGCCGTAGGTCGCGCTGAAGGTCAGTGCGTCGGTGATATAGCTGGTGTATTTGCCGATGTAGTAGCGGTCGTTGACCTTCACCGTGTCGGCGAACGCACCGTCTGCATTCGAGGCGACTCCCTCGTAACCATTGAAGTCGCTATATGTGCCGCTTTCGCGGTAATTGTTCTTGACGCCGGTGAACTCGAGAACGTTGCTGTCGTTGATATTCCAGTCGATCTTGGCGTAGACCTTGGGCTCGTCATAGCGATAATTGTTGCGGCCGATGACCGGGTCATCTCGGCGAGCGGTCGACACGCCTTCTGTCCGTTCCTGTTCGGCGGCAATGAAAACGAAGAGTCGGTCCTCGATGAGCGGTCCACCAGCGTAGGCGCTGTAGACGGTATTCCACTGCTTATCGTCCTTGCGGCTACGGTAGAGCGTGCCGGGCAAGGTTGAATCGGTGTAGTTGTAGTTGCTGTTCGGCGGGGCAGTATCCGGATAGAAGACGTCCTTATAGTCGCTGGACAGCGTCTTGGGCCGCCACAGCATCTGCCCGCCGAAGTGCCACTCGTTGGTACCGCGCTTGCCGATCTGGCTGATCACGCCGCCGGCCGAGCGACCATAACGGGCGCTGTAGCCGCCGGTATAGGTCTCCTGCTGATCGATGGCGCCGTACGGCAGGGTGACGCCGCCAATGTTGGTCAACGGATTGGAGCTCAGATAGCCGTTGAGGTAGTAGGCGTTCTCGGTGACGCCGGCGCCGCCGAAGGAAATGGCATTGCCGAAATAGCCGCTGCCCTGGATTGCGCCAGGCGACAACAGGGCGATCGCTTCGCCCGAGCGTGCCAGCGGCAGGCGCTGCAACTGCTCGGCGGTAATGATCGTGCGTGAGGCGGTGGCAGAGACATCCACCGGCGAAATGTTCTTGCCAGTGACAGTGATCGTTTCCAGCGTCGCGGCTTCGCCCCCGGCGGCACCGAAGGAGACGTCCGAGCCGGCGCCGACGCGTAGCATCACGTTCTTGCGGGTGTCCACGGTTTGGCCATCACGCTGGACAGTAACGGTGTAGCTGCCGACCGGAAGGTTGCCGATCGCGTAGCGGCCGTTAGCATCGACGGTGGTCGTGCGGGTCAGGCCGGTATCGCTTTGCACGGTCACCGTGGTACCGGGACCAGCCTGCACGTTGCCGTAGATGCTGGCGGTCGTGCTCTGGGCCTGGGCGGTGCCGACGGTCATGACCCCAATGGCGCCGCTGAGGGCGATGGCCAGCAGGCTGACGCGGCGATAGTGCGAACCGGGGAACGGACGCGGCGGGCGGCGCAAGGCGGGACTACGTGTCATCTCTCTCTCCAGAAAGAGCGCCGTCACGGATGTGACGTTACGCTGACACCGATCCTAGGACGCAGATGAGCCCGCTTAAAGATAATTTTCTTTGTTTTTTATGTTTTTTTAAGCACAAAGTGCCTGATTTGCCAATTCAGTTACGAAGCATGTGTCGTCCGGCACTTGTGGAGATGGTGGTGGTTGGCGCAACCAATGTTTGATTGAGTTTCCAGGTCTCTATTAGGGCCCTTTCTGCGTAGGGGGCAGCCACCTCGAGCAAAAGATGGCTGCGCCACTCTCGCTCAACGTCCCAGTTCGAACGTGACGTCCAGGTTGATCGACAAGGTGCTTTCGCCAGGGGCGACCGGTGTATCCATTTCCGCCTTGGCCGAGCGCATCGCCGACGCCATCATCACCATCGGGCGGACGCCGCCACTGCGGCCCTCGGAAATACTGACGATGCGACGCACCTTCAGTCCCAGCGACTTGGCGTAAGTCTCCGCCCGTGCCTGTGCCTTCTTCAATGCGGCAGCCCGCGCCTCGTCGTAGACCGGCTCGGGCTGGTCGATCGAAAAACTGGGTCCGTTGATGTCGTTGGCACCCTGGGCGACCAGCGCATCCAGCACCTTGCCCAGCCGGGTGATGTCGCGCACCTTCAGGGTGACGCTGTTGCGCGCCTCGTAGCCGTTGATCCGTGGCGCTTCGTTCTGCTTGTAGGTGTACTGCGGGCTGAGATTGATGCCGCTGGTCTGCACGTCCTTGTCGGCAATACCGGCCGCCTTCACCGCAGCCATCACCTTGCTCATCTGCTCGGCATTCTGCCGCATCGCGGCATTGCCATCGCTGGCTTGGGTGACCACGCCAGCCGATAGCGTGGCGATGTCCGGGACACGCTTGGCTTCTGCCTCCGTCGACACATTGAGCAAGGTGCCATCGCTGGGCAACGCGTAGCTCGGTGTGGTCTGGGCATGGGCGGTCATGGCGACTCCGGTGGCGAGGGACAGGGCCAGCAACAGCGGGGTGAGGGTAGTGCGCATGGGATCCTCCGTGTCTGTGCGCTGAGGGTGTTGTGGACGCGATGAATGAGCTGTGAGCCGATGCGTGCGGTTGCGGCCAACGGTCGGAAGAGCAGAGCAGGTGGGCCAACAGGTATGCTGGGGGCATGTTCTATCTCGCCTCCCGTTCTCCTCGTCGCCAGGCGCTGCTGCAGCGCCTGGAGGTTCCCTTTCAAACGCTTGCGTTGGATGTGCCGGAGGTGCGCGCGGCCGCCGAGACACCCGAGTACTACGTTCAGCGCGTCGCGCTGGACAAGGCGCAGGCGGGCCTGGCCCAGGTGCTGGCGAGCGATCCGCAGGCGGTGGTGCTCGGTGCCGACACCGAAGTGGTGTTCGGCCAACGGGTGTTCGGCAAGCCGGCCGACGCTGACGAGGCGGAGGCGATGCTGACCCTGTTGTCCGGGCAGACCCATCAGGTGCTCACCGCGGTCGTGCTGGTGGCAGCGCAGCGGCAGCCCCTGCAGACGCTGGTGGCATCCCAGGTCAGCTTCGCCGCTCTGGAGCCGACCCAGATCCGCCGCTATGCGGACAGCGGCGAGCCGATGGGCAAGGCGGGCGGCTACGCGATCCAGGGCCAGGCCGAGTGCTTCATCACCCATCTGGCCGGCAGCTATTCCGGTGTGATGGGATTGCCGTTGTTCCATACCTCGCAACTGCTTGCTGCCTTCGGAGTGCATTGATGTCGGAAGAGATCCTGGTCAACGTCACCCCGCGCGAAACTCGCGTGGCGGTGATCGAGAACGGCATGCTGCAGGAACTGCATATCGAGCGCGGCTGGCGTCGCGGGGTGGTCGGCAACATCTACAAGGGCAAGGTGCAGCGGGTGATGCCGGGCATGCAGGCGGCCTTCGTCGAGGTTGGCCTGGAGCGCGCTGCGTTCCTGCACGCCAACGACGTGGTCCGCCCGGCCCCGGCGCCTGCCAGCGCGGTCGACACCGAAGAGACGCCGATCCCGCCGCCGCCCATGGCCTCGGTGCCCATCGTCGAGCTGCTGCGCGATGGTCAGGACATCGTGGTGCAGGTGGTCAAGGATCCGATCGGTACCAAGGGGGCGCGGCTGACCACCCAGATCAGCATTCCCTCGCGCTATCTGGTCTTGCTGCCGCAGTCCAAGGTGGTGGGGGTATCGGCGCGGATCGAAGACGAAGCCGAACGGCTGCGGTTGAAGACCATCGTCAGCGAAGTCTCTGCCCAGCATGGCGGCTTCGGCTACATCATCCGCACCAATGCCGAAGGCCAGCCCGCCGAGGCATTGGCCGAAGATATCGCCTATCTGTCGCGGGTCTGGAACGTGGTCGAGCGCCGCGGCCGCGAGGGCCAGTCGTGCAGCATCATCTACGAGGACCTGAGCCTGCCGCTGCGCGCCGTGCGCGATCTGATCCGCCGCGATGTCGAAAAGGTCAAGGTCGATTCCAACGAGACCTTCGCCCAACTCCAGGCTTTCGTCGCCAAGTACATGCCGGTGCTGGCCGAGCGCCTGGAGCTGTACACCGGCGATCGACCGATCTTCGATCTGTACGGAGTGGAAGACGAGATCGGTCGCGCACTGGACAAACAGGTGCCGTTGAAGTCCGGCGGCTATCTGGTGATCGACCAGACCGAGGCGATGACCACCATCGACGTCAATACCGGTTCGTTCGTCGGCCAGCGCAACCTGGAAGAGACGGTGTTCCGCACCAACCTGGAGGCGGCACAGGCCGTGGCCCGGCAGCTGCGGCTACGCAATCTGGGCGGCATCATCATCATCGATTTCATCGACATGGACGACCCCGAGCACCGCCGGCAGGTGCTGCGCACGCTGGAAAAGGCGCTGGCGCGCGACCATGCCAAGACCACGGTGTACGAGTTCTCGCCACTGGGATTGGTGGAGATGACCCGCAAGCGCACCGTCGAAAGCCTGGAGCGGCAGCTGTCGGAGACCTGCGGCCACTGTGGCGGTCGTGGCACGGTCAAGACCGCCGAGACGGTGACCTACGAAATCTTCCGCGAGATCACCCGCGCGGTCCGCCAGTTCGATGCAGCGCGCCTGCTGGTGATCGCCTCGTCCAAGGTGGTGGCGCGGATCACCGACGAGGAGTCGGCCGCGGTCGCCGAACTGGAAGAGTTCCTCGGCAAGAGCATCCGTTTCCAGTCCGACGACCAGTATCTGCAGGAGCAGTTCGACGTGGTGCTGCTGTGAGCGGACGGAAGCGGGCGCGGCCGCGAGATGTGCCGATCGCCGCTTCATGCGTGAGTGGAGGGCAATGGAGTAAAAAGGACGGCTCGTGCCGGTCGCCGGAACGGACGCGCCGTGCTCGCTCGGGTCGTCTGCTGGAAAGGCCATCGTTGCGTTGCCATCGCCTTTCCTGATCCCCGAACACCCGTCCTGAATGCCAACACCGCTGCGCCGCCGTCTCCGTCTGCTTCGCCGCTATGCGCTTACCGCGCTCGCGCTCGCGTTAGTGGCGATCGCACTGTTGGTGGGAGGACTCAGCCAGGCGCTGCCGCTGGCCGAGCAGCATCCGCAACAGATCGCCGACTGGCTCAGCCAGCGTGCCGGCCAGCCGATCCGCTTCGATGCACTGCGAACCGAGTGGACCCGGCGCGGCCCGTTGTTGCAGATGGACGGCCTGCGGATCGGCCCGCAAGGCGAGGTGCGGGTTGGCCAGGCGGAGGTGCTGGTTGCCATGTATTCCGGCCTGCTGCCAGGCCGTGCGTTGACCGAGATACGTCTGCGCGGTCCGGCGCTGACCTTGCAACGCAGCGACGATGGCACCTGGTCGGTGCGTGGACTGCCAAGCGGCGGGCAAGGCGATCCGCTGGAGGCCTTGCGTCGACTGGGAGAAATCCAGGTCGTCAACGGGCGGCTGCAGGTGGTGGCGCCGTCGCTGGGGATGAACACCACGCTGCCACGCATCGACTTGCGACTACGTGTCCGCGGTTCGACCGTGCAGGCGGGTAGCCGTGGCTGGATCGACCCGGCCAGCGCGCCGCTGACCGCCGTGCTGTCCTTCGAGCGCGACAGTGGCGACGGTCAGGCGTACTTCGAAGCCGATCCCGCGGCATTGGCGCCCTGGTCTAGCCTGTTGCAGGCTGCGGGCGTACGCGTGGAGGGCGGTACCGGCCGGCTGCAGGCCTGGGCGGATTTGCGTGCGCGACGCATTGCTGGAATGACCGTCGATGCGGATCTGCGCCAGCTACGCCTGTCCGGCGCCCCGTTGCCGGAAGACACCGCGCGCCGCACGTTGACGCTGGATCGGCTGCAGGCCAGGGCGCGCTGGCGGACGACCGCCGCTGGCTGGCAAGTGGATGCGCCGTTGTTGCGGACCACCCGCGCGGGCCAGGTACAGGCGCTGGACGGGATCCGCATGACCGGGGGGGCGCGTTACACGCTCGCGGCACGCTCGCTGGATCTGTCTGGGTTGATTGGTCTGGCCGCGCTCAGCGATCAGCTGTCGCCTGGTTTGCGGCATTGGTTGAGCCTGGCCAAGCCGCAGCTGCGCGTGGCCGACCTGCAGGTGGCCGGCCAGCAAGGCGGCGCGGTGCAGGTGCAGGGGGCGTTGCAGGAGCTGGCGTTCCTGCCAGTCGGGCAGTCGCCGGGACTGAGCGGACTGCGCGGTCGCTTCGACGGCGATGCCCAGGGCGTGGAACTGGAGCCGTCGCCGCAGGCACGCCTGCGTTTCGATTGGCCCAGCGGCTTCGGCCAAGTGCACGAACTGCAATTGGCCGGCAAGATCGTGGGTTGGCGCGAAGGCGACGGCTGGCAGGTCGCCACCCCGGCCTTGCGCGTGCAGGGCACCGACTATGGCGCCAATGTCCGCGGCGGGCTGTGGTTCCAGAATGACGGCACGCGGCCGCGGATTGGCCTGGCGGCGCAATTGGACGATGCCGCACTGCCGGTGGCACGCCGATTCTGGATTCACTCCAAGATGAGCAAGGCGGCCATCGATTGGCTGGACATGGCGGTCGCCGGCGGCGTGGTGACCGGCGGCACCGGGCTGGTCAGCGGCGATTTGGACGACTGGCCGTTCGACAACAACGACGGCCGCTTCGAAGCCTTCGGTCATATCCGCGACGGGGTGATCCGTTTCCAGCCAGACTGGCCGGCGATGGAGCAGGTGCAGGCGGACCTCAGCTTCATCGGCAATGGATTCACGCTGCAGGGCAATGGCAATCTGGCCGGCGTTCCGATCGCGCAGATGGAAGCGGGGATTCCAAGCTTCGCGACCTTGGGGCTGTATGTGCGTGCCAATACCCAGGCCGATGCCGGGCAGTTGCTGACGATGCTGCGACGCAGCCCGTTGCAGGCCCGCTATGGCGACACCTTGCGCAATCTCAGCGCCGCCGGACCGGCGAGCGTCAGCTTCGATCTGCTGCGCCCGCTGCGCGATCACGGCGCCGGCGGCCATCTGGGCGGCACCGTGGCGCTGCAGGGCGCCACCCTGGCCGATGCGCGGTGGAATCTGGCCTTCACCCAGGTCAGCGGCCGCGCCGACTACCGCGACAGCGGCTTCACCGCCGAGGGACTGTCGGTGCAGCGACAGGGCCGCAGCGGCGATCTGTCGCTGCGGGCCGGCGATGGCGTGCAGGACCCGAGCCATGCCTTCGAGGCGAGGCTCGATGCCACCCTCGATGCCAAGGAGCTGTTCGACCGTGCGCCGCAGATGCGTTGGTTGCAGCCCTACGTGCATGGCAGCGCGCCCTGGCAGGTGGGCGTGGATGTGCCGTTGGACGCGGTCGGTCAGCCGGACCCGCCCACGCAACTCACGTTGCGCTCTGACCTGACCGGCACGACGCTGGACTTGCCGGCCCCGCTCGACAAGCCGGCCAGCCGGCCGCTACCGACGCGCGTCAAGGTCGCGTTGCCCTTGGGCGAGGGTGATATCGATGTCGCGTTCGGGACGCTGGTGGCGCTGAAGGCCACCAGTCGCGGCGACCAGACCGGCGTGCGGGTGGTGTTGGGAACCGACACCGTGACCGAACGCCCGCCGGTCAACGGCCTGGTGGTGACGGGCCGGGCGGCCTCGCTGGATGCGATCGACTGGATCGGCCTGGCGCGCGGCAGCAGCGAACCGCAGACACCGCCGCTGCCTGGGCAGCCCGCCGCCAATAAGGACGACGCGATGCCGTTGCAGCAGGTGGACGTACAGGCTGACAAGCTGTTGATGATCGGCGGCGTGTTTCCGCAGACCCGCCTGCGCTTGCGGCCCACCCGCGATGCGGTCGATGTCACTCTCGAGGGTCCGTCGCTGGCGGGGCAACTGACGGTTCCCAATGCTGACGGCGGCACCGTCCAGGGACAGCTGCGCCGCGTGTACTGGCAGCCAACCGTGGCCCCCGCCGCCGCCGAGGTGGTCGAACCGAGCGATCCGCTTGCCGGTGCGCTGCCGGCGCCGGCGCGACAGGCGGTGGCCGAGTTCGACCCGGCGTCGATCCCGCCGTTGTCGCTGGATATCGCCGATCTGCGGGTGGACAAGATGCACTTTGGTGCGGCGACCTTGCGCAGCAGCCGACTCACCGACGGCATGCAGGTCGATCAGCTGCAGCTGCGCTCCGACGACCAGGCCATCGGCCTGACCGGTGCCTGGCGCGGCAAGGGTGCGGCGGCCAGCACGCGATTGTCTGCACGCGTGGATAGCCGCAATCTCGGCAACCTGCTGCAGAACCTGACCCTGGGTGGGCAATTGCGCGGCGGTGAAGGCCAGCTGGAGCTCAACGCTGGTTGGCAGGGCGCGCCTACCGGGTTCGAGCTGGGATCGCTGGAGGGCAACCTGAAGGTCAACGTGCGCAATGGCCAGTTGCTGGAGGTCGAACCGGGGGCCGGTCGCGTGCTGGGCCTGCTCAGCGTGGCGCAATTGCCGCGCCGGCTGATGTTCGACTTCCGCGATTTCTTCTCCAAGGGACTGGCCTTCAACCGGTTGGAGGGCGAGGTGCGCTTCGGCGGAGGGTTCGCCCGCACCGACGCCATCCGTATCGAAGGCCCGGCGGCCGATATCGCCATCCGTGGCCAGACCGACCTGCGCGCGCAGACCTTCGACCAGACCGTGGACGTGAATCCGAAAGCCGGCAACCTGCTGACGGTGGTCGGCGCGGTGGCGGGCGGGCCGGTGGGTGCTGCCGTCGGCGCCGCCGCCAATGCGGTACTCGGCAAGCCGCTGGGCTCCATCGGTGCCAAGACCTACCACGTCACCGGGCCGTGGAAGGAGCCGCAGGTGGACGTGGTCGAGCGCGAAGCGCGCGAACGGCCGTCGACCAAGCCGGCAGCCCCGGCGCGCCAGACCCGCTGAGCGCCAGGCCTACTCGCTCGGCGCAGTGTCTGCGTCGGCGCCGTCCAGGCGGGTGAAGCGCGGCAACCGCAGGCGGCTGCGATGGCCAGCCACGGCGGGCTGCGCCGGCCCAGGCGTGCCACGGAAGTAGTCGCGCTGCCATTGTTCGCGCGCTGCGTCGGACTCGGGGTCGGGCAACTGCTGCAGGAAATCGTTGCGGCGCTGGCTCCACGCGGCGTGCTGCTGCTCCAGCGGCGGTGCCTCCGAGAGCAATTGCCAACGCGGCTGCACCTGCGCGATCAACTGCCGCGGCAGCGGGAACAGATGGCAGAACGGCTCGCCCGCATCGAAGCGCACCCGGCCGGGCCGGGTGAAGCGCCAGTTCATCGTGAAGGTATGCGGGCTCCAATCGGTTTCGACCAGGCCGCTGAGCGCGCCGATGCCGTCCTTGGGGCGGTTGAGCGGTCCGGTGACGAACAGATCGATGCCCTCGTCGGTCCGGAACAGGCAGGGCACGTGAAAGGTCAGCACGCCGTAGCCGAAGTGGCTGATCGCCGGCGCGACGGCACCGTCGTCGTTGCGGATAGTCACCGCGTCCAGGCTATCGCCACCGCTCCACTCCGCGCTGAAGCCCGCCTGGCACAACAGCTCCCAGCCATGGGTGTTGGCCACGCTCAGCGGCAGGCAGCGATAGGCGTAGCGTTGGTGGGTGGCATCCATCCACGCGCGCTCGGGTGGCGCAGGGCGGATATCCAGCGTGTGGCCATCCAAGACGTGGGCAGTGAGCTTCATGCGTGGGAGGCAGCGAATGGGGACGATCGATGATAGCGATGCCGGCGATTCAGGCGGACGACTTGTGCGCTCGCGGCGCGGGCCCCATCCTGACCCTATGACCGACAACACGCTCTCACTTGCCGAGTCCCGGCTGCTGCTTCCCTCCGGCCTGGATGCCGGCCACCTCGATCGAACCTTCGGTGCCCTGCTGGGCCCCGGCATCGACTTCGGCGATCTGTATTTCCAGCATTCGCGCCGCGAGAGCTGGAGCGTGGAGGACGGCATCGTCAAGGACGGCGCCCATTCCATCGAGCAAGGCGTGGGCGTGCGCGCGATCGCCGGCGAGAAGACCGGCTTTGCCTATTCCGACGACATCCATCGCGATGCCTTGCTGGAAGCGGCGCGCTCGGCGCGGGCGATCTCACGCGAAGGCGGTGCGCAGTCAAGCCGCGCCTTGGTACGCGGCAATGGCCGCGCGCTGTATCCGGCCAGCGACCCGGTCGATGGTATGGACAACGCCACCAAGGTGGAGCTGCTGCGGCAGATCGACCAGACCCTGCGGGCGAGCGACCCGCGCGTCAAGCAGGTGATGGTCAGTCTGTCCGGAGGCGTGGACACGGTACTGATCGCCCGCAGCGATGGCGTGCTGGCGGCCGACGTCCGCCCGCTGGTGCGCTTGAACGTGCAGGTGATCGTCGAACATGCCGGACGGCGCGAATCCGGTTACGCCGGCGGCGGTGGTCGTTACGGCTACGCCGAACTGTTCGCCGACGGCCGTCCGGAAGCCTTCGCGCGCGAAGCGCTGCGCCAGGCCCTGGTCAATCTGGACGCGGTGCCGGCACCGGCCGGCGTGATGCCGGTGGTGCTCGGCCCCGGTTGGCCGGGCGTGCTGCTGCATGAGGCGGTGGGACATGGCCTGGAGGGCGACTTCAACCGCAAGGGCACCAGTGTCTATGCCGGCCGTATCGGCGAGCGCGTCGCTTCCAAGGGCGTGACCATCGTCGATGACGGCACCCTGGCCGGCCTGCGCGGCTCGCTCAACATCGACGACGAGGGCACTCCCAGCCAGTGCACGACGTTGATCGAAGATGGCGTGCTGGTCGGCTATATGCAGGACACCCACAACGCCCGTTTGATGGGCGTGGCGCCGACCGGCAACGGCCGGCGCGAGTCCTTCGCCCACCTGACCATGCCGCGCATGACCAACACCTACATGCGCGCCGGCCAACACGACCCGCAGGAGATGATCCGCGCGGTCAAGAAGGGCATCTACGCGGTCAACTTCGGTGGCGGCCAAGTCGACATCACCAGCGGCAAGTACGTGTTCTCGGCCACCGAGGCCTATCTGATCGAGGACGGCAAGGTCACTGCACCGGTCAAGGGCGCCACCCTGATCGGCAATGGTCCGGAGACCATGCAGAAGGTCCGCATGATCGGGAACGACCTGGCTCTGGACGAGGGCGTGGGCGTGTGCGGCAAGGATGGCCAGAGCGTGCCGGTGGGCGTCGGTCAGCCGTCGCTGTTGATCGACGGCATCACCGTTGGCGGGACGCAGGCGTGATTGGAGCCGGGACTCGGGACCCGGTTGGAGCCGGGACCCGGGACCCGAGACCCGGGACCCGGGGAGAGCAAAAGCTGTGGACTACGTGGTCGTGCGGAATTCGCGTACGGACTGTAGGGCTTGCTGAGTGGCGGGCGCTGGTGGTCGGGACTCGGGACTCGGGACCCAGGACCCGGGGGCAGCAAGAGCCGGTGTGCGTGTGGTTCAGCGGACCCAGCGCGCGGAACGCAGAGCCTGGCGAGTGCTCGATGCGCTTCGCTGCGCCGATGCATGGTGCCTGCGACCAAACTCGCGTTGTCGTTGCCGGGGTCTGCGCTCGGCGCGCGCTGTTCGTGCCCTTATTTGGGTCCCGGGTCCCGGGTCCCGGGTCCCGACACCTCGAAGCCGCCGTCCTCATCGTCGCTGGCGTCATCCGCCTCTGCATCCTCACCGGCCTGCGTCGACAACTCGCGCAGCAGCTGGAACAGCTCGCGGTAGGCGCGCGGCGGCTTGTTCTTGGCGCGTTCGTGGATCGCATTGCGCACCAGCTGGCGCAGTTGCTGGCGATCGGCGGCGGGATAGATTTCCAGCAGTTCGGCCAGCGCCACGTCGCCCTCGGCCAGCAGGCGCTCGCGCCAGCGTTCGACCCGGTGCATGGCGGCCACTTCGCGGCGGGCGGTGTCGCTGTTGACGTCCAGGGCTTCGCGGATCGCCTGCAGCACGGCCTCGTCTTCGCGGCGCATGTGCTTGGCCAGAAACGCCAGCTGGCGCTTGTGGGCGATGTGCGAGGTGATGCGCCGGCTTTCCTCGATGTGCGGGATCAGCGATTCGGGTACCGGCAACTTGGCCAGCTGCGCTGGCGACAGCGCCACCAGTTTTTCGCCCAGGGCCAGCACCTCCAGCGCCTCGCGCCGTTGCTGGCTACGGCTGGAGCCGAGGAATTCGCCGGTTTCTTCGTCACGTCCGCGCATTGCCACCACTTCCCGAAAACATTGGAAAACCCCTGGATCAGCGCCGGTCGCAGGACCGGCTCGTCGTGGACGGCGCCGGGCGCCGTCCGTTGCGGTCGTCGGCGCGACCGTCGTCACCGCCATCGCGCTGCTGCCCTCGGCAGCGGCTCCGCATCTGCAACATAGGATAAGGCATTGAACGCACTCTCCCCCGAACCCTCCGTCCGCGATGACAGCCAGCAGCGCCTGGAGGCGCTGACCGATCTCTCCCAGCGGCTGCTCGAGCGCGCGCGCGCCGCTGGCGCTACCCAGGCCGAGGTCAGCTGCAGCGAGGAGCGCGGCCTGGACGTGAACGTACGCCTGGGCGAGGTGGAAACGGTCGAGTCCACCCGCGATCGTGGGATTGCCGTGACCGTGTATTTCGGCAAGCGCAAGGGCAGCGCCAGCACCGCCGACCTGCACGAGGCCAGCCTGGAGGCCACGGTTGCCCAGGCCTGCGCGATCGCCCGTTATACCGAAGACGACGAGGCGTCGGGACTGGCCGATCCGGAGCTGATGGCGCGCGACTTTCCCGACCTGGACGGCTGGCACCCGTGGGCGCTGGATGCCGATACCGCGGTGGATCTGGCATTGGCCTGCGAGCAGGCCGGCCGCGATGCCGACCCGCGCATCAGCAATTCCGACGGCGCGTCGGCCAGTACCGGGTTCAGTCTGTCGGTGTATGCCAATTCGCATGGTTTCGTCGGTCGCGAGCGCGACACCCACCACTCCATCAGTTGCGCACTGATCGCCGGGCAGGGCGATGGCATGCAGCGCGATGGCTGGTACAGCAGTGCGTTGGCGCGCGAAGACCTGCAGTCGCCGGACGCGATCGGCCGCCAGGCCGCCGAACGCACCGTGGCGCGCCTGCAGCCGCGATCGCTGCCAACCGGGCAAATGCCAGTGCTGTTCGCGCCGGACGTCGCGCGTTCGTTGGTCGGCCACCTGCTCGGCGCGGTGTCGGGCGGCGCGTTGTATCGGCGGGCCAGCTTCCTGCTCGACAGCGTCGGCAGCCGCTTGTTCCCGGAGTGGTTCGCGATCGAGGAACTGCCGCATCTGCGCCGGGGTCTGCGCTCGGCCGCGTTCGACGGCGAAGGCGTGGCCACCCGTGCCTCGTCGCTGGTCAGCGGCGGCGTGCTGCAGCGCTATGTGCTGGGCAGCTATTCGGCGCGCAAGCTGGGCCTGCAGACCACCGCCAATGCCGGCGGCGTTCATAACCTGCAGGTCAGCGCGAATGCCGCCGACCTGGCGACGCTGGTGGCCGGCATGCAGCGCGGCCTGTTGGTGACCGAGCTGATGGGCAACGGCGTCAACCCGGTGACCGGCGACTACTCGCGCGGGGCTGGCGGCTTCTGGATCGAGAACGGTGTGGTCGCCTATCCGGTGGACGGATTGACCATCGCCGGCAATTTGCGCGACATGTTCGCCGGCATCGAGGCGGTCGGCGCCGACGTGGATCCGCGCTCGCACGTGCGCATCGGCTCGGTGTTGATCAATCGCATGACGGTGGCCGGGGACAGTTGAGGCAGCGGCGCTCGCGCCTGGCCGTGATCGCCAAACGACTCCCTGCCTTTGCACACTGGTGGCGGGCGGAAACGTTGCTATAGTCCGCCGCTCGACCACCACCCTTCATAAGGACACATGATGAGCGACTTCGACACGCATGCGGCACCGCCGCCGCCGCCGGTCGGCACCAGCACTCCGTCGGAAGAGCGCACGCTCGCGCTCGCCGCGCATCTACTGGGAACCCTCACTGCGTTCATCGGCGCGCTGGTGATCTGGCTGGTCAGCAAGGACGCCACGCCGTCCAAGCCGTTCGCGAGCGACCAAGCCAAGGAAGCGCTCAACTTCCAGATCACGGTGATCCTGGCGTACATCGTGGCGATCGTACTCGCCGCCATCTCGTTCGGCATCCTGTTCTTCCTGCCGACCCTGGTGTGGATCGCCAACGTGGTGTTCTGCATCCTGGGCGCGATCAAGGCCAATGGCGGCGAGAGCTACCGCTATCCGTTCACGCTGCGCCTGATCAAGTAAGTCCGCCTCGCGAACGGACGAAGGCCCGGCAGTGCTGCCGGGCCTTCGTCGTTTCTGCCTGCGCCCGATCAGTTCTGCGCCGGATTGTTCTCGGCGAAGTACTCGTGACTGTCGGCGTTGGTGATCGCCTGGGCCGGGTTGCTGCTGGCCAGGCTGCGCGCGCCGCTCTGCCCATAGACCACGTCGTTGGTGCCGGCCACCACGGTGAAGTGGCTGGTCTCATGCACCAGGGTGCCGCCCTTGGAGTCGGTACCACGCACCGGCGCGTTCCAGAATGCGTTGCAGACGTGGATCTCGTAAGGCTGGTTCGGATACACGTAGGCGTAGGCACTGGCCAGGTCCGCCTCGCAGCTGCAGTTGATCGTCAGCTGACCGTTGTTCTGGTCCAGCGCGTTGTCGATGTTGACGAAGTTGGAACTGACCCGGCTGTAGCGCGACGCGTTGTAGGCGCCGAACCAAGTGGTGTACCGCGCGCCGGTGCTGCCGGCATTGAGATAGTTGCGGGCATTCTGCGAATAGGTCCGTGCCGCATCCACCGCGGTGGCGGCCTGGCTGGTGCGCGTGCTGCTGCAATTGAGATAGTTGATGCCGTTGACCACCGCCTGCGGACCGACTGCCAGCTGACGCTGCACGCCGCGTCGGACGCCGTCCAGCCACACCGTGAGTGGGGCGCTGGTGGCCACCGCCGGCTGACCGTTGGCGGCCTTCATCAGGCTCCCGTCGGACAGGGAGGCGTACTGCAGCGTCGAGCGCAGCTGGATCGTGTAGTTGCCGCTGGCCGACAGATCGTAGGCGTTAGCCAGATCGACCTCGCCCTGGACGCTCTGGCCGGGTTGCAGAATGGTGAAGTCCGCCGCCGTAGGCAGGCCGCGCTTGACCAGACGCCCGGTGTACTCCACCGGCCGACCATCGCGACTGACCTCCAGGATGCCGTTGTCCAGCGACTTCAGTGGCAGCTGGTAGCTCGGCACGCGAGCGATCTGGCTGCCGGTATTGGTCACGGTGACGGCAATCTTGCCCTGCTGATTGGCGACCGGGCTCAGTTCGACGGTCAACGGCACCGGGCCGCGCAGGGATTGCGCGTGGGCGGTACCGAGGACTCCAACAACGGCCAGCGTGCCTGCTGCAAACGATGCGAGGAAAACGTTCTTCACCAGAGACTCTCCATGGGAATCGGGGGACGCCCGCGGCGCGGGCCCCGCAACCTAGGCAGGCAGGAGCGGGCGCGACAAGCGGGCGATTGGTGCCATGAAGAGCGACTGCAGCCGCTTTACGGCGTGGGTTGTTCTGTTGGCGGTGCAAGTCCAGCCAGAAAGTGCGGCGTGAGTCACATCTGGTGGGCGCGAGCTGCACTTTTCGCCGCCCCAAAAATCATCTTGTGAAATATCATTTATGTGATATTCACCACGGGTTGGCGGCTGCGATGCTCGCCGCCGACCGTGCGCTAGCGCACGGAATGCGCCATTCCCAAGCGCGTCAGTGGCCGCGGTCGGCCGCGAAGCGGCCCAGGGTCGCCAATGCCTCGGCCGGCGCGCCATAACGCTGCAACAGGTCCTGCATTCGCTCGGACAGCTCCGCCAGCTTGCGCTTGGCGCCCTCCATGCCGAGCAAGGCCGGATAGGTCGACTTGGACTGGGCCAGATCCTTGCCGGCGGTCTTGCCCAATTGTTCCGAGCTCGCTTCCACATCGAGAATGTCGTCGCGGACCTGGAAGGCCAGGCCCAGTGCATCGGCAAAGTCGTCCAGGCGTTGCAGATCCTCCGCCGGTGCCTGACCCCCCAGAGCACCCATGCGCACCGCAGCGCGGATCAGCGCACCGGTCTTGAGCGCATGCATGCGTTGCAGCGCGGCCAGCGGCTGCGATTGTCCGGTGGCTTCGATATCCAGCGCCTGCCCGCCGCACATACCGGCGGCCCCGCCCGCCGTGGCCAGGCAGTGCAACCAACCGACCCGCAGTGCGGCATCGACCGGCGCGTCCGCCAGCAGCTCGAAGGCGCGTGCCTGCAGGGCGTCGCCGGCCAGAATTGCGGTGGCTTCGTCGAAGGCGATGTGGACGGTGGGTTGGCCGCGCCGCAGGTCATCGTCGTCCATCGCTGGAAGGTCGTCGTGCACCAGCGAGTAGGCATGGATCAGTTCCACCGCCACTGCGGGAGGATCGAGGGTTTCCTCCTCGGCGCCGAACAAGCTGCCACTGGCATACACCAGCAAGGGGCGAATGCGCTTGCCGCCGCCCAGCACCGCGTGCCGCATCGCCGCGTGCAGGCGCTGCGGCGACAATGCCGGCGCTGGCAGACTGGCGTCGAGGTTGCGTTCGGTGCGGATCACCCAGCGTTGCAGCGCTGCGCCGGCCACCTCAGAAACCGTCCGGCGCGGGCGGCTCGAAGGCTTCTGCCTGCTCCGGGCGTGCCGGGTCGGTCAGCAGGCGCACACGCAGTTCGGCCTGTTCCAGTGCCTGCTGGCAATCGCGGTACAGGCCGATGCCGCGCTCGTAGGCGCTCAGCGACTGCTCCAGGCTGAGATCGCCCAGTTCCATCTTCTGCACCAGCTGTTCGAGTTCTTCCAGCGACTGTTCGAAGCGGGCGACGGGGGAGGATTCGTTCGAGGACTTCTTTGCCATCGTGGAAGTGTGCGGCGCGCGCCCAGGTCGGTCAATTCGTCGGCACTGACGGCCGCCATTGCAGACGTGCCTGGTGGGCGTCCAGCCACTGCGTCAGCTCGGCCGAGAGCAGGCGATCGCCGGCGGCCAGGACCCGCGCGTCGCGCCACAGGATGGGCAGCCGTGTTCGTTGCCAAGGTGGCAGGTCCAGTGTCTGCAGCACGTGCTTGAGCAGGTGCGAGTGGCTGCGACCCGGGAGCACGATGCGTTCTCCACCGTGGCGCGCGCGCACCTGCAGCGGCGGATCGAAGCGCAGGCTCGCGGCGCCCACCAGCTCCAGGTGTGTGCCATCGGGTAGAGCCAACGGCGCGCAGCCATCCCATGTCGACTGCCAATGCGCCGGCCAGGGCGCCGGGGGGCGCTGCAGATGCAGGTGTTGGCGCCAGCGGCGCACCTCCCATTGCCGCCAGCGAAAGCACGCCTTTCGATCGCTGGCGATGGCGTCGATCTCGCGCTCCAGCGCGGCCACGCCCCGCGCCGGCAGCGGCGGTGCACCGGTCGCGTCCACCCAGGCACGCAGCAGGCGCGCGCGCCGCAGCGCCGGTTGCGCGCGCAGCCGCGCCAGGTCCAGCGCGCCGTCTGGGGTCACGACCGTTGACAAGAGCGCTGCGTCGTCGTCCTGCAGCAGGGCACTGGCCTCGCCGCACAGCTGTGCGCTACGCGCCAGCGTGGCGCCGGCGTGCGGCCAGCGCTGCTGCAGCAGCGGCAGCACGTGATTGCGCAGGAAATTGCGGTCGTGGCGGGCGTCGGTGTTGCTCGGGTCCTCGATCCACTGCAGACCGTGCGCCTGTGCGTAGGCCAGCAGATCGGCGCGTGGCAGTGCGAGCAAGGGCCGCCACAGCATGCTGGAAGCGAACGGCCGCTGCGGCCGGATCGCCGCCAGGCCGTCCGGTCCGGAGGCGCGCAATGCGCGCAGCAGGAAGGTCTCGGCCTGATCGTCGCGGTGCTGGGCCAGGGCCAGCCATTCGTCCGTCGCCAGCCACTGTGCAAAGGCCGTGCGCCGTGCCTGCCGGGCTGCGGCCTCCAGACCATCGCCGCTGTCGTGCGCGATCTGCACGTGCACCACGTGCAGCGGCACCGCCAGCGCGGCGCAGATCCGGGCGCAGTGTGTCGCCCAGGCGTCGGCGTCGGCTTGCAGACCATGGTGAACGTGAATGGCGCGCAGCCCGGCGCGGCGATACGCAGGGCGTTGCGCAGCCGCATGCAGCAGCACGCTGGAGTCCAGACCGCCGCTGAAACCGATCAGCAGCGCAGCGGGGGGCTGGGCGGGCAGGGCCGCCTCCACCTGGGAGCATGCGATGGCGCTGTCGCGCGGAGTCATCGCAGTCCTGTAGATGCGCGCATGCAACCGCACTGCGCAGCGCGGCCCGACAACGCCTTGCATCCGCCGCGGCGCAGGACGCGACCGTGCGCAGCGCGCGGCATCGTGCCGGATGGTGCTGCTCTGCCGGTGGAGCGCACGGGGACAGGCGCGGGTCTGCAAGTGGCCGCAGTGCGTCGCAAGAGCAATGGCGCCGCCGGCGCATGCTCGCGTGGGAAGGATGGTCGCGATTGCTGCATCGGCTCAGCGCACCGCTGCGGGGACTTCACGGTTGTGACGGTCGATGAAATACCAGCGTCCGCCCTGCATGGCGGTATAGCCATTGCGATCGGGCGCAGCCGCCTGGCAACCGTCGCAGACCTGAGCCACACCGTCCGCAAACGGCCAGGCGAAGGTGTGGACGGCGGGGATCGCTTCGTGCAGCTGTCGATCGTAGAACGCGACGCCGGTGGGCCGTGGGACCCGCACCAGTCCCTCGGCAAAGGGATCGGGGCCATTGTCGACCGTCAGGGTCGGGACGGTGCGGCCATCGCGACGCACGTAGTGGTAGCGATCGCCGGCCGCCACGATCGCCAATCCATCTCGATCGAACCTCAGTTGGCGTAGCGTGTCCGCAGTCAGGTGCAGCCTGCCATCGCGACCAACTTCACAGCCCGGCAAGCGCGTGTCCACTGCGTCCGGATCGGCCGGCCGGCACGCCGCGTCCTGTGCGCCGGCCGACAGTCCCCCGCCCAGCGCGGCCAGCAGCAGTCCGAGCGTGGCCAGGTGCACGCAATGACCGCGTCGGGCGGGGCCGGCGTTCATTGCGCGTGTGCGGCGTCGGCGAGGAACGCGTCCGCTGCCGGCAGTTCGACCGGCACGCCGGCCTGGTCGCAGGTGCCTGCGCGGCACAGTCGCTGCCGCAGACGAGGCGTGGCTTGGACGATGACGTGGTAGATCACGTTCTCCTCCAGCGTGCCGCGGAACGCGGCGCTGCCCGGGCCGGTCGCCCAGATACCGACATCCTCGCCGCCATGGCTCTCCGATTTGGTCGGCACCAAGGCTTCCTGCATGTAGTTGGGGGCTTCGGTATCGACGTGGGTCAGATCCGGGCGTCCAGATGCCGGTTCGTTGCTGCTGGGTTCGTGCGGGAAGCGCTTCGGCCCGGCCGCTTGCGCGTTGCTGGCGCCGGTGTAGCCGGGGCCATTGGCATAGCTCAAAGTCGTATAGGGCTGGCCGACCAGGTCGGTGGCCAACTGGCTGCGGTCGCCTTCCTCGCCGCCGCCACCGCGCACCTTGCCCAGGATCGGATTGCCTCGCACCGGGTAGCCGACGAAGTTCAGTGTGTGCGAATGGTCGGCGGTGACGATGATCAAAGTGTCGGCCGGGGCGGTCTGCACGGCCGCGCGCACCGCCTCGGACAGCGAGACGGTTTCGTCGAGCGCGCGATAGGCGTTGCCGGCGTGGTTGGCGTGGTCGATGCGGCCGCCTTCCACCATCAGCACAAAGCCGTTGGGATCGCGTGCCAGCGACTGGATCGCCGTGCGCGTCAGCTCGCTCAGGCTGGGCTCGCCCTGCGGGCTGCGATTGCGGTCGTGATCGAACTGCATGTGGTCCGGCTCGAACAGGCCAAGCAGCGCCGGTGCGCCGGCGGCGGCCTGCAATTGCGCGCTGTTCCACACGTACGCACCCTGCGGGTGGGCGTGTTTCCATTCGGCGACCAGATCGCGGCCGTCCAGCCGCAGGCCGACCTTGTCGTCGTATTCGGGGTCGCGTTGCTGCGCGGTCTGGAATTGGCTGCGACCGCCGCCGAGCACGACCTGTGGACCGCGTCCGAAGCGGGCGGTGGACAGCAGTTGCTGGGCGATGTCCGTGCACCCCGCGGCGCGCGCGGCTGCAGGCAGATCGGTGTCGTTTTCCCAATTGCGATCCGGCGAGTGCGCATAGGTGGCTGCCGGGGTGGCATGGGTGAGGCGGGTGGTGGTGACGATGCCGGTGGCCATGCCGGCGCTGTCGGCCAACTGCAGCCAGCTGAGCAAGCCCTTGCCGAGGCTGTCGGCACAGTCGTTGCGGCTGCCGGCGCTGACGCCGATTGCGCCCATGTGCGTTTTCACGCCAGTCGTGATCGCGGTCATCGTACCGGCCGAGTCAGGAGTCTGCGAATCGGTGTTATAGGTCTTGCTGAAAGCGGTGGCCGGGAACTGTTCCCACGACAGCAGGTTCTCTTCGCCAGGTCCATCCCTGCGTTGGCCATCCAGAATGCGCGCAGCCGCCACTGTGGTCAGGCTCATGCCATCGCCGAGGAACAGGATCACATTGCGTGCCCGGCCAGCCATGGCGCCGTTGCCGGCAGCGCGTGCGGCACCGGAGCGATACCACCATTGCGGCGTTTCGCCCGCTGGATGCGCGATCTGCGCCAGATCCACCTGCACGGCGGGGCCTTGGGCGGTGGGCGCAGTGGTCGACGCGCAGCCAGCGGCGCACAGTGTGGTGAGGGCGGCAAGGACAGACAGGCGATAACGCATTGGGCACACTCGTTACTGAATCGGCCTCCATTATGCCGCCCGGCGTCCGACCTCCGTCGCATCGATGACATGCTGCTGTTCCAGTCGTGGCCTCGCGGCCGGCGCGGCGCTGGGCTATCGTGATCGCACTCTCCCCCCCGGATGATTCGATCCATGACACTGGTTGCGGCCTGGTTGCGCATTCCGTTCTGGCAGCGCGTGGTGGCCGGCTTCGTGCTCGGAGCGCTGGCTGGCTGGGCGCTGGGGCCGACTGCCGACGTGTGGTTCGGCCCCCTGGGCGATCTGTACGTCACTCTGATCAAGATGATCGCCGTGCCGCTGGTGTTCTTCGCGGTGATCAATGCGATCTCCGCCTTGCACGGCCAGCAGTCGGTCGCCAAACTGGGTGGTCGCACCTTTCTGTGGTTCATCGTGACCGCAGCGCTGGCGGTGGCGGTCGGCCTGGCGGTCGGCACCGTGCTGCAACCAGGTGCCGGGCATTTCAGTTTGCAGGTGGATTCGGCCTGGAAGCCGCGCGATGTGCCCAGCCCAGTGCAGGTGCTGCTCGACGTGGTGCCGTCCAACCCGTTCTACGCGCTGACCGGCATCGGCACCAAGACCAACGCGGCCGGCGAGACCGTGCTGGCGGCGGGGCGCGGTTCGATCCTGCCGGTGATCTTCTTCGCCGCGCTGCTGGGCTTTGCGATGGTCAAGCTGGGCGATCGCGTTGCCGAAGCCCGTAAGCTCACCGGCCAGTGCAGCGACATCATGATCCAGGTCACCCGCTTCGTGCTGGAGATGACCCCGCTCGGTACCTTCGGCCTGATCGCCGGCCTGGTCGGCAGCTACGGCTTCAGCAAGCTGCTGCCGTTCGGCAACTTCGTGCTGGCGCTGTACATCGCCTGCGCCCTGCATATCGTGGTGGTCTACAGCAGCCTGCTGCTGGTGCACGGGTTGAATCCGTGGAAGTTCTTCCGCGGTGCCGGGCCGGGCATGCAGGTGGCCTTCGTCAGCTCGTCGAGCTTTGCTGCGATGCCGGTGGCGCTGCGTGCGATCACCCACAACCTCGGTGTCAACAAGGATTACGCGGCGTTTGCCGTGCCGCTGGGCGCCAGCATCAAGATGGATGGCTGCGGGGCGATCTTTCCGGCGCTGTGCGCGGTGTTCATTGCGCAATACACCGGCGTGCCGCTGACCGGCAACCAGTACTTCGTGGTGTTGATCGCATCGGTGCTCGGTAGTTTCGGTACCGCCGGCGTGCCGGGTACGGCGGTGGTGATGGCCACGGTAGTGCTGAGCGCCGCCAATCTGCCGCTGGAAGTGATCGGCTACCTGTATGCGATCGACCGCATCCTCGACATGATGCGCACCATGACCAATGTCACCGGGCAGATGCTGGTGCCGGTGCTGGTCGCCAAGGAGACCGGCCTGCTCGACAAGGCGGTTTACGAGGCGGCGTCGAGCAATGTCGGGGTGGAGGAGTCGCTGTCCGATCGGCCGTCCTCACGCTGAGTCGCGGCGTGGACAGCGGGTTTTCTCCGATCCTGCATGAGCGCTTGCAGGCGTTTGCACCGCTGCGGGAAGACGCGGGCGTGCTGGTGCAGGCCGGCCTGCCGCCGGGCGAGTTCGAGCAGCAGTATCTGCACATCCGTCGCCAGGAAGGCCGGCTGTACAGCGATGCCCAGGTCCGCCGCCTGCCGCAACCAGGCGGTGCGCTGGGGGCCAGCCACGAATGGAGGGTGCGTGCACTCTCCAGTCGCCTGCTGGTCGAGCATCTGCGCTTGCGCAGCGGGCAGGGGCCGATCCTGGAGTTGGGCTGCGGCAATGGCTGGTTGTCGCATCTGCTGATGGACGCCTTGCAATGCGAGGTCTGCGGTGTGGACGTCAATCGCACCGAGCTGGCGCAGGCGGCGCGAGTCTTCGGCCACGATCCGCGGCTGAGCTTTGTCGCGGCGGATATCCAGACCCTGGCGCTGCCGCCCGCGTTGTTCGCCACCATCGTGCTGCCGGCCTGCATCCAGTATTTCGCCGATGCGGCCGCGCTGGTCGCACGCTTGCTACCGCTGCTGCATGCCGCTGGCGAGCTGCATATCGTCGACAGTCCGCTGTACGCAAGTGCGCAACAGGCCCGCGACAGCGCGGCCCGCACCTTGCGTTACTTCGATGGCCTGGGCTACCCGGCGTTGGCCGCGCATTACCACCAGCACACCTATGCCAGCTTCGATCGCTTCGTGGTGCAAATGCGCTTCGACCCGCGGCGACCGCGTGCCCGGCTGCGACGCTGGTTGCGGCGCCCGCAACCGCACTTTCCGTGGCTATGCATTCGTCGCCAGGACAACCTCGACGCGTGAGTGCCGCGATCGCTGGCGGTCTGGCTGACCGGATGGCGCGTGCAAGGCGCGTCTGCCGCACCTGGGGTGGGTTGAGTGCCCACTGCGATCGCATCCGCGCATGTCACACTGCCGCGCATCCGAAGCCGCGCCGCAGGAGCGCCCGATGACAGGACAACAACGCGACCTGACCTTCCGCTTCCTGGCCGAGCCCAACGACGTCAACTTCGGCGGCAAGGTGCATGGCGGGGTGGTGATGAAGTGGATCGACCAGGCCGGTTTTGCCGCTGCCAGCGGTTGGAGCGGTCACTATTGCGTCACCGTCGCGGTCGGTGGCATCCGCTTCGTCGCCCCGGTGCGGATCGGCGATCTGGTCAGCGTCTCGGCCAAGCTGGTCTATACCGGCCGCAGCAGCATGCACTTCGCCATCGATGTGCGTGCACGCAGCCCGATGGGCGGCGATGCACGCCTGTGCACCCACTGCATCATCGTGTTCGTGGCGATGGACCCGGACGGAGTGACCTCGGTTGCGGTGCCGGCATGGCAGCCCTCGACCGACGAGGATCAACGCCTGGCCGAATACGCCTTGAAGGTGATGGAACTCAGCAAGGGCATCGAGGACACCATTGCCCACTATCAGGCCGGCACGGAAGCCTGAGCGTGCAGCGGCGGCAGGACGGTGTTTGCTGGCAGCAACACGCCCGCCAGCGCGGGGTCGGCAGCGTGCCAAGCAAAAGGCCGCGGGATCGCCGCGGCCTTGCAGGATTCCAGCGTCGCCGGCGGCTTAGAGCACGCGGCGCGCCTGAATGAACTTTTCGCTCCAGTAGCCGCTGACCAGCGAGTCCACCCGCACGTCCTTGCCGCGGCTGGGGGCGTGCAGGAACTGGCCTTCGCTGACGTACAGCCCGACGTGATCGATGCGACCACGGCGGCCGAAGAACACCAGGTCCCCGGCTTTCAGGGCATTGCGGTCCTTGATCAGTTCGGCACTGTCCTCGCGGGCGATGTCGCGCGAGACGCGTGGCAGTTCGATCCCCAGCGCGGTCTTGAACACATAGCCGACCAGGCCGCTGCAGTCGAAACCGTCGGTCGATTCGCCGCCCCAGCGGTACGGGGTACCCAGCAATGCCATGGCGCGTTGCAGGATCACCTGCACTTTGCTGTCGGCGACGGCGTTTTGCGCCGCGCTGGCCGCACTCTGCGAAACGTCGTAGTTGGCCAGCAGGCGGCTGAGGTCGCCGGCGAACATCGCCGAGCGGTCCATCAGCGGAATGGCGTCGTTGGCCGCCAGATGCGGCAGCAGGGCAGCCAGGGTGGCGGTTGCGGCTGCATCGGCACGGCTGCGCGGAGCGGCCTTCTCGACGGTAGCAGCGGCATCGGCAGCGGCCGCCGGCGCTGCGGTTGGGGTGCCAGTGGCGGTTTGCGCCAAGGCGGGCAGGGCGGCGAGCCAGAGTGCGGTGGCACACAGCAGGCGGAGCGGTTTCCGGGGCGGTAGCGGGGCGGCGCCAGGGTTCAGCTGTTCGTCGTTCGTCACGCGGGAATCACATTTCTACTGTCGATGCGGGATGATGCCCTGGTGAAAGGATCGTTACGTTCAAATTGAGTTAACTTTCCGTTTTATGACATGTGATGTGCATCACATTTTAGTGCAAAACCCGTTTTGAACCTGAATAATGGTCGCGCCAGTAAGCTCCGTCGAGAGAATCCAGGCGCACCGTCCCCCCCGTGCTCGGGGCATGGACGAAACGCCCGTCACCGACATAGATGCCGACGTGAGTCACCGCGCCGCCACTGCTGAAGAACACCAGATCGCCGGTGGTCAGCCGTTCGGGCGGGATGCGCGGTCCCTGCACCGCAGCCAATTCACGTGAGGTGCGGGGCAGGGTCAGGGCGAGCACATCGCGGTAGACGTAAGTGACCAATCCGCTACAGTCGAAACCCGATTCCGGCGTGTTGCCGCCATAGCGATAGGGCGTGCCGACCAGGCCCAGTGCACGCATCAGAATGTTGTTGGCCGCGGCCGGATCGGCCGGTGGTACCTGCGGCCAGACGCGCGGCGTCGGCGCTGGCGTGCTGGAGCGGCGGACCGGTGCCTGCGAGGAGCAGGCGGCCAACAGCAGCAGCGCTGCCAGCAGCAGGACGGCGCGGACATGCCGGGCGCGACCGGCGAAAACTGGCGTGATAGGCATCGAGCCGGGATAATACGCGTTTGGACGTTCGCCATGATGGCGGCGCTCCCGGCGGCCGACAAGCCGTCCTCAACCGTCTGCCGTCGGGCAGCTCACTCAGAGTCAGGCATGAAGATCGAAAAAGACCGCGTCGTCCGTTTCCATTACACCGTTTCCGAGATCGGCCAGGAGCCGATCGAAAGCTCCAAGGACCGCGATCCGCTGGCGATCCTGATCGGCCATGGCAACATCATCCCGGGCCTGGAAGCGGCAATGATGGACAAGGAAGCCGGCGAAAGCTTCGGCGTCGACGTCAAGGCGGCCGACGCCTACGGCGAGTACCGCGAGGGCCTGAGCCAGCGCGTGCCCAAGAAGCACTTCGGCAATACCAAGTTGACCCCGGGCACCCAGGTCGTCTTGCAGACCAATTTCGGCCCGCGCGCGGTCACCGTGCAGAAGGTCGGCATGAGCGTGGTCGACGTCGATCTGAACCACCCGATGGCGGGCAAGGATCTGCATTTCGATGTCGAGATCGTCGAGGTGCGTGATGCCTCGCAGGAAGAGCGCGATCACGGCCACGTGCACGGCGACGGCGGTCATCACCACTAAGATCCTGCGTTTTGCCGCAACGGCCCGCCCATTCGGCGGGCCGTTTGCGTTGTATGGGGTGCCATTGCCTTGCCGAGCGTCGCTGCCATGACCGAGTCCACGCCGCTGCTGCCGATCGCCGCCGCTGAGCGCATCACCGTGCTGGACGTGCTGCGCGGTGCCGCGCTGCTCGGCATCCTGCTGATGAACATCGAAGGCTTCGTCGGCCCGCTCGATCTGGCAATGACCGGGGTGGACCCGCATTGGCATGGCGCCGACCGACTTGCCGATGCGCTGATCTACGTGTTGGTCCAGGGCAAGTTCTACACCTTGTTTTCGCTGCTGTTCGGCATGGGCTTTGCCGTGATGATGCAGCGTGCGCAGCACGCGGCACGTCCGTTCGCCGGCATGTACCTGCGTCGCAGCGCCGGACTGCTGGTCATCGGCCTGCTGCATGCCCTGCTGCTGTGGTCTGGCGATATTTTGCTGACCTATGCGTTGCTGGCACCGCTGCTGCTCGCCACGCGCCGGCTCGCCACGCCCACGCTGCCCTGGCTGGCCGTGCTGATCTATCTGGCTGCGCCGTTCCTGATGCTGCTGTACGGCGGCGCTGCGTCGATGACCCAGCGCGACCCGACAGCGGCGAGCCAATGGCAGCAAGCGGTGGCCGAGGCATCGCGGCAGGCAGCGGCCAATGTGCAGGCGCAACGGGTGGCGTTTGGCAGCGGCAGCTTTCTGCAAGCCACCGAGCAGCGCTGGCACGATCTGCAACATGCGTTGAGCGGCTTGAGCATCAATGCGCCGACCATGCTGGGCATGTTCCTGCTCGGTGGCTGGTTCGTGCGCAGCGGCGCCATTGCCGCACCGGAGCGCTTTGCGCGCGTGTTCGCCGCCTTGCGCTATGTCGCGTTTCCGCTGGGATTGGGGGCGATGCTGCTCAGCGTGGCACTGGAACCATGGATGGATCCGGCGCGGCTGGATCTGCGCTTGTCGTGTGCCTTCGCGCTGGCGCTGATCGCCGGCTTGCTGATGAGCCTGGGCTACATGGCCTGGCTGGTGCGCTGGGCGCACCAACTGGCGTGGCTGGCGCCCGCCGGACGCATGGCGCTCAGCAACTATCTGCTGCAATCGCTGCTGTGTACCTGGGTGTTCTACGGCTATGGCCTGGGATGGTTCGAGCAACTGCCACGTGTCTGGCAGCTGCCATTCGCGCTCGGCGTGTTCGCCCTGCAAGTGGTGCTGAGCCGGCTGTGGTTGCGGTATTTCCGTTTCGGTCCGGTCGAATGGCTGTGGCGCAGCACGACCTATCTGCGGGTGCCGCCGATGCGTCGCTGAGCGCCGGCACGCGTTCCTCACAGGGGAATCGCGACCCGACGTGGCATGCTGTGCGCAGATGCAGAGACAGCGAACGAAGACCATGGCGGATGTGATCACCTGGCGCGCCCTGGCGCGGAATACCGTGTTCGAGCGATCGGGGATCTGCGCATGAGCGCTCGCCATGACTACGATGTGCTGGTGTTGGGTGGCGGCTCTGGCGGCCTTGCTGCGGCATTCCGCGCCGCCAGCCATGGCGCACGTGTGGCCATCATGGAGCCGGGCGAGCTGGGTGGAACCTGCGTCAATCTGGGCTGCGTGCCGAAGAAGGCGATGTGGCTGGCTGCCAACCTGGCCGGTCAGATCGAGCTGGCCGGTGCGCTCGGCTTCGACGTCCCGCGTCCAGTGCTGTCCTGGAAGGAATTGGTGACGCACCGCCAGGGCTACATCGCCAACATCCACGCCAGCTATCGGCGGCGGCTGGACAATGATGGTGTCGTGTTGGTGCCGCGACGTGGCGTGTTGCGCGATCGTCATACCGTGATGGGCGACGATGGCGTGGCCGTGACCGCCGACCATATCGTCATCGCCACTGGCGCCCATCCGCTGCGCCCGGACATCGCCGGTGCCGAACATGGCAGCGTCTCGGACGATTTCTTCAATCTCTGCCATGCGCCGCCGCAGGTCGCCATCGTCGGTGGCGGCTATATCGCGGTGGAAATCGCCGGGCTGCTGCAGGCGCTGGGAAGCCGCGTGCACCTGTTCGTGCAGGGCGACCGCTTGCTGGAGCGGTTCGATGCCGAACTGACCCTGCAATTGGCCGATAACCTGCGTCATCTCGGCGTGCGTCTGCATTTCGGTTTCCAGACCACCGGGCTGGAGCGCGATGCGACCGGTGGCCTGCGCGTGCGTGGGCGCGCTCGCCATGCCAGCGAGCAAGGCAACGATGTGTTCGATGAGGTGTTCCTGGCGGTGGGGCGGCGCGCCAACACCGCCGGTCTCGGGCTGGAAGCGGTGGGCGTGGCGCTCGGCGACAAGGGCGAGGTGGTCGTGGACGAATGGCAGACCACCGCCGTCTCCAACATCCACGCCATCGGCGATGTCGCTGGCAAGGTCGGCCTGACGCCGGTTGCCATTGCTGCAGGGCGTCGCCTGATGGATCGTCTGTTCGGCCATCGTCCGGATGCGCGCATGGACTACGACAACGTCCCCAGCGTGGTGTTCTCGCATCCGCCATTGGGACAGGTGGGCATGAGCGAAGAGCAGGCACGCGCGCAGTACGGCGACGCCGTGCGCGTGTACCGCAGCAACTTCCGGCCGATGCTGCACGCGCTGGCCGATGCACCGCAGCGCAGCCTGTTCAAGCTGGTCTGCGCGGGCGATGACGAGCGGGTGGTTGGCGTGCACCTGCTGGGCGAAGCCGCAGACGAAATGTTGCAGGGCTTTGCGGTGGCGCTGAAGATGGGGGCGACCAAGCGCGACTTCGACGACACCGTCGCGATCCATCCAACGTCTTCGGAAGAAATCGTGCTGATGCATTGAGCGAGCTGGCGGTCAGTACCGCCAGCGCCCACGCCGCGTGCAATGCCTGCGGCGAACGTGCCCCAGGCTCGTTTCGTCGACGAACAACACGTGCTGCGCCTTGGCGTGGAATCTGGCGCGGCATCACCCAGATTGCGGGCAATGGCCAGGCGCAGCCGGTGCGCTGCGCGCCGATGCGCTTGCGCTGTGCCAGACGGTGGCTCCCAGACTCAATGCGCTGGGCAAGTGCCGCGCACCGACGCGACCAAGCAGCGACCTCGGCAAGCATCGCGCTGCTTCGATAGCCCCGCGCTGCTGCGTCGCGGAGCGGTCGGTGCGGGGACGGAACTCGGCCTTGAAGGCTGTCTGCACATCCGATCATCCCTTGCCAAGGCCGGCACGTTCCTCACCGCGGCACCGACTGGCATCATCGCGACATGGTCAGTCCCATCTCCCGCACCGCCCCCCGCACCGCCGCAGCGACCGCTGAGCAGGCGCGGCAAGTCATCCTCGCCGTGGTGCGGGCCATTCCCGCCGGCCAGGTCGCCGGTTATGGCGAAGTCGCCGCCCGTGCCGGCTTGCCAGGCCGGGCCCGGTTGGTGGCGCGGGTGCTCAGTGGCAATACCGATCCGCAGCTGCCATGGCATCGCGTGCTGCGTAGCGATGGGCGTATCGCGTTTCCCGAAGGCGCGGCGGCGTATCGCGAGCAATCCCAGCGCCTGCGCGCCGAGGGCGTGACGGTGGAGCGGGGACGTGTGCGGCGTCCCAGCGCGGCCGAGCGCCTGGACGCGGCCGTATGGGGTCCTTCATAGGCCTACGGCTATGATGGCCGGCAGGTCCGAAGGATGTCGCCATGTTTCCGCGTTTGCCGCCCGTTACCAAAGCCTTGTTGATCGCCAATATTGGCCTGTTCGTCCTGCAGTGGGCGTTGGGCGACTTTGCCCCCGGGGTGTCGCCCTCCGATGCCACCCTCGCGCCGCTGATGCTGTGGCCGATTTCCAGCGGCTTCGATGCGTTTTCGCCAGGCGCCAGCTTCATGCCCTGGCAGTTGCTGACCTATGCGTTTCTGCATGGCAGCTTCAACCATCTGTTCTTCAACATGCTGGCGCTCTTCATGTTTGGCGCGCCGCTGGAACAGACCTGGGGGCCGAAGCGCTTCCTGAGCTACTACCTGGTGTGCGTCGCCGGTGCCGGTGTGTGCCAGCTGCTGGTGGCCTGGCTCACCCAGGGCGGCGCGCCGGTGCTAGGTGCGTCGGGCGGCGTGTTCGGCTTGCTGCTCGCCTACGGCATGCTGTTCCCCAATCAGCGGGTGATGCTGTTGTTCCCACCGATCCCGATGAAGGCGCGCACGTTCGTGATCGTCTTCGGTGCGATCGAGCTGCTGTTGGGGGCCACCGGCTGGCAGCCAGGCGTGGCGCATTTCGCCCATCTGGGTGGCATGTTGTTCGGTTGGTTGATGATCCGCTATTGGCGCGGCCAGCCGCCGTTCGGGGGTAGCGGCAAGGGTGGGCGACGCCGTAAGCCGCCGCTGCGGGTGGTGCGTTAAGCATCTCGGGCGCGGGGCGGGCATCCGCGCTTTCGCTGCCGGGCCGCCGCGTGCGCTGAGGCCGGTCGCGGGCTTGGGATCCTGGCCTGCGATCGGTCGGTAAAAACGGGCATATAAAAAAAGAGCGCGGAATCCGCGCTCTTTTTTCTTACGGGCGTCCCTTGGATCAGCGCCAGATCTTCAACTGCTCGGACTCGGCGCGCTGCATCGGCTGGCCCGCCTTGCACTGGAATGTTGCGCCGAACTCGGGCAGGTTGGACAGCGGCCCATTGGTGCGCCACTCGCCCGGTGCACGGATATCGGCGCTGGCGCGCTGAATGGCCTCGTTGGGCGAGACCTGCTGCGCCCACAAGCCGGCCCACGCGGTGAAGAAGGCCTGCTTGTCGGCGCTGCTGGCAGCCGGCTGCGCCTTGTTGAACGCCTGCCAGGCCAGTTCGACGCCGGCTTGGTCGGCCAGGTTTTCTTCCGCGGTCTGGGTGCCGTTGACCTTGGCGTTGGGCACGCCCGGATACGGGTAGGCGGAGTACTGGCTGGCGACCTTGCTGGTCAACTGGGTCCAGGCGCTCTTCTCTGCGGGCGTCCACCAGTTGCGCAGTTCGCCCTTGGCATCGACCAGGGCGCCCTTGGCATCGATGGCACGGGTCACTTCATGCGCGACCAGGGCGCCGTAGGCACCGTATTGCGCGGCCGCTGTGCCACCTGCGGTCAGTACCGGCGGCTGCAGCACCGCGGCGGTGACGACCAGGCGATTCTGGGCGATGTCGTAGGCCAATGCCGGCTGCTGCGGCAACACGTCCCAACGCCGATCGGCATTGCCCTTGCCGATGCGCTTCATCTCTTCGCGATGGCGCCAGGTCGAGGCGATCAGCATATTGCCGCCGAAGCTGCCGCGGCCCATCGGCTGGACGGTGTAGTCCAGATCGCGGCGCGGTGCGCCTACCTCGATCTTCATTGCCGCCAGCTTGGCCTTGGCTTCATTGACGACGTCGCCATTGCCCCAGCCGGTGCGCTCCAGCGCGGCCACCTGCGCGTCGCGGATCTGGTCGGCGATCGCCTCGGCCTGGCGGCGGGTATCGCTGCTCAGGTAGCGCGCCACGTACTCGCGGCCAAGCATCGGGCCGGCGGCGACGTTGATCGCATCCAGCACCTGCTGCCAGCGCTGCGGCGGCACGGCTTCGCCGCGCAGCAGACGGCCGCGGAACTGGTACTCGGCATCGCGGAAGCTCTTGGACAGGTACGGCGCCATCGCATCGCCCACGCGCCAGCGCAGGTAGGCCTGCCACTGTTCCGGCTTGATGCTGACGATCATGCTGTCCAGCTGCTTGAACATGGCCGGATCGGCCATCGATACCAGATCGTCCTTGACGCCCTGCGCTTGCAGGAAGTCGCCCAGGCGCAAGTTCTTGTACTGCTTGGCCAGGTCCTTGGTGGCGACCGGCGCGTAGTTGTTGAACGGGTTGTTGATGCCTTCGACCGACTTCGCCGTGCGCGCCAGCGCGGATTCGATCTGCAGCACCGAACCGGCGTCGGCCTCCAGCCGATCGGCTGGCGTCCCGGTCAGGGTCAGGATCTGCTTGACGTAGTTGCGGTAGCGGCCCATCAGCGCCTGGGTATCGGCGTCGGTGCGGGTGTAGAAGGCCGGGTCGGGCAAGCCCATGCCGCCCTGCATGAAGTAACCGATATGACGATCCAGCGCCTTCAGGTCCACATCCGGGCCGAAGTTGAAGGCCACCGGGATGCCGACCTGATGCAGGGCGGCGATCGAAGCGGGCACATCCTTGGCCTTCTTGATCGCATCGATGCGCGAGAGCAGCGGCGCGATCGGGTTGGAGCCATCCTTTTCCACCGCCGCTTCATCCAGGCCGCTGGCCCAGAAGTCGCCGAGCAGCTTCTGTACGTTGCCCTGCGGGCTCTTCATCGCCGCATCGAGCAGATCGCGCTGCTGCTGCAGGGCGCGGTCGGACAGCTGGCCCAGCGCGGTGACCGCGCCGGCCTGGGGCATCGGGTTGCTCTTGAGCCAGGCCGCATTGGCGTAGTCGTAGAAGTTGCTGCAGGCAGCCGGCACTGCCGGTGCCTTGGCGGGAGCCTTCTTCTTGCGAGCGGCGTCGGCGTCGGGGGCGGACAGCAGCGTGATCAGGCTGAAGCCAAGGGCGAGGGCAAGCGGACGGATGGTGGGCATCGAGACGAGGTGGCCGAGGTGAAGTCGGCGGAGTTTAGCAAGGCTGCGTGCCGCGCAGGCAGGCGGGTTTCCTCTATCCGCCTCTCCATCCGGCGGATTCACGCCATCGCCGTCGCCGCCCGGGCGGCGCGTGCCGCCCGGGACGATCCGCCCGTGCCTGGCCTACCAGATCACCACGCGGTCCTGCTCCGGCCGCACCATCGGGTCGCTGGCCTTGCAGGAGAACGCCGCGGCGAATTGCGGCATGTTCGATGGTGCGGCGATCGCACGCAGGTGGCTGGGGGCATGCGGATCGGACGCCAGCAGCATCAGCTGCATCTGCTCACGCATCTGCTCGCGCCAGTTGCGGGCGAAGCCAAGGAAGAAGCGCTGTTCGGGCCGGTAGCCGTCGACGGCCGCTGCGCGCTCGGGATGCGCCTTCAGTGCGGTCTGCAGCGCGTCGTAGGCGATGTTGATGCCGCCCAGGTCGGCGATGTTCTCACCCAGCGTCAGGCGACCATTGACGTGCAGCGTCGGCTTGTCGGCCAGCGGCACATAGTCGTCGAACTGTTTGACCAATTTGGCAGCACGTTGATCGAACGCGGTGCGGTCCTGCGGCAGCCACCAGTTGACGTTATTGCCCGCGCCATCGAACTGGCTGCCCTGGTCGTCGAACCCGTGGGTGGATTCGTGGCCGATCACCGCGCCGATCGCGCCATAGTTCAAGGCATCGTCGGCGTTGGCGTCGAAGAACGGTGGCTGCAGGATCGCGGCGGGGAAGTTGATGGTGTTGGTGGTCGGATCGTAATAGGCGTTGACCGTCTGCGGCGTCATCGACCAGCGCTTGCGATCGGTCGGCTTGCCGATCTGCGCCAGGTCGTACTGGTAATTGAACTTGGCCGCTGCCTGCAGATTGCGGTAATAGTCGCCCGGCACGATCTCCAGCCCCGACCAATCGCGCCAGGTGTCGGGATAGCCGATCTTGGGCAGGAAGGTTTCCCACTTGGCCAGCGCCTTGGCCTTGGTTTGCGGGCTCATCCACTCCACCCGTTCGATACGCGCCTTGAGGGCGGCCTGGATATTTCCCACCAGCTCGCCAGCACGCTGCTTGGCTTCCGGAGTGAAGGTCTTGGCCACGTAGAGTTGGCCAAGGCCTTCGCCCATGGCGCGGTTGACTGCGCCGAGCACGCGCTTCCAGCGCGGGCGTTGCTCCGGCTGCCCGGCCAGCGTCTTGCCATGGAACTGGAAGCTGTTGTCCACGAAGGCCTTGCTGAGCGCGCCGGCAGCGGAGTCGATGGTGTGGAAGCGCAGATAGGCGCGCCACTGGTCGATGGGGGCGTGCGCCAGTTCGTGGTCGAACGCTGCGAAAAACCGCGGCTGCGACAACGAGAAACCCTTACCGGGATCCACACCCTGCGCGGCAAAGAACGCCTTCCAGGAAAAATGCGGCGTCATCTTCTCTGCATCGGCGGTGCTGACGAAGTGGTACTCGTTCTTGGGATCGCGTGCGTCGGCAGGCGCCAGCGAGGCGGCCGCCAGGCGCGTTTCCAGGGCCATCACATCGTTGGCCTGCGCCTTGGCCGCATCGGCGGAGCTGCCGGTGAGTTCGAACGATCGCGCGATGTAGGCCAGGTAGGCCGCGCGGATGGGGGCATATTCGGCGGCGGTGTAATAGTCCTTGGTCGGCAATCCCAGGCCGCCTTCGCTGGCGAAGGCGATCTGCATCGCGGCGTTTTGGAAGTCGGCGCCGGAGCCGAACTCGAACACGTACCCGTCGCCGTCGGCATAGCGGCGGGTGATGTAGTCGGCGACGTCCTTGCCCGATGTCAACGCTGCGATCGCGTCCAGTTGTGGGCGAATCGGCTGATCGCCCGCCGCCTCGATCGCGGCCTCGTCCATGCCGGCGGCGTACAACAGGCCGAGCTTGCGTGCCAGCGGATCGGTCTGCTGGTTCGCTTGTTTGGCGGCGTTCTCGACGATCTCGCGTTGGGTATCCAGGCTGTGCTCGGCCAGCGTGTCGAACACGCCCCAGCTGCTGCGATCGGCGGGGATCGGATTGGCCTTGATCCATTTGCCGTTGACGAAGGCGTCGAGATCCTTGCAGGCGCTGATGGACGTATCCAGCTCGCCGATATCGAAGGCGCGGGCGGCAGGCTTGGCCGCTGGCGTCGGTGGGGCGGCGGTGTTCGCCTGCATGCCATTGTCGGGCGTCCGTTGGCAGGCCGACAGGCAGGCGACCAGGGCGAGGGCGAGGGGAGAGGCCTTGAGCAACGACATGGCGAGCGGTCCGCGGAGAACAGTCGGCAGTGTAAGCGGACGCGGCCTTGAGACCAGGGGCGTTGAGATTTGTTGAGGCTTTGGCGATCGGGCGCGCGGACGCCAGCGCGGCATCGGTGGGCCAGTGCCCTGGCGGCACGTTCGCCGTGATGCCGTGGTTGGCGACTGCCAGCACATCAGCGAGACCCTATGGACGAGCGCCGCGTGCCGTCTCTGCGTGCGGATCGACCGACGCGTCACGCGGCAACATCCCAAGAGCGCACTACCGGCGTCTTGCAGGCGATGGCGTGGAGGGAAACAAAAACGGACGGCGATCTCGCGATCGCCGTCCGTGTGCCTGGGTGTTGCCGGTCGTGCTTACCAGATCACCACACGATCCTTCTCTGGCCGCACCATCGCATCGCCCGCCTTGCAGGAGAAGGCGGCGGCAAAGGCCGGCATGTTCGACGGCGCGCCGATCGCACGGAAGTTCGCCGGTGCATGCGGGTCGGTCTTCAGGCGCACCACCAGTTCTTCCGGGGTGAAGTTGCGACGCCACACCGTGGCCCAGTTGAGGAAGAAGCGCTGGTCACGGGTAATGCCGTCGGTCTTGGGGTCATCCTTGCCGGCGGTCGCTGCCTGCATCGCGTCGTAGGCGGTGTTCAGGCCGCCCAGGTCAGCGATGTTCTCGCCCAGGGTCAGATCGCCCTTGACCTTGTCGCCTGCCGGCGTGCGGTAGCCGTCGAACTGCGCCACCAGCTTGCCGGTGCGTGCCTTGAACGCATCCAGGTCCTTCTGCGTCCACCAGCCCGGATCGGCAATGAAGTTGCCATCGGCACCGAAGCGGCTGCCCTGGTCGTCGTAGCCGTGCGTCATTTCATGGCCGATCACCGCGCCGATGCCACCGTAGTTCATCTCCTCCGGTGCGTTCGGATCGAAGAACGGCGGCTGCAGGATGGCGGCCGGGAACACGATCTCGTTCTGCAGCGGGTTGTAGTAGGCGTTGACCGTCTGCGGGCTCATGCCCCATTCGGTCTTGTCCACCGGCTTGCCGATCTTGGACAGGTTCCACTTGTAGTTGAACTCTTGCGCGGCCATCACGTTACCCAGATAGCTGTCGCGGCTCGTGCTCAGGCCGTTCCAGTCGCGCCACTTTTCCGGGTAGCCGATCTTGGGCGTAAAGCTCTCCCACTTGGCGATCGCCTTGGCCTTGGTCTCCGGGCTCATCCAGTCCAGCTTCTCGATGCGGGCCTTCAGCGCGGTCCGCAGGTTGCCGACCAGCGTCTCCATCTTGGCCTTGGAATCGGCGGGGAAGGCGACCTTGACGTACATCTGGCCGAGGGTTTCGCCGGCCTGGCTGTTGATGGTGGCCAGCACGCGCTTCCAGCGCGGCTTGATTTCCTTCTGGCCGCGCATGGTCTTGTTGTAGAACGCGAAGTTCTCATCGACGAACGGCTGGCTGAGGAACGGCGATGCGCCATCGACGGCATGGAAGCGCAGGTAGGCACGCCAGATCGCCGGATCGGTGTCGGCGATCATCTTGCTCACTTCCTGATGGAAGGCGGGGATCGCCAGCGAGAACATTTCCGGCGTGGCCACGCCTTGCGACTTGAAGAACTCGGTCCACGACCAGTTCGGCGTCAGCTTGTCGGCCTCGGCCGGCGAGACGGGGTTGTAGGCCAGAGAGGCATCGCGCGACATCTGCGTGCTGGTCTTGGACACCTTGGCCAGGCGGGTTTCGAAATCCACGACCTGCTTGGCCTGGGCAGCGGCATCGGCTGCGGCCACGCCCGACAGTTCCAGCACCTTGGCGATATGCGCCTGATAGGCTTCGAGCTTGGGCTTGTTGCTGGCGTTGGTGTAGTACTCCGGATCCGGCAGGCCCAGGCCGCCCTGCATCGCATAGGCGATGTTCTGACTGGAGTTCTTGAAGTCGGCCTCGGCGCCGAAGCCGAACAGTTCGTTCTGGCCCTTGGCGGCGCTGCTGCGCAGGTAATCGACCAGCTTGGCCTGATCGGTGATCCCCTCGATGGCGGCCAGTTCCGGCTTCAGCGGTTCGATGCCCTGGGCATTGACCTTGGCTTCGTCCATGCCGGTAGACCACAGGTCACCGACGATCTTCTCTACCCCGGTTGCGCCGCTTTCGGCGGCAGCCTGTTCGGCCAGCTGTTGCTGGATGGCGTTGGAACGCTCGTCCAGCATTTCGAACGCGCCCCAGCTGGTGCGATCGTTGGGGACCGGGTGGGCAGCCAGGAACTTGGCGTTGGCGTACGCGTTCAGGTCGGTACAGGCGTTGGCGTTGGTGTCCAGATCCGCGGCAGTGAACTGGTTCACCGGCGGCAACTTGCTCTGGTCCAGCGTCAGCGTCTTCGGTGCGGCCGGTGCCGTGGTTGCGGCATCGGTGGCTGGCGCTGCCGGTGCGGCATCGTCGGATTTCTTGCAGCCGCTCAACGCGGCCGCCACGGCCAGGGACAGGGTCAACAGATGAGGTGTGCGAATCACAAAGGCTCCAGGAGCGTCAGTCGATTGGGAGGCTCCGTCACCCTGGAGCCGTGACGGCACTCTACCGTTCTGTAGGACTCGGCGCATGGGTGTCGAAGGTCATGGATGCCTGGATACAGCTGCTGCGTCCGCAGGGGGAGGCGGTGCCGATGCATGCTGCGGCGGCGGGCTGCGTCCGGGCGCCTGGACAGCGGTCGACCTGGCCGATGGCGACTGTCGACAAGTAGGCTGTCGTTTAACGGGAAGCGTGCGACAGGCTGTCGAGGGCTCTTCGTTCGCAGAACGCCGCCAAGGGGGAGACCCCGGCAAGTCAGAGCGCCAGCCATGCATGGCCCACATCGGCGAGCGGTGCTATATAAAGAGTATGTCGACGCGCGCCGAACCTCTGGACGCCTTGATCATCGGCGCCGGTCACAACGGCCTGGTGTGCGCCGCCTATCTGGCGCGAGCGGGCAAACGGGTGCTGGTGCTGGAGGCGCGGCCCGTGGTCGGCGGCGCCGCAGTGACCGAAGAGTTCCACCCAGGGTTTCGCAATTCGGTGGCCGCGTACACAGTGTCCTTGCTGCAGCCCAAGGTCATCGCCGATCTGGCGCTGGAGCGACATGGCTTGCGTGTGGTGCCGAGGCGCATCAACAACTTCCTGCCGCTGCCCGATGGCAACTACCTGCTGGCCGGCGGCGGCCGGACGGTGCAGGAAGTCGGCAAGTTCTCCGCCCGCGATGCGGCAGCATTGCCCGCCTATGAAGCCCGCCTGGAGCAGTTGGCGGATGTCTTGCGCGCACTCGCCCTGCAGGCGCCGCCGGATGTCACCGACGGCGGCTGGCTGCGGGCATTGCCGCAACTGTGGCGAGCCGGCAAGGTCGGCAAGCAGTTGCAGGAGCTGCCGCTGGCGCTGCGACGCGAGTTGCTGGACCTATTCACCATCTCCGCGGCCGAGTACCTGGATCGCTGGTTCGAAAGCGCACCGATCAAGGCCTTGTTCGGCTTCGACGGCATCGTCGGCAACTACGCCAGCCCGTATACGCCGGGAACGGCGTATGTGTTGTTGCACCATGTCTTTGGCCAGAGCAACGGCGTCAAGGGCGCCTGGGGCCACGCCATCGGCGGCATGGGCGCGATCACCCAGGCGATGGCGGCCAGTGCGCGTGCGCATGGCGCGCAGATTCGGACCGGTTGTGCGGTGCAGACCGTGCTGGTCGAACACGGGCGTGCGGTCGGTGTGGTCACCGCCGATGGAGAAACGCTGCGTGCCCGAGCGGTCGTCGCCAACGTCAATCCCAAGCTGCTCTACCAGCGCTTGCTGCGCGCGGACGACGTGCCGGAGGGCACCCGCGAACGCATCGCGCATTATCGCTGCGGCTCCGGCACCTTCCGCATGAATGTGGCGCTGTCGCAGCTGCCCGAATTCACCGCCTTGCTTGGCAGTGGCGATCATCTGACTGCCGGCATCATCCTGGCGCCGAGCCTGGACTACATGGACCGCGCCTGGCAGGACGCACGCAGCCTCGGTTGGTCGCGCGAGCCGGTGGTGGAATTGCTGATCCCCAGCACGCTCGACGATTCGCTGGCACCGCCTGGCCAGCATGTGGCCAGCCTGTTCTGCCAGCACGTGGCGCCGGTGCTGCCGCAGGGCCGGCAGTGGGACGACCATCGCGAAGAGGTCGCCGACCTGATGATCGCCACCGTCGAGCGCTATGCGCCTGGATTCGCTGCCTCGGTCCTTGGCCGGCAAGTGCTATCGCCGTTGGATCTGGAGCGCGTGTTTGGCCTGATTGGAGGCGATATCTTCCACGGCGCCCTGACGCTCAACCAACTGTTCAGCGCCCGCCCGCTGCTCGGCCAGGGCGCGTATCGCGGTGCGCTCCCAGGGTTGTATCTCTGCGGGTCGGGCACCCATCCGGGCGGTGGAGTCACCGGGGCGCCAGGGCACAACGCCGCGCGGGAAATTCTCCGCGGCTGAGCGGCCGCTGCACTCAAAAAAAAAGCCCCGGACGAGCCGGGGCTTGGAGCAAGTGTCTCGATGCACCGGAGACGCCGTAACGTCTCCGGTTGTCTTGCCGCATCAGAAATCGTAAGAGGCGGTCAGACGGACATAGCGTGGCGTGTTGTAGTTGTAAGGCTGCAGACCCACGCGGTAGGTGTTGGAGACGTTGAAAGGCACATCGCCTTCGTAGACGCCGTCGACACGATTGACCGTTCGATCGTTGAGGACGTTGAAGACCTGCACGCCGAAGGCCAGCTTGTGATCGGCGAACGACGGACGGTAGGTCAAACCCAGATCCAGGTTCTTGATCCACGGCGTCCGGCCGGCTTCGCCCGGAGGCGAGGGCTGGAGACCGCAATAGTGGTACGAAGACCCATAGCCGATCGGATCGTAGTCGACCGCTGCCGCATTCGGGCCGCCATAGAAGCCCAGGCAGCTGATCGGCGTGCCCGACATCACGCGCAGGGTGGCCGAGGCCATCCATTCCGGATTGATCTGATAGGCACCGAACGCCTTGATCTGGTGGCGCCGATCATTGGCCAGGCTGCCGCCGGCGTAGTACATCAGCTCAGCCGAGTCCCAGTCCTGCGTCTTGGACACGTCGGCCTGACCGAGGTCGGATTTCACCTGACCTTCGGTATTGCCGTAGCTGTGCGACCAGGTGTAGTCGATGCGGCCGTACCACTTCTCGTCGAAGGGATGCTCCAGGAACAGATCGACCGACACATAGCTGCGCCTGGCCTTATCGGTGAAGCCCCAGTCGGACTGCGACATGGAGACCTGGGTGTAGCCGGATCCATTGACATTGGCCAGGTTGTACGTGTTCGTCTTGCCTGGGTTGAACATCACGCAGCCGGGGATGTCCACTGCATCCGGATTGCCGCCGCTGGCTTCGAGCTTGTCGGCGATACGGCCGGTGTCGCAGACGTCGTCGATGGCCGCCTGCAGCTTGCGGTAGGTGACCTTTGCGCCCGAATTCCAGCTCTCGCCCAGGGTCTTCTCGAAGCCCAGGATGAATTCATCCTGGTATTGCGACTTCAGATCGGTTGGCGCAAAGGAATTCGGATCCGGGGCCTGGCCATATTCGCCATTGCTGGACACCGGGCCTGGGCCGATCGGTCGCAGGCCAGTGGGCTCGCCATTGGCATCGATGCCCGTGTAGGCGAAATACTCGTCGGTATAGGTCGAGGCGGACGCACCACGGATCGCCACTTGGTTAGGCAGCGCGAGGTAATAACGTCCCAGGTTGGCGAAGACCTTCAGCGAAGAATCGCCGAACACGTCCCAGCTGGCGCCCAGACGCGGAGCCCACTGGTCGCCGCTGTCCACATACGGCACGTGGTCGCTGTTGTAATTGGTGAACTTGTCGTTGCGGATACCCAGGGTGAGCAACCAGTGGTCGTTGACCTGCCAACGGTCTTCCAGGTAGTACGCCTTCTGTTCCACCGCCATGCTGGTTGTGGTGGTGAAGATGCGCCGCTGCGCATAGTAGCCATCGGTGCCCGGGCCGGTCGGGCCCACGCCAAGCGTGCCGCGAACAGGCGAGACTTCACTGCCTGCGCTGCCGTAGATCCACTGATACCCCGGGCCGGTGGTCCGCACGCCTTCGTCGTAGGCGTTGAAGTACATATTGTCCACGCCGGCGGTCAGGTCGTGATCGCCCAGCCGGTAGTTCAATTCCAGGCGCAGATTGCGCGTCTTGTTGATCGGATCGTCGGCCTTGGAGCGGTTGGTCGCCTGGCTGTTGGAGATCGGCGTACCGCCGGTGATGGCCGGATTCTGCAGGTTCAGGCCGGCGATGAACGGCAGCGGCGACACCAGCGGGTTGAATTGCTGGTTGTGCTCCGTGCTACGGCCCCAGGTCGCGTTGACCGTCAAGTCGTCGGTGAGATAACCGGTGTACTTGAAGATGTCGTAGCTGTCCTTGATCTTGTACGTATCCGCATACAGGCCGGATGGGCCGCCATCGGTACGCGTTTCGTAGTCGTAATTGCTGTAGGCACCGGCACGACGGTCGGTGTTCTGGATGCGCGTGTATTCCAGAATATTGCTGTCGTTGATATTCCAGTCCACCTTTCCGTAGAACTTCGGTGAGCTGTAGTCGTAGTGATTGCGGCCCTGCCTGGTGGCAGCGGTCGCTGTGTTGGTCACCGCACCGTCGGTCTTGTCGCTCTCGCCGGCAACGAAGATAAACAGCCTGTCTTCGATCAGCGGGCCGCCAGCGTAGGCGCTGTAAACCGTGCGGCTCTGCACGTCGCCCTTGCCGCTCCGGTAGATCGTGCCCGGCAGCGAGTCGTCTTCGTACTGATACCGCGGATCGGCATTGAGCGTGTTGCTCGGATACCAGACGTCACCGACGGCACTGGACAGGTTCTTCGGTTCCCACACGGCCTGTGCGCCGAAGTGCCACTCGTTGGTGCCGCGCTTGCCGACCTGGCTGATCACGCCGCCGGTCGAGCGACCATAGCGGGCGCTGTAGCCGCCGGTGTAGGTTTCCTGCTGATCGATGGCGCCGTACGGCAGGCTCACGCCACCCAGGTTGCTGAGCGGATTGCTGACGTTGAAACCGTTGATGTAGTACGCGTTCTCGGTGACGCCCGAGCCGCCGAACGACACCACCGAGCGCGAGCCGTTGTTGAACGCGCCGCTGCCGGCGACGGCGCCGGGTGCGAGCAGCGCGATCGCTTCTGCGCTGCGCCCCAACGGCAGCGTTGCCAGCTGTTCGGAGGTGATCACCGAACGCGAACTGGTGGAGCTGACGTCGATTTTCGGCACGTTGGCTGCGGTAACGGTGATCGAGCCGAGCGTGGTCGCATCGCCGCCGCTCGCGCCGCCGAACGACACCTCGGTACCCGATCCCACGCGCAGCTGCACGTTGTTGCGGGTATCCACGACTTGGTCGCCGCGGCGCAGGGTCACGGTGTAATTGCCGATCGGCAGCGAGCCGAGGTTGTAACGACCGTTCGCATCGATGGTCGCGGTGCGGCTAAGGCCGGTGTCGCTCTGCACCACGATGGTGCTGCCTGCTTCAGAAGGTGCGCTGCCGTAGATGCTGCCGGTGGTGCTCTGCGCGTGTACCGCGCTGTTGAACAGACATGCGCCGAGGACGACGGCGAGAGCGGAGCGCTTTAGCGCCTGGCGACGAAGCTGATTGCTCATTGCAGACCTTTGCTGAGATGTGTCGGGAGATGGCGGTCATCGCAAAGCAAGATGACCTTAACCCGAACGTAATGAAGTTGTGGGCGTTGTCGCAACCCTTTTGAACATCCTATTAATGAAATTGCCGTAATCCGCATCAAAACTGTAGAAATCAGCACAAATTTTACGGCCGCAAGTGACCCGGCACGCACTATTCAGGAACGTGTAAGCGCTGGTTACCTTCGGTTGGGTTCGTTTGTGTGGCCAAATGAAAAGGCCCCGACACTCCGGGGCCTTGCCTGGGTCAGCCTGATGCCATTCAGAACCGGACCGTCGTACCGAGATAGAAGAAGCGCCCGATGTTGTCGTACAGCGCCGAGGTCAGGTCGCCGCCGAAGTAGTTGCGCGGCGGCTCCTTGTTGAAGGCGTTGTCGATGCCCACGTAGACGTCGATCTTCGATCCCGGGAACTGATAGCCGAACTGGACGTTGTGGTAGGTGTAGGAACCATTGCGGATGGGGCTGGCCGAGCCGGGGTTGCTGTTGTAGCTCTCCGGGGTGACGCGCAGGTTGCCGTCCACGTAGTTCATGTCCCAGGAGACGCGCCAGTCCATCCAGCTGTACTTGGTCTGGAACTGCGCGCGCCAGCGCGGGTCGGTCACGTAGGTCACGTACTCGTCGTATTCCTGCGGGAAATCCTGGAAGACCCATTCGCGCGATTGGATCAGCCGGGTGCCGACCAGGCGCAGCACCGTGTTGCCTTCACCCAGCTGGAAGCGATAGTCCATCTCCAGGTCGACGCCGACCCGCCGTGAGCGCGCCAGGTTCTCGTTGAGCGCCTGCCAGCCGATGATGCTGTGCTCCGGATAGATGCGTCCCTGGTCGTCGGTGAAACCGCCCAACGGTGCGCGCTGCACGAAGCCGCAGAAGCTGTTGTTGATGCCGCCCGGATTGTCCACGCAGCGGGTAGCATTGGTTTCTGCGGTGACCGTGCCAATGGCATCGCGCAGGTCGATGCGCCAGTAATCGATCGACATGCCGAAGCCCTCGAAGAACTCCGGTTGCCACACCAGCCCGTAGGACAGACTACGCGCGCGCTCAGGCTTCAGGTCGGGATTGCCGCCGCTGACGCCAGGACGGGTCGCGGTGTAGGTATCGATCCAGCCGACCGGGATCCCCAGTGCGCTGCAGTTGGCCTGACGCAGCGCCACATCGCCGGCGGTGCCGGGACGATTGGCATTGGTCGACAGGTAATTGCAGGGGTCGGCGATGGTGGCGAAGTTCTCGCTCTGCGAGTCGTACAGCTCGCCGATGCTCGGCGCACGCACGGCTTGCGCCAAGGTACCGCGCAGGCGCAGCGACGGGATGATGGTCCAGTCCAGGCCGATGTTCCAGGTCTTGGTCGAGCCGATGCTGCTGTAGTCGGAGTAACGGCCGGCCAGATCTAGCGCCAAGCGGTCCACACCGGGGAGCCCGGCCAACAGCGGAATGGTGGTCTCGACGAAGGCTTCCCTGACGTTGTAGTCGCCGCCGCTGTTGGGGATGGCATTGAGGAAGGTAGCGCCCGACGCTGCCAGCGGGTCGGTGGTCTCCTCGCTCTGCTCCTTGCGGTACTCCAGGCCGCCTGCGAAGCCGATGTCGCCGGCCGGCAGCGACAGCAGATTGCTGTTGGCCACTGCTGCGGAGAACACGGTCTGCTGCACCTTGGCCTTCGCGCGCGAGGTGGTGTTGAACCACGCCGCCGCCGCCGGGCTGACCGCACCGTAGCCGAACACGCTGAACGGGATGCAGCCTTCGCGCGCCAGTGCCGAGTAAACCCGGTTGGTGTTGGGATTGATGGCGTTCGGGTCCAGCGTGGTGCGGCAGACGATGTTGCCATTGGCGTCGCGCGCTGCGTCGATGCCGGCCTGCCAACGCTCGTTGATGCGGTTGTTGAGATTCAAGCGATCGACGGTAGTCTTGCCGTAGTTGGCCGACACGTCGTAGGTCCAGTTCTCGCTGAGGTTGCCCTCGGCACCGAGCACGGCCCGGTAGGTCTTGCGCTCGATGTTCTCGCCGCGCCGTCCGGCATCGACGTTGAAGCGGTTCATCAGCAGCTGAGTGGCACCACGCGAATCCATCAAGGCACCCAATTCCGGACGCACGTAAGGGTTTTGCCGGCGAATGCGCAGCGAGCTGTCGAACGCCGGCTGGCCGAAGAATTCCGAGTCGGTCTCGCTGTACTTGCCTTCGAAGAACACGCGGTGATTCTCGGTCAGCTCGAAGCTGGCCATGGTGTTGAGACTCTTGCGATCGAAGCCGGGCTGCAGATCGGCCACTGCGTTGAGATCGGCGAAATCGCAGTCCACGCAGGAGGTGTTGCTGACCACCGTGCCGCTGTAGCGATTACGGCGGAAGCTGCCATCCGGGTTGAACAGATAGCGGTTGCCATAGCTGGCTGGATTGCGGAAGTCGAACGTCCCCAGGTTGAAGGTGCCGCCGTAGGACGTGGAATGGTTGCCGCCGGGGCCGCTGAGAACGTTCTGCGGATTGCGCTCGCTCGGTGGCTGGCTTGGGTCGAAGTTCGGATTGGGGACGCTGACCAGATATTCGCGACCGATGGCGCGATTGCCGCGCCCGAAGCGGTCCTGGGTGCTGTATTCGGCGGACACGGCGATATTGCCGCGTCCTTCGGCGAAGTCGGTACCGGCCGAGAAGCTGGCAAAGGAGCGGTTGAAATTGCCTTCGTCGGCGATGCCCGTCTGGCCACGCGTCTCGAAGCCGGTGAAGGACTTCTTGAGGATAAAGTTGACCACGCCGGCCACCGCATCGGCGCCGTAGACCGCCGACGCACCGCCGGTGATCACTTCCACGCGTTCGACCCATTCCACCGGAATGGTGTTGACGTCGACCGCGGTGGAGCCGGGGCTGGAGCCGACATGGCGGCGTCCGTTCACCAGCACCAAGGTGCGATCGGTGCCCATGCCGCGCAGGTCCAGCAAGCCCAGTCCGGCGGTGCCGATGAAGCGCGTGGAGTTGCCCAGGGTGTAGCTCGGCGAGAGCGCCGGCATCCGCACCATCAGGTCGCTGATGGTGGTCGCGCCAGTGGCGCGGATCTCTTCGGACGTGATGGCTGTGACCGGGGAGGGGGTGACGAAGCCGGTACGGGCAATACGCGAGCCGGTCACCGTCACTTTGGCCAGGTCGGTGGTGTCGGATGCGACGCCGTTTTCTTGCGCGGCCAATTGACCAGTCGGGGCGATGAGTGCCACCAGCAGGGCGGTGCTCAAACGGGTAGGGGAAATGCGATGGGAGAGACGGCTGGACATGAGGTAGCGAAATCCTTGCGAATGAAGAAACTCCACCGGACGGGCTCGCTGAGCGGAACCTGAACCGGAAATCCAAAAGTAACAATTGATTCACAATGTGTCCATGCATGTCATTTACGTCGATGCATGACACGAACCATGGGCTCGCCGACGGAGCGGGCCACGGTGCGTGGACCCGTTAAACTGTGCGCCCGTGTACGGCGGGTCTGGCATGTCGTGCCGGGCCGGCCCCCAGTAGTCCAGGTCAGCAATGAAACAAGTCGGTTGGAAATTGATGTTGGTGGCGGCACGTATGGCCGTGAGAGGTAAGGCATGACGGCCGAGCGGCGGATCGCCGCCCACGCCGTGCAAGGGGGCTTGTCGCCGCATTCGCGGATCCGCAATGTCATCGCCGTCGGCTCCGGCAAGGGCGGGGTAGGCAAGTCGACGACCGCCGTCAATCTGGCGCTGGCGCTACGCCAGCAGGGCGCGCGGGTAGGGGTGCTGGATGCCGACATCTACGGCCCCAGCGTTCCGGCGATGCTGGGCCTGAGCGGGCGGCCCGACAGCCCGGACAACAAGTCGATCGAACCGCTGCGCGCGTTCGGCATCGAGGCGATGTCGATCGGGCTGTTGGTCGACCAGGACTCCCCGATGATCTGGCGCGGTCCGATGGCGACCTCGGCGCTGATGCAGTTGTTCAGCGATACCTTGTGGGACGACCTGGATTACCTGCTGATCGATCTGCCGCCAGGCACCGGCGACATCCAGCTGACGCTGTCGCAGAAGATTCCGGTCGCCGGTGCGGTCATTGTCACCACGCCGCAGGACATCGCCACGCTGGACGCGCGCAAGGCCTTGAAGATGTTCGAGAAAGTAGCGGTGCCGGTACTGGGTATCGTGGAGAACATGGCGGTACACACCTGCAGCCAGTGCGGCCATCGCGAGCACCTGTTCGGCGAAGGTGGTGGCGAGCGCATGGCGGTGCACTACGGTGTGCCGCTGCTGGGCGCGCTGCCGTTGGCGATTGCCATCCGTGAGCAGGGCGACGTCGGTCAGCCGATCGTGGTGGCGGCCCCTGAGTCGGCCGCCGCGCAGGCCTATCTGGCGGCTGCAGCGCGGCTGTCGGAGGAGTTGGGCAAGCGCCCACGCGCCAGCATTCCGATCTCCGCGTCGCTGGGATAGCGCCCGCGCGCTGGCAATCCCGTCGCTGGGCTAAAATCTGCCGCCTTGTGCGCGGGCCATCCGGCCCGGCGCCTTCCGTCTTCAAGGAACATCCGATGAGCATCAAGAGCGACCGCTGGATCAAGCGCATGGCCGAGCAGCACGGCATGATCGAGCCGTTCGAGCCTGGCCAGGTCAAGCAGGACGCGGCGGGCCAGCGCATCGTCAGCTTCGGCACCTCGAGCTACGGCTACGATGTGCGGTGCTCGCGCGAGTTCAAGGTGTTCACCAATATCAACTCGACCATCGTCGATCCCAAGCACTTCGACTCGGGCAGCTTCGTGGACATCGAGTCCGATGTCTGCATCATCCCGCCCAACAGCTTCGCGCTGGCGCGGACGGTCGAGTACTTCCGCATCCCGCGCGATACCTTGGTGGTGTGCCTGGGCAAGAGCACCTATGCGCGCTGCGGGATCATCGTCAACGTCACCCCGCTGGAGCCGGAATGGGAGGGGCACGTGACGTTGGAATTCAGCAATACCACGCCGTTGCCGGCACGCATCTACGCCAACGAAGGCGTGGCGCAGATGCTGTTTTTCCAGTCCGACGAGGTTTGCGAGACCTCATACAAGGATCGTGGCGGCAAGTACCAGGGCCAGGTCGGCGTGACCCTGCCGCGGACCTGAGAGGGGCAACGGCAATCAGCAGGCGGTGACGGCTGCCGCGCGCTTGCGCAGCAGCTGGCGGATCCCTGCCGCGACCAGCATGACCGGCCACCAGATCGCGATCAGCCCGCCGAGGTCCATGTGGCTGAGGCCGAGGTTGTTCAGCAGGAACAGGGTGCCCAGCACGATCAGGAACAGCGCGGGAATCAGGCGGTTGTACATGGCGGTGGCCTCGTTGGGTGTGAGGCGATCATGCGCCGTGCGCGGTGCTGGGTCAGGTGCCAGAGGTCAACGATCGCAGGTGACAGTCGTCATCTCCCTCGCGGCCGGCGCTGCAGGCGCGTTCGTTGGCGCCCAGCCGACCGCCCGCCTCGCAGCGGGCGACGGCGGGCGGGTCGCCTACTTGCCGCGCCCGAACAGCATGCCGATGCCGCACGCCACCAGCAGGGCCGGCCACCAGGTGGCGATCAGCCGACCGAGACTGAGATTGGTCCAGCCCAGATTGTTGGCCAGGAACAGCAGGCCGACCAGGATCAGGATCAGCGCGGCGACGACATTGGATTTCATGCGAACGGGCAGATTGAGAGACGGGTGCCTATCGTAGCCGTTGCGCCCAGGCACTGGCACGCTGTTGTAGCGCTTCGGGGGTGAATCGCTGGGCGGGTCCGCTGCCCCAGACCGGTCCAGGCCAGGCCGCATCGCCAGGATGCCGGCCCACCAGGTGGACATGCAGTTGCCGCACGATGTTGCCCAGGGCGCCGACATTGAGCTTGGCGACCTGTGGCTCCTCGCGCAGCGCGTGCGACAGTTGGTTGATCTCGGCCAGCAGCAAGCGCTGCTGGCCGCCATCCAGATCGATCCATTCGCTGGCATCGGCCACGCGTGGTACCAGCAGCAGCCACGGGAACCGGGTGTCGTCCATCAAGCGCACCTGCGAGAGCGGGCCGTCGACCACCAGCAGGCTGTCGGCGGCCAGCCGCGGATCGAGCTGGAATTGGCTCATCCCACGTGGCTCTGGAAGAAGCCCAGTGTGCGTTCCAATGCCAGCTCGGCGCTGGCCGCGTGGTAGTGCGTGGGGTCGATGCTGCGGTTGAAGGCATGTCCGGTCGGATAGACGAAGGTCTCCATCTGCGGCAGCTTGTCGCGATGGGCCTGGATCGCCTCCGGCGGAATGCTGCTGTCCTGCTCGCCGAAGTGGAACATCACCGGCGCCTGCGGTGTCTGGTCGAGCAATTGCACGTTGCGCCCGCCGTAATAGCTGACCGACGGCAGGCCCAGGCGGATGGCCGACAGCAATGCGACCGAGCCACCCCAGCAATAGCCCACCGTGCCGACCTTGCCGGCCCGCGTCAGCAAGGTTGCAGCGGCTTGCACGACTTCCACCGCGCGATCCAGGCCAACCGCATTGGCGAGCGCCAGTCCGCGCTTGAGGCTGTCCTGGTCGTAGGGCAGCTGCACGTCTTTTTCTTCCAGATCGAAGAAGGCCGGCGCCAGCACCTCGTAGCCGCGCGCGGCGAAGTCATCGGCGACGTCGCGAATGTGCGCGTTGACGCCGAAGATTTCCTGGATCACCACCAGGCCGCCGCGTGGGCTGGAAGCCGGTGTGGCGTGCCAGGCGGCAACCTGTCCGCCGGGGGTGTCGAGCGTGGTCCAGTGACCCATGGCAACTCCTGATGCGTTGAGAGAGGTCCCTATTATCGATCGAGTCGAGGGCGCGATAGGTGAGGATCTCGCTAAAACGATCCGGTGATTGCACCCATTCGGCCGAGTACAGGCGGCAACGGTGATCGCTGTTGCGCACGCTGCCGGGTTCACCGTTCTTTAACTGGAGTGGAGCAGAGACCGTCATGATGCGCCCTGCAAAGGACGGCCAAGGTCAGTCGAGGGAGGCTGCGTTCGCGGCACAGCAGCACCTTGGCTCGGTCGTCGACCCGGACGACGTGAGAAGCACGGTCGCGTTATGCGCAAACATCGGCGTTATGTGCATGGGAATTGGGCGCGATCATGGATGCGTCGAATCCGATTCCGCTAGCATGGGGTGCGTGGAGCACCGGCAGTTTGACTCAGGAGGAAATGTAACGCTATGAGAGCAATTGATTTCATCAACGCGCATAAGGTTTTGGTCATTCCGCTCGTGCTGGGGTTCATGTGGTACTACGACAATTGGAGCATGGAGGCGTTTATTTATCTGAGCCTGCACGGGACCTACTCATTGCTTTGGTTGTTGAAAGGGGTGACCTTCCCGGATCGGCGTTTTCAGGCGCGTTTGCCGGGAAAAATCGGGTTTTTCTTCATCTTCCTGCCGCTCGCAGGCTACTACGTTGCGCCCTATCTGCTGATCAGCAGGCATGCGCAGCTGCATCCCTGGGTCGTCGGGTTGACGCTCTCGGTGTTCACGCTGGGAATCTTTCTTCATTATGTCGGGGATGCCCAGAAGTACTACACGTTAAGATTGAAGCCCGGATTGATCGAGGACGGCGTGTTCAGTCGCACCCGGAATCCCAATTATCTCGGCGAGATCCTGATCTATGCGTCGTTTGCGGCGGCTTCCGGTCATTGGATTCCCTGGCTGATCTTTGCGACCTGGATGTTCGTCTTCTTCTTCAAGAGCATGCTGCGCAAAGACGCGTCGCTGTCCCGCTATCCAGGCTTTGCCGCCTATCGCAAGCGCACTGGCTTGTTGCTTCCCAAGCTGTTCTGACAGCTGGCTTTGCGAGCGCGCTCGTCCCTATGAATCGGTAGCGTGCCTGAAGAGCGTGCGAGACTGCGAGGTCCGCGCCGGTGCCCAGGTCCCTTGCAGCGTCGGCGTCGTCAGCCTTGGTTGCACAGTGAGATCTCGTATGCATGCTCGCTGGTGGTTGCCGGATGCGTCACGTCTGCCGACGTTTAAACCATATGCGTGCGCCGCGCATCCATCTCCGATGGCGAGCCTTGCATGCGGATCGCGCGCGGAGGGTGCGAGCGCTGTCCGTTGGTCATGACAAACATTCAGAAAAGTGGGCCCTTATGAGCAGATCCAAGTTGTGTGCGTTGCTGCTGGTGATGGCAGCAACACCGGCGCTGGGCCGGGCAGCCGATGCCTTGGTCCGGCCAAAAGAAGAGGTCGTTTCCTTCAGACTGGAGGAAAATGCCGGCCGTCGTCCACGGGTGCATGCAGGCTTCAACGGGAAGCCGTTGGAGATGGAAATCCATGCCAATGCGGGCCTTTACATGCAGCTTCAGCATGCCTTTGCCAAGCAGGTGGGAGTCAAGATCCTTCGCCACGCCGGTGCGTTCGGCATCGAGTCGCCTGGTCAGGTGAGCAAGCTTGGTCGGGACGAAGGCGAGATTGCGGATTTCAATGTGGGATCCACCCACCTGCCGCATCGGCCTGTGTCGGTCTTCGAGACCCCCGGTGAGAAGGTCGGCATGCTTGGGCTGGATTGGATACGGGATAACGGCATCGTCATGGACTATGTCAAACACCAGGTGGTTCTGAATCCCTCGCATGAGACCCGCCAGTCCCTCTCCAAGCGCATGAGCAAGAGTGGCTACGTCGCGATTCCCATGACCGAAAACGCCAAGGGACGGTTTGTCGTGCCGGTCACGATCAACGATGTGACCAGAGCAATGACCGTGGGTACGGTGGCTGGCCTGATATTGGATTCAGACTTTGCGTCCGCCGCGCATGTCGAAGGCAAGGCAGGGGTGAGCTATGGCGGCCCTGGAGGCGCGACCGGCCTGGAGTACATCACCGACAAGCCGATTTATATGATGATCGACACGTGGCAATCGGGACCCGTTATCGGGATACACATCCACGATGAGTACGAGTACATGGGCTGGCCCCGCCCTGCATCCGGTCCCACCGGCGGTACCTTGGGCGCGGACTTCATGATCGCAAATGGCGCGGTGATCGATTTCGGTGCAAAGACCCTCTATCTGAAGAAGACGATCAAGCACTAAAAGACGATCAAGCACTCGTGGGCCATGAGAGCGGCCTGGCTGCTGCGTCGGCCGCGCCTGCGATCAGAACGGGGGCTGTCCGGTTAAGCCACGGCCGCATCCCGGCCAGCCCGCGAGGCAACGTGGGCTATAATCTGCGGTTTCTCACCCGGTACCCCCGGTAATGTCCCAGGCCGCTCCCAAAGTCGGCTTCGTCAGCCTTGGCTGCCCGAAGGCGCTTGTCGATTCCGAACGCATCCTCACCCAGCTACGCGTGGAGGGCTATAGCATCGTCCCCAGCTACGACGCGGCCGACGTGGTGGTGGTCAATACCTGCGGCTTCATCGACTCGGCGGTGACCGAGTCGCTGGACGCGATCGGCGAGGCGATGAACGCCAACGGCAAGGTCATCGTCACTGGCTGCCTGGGCAAGCGCCCGGAGCAGATCCGTGAAAGCTATCCGGACGTGCTGGCGGTGTCGGGCCCGCAGGACTACCAGAGCGTCATGGAAGCGGTACACGCCGCCTTGCCGCCGCGCCACGATCCCTTCGTCGATCTGGTGCCGGACTACGGCGTCAAGTTGACGCCGCGCCACTACGCGTATCTGAAGATCTCCGAAGGCTGCAATCATCGCTGCAGTTTCTGCATCATCCCCTCGATGCGCGGCGATCTGGCCTCGCGTCCGGTCGATGAGGTGCTGCGCGAGGCCGAGCGGCTGGTGCGCGGCGGGGTCAAGGAATTGCTGGTGGTGTCGCAGGACACCTCGGCCTATGGCGTGGATCTGAAATACGCCGAGCGCAGCTGGCGTGACCGCAGCTACCAGACCCGGATGAAGGCGCTCTGCGAAGGGCTGTCGGAACTGGGTGTATGGACGCGGCTGCATTACGTCTACCCGTATCCGCACGTGGACGACGTGGTGCCGTTGATGGCGGAGGGCAAGTTACTGCCGTATCTGGATATCCCGTTCCAGCACGCCAGCCCGCGCATCCTCAAGCTGATGAAGCGGCCCGGCGCGGTCGACAAGACGCTGGAGCGCGTGCAGCGCTGGCGGGCGTTGTGCCCGGAGATCACCGTGCGGTCCACCTTCATTGTCGGCTTTCCCGGCGAGACCGATGCCGAGTTCGAAGCGCTGCTCGAGTTCCTCGATCAGGCGCAGCTGGATCGCGTTGGCGCCTTTGCCTATTCGCCGGTCGAAGGTGCCAGCGCCAACGCCTTGCCGGACCCGGTGCCCGAGCCGCTGAAGCAGGAGCGGCTGGCACGCTTCATGGCCAAGCAGGCCGAGATCTCCGCGCGGCGGCTGGAAGCGAAGATCGGCACCGTGCAGCAGTGCCTGGTGGACCTGGTCGAAGACGATATCGCGGTGGCGCGCTCGCGTGCCGATGCGCCGGAAATCGACGGGCTGGTGCACATCCAGAATGGCGGCGCCTGCAAATTGCAGCCGGGCGATCTGGTCGAGGTCGAGATCACCGACAGCGATGAGCACGATCTGTTCGGCGATGCGCTGCGCTCGCCCAGCGAGCCAGCTGGCCGCGGCCGGCCGCTCAATCTGCAGATGGTCTAGTCTTCGGAAGTCGTCGTCGTGGGTTTGCGCCTGCGACGATGCGTTGGGGTGGGTCCTTCGCTGCGGTTCATGGCCGCGTGCGGTGGACGACCCAGCATGCTTCGTTCCGAAACGATCGGTACAAGAGGCGAGCAGGGCGCCACCATCGCGGGCATGCACCGGAAGTGGCGTGCTTGGTTCGCCACCATCGCGGCTGCGATCTATCCGCACTCGCCGCTTCGATCGGAGCAGGCGAAGGTCCGTGGATTGCGGGAAGGGGGGCGGGCAAGCCGTCTCCTGCTCGGGCGTAACCGACGATCGGCAATCAGCCTGTCTCGTACGCCACCGAGACCACCACGAAGGTATGTCGGCCGCCGGGCAGTTGCGCCTCGAACTCGTCGTCCACACGTTTTTTCAGCAGTGCACGCGCCAGCGGCGAGTCGATGCTGATCCAGCCGAGCGCGGCGTCGGTTTCATCCGGACCAACGATGCGGTAGCGCAGCAGTTCGCCGCTGTCGGCATCTTCCAGTTCCACCTGCGCGCCGAAGAACACCGCGTGCGGATCGGTGGGCGCGGTATCGACCACCCGTAATGCCTCCAGCCGCTTGCTGAGATAGCGCACGCGGCGGTCGATTTCGCCGAGTTGCTTCTTGCGATAGGTGTATTCGGCGTTTTCCGAGCGGTCGCCCTCGGCCGCGGCCGCGGCC